>CAZAEM010000018.1:0-46243 GCA_964484225.1 uncultured Eubacterium sp.
TTCGAAAAACAACAAATATACGTTGTTTTCAAGAGGTTGTACACATCAAATTTCAATGCGTCAACGCATATTATTGTACCAAGTATATCCAAAGTTGTCAACACCTTTTTTTGAAATTTCCGAAAAATTGTGGAATAATTTCAAAAGTACTATATATTGCATAATATGGTCCATTTTTCTCTAAATATTACTTCAAAACAATGGGGTAATCGTATCAAAAATACATTTCACGACTGTCAAACCTCATTTCGGAGCAATTTTATTGTTATAATAGAAGGAAAATGGTAAAATAGTTTTTTCGGGAGGTGGTTTTATGCTTCACATTGCTGTCTGTGATGATGAAAAGGTCATGTCTGACAAGATCAAGGCTATGGCATTCGATTTCTTTCACAGAAAAAATATGGACATTTCCGTATCGCAGTTTTCAAGCGGAAGAGAATTGTTGAAATATGACAAAGGGATAGATATTCTGTTCCTTGATATCCAGATGGACGACATAGACGGCATGGAGACGGCAAAGGAACTGCGCAGCCGTAATTTCAAGGGCGTCGTGATCTTCACCACGGTTCTGAAAGAAATGGTGTTCCGTTCCTTTGAGGTACAGGCATACGATTACCTGGTGAAACCCATAGAGCCCGGCCGTTTTGAAAAAACGATGGAACGCCTGTTGTCTTCCATGAAAAATGCCGACGGGTCAAGCTTACTTATTCAAAAGAGATATGAATCCTGCATTATTCCTTTCGAAGAGATCGTGTATTGTGAAATTATCGACAGAAAAGTATATCTGCACTTAGCCTCCTCTGAAGTTCTTGATTATTATGACCGCATTGAAAAGCTGGAAGCCAAACTGGACAGCAGATTCTTCCGATGCCACAGAAGTTTTCTGATCAATCTGCAATACCTGAAGAGCTATTTAAATGGAAGAGCATATATGAAAAACGGCGAGGAGATCCCGGTATCGCGATTGCGGAGCAAGGAGTTTTCTCACGTGATCCTGCAGTACATGAAAGAGTGGAGGCGATAGGATGGCCGGACAGTATATAGATTTTTTCAGTAAATACATCATGGGGAGTATCCAGATGCTTACGGGCGCATACTTTTTCACAAAATTTCTGCAACAGAAAATAAGGCCATATTCAGCCCTGCCGGCTGCGGCATTTTGTATCATTATTATAAAGGTCATCCCCGATGGCCGGATACCTGACTTTGTAGTATATTCCCTGGCGCTTATGGCAGTCGGGATCTTTGTCTGTCATACAGACTGGAAATCTGCCGTTTTATATGCCGCTTTGACAGTTGAGATCATGCAGCTATGCTATGGGATCGTCAATTCCCTGTTCTGCATTTTATTTCCCCTGATGTCCTCCCTGAACCAGAAAATGGTCGGCTTAACATTTATGCTGTCGGGGAATCTTGTGTCGCTTTTGCTGGCCGTGGTTTTCTACCGAATGATATATCGTTTTTTCATAACTTCTGAAACGGACAAAAAACAATATCTGCCTATGGTCTTAACACCGATCCTGCTGCTCTTTCTGATGGATGAATATATCAATTCCACCATTTATAAAACCGCGGATACCGCAGACAACAGCGGGATCCTGATCTATGCCAACCACTATCAGATGTTTGTCATACAGCTTTTGGGGATAGCAAGCCTGTTCTGCATTTTGTTTGCCTACAAAAAACTTCTGCAGAATTTCCGCCTTCACACAGAATTGTCGCTCTTAGAGCAGGAAGAGCATTCACTAAACCGGTACGTTGAGGAGGCAAGGGCACGCTATGAGGAAACAAAGTCCTTCCGTCACGATATAAAAAACCATATCACTGTAGTACGGGAACTTTTGCAGGACGACAAAACCGAACAGGCATTAAACTATATTGTGGATATGGAGGATAAGACAGAAGAATTATCCTTTCCCTGCACCACAAATAATCCGGTGGTGGATATTCTGGTGGGAAATAAACTGGGGATCGCAAAAAGTCTGGGGATCGACACCGGCTGTTCCCTGCGCCTGCCCCACCCGTGTTTCGTGCGCGACATTGATTTAGGTATCATCCTGTCAAATGCCTTGGATAATGCCATCCACTCCTGTAAAAATATGGACGGCGGTGCGGAAAAATACATTCACGTGTCCGGGCACCTGCAGGGGGATTTTATTTTACTGGAAGTTGAGAACAGTTTTCAGGGAAATGGTTCATTCAAAGAGGGAACGGGGTTGTTAAATATAAAAACAGTGGCAAAAAAATATCACGGCTCCATGAGTATAAAAACACAGGGTGCATCCTGGATCCTCAGTGTGCTGCTGATCATTCCACAGCACCCTGAGAACATTTCACAGCAAATTGATTAACTATTATTTTTGCAGGACGAAAAAGATAATGTGGGCATACCCCATCACAAATTTTGAGACAGGAGGATAATCATATGTCAATGAAAATCAGCGGAAGCTATGGTCAGTACCCAGCGGACTACGCGGAGCGAATGAAAGCGGAACAGCCCGAAGCAAAACCGGTTGATCCGGAAAAGTCTGAGGAGAAGTGTACGGGAAATACAGATAAGGTTGACAGAGAAATTGAAAAATTGAGAGAAAAGAAAAAGGAACTGGAACAGCAGCTTCAATCGGCTACGGACGAAAAGAAAATTAGGGAACTGAAGAGCAGGCTGGCACAGGTAGAGAGCGAGCTGCGCCAGAAGGACACAGATACTTACCGGCGTCAGCACACCACCTTTTCGCGTCTTGCGTGAAGCACAGGCCTAAACTAAATTATAGTCATATATCCCGTCAGGCTGCGGACGCCCCCGGATGGTGTAAATTAATTTGCGCCATCCGTATTTTTATTCATTTACTTCTTAATGCTTTTTCTTGCATTGATACCATTGTGAAGTTATAATACAGGGAAAACGAAAAAGGTACTGCATTTTGATACCGTACAATTTCTTCCCGGATGGGAAATCAGAGACAACTGGATGATTGTCTGGAAAAATTGTCCACTCTTTAGTCTCCCCCCTTACGACTAATACATCTTATTTTCATAATCCTGCAACTCATGAAAAATATTATCCACAAACACTATATTATCCACGATGCGATATAGCATAAAATATTTGTGATTTAAAAAGTTAATGCGACGATATTCTAACTGACGTAGTCTTGGGTTATCACACCGTTTCAAACTTCCTGCCACGTGCTTTAGACTTTCGATTGTTGCATCGTAATCATTCAGTACATTTTCTGCCGCCTGCATACTCTCTTTCTCAATAATAAGATATTTAATAAAACGCTCTAAGTCCTCTTCTGCATCTCTTGTAACTACTACTTTATAATCCATACTTTGCCCTCATATCACGAGAAACTTCTGTCGCATCTTTATACATCCCCTGTGTTGCATGCTCACGCGATTTCTTCAGCTTATCTAATATTTCATGTTCCGTCAATGCTTCATATGGATTTGCGGTTGCCCTTTTTATTTCAAACGGAAAACCATTTACTGCTAACGCCTGCGTTAAAAACATACGGATTGCAGTTGTGGTGTCTGTTCCTAAATCTTTAAACAAAGCATCTGACTTTGTTTTTAAATCATCGTCTACTCTTACTTGAATCGTGCTTGCCATTTACGCTACCTCCTGTCTATAACTCTATTTCCACTATAAGAATAGCAAACAAACAAAGCTAAGTCAATACATTTGTAATGACTTAGCTTTGTTTGTTGCACCATTTCTATTACCTATTTACCTCATCTCAATAAGTTGTCCTGTCAACATCTGCGTTTACCGAAGCCGGAATGCAGGAGCGCCAGGATGTCCGTTACTTTCAAAAAGCGTAACAGATCATTCCGGGTTGAACAGATCTTTGATACCATACTGGCCCTCCATATTTGTCATCTGCCTGATGAATAGTACTGCTATGACGAAAAAGACCGCAGTAAGTTTTACTTTTTTTGATAAATAATGCTTTTTCTTGCATTAATACCATTGTGAAGTTATAATACAGGGAAAACGAAAAGGTCAGGTGTAAAATGAAGATTGCAATTATAGGATATAGCGGTTCGGGAAAATCGACCCTTGCAAGAAGGTTGGGAAAAATTTTTAAATCGGATGTACTGCATTTTGATACCTTACAATTTCTTCCCGGATGGGAAATCAGAACCAGGGAGGACAAAGAAAAAATCACAAAAACGTTTTTGGACACGCATGATTCCTGGGTGATCGACGGAAATTATTCCAAACTTTTTTATGATCGGCGCATGAGGGAGGCGGACATCATTATCATAATTCTTTTCAATAGATTTTCATGCCTGTATCGTTTTATCCGCAGATATATGAAATATAAAAACACGACCCGCCCTGATATGGGAGAGGGATGTAATGAAAAATTAGATTGGGAATTTATCAAGTGGATCCTTTATGACCAGCGAACCAGGCAGGCCAAAAAACGCTATGCACAGGTGCATTCGCAATATAGGGAAAAGACTATTGTCGTGAAAAATCAGAGACAACTGGATGATTGTCTGGAAAAATTGTATAATTGAAAAGAACGTAGGATGCGAATTTCCGAGATGCCCTCTAGTCTCGTCTTACGAAAGAGGGTGATGCCCTATGGGCGTGATGGAAGTTCTAACATTATTGCTTGTGTTGTTTGCGGCTCTATCTTACATAGATAATCACAAAAAGAAATAAGCATTCCTACCCGTCCAAAGTGTAGAATGCTTATTTCTAAGTAATTTTATTACTGAGGGCAATCGGAGATTCAATTCCGATTACTTCTAAGTAAATTAGACACCAGAGCCACTTGATTTTCAAGTGGCTTTTCATTTTTATGTTTTTCAAATCCGAGTTTTGGTCTGTATGTGACATAGGCAAAGCTGTAAACCGCCTTCACGTAGAAAAAATATGCTATGGCTATGTTACCATGGATTGTCAAAATCTACAACTTTATAATAAAAAATTTACCCTTTACTCCGGTTTTGCTGGTCTGGATAGGATAATCGCTAAACGACGAAAAAAAGGAGTTTTCAGGACTTCATCAACCTAAATTGTTCAAAGGGTCTGGTCTGTATCGGACGGAATATACCTTACAATGTCTTGTATATCACAATGAAGCAGTCTGCATAAATCATTAAGTGTCTTTGTAGACACATCTTTATTATGTTTGAGACGATGCAGAGTACTATGTGACATACCATGTTTATTTGTCAATGTATACCAACTTTCTTCTGACTTCTCAAGTGTTTTCCAAAATGGAGCATAATCTATCATTCTTACACCTCATTACATATTCTTACTATTTAGAATAATGTATGATTTTACGCTTGAACATCTTGCCTCACAATTTCCCCCACTTCTTAGTAGACTGTATGCAATCAATGTCTACAAAACATGGGGAATATTATACAGATCCATTTTTGAACCAAAAAATGAGGAAAGCACCAATTTCCGGCACTTTCCATCATTTTTTCACAACGGAGAAGGAGGGATTTGAACCCTCGCGCCGCGCGAACGACCTACACCCTTAGCAGGGGCGCCTCTTCAGCCACTTGAGTACTTCTCCAGCTGAATATAGATTACCATATTCATTTCCAATTTATACACTTTTCCAGTGCAAGCATCATTGTACCAAACAATCAAATATTTGTCAACTAAATATTGCCCTTACCCTTTATCAAAATTTTAACCACCATTCACAATCTCTTCCGACAGCAGGATAATTTATTAGCTCTTCATTATTATTCTCTTCTTAAACGCTCTTATCTTAGCTCCATAGCGACTTGAGCAAATTATTCCAACCAAAAGTATTCCTAACGATGCCCCCTGCACAAAATCAGCTATTGCCAGCATGGCAGAGCTATCGCTATAGATAGATGTTTCTCTAATAATCATATATATAACCATCAAGAGCAATGCAACAACATTGCATAGACGCACACGCCTGTTTACCTTTTCACCCTCTGTATTTGTATAATCAGCTGCCTCTAATACTGTTTCCTTAATTTCCTTATCCATATTTCCACTTTTCCTTTCTCCATTTAATAATTCTCTTAAATCCACTTCATAATAATCCGAAATTTCGATTAAAATATCCAAATCCGGCATATTGTTTCCGTTTTCCCAACGGGAAACTGTTCTGTTAGAGACCAGGAGCTGCTCTGCCATCTGCTCCTGCGTTATCCCCTTTTCTTTTCTGAGTTCCTTAAGAAACTTACCAATTTTAATTTGATCCATTGCATTTGTTCTCCTTTCACATTCAATTCTATTCTAAATGTCCGCTAAACAACACGACACATAGCGGGAATTTTCGTCTTTTCTTAACAGGACAAGGCAATCACACAAATACAACGCCCGAGCAGACAAAAAGATTCCGTGTCCGCTCGGGCATTATTCGGGTATTATATTATGCACTCTCCCAAAATTTACTTTTCCTCTATTTGAACGCATATTTCATAAAAGCATACAGCGCCCGATCCCAGCAGAAATCATCATGGCCGCGTTCGGGGAATTCGTAGAATACATGGTTCAAGCCGAAACCGTCGCAGGTATTTACGAAATTGCGCATACTGTCATCCATCATGTGATCGTTTTCTTATTCAGACGGATAGATACCTTCGTCTTCTTTCCGGCCGCCCGGGATGACATGATATTTAACGGGGATCCCGCTGTGATGCAGACTGCCGTTGTCAAGAGAACACATAAAATTTTTTCCCCCTCATTTCATCCTCCTCCTCATTTCCACTGCTTTTACTTTTCTTTCTTATATTTTTCTACTTCTGTCTCATACAGATTATTTCCTTCGCAATCAATCACTGTGATGACCGGCAGTTTTTCCACATACAGCCGGCGGATGGCCTCCGTTCCGAGATCATCGTAGGCGATCACTTCACTCTCTTTTATACAGCCGGAGAGCAGTGCGCCCGCCCCTCCCACCGCCGCAAAATAAACTGCCTTGTTTTCTTTCATGGCGCGGATGACGTCCCCGCTCCGCTTCCCTTTCCCTATCATGCCGGACAGCCCGATAGACAAAAGCTCCGGCGTGTACCTGTCCATGCGGCTGCTGGTGGTGGGCCCCGCAGAGCCGATCACCTGCCCCTCCCGGCCGGGTGTGGGACCGAGATAATAGATGATCTGATCCTCTATCTCAAAGGGGAGTCTGCCCCCTTCCGCCAGCGTCTCCATCATTCTTTTGTGGGCGGCGTCCCTGGCCGTGTAAATCGTGCCTGTGAGATATACGTAATCCCCTGCCCGGAGGTCTCTCACCTTCTCCTTAGTCAGGGGGGTCTCTATGTATTTGTCCATACTCCTGCTCTCCTTGTCTTATCTCTGCTGCCTCTTACACGTAAATGTAATCTCTGTTTTCTGCCGAAATACCTGTCATATCACCCTGCGGATATGACGGTTCACATGACAACAGATATTGACTGCCACCGGCAGTCCCGCGATATGGGTGGGATAGGTCTCGATATTGACTCCCACGGCTGTCACCCGTCCCCCCAGCCCTCCCGGACCGATGCCGAGACAGTTAATCTTTTCCAGCATCTCTTCCTCCAGCTCGCTCACATAGGGAATGGGAGAACGGCTGGTGAAATCCCTGGCCAGCGCTTTCTTTGCCAGAATGGCACATTTCTCAAAAGTACCTCCGATCCCCACACCCACAAACATGGGCGGGCAGGCGTTGGGGCCCGCATCCCTTACCGATTCCAGGATCGCGTTTTTGACCCCCTCAATACCGTCCGCAGGCTTCAGCATGAAAAGACGGCTCATATTTTCGCTGCCAAATCCCTTGGGGGCCACTGTGATCTCCAGCTTATCACCGGGTACGATCTCATAGTGGATCACTCCCGGCGTGTTATCTCCTGTGTTTTTCCGGATGATGGGATCTCCCACCACGGATTTTCGCAGATAACCCTCTTCATAGCCCTGCCGGATCCCTTCATTTACAGCGTCCTCTATGAAACCGCCCTCTATGTGGACATCCTGACCGATCTTCAGAAACACGACCGTCATGCCCGTATCCTGACAAATGGGTATCCCTGTCTCCCCGGCGATCTTCATATTTTCTTCCAGTTGACCGAGAATCTGTCTGCCAAGGGGGGATTCCTCCCTCTCTCTGCTCTCCAAAATCGTTGTCTTCACATCACCGGAGAGACAGATATTTACCTGCATACACATTTCTTTTATGTTCTCAGTGATACTGTCTGTATGGATCTCTCTCATTTCTCATCTTCGCCTGCTTCCTGTTCACCCTCATCTCCGTTTTCCTGCTCTTCCTCCGTCTGGTGGACTCTGGCGATGCTGGCTATCTTTACATCTCCCCGGCTGTCCAGGTTCATCAGCTTGACACCGGAGGTGACGCGGCCGAGTACGGAAATATCGTCCACGCCGATGCGGATAACGATCCCCTCGTTTGTGATCAGCATGATCTCCGTACCGTTTTCCACCGCTTTGGCGCCGATGACATTTCCTGTCTTCTCCATGATCTTGTAGCATTTCACGCCTTTTCCGCCGCGGTGCTGCACGGCAAAATCATTAATGTCCGTCCGTTTTCCCATGCCAAACTCGGAGACCAGAAGGAGGTTCTCTCCCTGGGTGTTCATCTGCATCGCCACAACCTCATCGTCGTATCCCAGGTTCATACCGCGGACGCCGATGGATGTACGGCCTGTGGGACGCACATCTGTCTCCTTAAACCGGATGCACTGGCCGTGTTTTGTCACCAGCAGGATATCTTTCTCATTGTCTGTGACTTTTACCTCGATGAGTTCATCCTCCTCCCGGAGATTGATGGCCTGGAGCCCGGTCTTTCTTATATGTTCATATTCGGTTATTCTGGTTTTTTTCACAATTCCCTGTTTTGTCGCCATAAAAAGGTATTCATCGTCATTGTACTCTTTCAGGGAGATCACAGCGGATATCTTTTCCTCCGGCATCAGCTGCAGGAGATTTACGATAGCGGTGCCCCTGGATGTACGGCTGGCCTCCGGGATCTCGTAGGCCTTCATCCTGTACACCCGGCCCTTGTTGGTGAAAAACATCAGGTAGTGATGCGTGGTGGCCATAAACAGATTTTTGATGTAATCCTCCTCTATCGTCTGCATCCCCTTGATCCCCTTGCCGCCGCGGTGCTGGCTGCGGAAATTATCGCTGGTCATCCTCTTGATGTATCCGAGATTTGACATGGCGATGACTGTCTCTTCCATGGGGATCAGATCTTCCATGGAAATATCAAATTCATCAAATCCGATGCTGGTGCGTCTCTCATCTCCGTATTTGTCCCGGATGACCCCGATCTCTTCCTTCACCACGCCGAGAAGAAGTTTGCGGTCTGCCAGGATAGCCTTGTACTCCGCAATCTTTTTCTGAAGTTCCTCATACTCGGCTTCCAGTTTTCCTCTCTCCAGACCGGTGAGTGCGCGCAGACGCATGTCCACGATAGCCTGAGCCTGAGCGTCATCCAGAGCAAAACGCTCCATCAGCCTCTCCTTGGCCGACGCCGTGGTCTCGGAACCGCGGATGATTTTGATCACTTCGTCTATGTTGTCCAGCGCGATCAGCAGACCCTTTAATATATGAGCCCGCTCCTCCGCCTTGTTCAGATCGTATTTTGTGCGGCGTGTCACTACCTCTTCCTGATGTTTCAGATAGGACTGCAGCATCTGAAGAAGGTTCATCACCACCGGCTCATTGTTCACCAGAGCCAGCATATTGACTCCGAAGGTGTCCTGCATCTGTGTATGCTTAAACAGCTGGTTCAGAACTACATTGGCATTCACATCCTTGCGCAGCTCGATACAGATGCGCATACCCTCCCGGCTGGATTCATCTCTGAGTTCCGTGATTCCATCCACCCTCTTGTCCCTGTGCAGCTCCGCGATTTTTTCGATCAGTCTTGCTTTGTTCACCATAAAGGGAAGTTCCGTCACCACAATACGGTTTTTCCCGTTGGCCATGGGCTCAATGTCCGTCACTGCGCGGACGCGGATCTTTCCGTGACCGGTCCGGTACGCCTCCTCGATACCCCGGCGCCCGAGGATCGTTGCCCCGGTGGGAAAGTCCGGGCCCTTGATGATCTCCATGATGTCCTCCAGGGTGGTCTCTCTGTCCTCCACCTGATCGTCTATGATCTTTATCACCCCGTTGATGACTTCCGTCAGGTTGTGGGGAGGGATATTGGTGGCCATACCCACGGCGATACCGGAGGTTCCGTTTACCAGAAGATTGGGAAAACGGGAGGGGAGTACCGTCGGCTCCTTCTCCGTCTCATCAAAGTTCGGTATGAAATCCACGGTATCTTTGTTGATATCGGACAGAAGTTCCATGGAAATCCTGCTGAGTCTCGCCTCGGTGTAACGCATGGCGGCGGCTCCGTCCCCATCCACGGAACCGAAATTTCCGTGGCCGTCCACCAGAGGATATCTGGTAGACCACTCCTGGGCCATGTTGACCAACGCCCCGTAGATCGAGCTGTCCCCGTGGGGGTGATATTTACCCATGGCATCACCGACGATACGGGCACATTTGCGGTGAGGCTTGTCCGGACCGTTGTTCAGCTCGATCATGGCATACAGGATACGCCTCTGCACCGGTTTCAGCCCATCTCTCACATCCGGCAGCGCCCTGGCCGCAATAACGGACATGGCATAATTGATATAGGATTCCTCCATGGTCTGCTTTAAGTCCGCCGGCTGGATCACATCAAAGCCGTCTCCGTCTTTGTCAAAAATATTTTCGTCCATAAATTCTCTCCTTTATCGGTTCATAAACGTTACTATTCACAGTCTCCTCCACCCACATGCGCACCTGGCGCCCATTCTGTGCGCCATTCTCGCTGCTTCGCAGCTCATCTGACATGGAAAACAATCTCTTACGTGCAAGCACGACGAAATTGTTTTCCATGTCAGATGGACTGTGAATAGTAACTCATATATCCAGGTTTCTCACATACTTTGCGTTGGCTTCAATGAATTCTCTGCGGGGTTCCACCCGGTCTCCCATCAGCGTGTTGAAGGTGACGTCGATCTCCGACGACATCTCCTCGTCCATCACCACTTTCTTCAATATCCTCTTCTCCGGATCCATGGTGGTGTCCCACAGCTGCTCCGCATCCATCTCTCCCAGACCCTTGTAACGCTGGATGCTGTTGTTGCCGTCGCGGCCGATCTTTTCCATGATCTCGTTCAACTGCTCGTCTGTGTAGGCGTAGTAGGTATTCTTGTTTTTATCAATCTTGTACAGAGGCGGCTGCGCCAGATACACATACCCCTGCTTGATCAACTCCGGCATGAACCGGTAAAAGAAGGTGAGCAGCAGGGTGGCAATGTGGGCGCCGTCCACATCGGCATCCGTCATGATTATGATCTTGTGATACCGCAGCTTGGATATGTCGAAATCCTCGTGGATTCCCGTGCCAAACGCCGTGATCATCGCCTTTATCTCGTTGTTCACCAGGATCTTGTCCAGTCTCGCCTTCTCCACATTCAATATCTTTCCCCGGAGAGGCAGGATCGCCTGGGTAGCCCGGGACCTGGCCGTCTTGGCGCTGCCCCCGGCGGAGTCTCCCTCCACGATGTAAATCTCACAGTTCTCCGGATTTTTGTCGCTGCAGTCTGCCAGTTTTCCGGGAAGACTGGTGCCGTCTAACGCCGTTTTCCTCCTGGTCAGATCCCTGGCCTTGCGGGCGGCGTCCCTGGCTCTCTGAGCCAGAAGGGCTTTCTCACAGATCAGCTTGGCCACTGTGGGATTCTGCTCCAGAAAATAGGTCAGCTGTTCTCCCACCACATTGTCCACCGCACCTCTGGCCTCTGTGTTTCCCAGCTTCTGTTTCGTCTGTCCCTCAAACTGCGGTTCCGGGATTTTGATACTGATGATGGCTGTCAATCCCTCCCGGATATCCTCGCCGCTGAGATTGGGATCGCTCTCCTTCAATATTTTCTGGGTTCTGGCATAGTCGTTGAAGGTCTTTGTCATGGCATTTTTGAAACCTGCCAGATGAGTACCGCCCTCGGGAGTTGTGATATTGTTTACAAAGCTGTAGCATCCCTCGTTGTAAGCGGAGTTGTGCTGAAAAGCCACCTCCACATACACTTCCCCCTTCTTTCCCTCACAGTAAATGATATCCTCGTACAGAGGTTCCTTGTGTTTATTCAAATACTGGACGTACTCTTTGATTCCTCCCTCATAGTGAAATGTCTCCGTATTCTCATTCTCCTCCCGGCAGTCCGTCAGAATGATCTTGATGCCCTTGGTCAAAAAAGCCATCTCCCGGAGACGCTGTCTCAGAATAGAATAATCAAAAACGGTTGTCTCCGTAAATATCTTTTTGTCCGGGAGAAAGGTGATCTTCGTCCCCCTCCGGTCCGTCGTGCCGTCCACACTGATGGGTGAGAGGACTCTTCCCCTCTCAAATTTCTGTTTATAAACCTTCCCGTCCTGGTAGATCTCCACCTCCATCCATTCAGACAGAGCATTCACCACCGACGCCCCGACTCCGTGGAGACCTCCGGAAACCTTGTATCCGCCGCCGCCGAATTTACCCCCGGCGTGCAGAACCGTAAAGACCACCTCAGCCGCTGATTTTCCCGCCTTTTTATTGACTCCCACAGGGATTCCGCGGCCGTTGTCTATGACTGTGATCGAATTATCTTTATTGATGAAAACATTGATCTCATCGCAGTAACCGGCCAGCGCCTCATCGATCGCATTGTCCACGATCTCATACACCAGATGATGAAGTCCCTTCTCCGATGTACTGCCGATATACATTCCCGGTCTCTTCCGGACTGCTTCCAGCCCCTCCAAAATCTGAATCTGATCTGCGCCATATTCCACTTCTTTTTCTTTTCCCATCTTTGCCTCCAATTTCTGTCTTACTCTTTGTTCTCTATTTTATTTCCTATGGTTCCGTTTACTATCTCGAAAGTGCGGTCTATATTGATCTCATTTTCCACAAATTCCTCCAGACCGGTACAGGTAATGATAGTCTGTATCCCCTTTATATTTTCCAGGAGATAGTTCTGCCTGTTCCGGTCCAGTTCGGACAGTACATCGTCCAACAGGAGAACCGGTTTCTCTCCCGTTGCGGATTCCACGATATCAATCTCCGCCATCTTGAGAGAGAGGGCCGCCGTCCTCTTCTGGCCCTGGGAACCGTATTTTCTCAGGTCTCTTCCCTCCGTCACAAAAGACAGATCATCCCGGTGAGGGCCCACTGTGGTAGTTCCGAGAAATATATCTCTCTCCTCTTCCATAAACAGCTTATTTTCAAAATCATTCTCCCGGCAGCTGGGGTTGTATGTCACCAGGATATCCTCTCTTCCCCCTGTCAGGCTCTCATACTTCTTCTGCATGATCCCGTTGATCTTCTCTGTAAATGTCCCCCTCATATCGATGATCTTTTTTCCGTACTCTGTCAGCTGGCTGTTCCATATTTCCAGTGATGATCTCAGATCCCTGTTATCCTGTATCTGCTTGAGCAGGGCATTTCTCTGTTTCAGCACTCTCTTGTATTTCATCAGGTAATGAAGATAGGGCCTGCTCAGCTGGCACAGCTCCATATCCAGGAATCTCCTTCTCTCCTCCGGCCCGTCCCTGACGATACTCAGATCCTCCGGAGCAAAAAAAACGATGTTGGTCTGTCCCAGGAGTTCATTGCTGCTCTTTATGGGGATACCGTCCACGGCGATACCCTTGGAACTTCCTCTTTTCATATGTATCTCCACTTTCACTGTCCGCTGTCTCTTCTCAACAAAATACCGGATATGGGACTCTTTTTCTCCGCTTTTTATCATCTCCGCGTCCTTGCTCCCCTTGTGGGATTTTGTCGTCCCTCCGACAAAGATCGCTTCCAGCACATTGGTCTTTCCCTGGGCATTGTCCCCGTACAACACATTGGTTCCCGGATGAAAATGAAAATCTTCTCTCGTGTAATTGCGAAAGTTACACAATTCTATTGATTTTATGATCATAAGGCTTTTACCTTCACCTTCACACCATCCAATTCAAAAATATCATCCGGCACCAGTTTTCTTCCCCGGCGTATCTCCACTTCCCCGTTCACTCTCACCAGGCCGTCCATGATCATCATCTTGGCGTCCACGCCGGAACCCGCCAGACCGGCCAGTTTCATCGCCTGGCCCAATTTGATATACTCATCCTTTATCACTATCTCTTCCATATATCTCTCCTCATCTAATTCATATTTACCGGAAGTATGAGGTAAATATAGGATTCCTCCTCATCTTTTATAAAGCAGGGTGCATTGGAGTTAAAGAGATACATATATATTTCCTCTTCCTCGATCACCCTCAGCACATCCACGATATATTTGGGATTGAAGGCGATGGACAATTCCTTTCCCTCCATCTCCACATTCACTTTCTCGTTCATGGAGCCGAGTTTGGTCCTCATCTTCATCTGGATCTCTTTCTCATGGATATCCAGAATAACCGGCCTTTTGTCCGACTCTCTGAGAAGGATGGTGGCACGGTCGACACATCCGTACAGATCTTTCTTGTTGATCTTCACTCTGGTCTCGTATGAATTTTTCATCATCTGGTCGATGTTGTAGAAATTCCCCTCGATCAGCCGGGATACAACGATGGTTTCATCAAATTCAAACATCACATGATTTTCCGCAAAATAAATCGTCACCTCATCCTCCAAATCCCCTGTCAGGATTTTGCTCACCTCATTCAATGTCTTGCCGGGGATGATCACTTTAATATGATCGTATTTATCCTTCAGCTGCACCTTGCGGATACTGACACGGACCAGATCCAGTGAGGCGATCCGAAACTCATCCCCGTTTACCTCAAACAACTCACCGGTCAGCACCTTGTTGCTCTCATTGTCCGAGATGGAAAATATCGTCTGATGTATCATCTCCCTCAGGGTAAACTGCGAGATTTCAATCTTCTTATCCATACTGATCTCCGGCAGCATGGGAAACTCCTCCGGATCGAGTCCCGATATATTGAAGTGGGATTCTCCGGTGAAAAGCAGGATATTATTGTTCTCATCCACTTCCACATTGACCTCCTCATCGGGAAGCCGTCTCACATACTCCGAGATCATCTTTGCATTGACCAGGATGATCCCCTCCTCCCGGACGTCCGCCGGAATCCTCGTTCGGATCCCCAGCTGCATATCGTTCGTAACCAGAGAAAGACTGTCCCCCTTGGCTTCCATGACCACACTCTCGAGAACAGGCATCGTTGTTTTTCCGGGAACAGCTTTCAGCGCAATGTTAATTCCATTATTAAAATTATTTCTGGTACATGTAAATTTCATAATGTGAATAACTCCTTTCTGTCTTTAAATAATATATATTTTAGTTGTAGTTAGTATAAAGTAGTAATAGGGTCTGTGGATTTGTGGGTAAATCTCCTGTCCCCGAAAAATCATTTCAAAAGCCCGTTTGCTCCTGATTTATAAAATGTTTTTTTCGGTGGATGTTTGAGTAAAAGTAAAATGTGTGAAAGTGAGATTTCACTCAAATCCACTTAAAAAAACATCTTGTCCACAAGGTTGTCACGAATTTAATTTTTTCCTTAAAAGATGTATGTGATTCTCCAGCTCTTTGTTCACAATGATATCTTTTTTAATTTTGTTGACAGCGTGGATAACTGTTGTATGGTTCTTTCTTTTCAGCTTTTCCGCTATCTCATTTTGTGTAAGATTTGTCAATTCATTGCAGAGATACATACATATCTGTCTGGGCACCGCAAGGTTCTGCGTCTTTTTCTCTGACAGCAGCGCTTCCTTGTCCAGATTGAAATGATCGGCTACGATCTCAATGATATAATCTCCCGTAATGTTTATTTTTTCATCGGGAGAGATGAAATCCTTCAGGGCCCGCTCTGCCACCTCCAGGTCGATCTTCTGGTTCTGGTTAATAAACTTGGAGTAGAGGATGACCTTGTTGTAGGCTCCCTCCAGATCCCGGATGTTTGATTTGATGTTGGTGGCGATATAACTCAGTATGGCATCGTCCAGGGTGATGTCCGACTGCTCCTGTTTGTTTTTCAGTATGGCCATGCTGGTTTCATAATCCGGGGGCTGGATGTCTACCGGCATCCCTGAGTTGAACCGGGAGCGGTATCTCATATCCAGGTGTTCCATCTCGCTGGGTGGTTTATCGCTGGAGATGACCAGCTGTTTTCCGGATTGGTAGAGGGACTCAAAGGTGTTGAAAAACTCCAGCTGTGTGCTGGCCTTGCCTATGATGAACTGGATGTCGTCGATGAGCAGGACGTCCACATTCCGGTATTCTTTTCTCAGATTTGCCGTGGCGGCGGTATCACCCTTCTGCTTGTTGGTACGGATTGCCTCCACAACGGAGTTGGTGAAATCTTCGCTGGTGGTATACTTGACCCGGTAGTCCGGGTGGTTCTCAATAATATACCTTGCGATGGAGTGCATCAGATGTGTCTTTCCCAGGCCGGGCCCGCTGTACAGAAACAGGGGATTGTAGATCTGTCCGTCGGGATTTTCAGCGACGGCGACAGAGGCGGCGTGGGCGATATTGTTGCTCCCGCTGACCACGAAGGTGTCGAATGAGTGGCCGGACTTGAGGAAGGGATATTTTTCTTCCAGAATTTCCCCTTTATTATAGGAAGAAACTCGTTTCTTTGGCATCTCATCTTTGTATATAAAGGTGATGTCGACTTCCTCTCCCGTCTTTACCTCAATGGCAACCTGAAGCCCTTTTTTGTATTTGATCTCAATGATATTTAAAATATCTCCCTGGTTGGCCTTGTCGATCGCGATCACAAGAGAACTGTTTTCACAGGAGACTACTTTCAGCGGTTTGATCCAGGTGCGGAAAAGAACATCGTTGATAAGATATTCATCCCTCAAGTATGTAATTATTTCATTCCATTTGTCCTTAATTTCGTTTTCCATACAAATTTCCTACCTGTCCATATAAAGATTAAATAAGGGTAAGTATATCAATTTTTATTGTACTACATTGTGTGGATAAATTCAATTTTTTTTGGAAAAATCATTTAAAAATGTGGATAAATGTAAAGATACGCTTGACTATTGGAAATTTGGCTATTATAATGAGGATTGATACGGATTTTTCATCATTTTATTAAAGGAGGTGTGATATACTATGAAAATGACATTTCAGCCGAAGAAAAAATCCAGAGCGAGAGTGCATGGATTCCGCAAGAGAATGAGAACATCCAGTGGCAGAAAAGTGATCGCCAGGAGAAGGGCGAAGGGAAGAAAGAAATTATCCGCATAAGAAAAGGAAAAAGCATTGTTTGAAAAGCTGGGAAAAAATCCTGAATTTCAGAAAGTTTACAAAAAAGGAAGGTCGAGAGCAAACAAGTATCTGGTCATGTATGTATTAAAGGGGGAAAGTGGTCCCAATCGTTACGGATTTTCAGTGAGCAGGAAGGTCGGTAACAGTGTTGTGCGTCATCATGTCACCAGATTGTTGAGAGAATCCGTTCGAAAGTATGACGCACATATATTGGAAGGCAACCGCATAGTGATCGTTGCCAGATCAGAGGTCAGCAAAGTAAAATATAAAGAAGTTGACGGCGCAGTTTACCATTTGTTTAAATTGCATGGATTATTAAAATGATGTGATAAAATGAAAAAAATATTTTTGTTCTTACTAAAAATATATCAAAAGTTTATATCGCCCATGAAAAGGACGCCTACCTGCATCTACACACCCTGTTGTTCTGAATATGCTGTTCAGGCAATCGAAAAATACGGTATTTGCAGAGGTGGTTTTTTGGCTGTCAGAAGAATTTTGAGATGCCATCCTTTTCACAAAGGCGGTTATGATCCTGTGCCGTGATTAACAGGAGGAAAATATCTTGTTCGATTGGTTATATTGGATATTTGGAAAGATCTTGTTCGGTATCGACTGGGCTGTATTTCATGTGTTTGGAATCCATAATACGGCTCTTTGTATCATTTTACTCACGATAGTAATATATTTATTGATGTATCCGCTAAATTCAAAGCAGCAGAAGTCTTCCCGGCTGATGAATAAGATCAATCCGGAAATTCAGGAGATACAGAAGAAATATAAAGGTAAAAAGGATCAGGAGTCTCAGATGAAGATGAATCAGGAGACGCAGGCTGTCTACGCGAAGTACGGTATCAGCCCCTTTGGAGGATGTCTCCCTCTTCTGATCACAATGCCGATCCTGTTGTGCCTGTACCGGGTCATGCAGAATATCAGCAGCTATGTGCCTGGATTGGCGGAGCCGGGAGCCAACATGTTCCTGGGACTGGACGTGGAGAAGAGTCCCATGGTCCTGTTCAGTGAGAGAGCGAATTATCCCTATGCTGGCTATTTTGCTTTTATCATTCCCATACTGGCTGTTGTGTTTCAGTTTGTCAATTCGAAAATGCTGCAGGCAAAGACGGACAAAAAGAAGGATACAGAGGATTCCATGGCGCAGTCCATGAAGATGATGAATTACTTTATGCCTTTTATGTCGGGATTTTTCTGTCTCAGCTTAAAGATCGGTATCGGTATCTACTGGATCACGGGAAGTATTTTCCGTATTGTACAGGCATTTTTTGTCAACCGCCAGGTGGACAAGATCTCTCTGGATGAGTTGATCGAGAAAAATAAGGACAAGGCTTCGAAGAAGAATGCGAAGAGGGAGCAGATGAATCGTCAGATGGAACAGTATTCCAAACAGAGGACTTCCTCGATCAAGACAAATACTTCATACCAGAACAGGGAAACGACGGACTCCTCTTCGAAAGATCTGCATGTAAATAAGGACATTGAGCCCGGAAGTATTTCCGGATACGCTCATATGCTTTCCGGAAATAAGGGAAAGGATAAATAGGTTCTAAGGAGGATATGGTTATGGATGAATGGAAAGAATTTTCTGCAAAAACAGTGAATGAAGCTCTGACAGAGGCGCTGGTCCAGATGGAGACCACCAGCGATAAAGTGGAGTATGAGGTGATAGAGAAAGAAAAGAGCGGTGTGCTCGGATTATTCAGTAAGCCCGCCCTGATACGGGTTCGGAAGAAAGAAAATATGCTGGACTCGATACGTGGCTTCCTCGATCGTCTCTTTGATGTCATGAACCTGGCTGTGGACGTGGAAATGGATTACGATGAGATAGAGAGAGTGGTCAGCATAGAGTTAAAGGGAAGTGAGATGGGTATGCTGATCGGAAAGCGTGGCCAGACCCTGGACGCTCTCCAGTACCTGACTTCCCTGGTGGCAAACAAGGATACCGAAGATTATGTAAAGATCAAGATGGACACGGAAAATTACCGCGAGAGAAGAAAAGAGACGATTGAAAATCTGGCGAAGAATATCGCCAGCAAGGTAAAGAAAACGGGAAGACCCGCTTTTCTTGAACCCATGAACCCCTATGAGAGACGGATCATCCACGCGGCACTCCAGGGAGATCCCTACGTGGAGACCCACAGTGAGGGTGAGGAACCGCACAGAAAGGTAGTTGTTACCACAAGCAAGGAGTACACGAATATGCCCCGCAGGAATAATTACCGGAGAAAGGGCGGCTACTCGAGGAACAATAACAGAAGGACATATTCAGAAAAGAGAGAGTAATGTAACGTGCTTTTTGACACTATAGCGGCGATTGCCACGTCTTCCAAAAACGGAAGTATCAGTGTGATACGGGTCAGCGGAGAGGATTCGCTGAAATGCGTCAGTAAAATTTTTCGCAGCAGATCGGGAAAACAGGATCTGACAGAGGCTCCTACTCATACAATACATTATGGGTTTATTTGTGATAACGAAAAAGAGATAGATGAGGTACTCGTCCTTGTGATGCGGGCTCCGAGAAGCTATACGGCGGAGACCGTAGTGGAGATCCAGTGTCACGGCGGATATTTTATCTGTCAGCAGATCATGCGCCTGCTGGTAAACAACGGCGTCCGGGTGGCGGAGCCCGGCGAGTTTACCAAGCGGGCTTTTTTGAACGGACGGCTGGATCTGTCTCAGGCGGAGTCTGTCATGGATCTGATCCAGTCGAAGAGCCGGGCGGCCCTGGAAAATTCCCTGTCTCATCTGAAGGGGAGTGTGAGAGAGAAGATCGTGGATCTCCGGGAGCTCATTCTGGAGGATATCGCCTATCTGGAAGCGGCCCTGGATGATCCGGAGCATATTTCCCTGGAGGGTTTTCCGGAGAGGATGCGGGAACACACCTCTTTTTTGAGGGGAGAATTACATCATCTTCTGGAAAACTGTGATAACGGAAGGGTTTTGAAAGAAGGAGTGCAGACGGTGATCCTGGGAAAACCCAATGTGGGGAAATCTTCTTTTTTGAACTGTATCCTCAGGGAAAACCGGGCCATTGTGACAGATATACCCGGGACTACCAGAGACACTCTGGAGGAGGAGATGATGATAGGCGACACCCTGCTGCGTCTGATCGATACAGCGGGGATCCATGAGACGGAGGACAAGGTGGAATCCATCGGCATAGAAAAGGCCATGGATGTTTTAAAGAAGGCGGACTTTGCCCTGTGTATCCTGGACGCCGCCGGAGAGTTGACAGAGGAAGATCTGTTTATTCTGGATCAGGTCAGAGATATACCGGCTGTCATCCTCCTGAACAAGTCCGATCTGAAAGCCTGTGATTTCATGGACGAGCTGGAAGCGTATCCGGATAAGAAGAAGATGCCTTTCTCTGCTAAGACAGGACAGGGACTGGAGGAGTTGGAGGATTATCTGAACGGATTGTTTTTCCAAAATAAAATTGATTATGAAAAAGAGATATATATCACAAATCTTCGTCAGAGGGAGGCTCTGAAAGAGGCGGCGGACAGTGTGGACCGCCTGGCGGAGAGCATTGCGAACGATATGCCGGAAGATTTTTATTCCATCGATCTGTATGCCGCCTACGAGGCTCTGGGAAAGATCATCGGGGAGACAGTGGGGGAGGATATCATTGAAAAAATATTCAGGGATTTCTGTATGGGAAAATAGTGTAGACCCTGCAGTAGGGGGAATGGATATGTCGAAATCAAATATGGCGGAACGATATGACGCTGTTGTGGTGGGGGCCGGCCATGCGGGCTGCGAGGCGGCCCTGGCCCTGGCACGGCTCTCTCTGAAGACGATCTTATTTACCGTGAGCATGGACAGTGTGGCAATGATGCCCTGCAACCCCAACATAGGCGGCACGTCCAAGGGACATCTGGTGAGGGAGGTGGACGCCCTGGGCGGGGAGATGGGAAAGAATATCGACCGCACATTTATCCAGTCCCGGATGCTGAACAGATCCAAGGGTCCCGCGGTACATTCCCTGCGGGCTCAGGCGGACAAGAGGGAGTACAGTCAGAGTATGAGGGAGGTGCTGGAGAGGACGGATCACCTGACGCTCCGGCAGTGTGAGGTGACGGAACTTCTGGTGGAGGATGGAAAACTTACCGGAGTCAGGACATACACCGGCAGGACTTACCACTGTGACGTCTGTGTCCTGTGTACGGGGACATATCTCAATGCACGGTGTATCACAGGAGAGATTTCTGTTAACACCGGGCCCAACGGTCTGCAGTCCGCCACCCATCTCACAGACTCTTTGAAGAGACTGGGAATAGCTGTGAGAAGATTCAAGACCGGCACACCGGCGCGCATTGACGGCCGTACTATCGACTACTCAAAGATGGAACCTCAGGAGGGGAATGAAAAGATCGTCCCCTTCTCCTTCTCAAATCAGCCGGAGGATATCCGGCGGGAGCAGACGAGATGCTGGCTCACCTATACAAATGGAAAGACTCACGAAATCATACATGAAAATCTGGACCGCTCTCCCTTATATTCCGGGTATATAAAAGGAACCGGCCCCCGATACTGTCCCTCCATAGAGGACAAGGTGGTGCGCTTTGCCGACAAGGACCGCCACCAGGTCTTTATCGAGCCGGAGGGACTTTACACCAATGAAATGTATGTGGGAGGTATGTCCAGCTCGCTTCCGGAGGACGTCCAGGTAGAAATGTACCGCTCCGTACCCGGACTGGAGAACGCGGAGATTGTGAGAAATGCTTATGCTATCGAGTACGACTGTATCGATCCACTGGAACTCTATGCCACCCTGGAACTGAAAAAGGTGGAGGGATTGTTCAGCGCCGGTCAGGCAAACGGAAGCAGCGGGTATGAGGAGGCGGCGGCCCAGGGTCTGATCGCCGGAATCAACGCCGCCCGAAAATGCAGGAATCAGGAGCCCGTCATCATCGACCGTTCCCAGGGGTATATCGGCGTTCTGATCGACGACCTGGTGACCAAGGGGACCAATGAACCGTACCGAATGATGACCTCCCGGGCAGAGTACCGTCTGCTCCTCAGACAGGACAACGCGGACGAGCGGCTGACCGAGACGGGATACCGGATCGGACTGATCTCGGAGGAGAGATATCAGAAATTCCAGAAAAAAATGTCTCTGATCGATGAGGAGATCCGCCGCCTGAAACAGACCCATGTGAGCGGGAAATCCGTTCAGGATTTTCTGGAGAGATGCGGAAGCGCCCCCTTAAACAGCGGGGCCACCCTGGAGGAACTGATCAAGAGGCCGGAACTCTCCTATGAAAAACTGAGAGAAATCGACGGGGACAGACCGGATCTCCCTGAGGACGTGAGAGAGGAAGTCAATATTAAACTGAAATACGAGGGATATATTCTGCGGCAGCTGCGGCAGGTAGAACAGTTCCATAAACTGGAAAGAAAGAAAATCCCTGCGGATCTGGATTATGGAGAGATCACCAGTCTCCGGCTGGAGGCAATCCAGAAACTCACAGAGATAAGGCCGGAGTCTGTGGGGCAGGCGGCCAGGATCAGCGGGGTTTCCCCATCGGATATATCCGTCCTCCTGGTATACCTGGAACAGCGGAAACGAGGTGGAGAATGAGAGAAATCTTCTTGGAAAACGGGATTCCAATCTCCGATAAACAGTGCGAATCTCTGGATAGATATTACAGACTGCTCTGCGAGTGGAACAGAAAGATTAATCTGACGGCCATCACAGAGAACGGGGATGTGGTCAGAAAACACTTTCTGGACTCCGCTCTTCTCCTGAACTGCGGAATTCTGGATGAATCTTCCTCATTCCGCATCATGGACGTGGGCACGGGGGCAGGATTTCCGGGGATGGTTCTGGCAATATTCTGTCCTGACTGTCACTTTACCCTGCTGGATTCCCTGAAAAAGAGAGTGGATTTTTTAGAGGTTTTGATAAGAGAACTGAGATTGACAAATGTCGCTGTGGTTCACGGCCGCGCAGAGGATTTCGGAAGAAAACAGGAATATCGGAATCAGTTTGACCTTGTGGTTTCCAGGGCGGTGGCAGGGCTGCCGGTTTTACTGGAATACTGTATCCCCTTTGTCAGACAAAACGGATATTTTATCTCTTATAAAGGAAAGAAATGTAAGGCAGAAATCCATGAGGCGGAAAATGCCATGGGAGAGCTGCAATGTGGAGTGAAAAAGCTGAACAGTTTTGAACTGGACAGCGGGGTGATCCGGTATCTGGCTGTGTTTGAAAATTATTCAGCCACGGACGACCGATATCCCCGCAGAGCGGGAAGACCGGAGAGGAGGCCCCTGTAGATGAAATGTTTCACGTGAAACATCATTGTAATATACACGGAAAGATGATATAATGATGCTTGGGACAACAATTAAAAAAGAATTTTGGAGGAAACAGATGGGTGAAGTAATGGCAATTGCCAATCAGAAGGGTGGAGTAGGAAAGACAACTACAACGATCAACCTGGCTGCCGCGCTGGCGGAAAAAGGGAAGAAGGTTTTGGTGATCGACATGGATCCCCAGGGAAATACTTCCAGCGGGCTGGGCATTGACAAGGATGAGCTGGACGCCACGGTATACCAACTGATGATAAGGGAGTGCAGCTTTGAAGAGTGTGTACAGAGAGAAGTTTATGAAAATCTGGATGTTCTGGCGGCGAATGTCAATCTGGCCGGAGTCGAGATCGAGACAATGGATATGGAGGACCGGAACTACATACTGAATGATATCATATCCGGAATAAGGGATGAGTATGATTTTATCATCATCGACTGCCCGCCGTCCCTGAACTCTCTGACGATCAACTCCATGACGACGGCGGATTCCGTTCTTGTGCCGATCCAGTGTGAGTATTATGCACTGGAGGGACTGAGCCAGCTGATCTACACGATCAATCTGGTGAAGGACAGACTGAATCCGAAACTGTATATCAACGGGATCGTGTTTACCATGTACGACGGGCGGACAAATCTGTCCATGCAGGTAATCGACAATGTGAGGAATAATCTGAACCAGTCCATCTACAATACAATCATACCCAGGGTGGTGAGACTGGCCGAGGCGCCAAGCCACGGTCTCCCCATCAACAAATACGACAGTCGTTCTACCGGAGCCAGGGCATACAGCGCTCTGGCGGATGAAGTAATTGAAAGGAGTCAGGGATAATGCCGGCAAAAAAAGGATTGGGAAAAGGGTTGGATTCTATGATCCCACCGAAGTCCCTCAGTAAAGCTGCGGACAGAGGGAGTGAGAAAAACTCCGCAGGGGAAACGGTTCTGAAGATCAATGATGTGGAGCCGAATAAGAACCAGCCCAGAAAAAATTTTAATGAGGATTC
Source organism: uncultured Eubacterium sp. (assembly GCA_964484225.1). GTDB lineage: Bacteria > Bacillota > Clostridia > Lachnospirales > Lachnospiraceae > Eubacterium_F. The sequence goes on from CAZAEM010000018.1 coordinate 24,596, forward strand.
ACTGATGGAGTTGAGTGACTCGATTAAATTGCACGGGATCGTGCAGCCGCTGGTGGTGAAGAAACAGAAGGATTACTATGAGATCATAGCGGGGGAGAGAAGATGGCGCGCTGCCAAGATGGCCGGTCTGAAGGAAGTACCGGTGGTGATCAAGGACTATTCGCCCCAGGAAGTCATGGAGATCGCGCTGATCGAAAATATCCAGCGGGAGGATCTGAATCCCGTGGAGGAAGCGAAGGCGTACCAGGGCCTGATCAGGGAGTATAATCTCAAGCAGGACGAGGTGGCGGAGAAGGTGTCAAAGAGCAGGACAGCCATCACAAATTCTCTGCGTCTTCTCAAACTGGATGAGAGAGTGCTGGATATGCTGGTAGATGAGAATATATCCAGCGGACACGCCCGGGCTCTGCTGGGACTGTCGGATCAGGAGGAGCAGGTAAGGGTTGCCCACAAGATCTTTGATGAGAAGCTGAGCGTCCGGGAGACGGAGAAACTGATCCGGGGAATAAACAACCCGTCAAAAAAGCCGCCCAAGAAGGAATTGAAAAATGATTTTGTGTATCGCGACCTGGAGGAGAAGCTGACCCGGAAAGTGGGTACGAAGGTAAGGATAAACCGCAAGACAGAACAGAAGGGAAGAATAGAGATCGAGTATTATTCTCCCGAGGAGTTAGAAAAAATATTGAAATACTTTGATTAGAACATACGTTTGTAAGGAGGCATATTATGTTTAGTTTTAGGGATTTTGGATTGGAAACGGACGTCATGGTATTGATCTGTATTGCCTTGATATTGTTTTTATTGATCTTGTGTATTGTGATCCTGGCGAAGACCAGCGGCCTGCGCAGGAGATACGAGTCTTTTATGAGAGACTCGGAGGGAAGAAGTCTGGAGCAGGCCTTTCAGCAGAAATTCCAGAATATGGATTTTATCAATGAAAAATTGAAGGAAGTGGATACCCGGCTGAACGGGATAGACGCCAATCTGCTGAAGACCTATCAGAAGATCGGACTTGTGAAGTATGACGCTTTCAAGGAGATCGGCGGGACATTGAGTTTTGTACTGACACTATTGACAAAGGAAAATGACGGGTTTATTATGAATTCTATGCACAGTAATACAGAGGGCTGCTATATTTTTATCAAGGAAGTCAAAAACGGGGAGGTCTTTGTGGAGCTTTCCGACGAGGAGAGTCAGTCGCTGGAGGACGCAAAGAACGGAAAGGATCTGGGATAAGGGCAAAAAAAAGCCCTTACCCAGCAGTTGCAGGTCTGCCAAACAAGGACTCGGGAGTACGCCATTGGGGGCTCGAACCCCAGACACCCTGATTAAGAGTCAGGTGCTCTTCCAGCTGAGCTAATGGCGCTTGCTTTTCGAACAAAAAATATTATATTACAACTTATTGGAAAATGCAAGTATTATTTGAAATATTTTTATATGGGAGGGAAATATGAAAGAAAAGAGAAAATATCGCCAGATCCTGAAAAGTCTGGTGTCAAATATCTGGTATATCATTGCTCTGGTGATAGTCTGTACTGTCATTATTTTCCTTATCGCCAACTGGAGTGCTACCCTGTTGGCCCTGGAGCATCTCATTTCGGTGCTGATGCCGTTTATCCTGGCCGTTTTTCTGACTTACCTGATCCTGCCGCTGGTGAAGATCTTTACCTTTTGGCTGGATCAGATCAACAAAGGAAGATGGAAAAAGATAAACAAGGGGATCAGTGTGACCGTATCTTATCTGCTGATCATCAGTATCGTTGTGATATTGATTTTTTACATCTTTCCTCAGATCAAGGAGAGTACGAAGGAGCTTGGAACATCGATTCAGACAGGATATAACTATGCTGTCCGGAACCAGGAAAAGATAAATAATCTCCTGCCGCTGATTAACCTGGGAGATATTATCATGTATCTGAAGGAAAATATATTTGGAAATTTTATGGATCACAGTTCCAGGATCCTTCCCTATGTGTATAATTTGTCTTCCTCTCTGTTTTCCACTGTATACAACTGGATTATGGCGCTGGTGATCTCTATCTATATGGTGTGGGACAACCAGAAACTGGTACAGGGGCTGAAAAGAGGCATTTATGCCATTGCGCCGAAGGGCAGAGAGGAGGGGATATGGAAAACGCTGAAACAGTGCAACCATATTTTTAACGGTTTCATATTTGGAAAGGCAGTGGATTCCCTGATCATCGGAGCCCTTTGTCTCATTGTCATGTCTATTCTGCGGCTGCCCTATGCTCTCCTGCTGAGCCTGATCGTATGTATCACAAATATGATCCCCTACTTTGGCCCGCTGATCGGGGCGATCCCGGGCGTTTTGATCTATCTTTTTATCGACCCGAAACTGGCGCTGATATTTGCAGTGATGATCCTGGTGCTGCAGCAGTTCGACGGACTTTATCTGGGGCCGAAGATTTTGGGGGATTTGACGAATATCAAACCTCTCTGGGTCATCTTTGGCATCACGGTGGGAGGAGCGTATTTCGGTGTGCTGGGAATGTTTCTGGGTGTGCCTGCCATGGCCATGGTGATGTATCTGGTGGATGTGGCGGTGGACAAGAAACTGAAAAAGAAAAAAATATCAGTGTCTCCCTAAAATTTTCTCGATTTCTATGAGGGACTGTATGATGTTTCGGAGGGTGCGGGAATGTTTTCCGCAATTCAGCATGCGGGATATTTTTCGTTGGATCGGACTGCTCATAATAGATCAAAAACCTTTTTCTTTATTATATGAAAAAGGTTTTTGATTGTGAGGGGTTTTAAGCGGCCGTCCTATGATTTTGACAGGAGAAACCGGCAGATGGGTTTTCCCTCCGACACAAAGCGGGTCTCGTATTCCGTCATAATATTTCCCTGAATGTATGGACTGTTGTGCAGATCGTAAGTGATCTCATCTATATGCCACAGGCCGGAGCTGTTGACGGACTCGACGGAGTAGTCGAAGAGGGGGCGGTTGTCGGTCTTGAACTGGAGTTTTCCCGAATCGTCAATGATCCCGCTGTAGATTTTCAGAAAATCCGGGCTGGTCAGCCTTCGTTTGGCATGGCGGTCCTTGGGCCAGGGGTCCGAGAAATTCAGGTAGATCCTGTTGATCTCCCCCGGGGCAAAGACATCGGGAAGGTTCCTGGCGTCCAGGCGGAGGAAACAGAGATTGTCAAGATCTGCATATTTTTCCCTCTTTTCCAGGGCGCGGTAGAGAACACTGGAATACATCTCGATCCCGATATAGTTGATGTCCCTATTGGCCAGGGCCAGCTCATGGATGAACCGGCCCTTTCCCATGCCGATCTCTATGTGGATGGGATTGCCGCCAGGGAAGAGGCGGTTCCAGCTTCCCCTGCAGGTCTCCGGCTGCTGTATGACATAGGGACTGTTTTCAATAAATTCTCTGGATCCCTTTATATTTCGTAAACGCATGGATGAGTTCCTCCCTTTTGAGGTTGTGCTGTGTTTTGCAACTGACTTATAAAATTGATTACGTCGCTTCGCTCCTGACTTACATCTTTGATGTAAGTCATATTGTACCACAGTGACAAAATAAATCAAATAAGATATTGGAAAATCAGGGAAAATCGTGTATGATAGATATAGATTGAAAAAATATGCACAGAAAAGGAATTACAGGTGTATATACTGCAGAGAATTACAAACAGGAGGTGTTATGTAGCGATGGATAATAAAAAAATCGTTACAATTCCCGTCGGCAATGTAGTGCCGGGCATGATCGCGGCACAGGATATCTGTTCAAAGAATAAGCAGCTGCTTATTGGAAAGGACAGCGTGATCGACGCCAACGGGATTGCAAAAATTGCTTTTTTTGATCTGATGAGCGTAAAGGTATACGTGGACGAGGAGGCTGTGATCGAGGAGGAAGAGGAGATTGAATTTACATCGGAGACAGAGCGGGAGAGGTTCAGAAAATTTAGCGGATGCTACAATGAATCGGTTGACAGTATCAAAGAGAGCATGAATCAATTGCTGAAATCGGCAGATGATATCAATGAGGAGAAATTGATCAGAGATGTGGAGTCCGTGGTAATGTCCACCGGTTCAAAATATCATGTGTTCGATATGCTGCACATCATCAAGGCATACGATGATGAAACATATCACCATAGTCTGAATGTATCTATGATCTGTAATATATTTGCCGACTGGCTTGATATGTCGGAGGAGGAAAAAAAGCAGTTGACTCTGTGCGGTCTTTTACACGATCTCGGAAAACTCCTGATCTCTAAGGACGTCCTGAAGAAACCGGGGAAACTCACGGATGAGGAGTACGAGATCATCAAACAGCACCCCGTAAAGGGCTATGAATTTCTGAAGGACAAGGAAGTCCCGGAGAGCGTGAAGCGCGCGGCACTGCTCCACCATGAGAGATGCGACGGCACGGGATATCCCTACGGTATGAAGGCGGATGAGATTGATTCCTTTGCCGCCATTGTAGCCATAGCGGATGTGTACGACGCGATGACGGCTACGAGAGTGTACCGAAGGGGATTGAGTCCTTTCCGCGTCATCAAGCTTTTTGAGCAGGAGGGCAGACAGCAGTTTAACCCGGTCTATCTCATGCCGATATTAAAAAATCTTTCCAATACATACGTGCAGCACAAGGTAATGCTGAACGATGACAGAGAGGGAACGATTGTCATGATAAACAAAAGTGAGCTTTACAGGCCGGTTGTGATGGTCGGTGATGAGATCGTAGACCTGACGAAGAAGAGAGAACTGTCGATCGAACAGGTATTTTGACATAGATGAGGATGGAGGCAAAAGTGAGAAGCGTGAGAAAAGTTCGTTTATTCTGTTTTTTCCTGACGGTGCTGATCGCAGTACAGGCTGCAGGGAAGACAGAGGTACAGGCAAAAGGGAATGTAAAAGTTTCGGCGGAATCCGCTATCGTGATGGATGTCCAGTCGGGAAGTATTTTGTACAGTAAAAATATGGATAAGAAACAATACCCGGCCAGTATCACGAAGATTATGACAGCGCTGCTGGCCATAGAAAATTCTTCTCTGTCAGAGACGGTGACTTTTTCCAAGACAGCGGTGCTGAATCTGGAATCCGGGGCTTCCAATATCGGGATCCAGGTGGGGGAGAAGCTATCTATGGAAGACAGTCTGTACGCTATCCTCCTGATGTCGGCCAATGAGGTCTGCAACGGCGTGGCAGAGCACATAGCCGGAAGTATAAAAAATTATGTCTCCATGATGAACAGGAGAGCGAAGGAACTGGGATGTACAGGGACGCATTTCGCCAATGTAAACGGGTTGTGGATGAAAAATCATTATACCACAGCCCACGATATGGCGCTGATTGCCAGGGCTGCTTACAATAACGCGACCTTTGCCAAAATTACCGGGACAAAGCGGTACAAGATCGGAAAAACCAACAAGAACAAGGCGGGACACGACCTGTACAACCACCACGGAATGCTGTACGGTCTGAATTTTCCCCAGTATGTATATGAGTACTGCGTGGGGGGAAAGACGGGGTACACGTCCAAGTGCCGGTATACGTTGGTGACCTATGCCAAGAAAAAGGATACGACTCTGGTGTCCGTTGTCATGCGGGTGCCCAACTCTCCCTGGACAGAGCCCAACGAGTACACGGACTCGATAAAACTGCTGAATTACAGTTTTGACAATTTTACCCGCTATTCTATTCTGGATAATTCCGAAGAAGCAGTGATCAGCCAGAATTTATTTACTCAATTCAGTTCATACTATGACAGGAATACCAGCAGGCTTTCCATTGATGAAGATGCCGGGGTGATCCTGCCAAAGGGTGTGTCCATGGACAAGACACAGAAAAATGTGGAGTATTACGACACGCCCCAGACCCTGGCGGACGGGAAACAGGTGATAGGGAAGATTTCCTACACGTACAATAACAGTGTTGTGGGGGGATCCAATATCTATTATTCTGATAACAGGGAGGGGCATCTGCTGAATGACAGCATGGACATGTCAAAATGGTATGACGATGCGCTGGAGAAGGCGAATGAGGCTCCGTTTCCCTGGAAGACGGTGCTCATTGTGCTGGTTGCCGTGATCCTGGCCGGTGCGCTGACATTTCTCCTTGTCTATCAGCTGGTCCGCCACAGAGAACACCGCAGGCGGAAGAATCACTACAAGCAGGGCAGACGCCATATGAGGGATCGGGAGAGGGAACTTTATTTCGGGAAAAAACGATAGAAAGGGTAATATATTATGCGAAAAACAAAGATTGTCTGTACGCTGGGGCCGGCGACTGACCGGGAGGGTGTCCTGGAGGCTTTGATACAGAAGGGAATGGATGTGGGAAGGTTTAATTTCTCCCACAATGAACATGAGGAACATGGACGGAGAATGGACGAACTGTGCCACCTGCGAGAGAAGTACGACAAGCCGGTGGCTATACTTTTGGACACCAAAGGCCCGGAGATCCGCCTGGGGGATTTCGCCAGGGGGAAGGAGAATCTGGAGAGGGGGCAGATGTTTACCCTCACAGGCCGTCAGGTGGAGGGCAATGACAGGGAAGTCAGCATTACCTATCCGGATCTGGCCAATGAGGTGTCCGCCGGAACCCGGATCCTGATCGATGACGGGCTGGTGGAACTGGAGGTAAAGGAGACGGAGGGGAAGGATATCCGGTGTCTGGTAAAGACAGAGGGAACCGTGTCGGATCACAAGGGCGTCAATATTCCGGGCCAGTTTATCCATCTGCCCTATATGTCCGACAGGGACAGGGACGATCTGCTGTTCGGCATAGAGAAGGGTGTGGACTTCGTGGCGGCTTCCTTTGTGCGGTGCGGTGAGGATGTACAGCAGCTGCGGGATTTTCTGCAGGAGAACGGCGGCGGTCACATCAATATTATTGCCAAGATAGAAAACCGCAGCGGGGTGGAGAATATCGACGACATCATTGATAAATCCGACGGGATCATGGTGGCCAGGGGGGATATGGGAGTGGAACTTCCGGAGGAGGAAGTCCCCGTTATACAGAAAATGATCATAAAGAAGGTGTACCAGGCGGGGAAGCAGGTGATCACTGCCACTCAGATGCTGGAGTCCATGGTGCAGCATCCCCGGCCTACCAGGGCGGAGGTGGCGGATGTGGCCAATGCCGTGTACGACGGTACCAGTGCGATCATGCTGTCCGGCGAGACCGCGGCGGGCAAGTACCCGGTGGAGGCCCTGGAGACCATGATACGGATCGCCACCAGAGCGGAGGAGGATATTGATTACCGGAAACGCTTTTTCGACAGGAAGAGAAAGGAAAATCCCAATATCACGGATGCTATCAGCCACGCCACCTGTACCACCGCATATGATCTGGGGGCGGCGGCCATTGTGACGGTGACGAAGTCCGGGTACTCTGCCAGGATGATTTCCCGATACCGTCCGGCCTGTCACATCATTGGCGGCACGACATCGGAGGTGGTGAGCCGGCAGCTGAGCCTGGCCTGGGGCGTGGAGCCCATACTGCTGGAGGAGAAGACGGACGTCTTTGAACTTTTCTCCCACGCGGTGAAGGCGGGAAAGACGAAGAACATGCTGCAGAAGGGCGACCTGGCTGTGCTGACTTCCGGTGTGCCCATCGGCATATCCGGGACTACGAATATGTTGAAGGTGGAAGTGGTGGAGTGATACGGGGACACCGGTTGGGGGCAAAATTCCTACGCCGGCTATAAGCCTGTGTGGGTAGAAATGAAGGCAAGGAGAATCGCACGATTTGGATGATAAAATCGTGCGATTTGTGTATAATAGAAGATAAGAAATATTTATAATGAAAGGAATGATGATATGTCTATTACTGCAACAGAATTAAAAAGTAATCTTGGTAAATATCTTATGCTTGCTGAAACAGAGGATATTTATATCACTCGTAATGGAAAAGTAGTGGCAAAGCTGTCTAATCCATATCAAGATCGAGTGGATGTGGCCAAATCATTATTCGGCGTTCTTTCTGCGGATATAACTTTAGAAGAAGCGCGAGAAGAAAGGTTGAATACAATATGAGAGTTTTACTTGATACCTGCATTATCATTGATGCTTTACAATCTCGTGTTCCCTTTGCGGAAGATGCACAAAAGATTTTTCTCTACTCTGCAAACAAGCGGTTTGAGGGATATATTACGGCAAAGGCTTCTACGGATATTTACTATTTGACACATCGTTTAACTCACAACGACGAGGAAACACGCAAGATTTTACTTAATCTTTATTGGAAAAGACCACACGGCAGATGTTGCAGCCAATGTGGTCTTTTAAGTCCCGTGGAATATTTGAATTTATGCCAGGGTGTCTACCAGTTTCTTCAGGGAAGCCAGGGCTTCATCCGGAAGTTTGTCGTAACCGTCCTTGGCGGTAGAGAATTTCTCCACAGCGTTTACACGGTTTTGCATGGCGTTCTTCAGCGCTGCCTTGTAATCCTTGTCGTTCAGGTCAGGGCGGAAGTCCGCGGTTTTGCCGGGCCACTCGTACATAATCTCGATATCTTCAAAGTCACCCCATTTCTCGAAGGAAGCCTTTCCTTCCACGATACTCTCCAGGATTCCCAGAGTGTCGGCGGGTTGACATTTGGTTCCCATGAAATCTCCGGTGTTTACGATATAGCAGTCTACATTCTTCTCTGCCACCAGTTTCTTGAACTTCTCGTAGTCATTTACCAGAGGGTATGTGCGGAACGGGTTGGCGTAGGGTACGATGCGCAGTGCGTTCAGATCGGTTCCCGCTGCCACACGCTCTGCCGTGGAAGTCTTGGTGGCCAGTGTGGCACCCATGACGGAGGCCAGTGCGGCGCCCTTCAGTTTGATCACCGGTGGAATGGTGGGATCTTTCATAATCCAGAAAATAGCATTTACCGGAGCGTCGATCCGATCCACACGGTTCGGTGACCACAGTTTAGACTTGATCGCGCGGCCATTACCGTTTCGGATATCCTCTGTGACAAGCTGGATCTTGCCGTCCTCGTCCATGGTGGCGGAACAGTTCTGAACGGTCAGAAGGTACTTGTTGTCCGGACATCCGGTGGGATAGTCGGCTGTCTTGTCAAAGTAAGTCGGCTCCAGCGCAATGGATGCACAAGTGTCGGTGTTGATGATAAAGGCGTCGTCGTGAAGCACTTTGATTCCGCCGAAGGCATCATATTTGCCATTGTGTTTGGCGTGGGTCAGGGTGGACTTGCCGGAACCGGAGAGGCCGTATACGGAAGCCACGTATTTCTTGCCGCCCTCTAAGGAGTACTCTTTCTGGCCGCCGTGGCAGGAGGCGTAACCGTTGCGGTTTGCCAGAGCCCAGGCCATGGTCAGGGTTCCCTTTTTGTGCTCTCCGAAATATTTCATACCGAGGATGGCGGCGCAGTTCTGGTTGGTGTCGAAATAGCACAGGGTCAGCGGATCGCTCAGGCAGCTATAGTCTACGTCCGGGCTGGTGACAGGTGCCCACTGGGGATCGGAGAAGATATAGATATCCGGCTCCTTTCCGTCGCCGATCAGCTTGGAGTTTTTGTACATTTTTACATATTCATCGGACATATACTGGAAGTTCAGCATCCAGTTGTAGAGGAGGTTTTCCTCTCCCTCTGGGATGAGAAGATGTGCTTTCGCCATAAATTCCGAGTCAAGGCCTACAAAACAGGTGGCGTGATACAGTTTTTTGAACCGCGTCTTGTACACAGCATCCATTACAACCTTGTCCAATTTTGTCGCGTCTACGCCCGGCTCGCCTTTGATGCGGCGCGCGGCAGCGTAGCGGCCGGTCACAGCACCGTCATTGAAGAGCAGTACCTTGGCGTCTGCGTCGAGACCGAACTCCTCGCCGCGGTATACCGGCATGTCGGTGACGATGGTACCCGGTGAATTTTTGGCCAGGTTGTAAGCCTCTTTTAAGGTGTTTACCTTAACGACATTGTTTCCGTAAAATGCTGCTTCGATGATCGCACGGGTGTTGGACACAGCTTCTCCGGTTTTGGGGAAACCAACTTTACCGGCGCCAATCTCATCAAGTTTGTAATTCGCTTTAGTTGCCATGAAAGATTACCTCCTACAGTTTATTGATTTTTATGATGTGGGATCAAAAGAATCCCCTGCGGAAATTGACACAAAGGAAATCAAATCGTTACCCAATTATATTATAGACTAAAATAAGGAAATGTCAATTATCAATATTTTGTGTAGTAAATGCAGGCGTCCAGCGCGGTAGTGTCATAGATAGACCAATTTCCGTCTTTGTAGTGGAAGGTGGTGGTGAAGAGCGAGTTGCTTGTGCCGGTTTTTGTGCTGGTGACAGTCTTTGGCCGCAGGGCATCTGCCTCCATTTTCTCTATGGTGACAAAGCTGGTGGAGGTGTAGTCTATATCGCTGAGAATGTTGATGGCGTAGCACCCGTCTTCCGCGTAGGCGGAGGACGAGCTGGAGGTGCAGTCGTTAAAATCCACATCGGTCAGATGGGTGGGCCCTGTGATATTGTTGGTCACAAGTGTATTGTAGGCCTGTTCCAGCGCGCCCAGGGAACTCTCCTCAAATGAAACTTTTTTGGCCAGCTTTGAAAATGACTTCTCCTTGAGGGCATTTTCGTATATGCTGTGGATCAGGTTTTCCGCGTCCTTCTCCAGTTTTTTGATCGTCTGCCGGGAGGGCGTCATCATGCTGGTGGTTACGGAGTAGGCCATCTGTTTGTCGTAGTCCCCTGCAGACAGATAAAAAGAACCGGAGTACTCATCGAAATCCGGTATGGATACGGTCAGGGTGTGGGTCCCGGTAAACAGATTGCCGATCTTTCCCACCGCTGTGTTTTTCTCTCCGGGGGTGAATGTACTGCTGTCCAGCGGCGTGTCGTTCAGCGTGACACTGGCATTGGCAGGGATGGACAGGGAACAGTTTCTGGCCAGGAAGTCTGAGTTGTCAATCTGCCACTGGTCAAAGAAGAAATACAGTTTTGTGTCGGATTTTTTCAGTATCAGGGATTGCTTATAGGGAACCTGCCGGTTGTCATCCCAGTACTGGATATCGTAGTGAAGCCTGTCGTCGGTGGAATCCGCCGCCTGAACCAGACTGTAGGAGGTGATGGTGCTGTATTTATGGCATTCTTCCAGAGAGGCTTTGAAAAGCTCCGGGGTGATAAATTCTTCTTTTTTAAAGTCCAGTATGTCGAACAGGGCGTCGGTGTCTTTGGACATGAAGGTATCCAGATAGTTTTGCAGGAGCCGGTCGGGCCGGGACTGCTGTTTCATATAAATATACAGACCGATGAAAGCAAGGATCAGTATGAGCAGAAAAATGAGGATCAGCTTCACAGGGAGGGGGATCCTTCGCTTTTTTTGGGGATGTTCGGATGTGGACTTTGACATATATTCACCTCCATGACAAAATTGCGAATCTGTTTAATAGAAAGTATAGCAATAAAAAATGGGATTTGCAACTGTTTCTTCTTAATTATCGGAGTAATCCGCCAGGTATTCCCGCAGGATGTCAAATGAGGTGGGGCCGGTTTCCAGGAGGAAGGTGTGAAAGGCTTTCTCGGAGTAGCTTTTGTCCCAGATTTCTTTTGCCGTGTCTTTCAGGCGGCAGATCTCCAGATAACCCACGGTATATTTTAGGTAGGATGCGGGTTCGTCTACCAGATTGGCGTACAGGGAGGAGATGGATTCGCTGCTGTAGGAGCCGTACCGGTTCAGAAAGGCAGTCAGCTCATCCCGGCTCCACCCCTCGAAGTGGACGCCTATATCGCAGAGACCGTAGAGGCAGAGGGAGGCGATCATGTTGTTGCGCAGGATGCCCACCTCTTCCTTTGACACACCGGTGTATTTGTAGGCGTAGATCTCGGCGTAGGATGCCCAGCCCTCGGTGTATCCGCCGTAGTTCAGGATATGGCGCAGGCCGTGGCAGCCCCTGTCCTGCAGATAGCAGGTCTGGTAGAGATGTCCGGGGTATCCCTCGTGGGCCAGGGTGTTGAACAGGGAGGAAATGTCGTAGGAATCGGAGGGGTTGATATAGATGACATTCCGGCTGTTGTCGTCGATGGGGGGCGTGAGATAGAAAGCCGGGCTTAAATAGTCCCGCAGGGATTCATCCACGTATTTTATCTCATAGCCGGTGTTGTCTAACGGCGGAAAATCCTTTGTCATGCGTTCCTGCAGGGTGGACAGCGCTTTCTCCGGGGTGGCATACCGGTTTACGTAGCGGAAGCAGGAGGAGAAGAGGGAGGGATCCTTGCGGGCGTAGGCGAGCAGGGTGTCATTGGCCTCTGTGAGCCGGGTGGACATGAGGGAACGGAGATCCTCCGGGGAGAGGGAGGAGCCGGTGGTCTGCAGGACCAGATACCGGTAGTACTCCTCCCCGCCTGGATAGGAGGAGAGGGAGCCGTTCTCTCCGGCCAGGGGCAGAAGCTTTTCCAGCCCCTGGATCAGCGCGTGATAGGCGGGATGTACATACTGATTTATGCAGGACCTGTTTTGCGCTATGGCATTTTTCTTTTCCGTCTCATTGAGAAAGGAGCAGTCTTTAAGTCTTTTCTCAAAGGTCTCCTCCAGCATGGTGGTGCCGGATTCCTCCAGAAAGCTCTCGCACTGCCCGATGATGTGCTGAATACTCTGGCGGCAGGGCAGGGTGTGCCTGCGGCTTTTTTCCTCCTCCAGGGAGAGGAGAGAGCGGAAGTAGTCCGGCAGGGTCTTCAGAATACAGAAATACTGTTCCAGATCCTTTTTGTCGTCAATACGAAATTCCGCCAGCAGCACAGGAAGCTGGGCCTGTATGCCGGTGACGGGGCCCAGGCTCTCGGTGAAGGCGAGGTGGTCCTGTCCCCGGATCCTCAGCTCCAGAGTGTCCAGAAGGGTGCGGTGGAGGATCCGGCTGTCCCGGGTGAATGACTTGTCGTCAAATGCGGCGGCCTGAGAATAGAGGTTCTCGTAGGTCAGGGCGTCCTTCTCCAGATCAGCGTAGGAGAAGGTGGAAAAACCGTCCGGCAGCGCGGTGATGCCATAGTTTTCCGGCTCCGCCAGTGTGTAGTTCAGGGACAGGGAGTCGGAGGCGGCCTCCCGGGCAAAAAGGGCGTCGGCAAATTGAATAAATTCCTGTTCCTCGGCGGAAATGTCCCCGGCATTGTCTTTCTGGCAGGAGAGGAGAGGGAAGCACAGGCATAGGAACAGGAGCAGGGTACGGATGAAATATTTTTTTTGCATAAATTTTTTTTTACTGCCGTTTGGCAGCTTCCTTTTTTGTTACCATTCACGGTAACTTTTTTATAAATATACGAGGGAAAAAAATAAATATGATTTCGTCATATTTCCGGTGGGGAGACATAAGATTAAAGGCAGAGGATTTAAGGAGGGGTATCGTGGAGGATAAACTGGAAATGGCCATTGGGAAATATGGCTTTCAGGTGAGGAATCGTTACCGCGCCAGAGGTGCCGTAATGCTGGATACCAGCGACGGCCTGGTCCTGATGCGGGAGACAGGTCAGGTGAGAAGTCATTTTGATTTTGAAAATAAAATAAAAGAGAGATTGTCTGCCGGGGGAATGAAGCTGACAGACCGGGTGATCCCCAACAGTCAGGGGGAGCTGGTGACAGAGTGGGAGACAGGGGAGAAGTACGTGGCCTACCAATGGTATGCGGGGGAGGACTGCGACTACCGGGATATCCGGGCATTGACGGACGCCGTAAAAAATCTGGGCCGGCTTCACAGAAATCTCAGAAATGTGTCGGAGGAGCCGGTGGCCATCGAGGAATCCCTGCTGGAGCGATACCGGAGGCACAACAGGGAGATGAAACGTGTATACGGGTATATGAGGGAGAAGAAGAGGAAGAGTGATTTCGAGTTGTCTGCGCTGGACTCCTTTGCGGAATTTTATGAGAAAGGGCTTCGGGCGGAGGAGCGCCTGGGGACTTCGGCCTATTATGCGGAACGGGGCGGGAAGACAAGGGATATCTGCCACGGTGAATACAATTATCACAATCTCATCATGACCCCCTGCGGGGTGGCCACCACAAATTTCGAGAAGGCTGCCTACGGAATGCAGCTGATGGATCTGGCCTATTTTTTTCGCAAGGTCATGGAAAAAAACGGATGGGACCGGGAGAAGGGGAAAGCCGTGCTGGAGGGGTATGGGGAGGAGACGGATTTCGGACAGGAGGAGAGAGAATTTCTGGCGATCATTCTCGGCTATCCCATTAAATACTGGAAGCTATTGAACCAGTACATGAACCGGAAGAAATCCTGGATTTCCAACAAAAATACGGAAAAACTAAAGAGGGTTATGGAGCAGGAGGAATCCAAGATTCGTTTCCTGCAATTATTTGAGAAAGAAATTGGGAAAGATGGTAAAGAATAACTGGTCATCAAAGAATAATTATGGTAAAATATGTCCATGATGCCAAGGTCAAAAGGTCAAATGCCGATTGTGCTTGCACAAAAAGGCATTTGACCTTGGGACCTGTAAAACATGAGAAAGTAGCCGTTTCCAACGGAAACGCGCGGATTTCGAATGTTTTAGGATTGCGAAAATTGCGTAGCAATGGAGCAATCCGTAGGCATCAGCCGCGGGCAAAAGACCTTGACATATCGTACAGGGAGGGAAATATGAAATACCAGCGAAGAGAGATCATATTTGGAATTTTTTTTGGACTGACGATTTTGTTAATGGGCGGCTGCCAGGGCCGGACAAAGGGAAACAGTACACCCACCGAGCCGGCGCCCTCAGTGGAATATGAAAAGGGGGCGGATTTTGTGGGAGTGGTAAAGGCTGTAGACACGGAGGAGACAAAAATCACCTTTTACGACGCTTCCTTTGAGGAGGAGGCGACGTATTCATATTCCGGCGCCACTTCTATACAGACAAAGAACGGAAAGGATATGGCCATGAACCAGGTGGCAGCGGGCGAGGTCTATGATGTATACACCAGTGCGGATGGTGCAGGGATTACGGGAATGGAGGAGACGGCAGACATCGTCAAGGCAGAAGGGGTGACGGTATCTGTGGCATCGGAGCAGAGCCAACTGACAGTGCAGGGCGTCACCTACGCCTACACGGATCTGACAGTCGTTTATTCTGAGGGGAAGCCCATCCAGCCGACGGAGATTACGGAGATGGACCAGGTTACATTCCGGGGGGTGGAGGGAAAGGCTTATTCTCTCATCGTTACGCAGGGACATGGATACATCCGGCCAAAAAAATACGATGATTTCGTCGGGGGCACCATGACGGTGTACGGGGAAGCCATCCTGCCTGTCTCGAAGGAGATGCTTCTCACTGTGCCGGAGGGCACGCAGCAGATTTCTATGACGAACGGGGATCTCACCGCTGCTGCGTCGGTGGTTGTGAAGCGCAATCAGGTGACGGAGGTGGACATGTCTGAATATCAGACCCAGGTGCCGGATGTGGGTCTTGTGACATTCCGGATCGAACCGGAAGGGGCGGAGGTTTATATTGACCAGACGCTGGAGGATGTGTCAAAGCCGATTTCCCTCAAATACGGGAAGCATTCACTGAAAGTGGTGCTGGAGGGCTACAACGACTACAGCGGCATCATTGATGTCCAGGATCCCAGTCCGGTGATACGTATCAACCTGGGGGAGGAGTCGGCGGAGGTGGAGGAGGATTCTGACACTTCCGTTTCTACCGGCAGCCCTTCTGCCTCAGCCAGTCCGACTGCCGCACAGTATGACAAGGACCACACCATCACAGTCAGTGCGCCGGAGGGGGCAGCTGTATATATAAACGACGTGTACAAGGGGGAGGTGCCCTGCAGCTTTGAAAAGATACTGGGGCAGGTGACGCTGACTTTGACAAAATCCGGCTGCGAGACGAAGAGCTACAGCATAGAGATCCCGGATGACAACCAGGATGTCAGCTGGACATTCCCGGACCTGGAGACGAATGGGTAGCAGCGGCTGTATCACGGCTGCTATAGATAAAAAGAAAAAGCCGGAGACGGCGGACAGGAGGAAATTATGGAGTATAAGGAAATGTACGAGTCTTGGTTGAAGAATCCGTATTTCGACGCCGAGACAAAAAAGGAACTGGAGAGCATTGCGGGGGATGAAAATGAAATCAGGGAACGGTTTTACACGGATCTCGAGTTCGGCACAGCCGGACTTCGCGGGATCATCGGAGCGGGTACAAACCGTATGAATATTTATACCGTGCGCAAGGCGACACAGGGACTTGCCAATTACATCATCAAACAAAAGGGGGAGAAGAAGGGCGTGGCCATCGCCTACGACTCCCGGAGGATGTCGCCGGAGTTCGCGGACGAGGCGGCCTGCTGTCTGGCAGCCAACGGGATCAAGGCCTACGTGTTTGAGTCCCTGAGGCCCACGCCGGAGCTTTCCTTCGCCGTGCGTGAGCTGGGCTGTATCTCGGGCATCAATATCACAGCCAGCCACAACCCGCCCGAATACAACGGGTATAAGGTGTACTGGGAGGACGGAGCCCAGATCACGCCGCCCCACGACAGCGGGATCATGGACGAGGTGAAGGCGGTGACGGACTACGCCACGGTGAAGACCATGGACAAAGGTGAGGCGGAGAAGGCCGGGCTGTATGAGACCATCGGCCAGGCCGTGGACGACCGCTACATGGAGGAGCTGAAAAAGAATGTCCTCCACCCGGAGGAGATCAAGAAGGCCTCCCCGGATCTGAAGATCGTGTACACGCCGCTGCACGGGACGGGAAATATCCCGGTGCGCCGTATCCTGAAGGAGCTGGGTTTCACCAACGTGTTTGTGGTGCCGGAGCAGGAGCTGCCGGACGGCGAGTTCCCCACGGTGAGCTACCCCAACCCGGAGGCGGCAGAGGCCTTTGAACTGGCACTGAAGCTGGCGAAGGAGAAGGATGCGGATCTGGTGCTGGCCACAGACCCGGACGCCGACCGCCTGGGCGTGTATGTAAAGGACAGCAGGACCGGCGATTATGTGTGTCTCACGGGAAATATGTCGGGTAGCTTTCTGGCGGATTATGAGATCGGACAGAAGCTGGCCATCGAGGGCAAGCTCCCAGAGGACGGTGAGCTGATCAAGACGGTGGTGACTTCCAATATGGTGGACGCCATGGCGAAACACTATGGCATCAAGCTGACGGAATGCCTCACCGGATTCAAGTGGATCGGGAGGGAGATCCTCCGCATGGAGACCACCGGGAAGGGCCATTACCTCTTCGGGTTTGAGGAGAGCTACGGATGCCTGATCGGAACCCATGCCAGAGATAAGGACGCCATCGTGGCCTCCATGGCGCTGTGCGAGGCGGCCGCTTTCTACAAACTGCAGGGCAAGACCATCTGGGACGCCATGCTGGAGATGTACGAGAAATATGGCTATTACAAGGACAATGTCATCGCCATCACCCACAAGGGCATCGAGGGCCTGGCCAAGATCAAGGCCATCATGGACGGACTCCGGGAGAATCCGCCCATGGAATTTGGCAAGTACAAGGTGACAGTAACCAGGGATTATGAGCGGGATATCATCCGGGATGTGGCCACGGGAGAGACAAAGCCCACGGGGATTCCCAAATCCAACGTCCTGTATTTTGAGCTGACGGAGGATGCGTGGCTCTGCGTCCGCCCCTCCGGCACGGAGCCGAAGATCAAGGTTTACTTTGGCGTGGTGGGATCGGATCTGGACGACGCGGATAGAAAATCCGAGGAACTGGCAGAGATCGTGAAAGATCTGCTGGATAAAATAGGTTGATGTTGACGGGGGTTTTTGCATGAATAAATATTTGGAAGAGTGGACGGGCAAAGAACTGATGGAGGAGCTGGAGAAGGAATGGATCAATGCTCCGCAGGATCTCCTGGGCAGTCATATCTACGAGGAGAAGGATGTCCAGATCTTTACGGCTTACCGGCCCTGCGCGGAGACGATCTGGCTTTTGAACGGAAAGGGTGAGGTGGTGTCGGAGATGGAACCCATGCCGGTTCCTGGACTTTTCGGCCATGTGATCGATAAGAAGTCAAAGCGTCTGAAATCCTACCGGCTGCGGGTGAAGTACAGCGACACGGATATCATCGACATCGACGACGCCTACGCCTTCGGGCGGGAGATCAGTGATTTCGACTGTTATATCTTCGGCGAGGGAAAGAATTATAAGATTTATGAGATCCTGGGCGCCCATATGGAGAAGAGGAAGGGCGTGGAGGGCACCCGTTTTGCGGTGTGGGCTCCCACGGCCCGCAGCATCAGCGTGGTGGGAGAATTTAATATGTGGGACGGCAGACTCCACAAGATGATGCTGCACGGCGAGAGCGGTATATTTGAGCTGTTCATTCCCGGCACCTGGGAAAAGGCCGCCTACAAATACGAGATCGTCGGCAGGGACGGAAAAAAGTATTACAAGACGGATCCCTACGGAAATTACGCGGAGCTGCGGCCGGGGAACGCCTCCCGGATCATTTCCCTGGAGGGATATGAGTGGAGGGACGGGGACTATCTGAGGGCCAGGAGGAAGAAGAAGCGCTCCGAGAGAGACCGGGAGCCCATGAATATCTATGAGGTTCATCTGGCTTCCTGGAAAAAGCGGGTGGAGGACGACGACAACGGCAACTTCGGTTACCGGGAGCTGGCGGACATGCTGGGGGAATATGTGGAGGAGATGGGTTACACCCACATAGAGCTGATGGGTATCTCCGAGTATCCCTTTGACGGCTCCTGGGGATATCAGGTGGGCTGTTACTACGCACCCACCAGCCGCTATGGCGAGCCCGTGGATTTTATGTATTTCGTGGACGAAATGCACAGGAGGGGGATCCAGGTGATCCTGGACTGGGTTCCGGCGCATTTCCCCAAGGATGAACACTGCCTGGGCAACTTTACCGGGCAGGCATTGTATGAGCACCCGGACCGCCGCCGGGGGGAGCACCCGGACTGGGGGACGTATATCTTTGACTACGGCAGAAAAGAGGTCATGAACTTTCTCGTGGCCAATGCGCTTTTCTGGGTAGACAAGTTCCACGTGGACGGGCTGCGGGTGGATGCGGTGGCGTCTATGCTGTATCTGGACTACGGCAAACAGGACGGCGCCTGGCTTCCCAACAAGGACGGCGGAAATGAGCACTATGAGGCGGTGGAATTTCTGCAGCAGCTGAATTCTGTGATGGAGCAGGAAAATCCGGGAACCTACATCATAGCGGAGGAGTCCACGGCCTGGCCGGGAGTGACGGCCCCTGTGAAGGACGACGGGCTGGGCTTTTCTTACAAGTGGAATATGGGCTGGATGAACGATTTCCTGGAATATATGAAGCTGGATCCCTACTTCAAGCAGTTCCACCACGACCAGCTCTGTTTCAGCATTGATTATTATCTCAGCGAAAAATATATCCTGGTGCTGTCCCACGACGAGGTGGTACACGGCAAATGTTCACTGCTGAACAAGATGCCGGGGCTGGAGGGAGACAAGTACGCCGCCCTCAGGGCCGCCTACGGATTTATGTTCGGGCACCCGGGCAAAAAACTGCTCTTCATGGGCCAGGAGTTTGCGCAGAAGAGGGAGTGGGCGGAGTACCGGAGCCTCGACTGGTTTTTGCTGGAGGATGAGCGGCACAAGAAGATGCAGGATTATGTCAGGGCACTGAACCACCTCTACCGCAGGTACGATGCCATGTATTACAACGACTATGATGTGATGGGGTTTGAGTGGATGGATTGCAGCCGCCCCCAGACCAGCACTGTGGCATTTGTGCGCAGGGGAAGTACGTCCAGGGATCAGCTTATGTTTATCCTCAACTTCACCCCCATCGCCCATGAGAAATACAAAGTGAAGGCGCCCTGCAGGGGGAAGTACACCGAAATACTGAATTCCGACGATGAAAAGTATGGAGGGAGGGGACATCTGAACGCCGCTGCGCTCACGGCAAAGAAAGCGAAGGTGGCGGATCCCAGGACCGGAAAGAAACGGGATGGATACGAATTAGAGATGTATCTGCCGCCGCTGTCGGCCGTAGTCCTGAAATATGATTACAAAGGGTAACAACAGATAACAACAGACAGAAAAACACCGGGAGGCGGGCATTGCCCGCCTCCCGGTCGTGTATGGAATATCAAAGTAAACTGATTTGCTTTATTCCGCAGTCTCACTCGATGCTTCATGTAAGGTGATCCCAAAGATCTGTATTTTTGAGGTCCCAGTCACATTACCATCCTCATCTTTTGTGTTGTATGCCTGAAATCCCAGGCCATCGTAGTCGTTCACTGGTGCGTAATATTCATCGGAGGCTACCTTATCGCTATTTTCTTCTTTGTACTTATTCAGTTTAATGGTAACATTGAAGTAGCCCTCGTCATCCTTTGATACACCATATTTACCCAGGTTATTCAGGAAATAGTAACCACAAGTCACGCTGTAGGCGTTGTTGTTCCAACCTATACCTGAACCATATCCGTAATTACAGCTTGCCTGTGTTCCCACCGATATTTTTGATCCTGCACTACTATCCAATGTATTGGATTCTCCAGTGGTGATTTCTGATCCGTCCGCATTCCAGGCTTTCAATTTGATTGTTATTGTGTCGTATGTCTTGTTTTCGTCCAGCGCAATTCCCATATCTGAAAAGGTCGTAAAGCAGGTACTCTTCAGTTCTATTGGTGAGGTAACGTCAATTTTATCCTCCGCTGTCAAGCCTGTGTCTGTATAGATGCTCACAGATACGGTGGCTGTTCCAACACCTTTTGCGGTGACTGTCGCTTTCCCGTCCGCTGATCCGGTCACTGTCACAACATCTTCATCGGAAGAAGTCCAAACAGCTGATCCAGACAGGGCGCAGCCCTTTAATGTCGTTTCTGCCTCCAGCACGGCTGTATCATTTACAGGCAAAGTTAAGCCAGTGCTGGAAATGGCGGAACCAGTGATGGCCACCGTGGCGGAACCGGGGTCGGGTTCGGGTTCTGTCTCCGTCTCTGCATCGGAATCTTTCACCTGGAACTCCTGGCTGGCGGTTGCTTTCTCGTCATCTGCCGTCGCCACTTCCACAGCTACGGCTGCAGATCCTGTGGCCACTGCCGTAACGTCTACCAATGCTGCCCCGCCGGACACTGTAACAGCGCCTGCTGTCACGGCCGTGCCTGATACGGATACCACGCCGGATACGACGGCCACTGCTGTCCCACCGGATACTGCTGTAACTTTGATGGTTCTGGTCTCACCGACTACCATAGCGGCCGAACCGCTGACGATCTCTGCTTCGGCAACTAAACCAGCCGGTGTCTCAGTGGCAGACGATGTCGCCGCAGGGGATGCAGATGCAGCGGAGCTGCTTGAGGGTTCTGGGCTGGTCACCGGAGCACTGGCCTCTGCGGAGGGTTCTGGGCTGGTCACCGGAGCACTGGCCTCTGCGGAGGGTTCTGGGCTGGTCACCGGAGCACTGGCCTCTGCGGAGGGCTCTGGGCTGGTTACCGGAGCGCTCACCTCTGCGGAGGGCTCTGGGCTGGTTACCGGAGCGCTCACCTCTGCGGAGGGCTCTGTGCTGGCTGCCGGGGCGCTCACCTCTGCTGACGGCTCTGTGCTGGCTGCCGGGGCACCTGACTGTGTGCCGCTCTGTCCGCCGCCTGCCGCGGCAGTCGTGGCGGGTGCCTGCGATGCCGGTGCGTTCGTTGATGTACTGCTGCCGGTGCTCTTCGTTTTCTTCTTCGATGTCACCTTGCAGGTCAGTTTTACTTTCTTT
>CAZAEM010000019.1:0-45645 GCA_964484225.1 uncultured Eubacterium sp.
TCTTCGGATAGATTTAGAAATCTGCTTATCATTCTGGTTATTTTGTGTTATACTTCACTAAAGAATTATACAACATATGCAGAAGTAAATGCTACCTGTGCATAGGTAACTTCTATCGAAGAAAGGAAGAGTAGAATTTACTTTTGCAATTTAGGATCCCCTTAAAAATCCCCTCTGATTCTTGACTTATCCACGCATTTAGTTTATAATTATATGATATGTGTATTATACCATTCAGGAGGATACTATGATTCAGAGTATGACCGGCTTCGGCCGGGGAGAAGCGGCGAATGAGGACTACAAGATCAATATAGAGATAAAATCTGTCAATCACCGCTACTGTGATGTGACAGCCCATCTGCCCCGAAAATTAAATTTCTATGAAAATGCCATACGCAGCCAGATGAAAAAAATGTTTTCCCGCGGAAAGATAGATGTCTTTGTCTCTCTCGAAGATATAGGGGGAAAGAGCGTTAATATTACATATAACCGGGATACCGCGGAGGCGTATCTGCAGGGGATCCGGCAGCTGTCCCGGGATTTTCTCCTGGAGGACAATCTGGACGCCTACATGATCTCCCGTTTTCCGGAAGTGTTTACCCTGGGCGACAGCGACCTGGATGAGGAGATGCTGACGGGACTGCTGCAGGAGGCTCTGGAAAAGGCTTCGGCAAAATTCCGGGAGAGCCGCGAGGCGGAGGGGAAAACGCTTCGGGAGGATCTGTTCCAGAAACTGGATGGCATCCGCGGACTGGTGGATGAGATCGAGAGGCGGTGCCCGGATATCCTGGTGGAATACCGAAAGAAACTGAGGAACAAGGTAGAGGATCTGCTGGGAGACACCAAACTGGATGAGGGCGTCTTGGCCACGGAACTGATCATCTATGCCGACAAAGTTTGTGTGGACGAGGAACTGGTACGTCTCCGCACCCACATAGCACATATGAGGGAGACGCTGGAAAAGGGAGATAAGATCGGCCGGAAGATGGATTTTCTCACCCAGGAGATGAACCGGGAGGCCAACACCATACTCTCCAAATCCGGCGATATGAAAGTGTCCGATTGCGGGATCGAATTAAAGACAGAAATCGAAAAAATACGGGAACAGGTTCAGAATATAGAATGACAGACAATGAGGTGCGCCATGCGTTTTGTAAATATTGGTTTCGGAAATGTAGTAAACAGTGACAAGGTCTGCAGCATCGTAAGCCCGGACGCCGCTCCGGTCAAACGGATGATCCAGAATGCAAGGGATGCCGGGAATGCCATCGACGGCACCTGCGGCCGAAAGACGAAAGCGGTACTGGTCATGGAGAATCATTCCCTTGTCCTGTCGTCTCTGCTTCCGGAGACCATTGCCTCTCGTATGAATTCAGAGGATGAAAGGAGATAGATATGGAGAAAAAAGGAGTCCTGGCTGTGATATCCGGATTTTCGGGGGCAGGAAAAGGCACAATTATGAAACGACTGATTAAGGAGTATCCATATTTTCTTTCCACATCCGCCACCACCAGACCGCCCCGGGAGGGCGAGCAGGATGGCCGCGAATATTTTTTCAAAAGCCGGGAAGAGTTTGAAGTGATGATCGAGAACAAAGAGCTGATCGAGTGGGCGGAATACGTGGGAAATTATTACGGCACCCCCCGGAAGGCCGTTGAGCAGCAGCTGGCCGAGGGAAAGGACGTCCTGCTGGAGATCGAGATGCAGGGGGGGATGCTTGTGAAGGAACAGTTTCCCGAGGCATTGCTTCTCTTTGTGGCGCCGCCCAGTGCGGAGGAGCTGAAACGACGGCTCATCGGGCGCGGCACGGAATCCCCTGAGGAGATCGAGCGCCGGCTGTTAAGAGCCAGGGAGGAAGCTCCCTACATGAAACAATATGATTACATTGTAGTAAACGATGATCTGGACGAGGCCACAGACCGCGTCCATCAGATCATTGATATGACCCATAACCGTGTGGATAACTGCCGGGAATTTGTCCGTTCCATGGAAAAGGAACTCATGCAGTTTGGGGAAGATGAATAAAAATATTCAGAATTGATAAATTAAAATAGGAAAAGGAGTCCGGCATGAACGATGAAGTAGAAGTAAAAGATGAGGAAGAGGAGAAAAAGAAACGATCTCCGATCAGTTATGTAGTAGAAATTGTCGTGTATATCGCCCTGTTTGTTTTCTGTCTCTATGTGGTACCAAACTACATACTGCAGCGCACGGTGGTGAGCGGTGAATCCATGATGGAAACCCTGAAGGAGGGCGACAGCCTGCTGGTGGACAAAATCTCATATCATTTTAAGGATCCCGAGCGGTATGATGTGATCGTCTTTTATCCCAAGGGGAGAGATGTGGATGAATATTATGTAAAACGCATTTACGGCCTGCCGGGGGAGACGATTCAGATCAAGGGGGATGACATCTACATTAACAATGAGAAGATCGAGGATCCCTACGCCAGGGATGGCACGGAGGATCCCGGTGTGGCGGAAACTCCGGTAAAACTGGGTGATGATGAATATTTTGTGATGGGAGACAACCGTCAGGAGAGTCTGGACAGCCGGGAACCGCTGGTTGACGGAGATCCTGATGCGCCGGGGATGGTGAAGTTCGAGAATATATCCGGCAGAGTATTTTTGCGTATATGGCCTCTGAGCAGTTTTGGCCTTATCAAATAACAGAAAAAAAGGATCCATGAAAGGAGAATTGTCATGTTACACCCGTCTTATACAGATTTGATGAACATTGCCAACAGTGAGGTGGAGCAGGGGGAACAGCCCGTGGTAAACAGCCGCTATTCCATCGTGCTTGCCACGGCCAAGCGCGCCAGGCAGATCATTGCAGGTTCTGTGCCCCTGGCCGGCGACCCGTCCTGTCCGAAACCATTGTCCATCGCGATTGACGAATTGTCCACCAGCGCCATCAAGATTGATGCGGAGGAAGACGTGGACGAGGATGAATAAAAGGATTAAGAGATCAGATGAGAGACCGGTTTTGCCCGGTCTTTTTCTGAATGGGAGGAGATTATGACAGAGTTTCACAGTATTTTATCGGGGGACAGAAGCCATGACTGGAGCCGCAGGCAGCCGGACTTTTTCTCCGATCTGCAGCTGGACTATCTTCTGAAGATAATGGAACGCCACAGCAGCGGCTACGATATCCGACCCTATTTCTATACGATGCCGGCGGATGTGGATGAAATCCGGTTCCGGCAGAGTGTGTACCGGGATTTTCACAGGGAGGAGATCGTCCATGCCTTCCGTCTCTTCTGTGCCGGTATGCAGAAATCCAGGCGGGCCTTTGATCTGGGAAGACAGTGCCAGGAGGAAATCCACCGATACAGCTATCACCTGGAGTCCGCCGTATTCTACCGGGAGGCATTGCTGAACCTGAGAGAAGAGCTGGACAGGGCCCTGCCGGAATCCCGGGGGCTGCAGGATTTCCTGTCCTTTCTGAAATCCACTGTTTCCGGGGATGAATGCCGCCGCTTTTTTCAGGATGTGCAGGAGACGAAGGAGAAGTTAGACCGACTGGCGTTCCGGCTCCGGGTCAGTGAAGACCGCCTGACGATAGAAGAGTGCGGGGAAGAGGAGAGGGATTACGTGGAGGATTTGAGAGAAATCCTTCAGACCGGGCCGGAGAGCAGAAAGGAAAAACTCACGGGGATTTTCCCCAATGCACTGGAGCCGTCCCTCCTCGAGACAACGCTGGTACAGATACTGGAGAGAAAGAACCCGGATATTTTTTCCGCCATCCGGGAATTTGCCCTGCGCTATCCCTCTTATTATGAAGAGAAGCTGTTGCAGGCGGAGCGGGAGGTTCCTTTTTATCTCTGCAGTATTGAATTTGAGAGACAGACGGAGAAGATGGGATACCCCATGTCCGTTCCGGAATATTCCGCACAGGATTTCAGCGGGGAGGCGGTGTATGACCTGGCACTCCTGTGGAAGCAGTCTCTGAGAGATTACACGGTGGTCTGCAACGATTTTTCTTATTCCGCCGATCCCTCCTTTTTCGTCATAACCGGACCGAACCAGGGCGGGAAGACCACCTTTGCCAGATCTCTTGGCCAGGCGGTTTACCTGGCGCTGATGGGTCTGAATGCAGGCTGCCGCAGGCTTGTCCTTCCGTTTTTTACCGGTATCTCCACCCACTTTGAGGTGGAGGAGAGTGTGAAATCCAACTCCGGGAAACTGAAGGAGGAGATCGACCGGCTGATTCCCATGATGGAAAAAAATAAAAAGAGGCAGTTTGTCATCCTGAACGAGCTTTTTACCACCGCCACTACCTACGATGCCACATGGATGGGAAAGAGGGTCATGGAGCATTTCCTTGACATGGACTGTTACGGGATCTATGTCACCCATATACAGGAGCTGGCAGAGGAGACAGGGAATATCCAAAGCCTTGTGGCACAGATCCGGGAGGACTCCCAGGAGAGGACATACCGGATACTCCCCATGAAAGCCAGAGGATACGGATATTCGGAAACATTAGTGAAAAAATTCTCCCTCTCATACGAGGACGTCATAAGGAGGCTGCCATGAAAACAGACATTTATCCGCTCGCGCCGTATCTGCTGTATGACAGCTCTGAGACGGAGAGTGGACACCATTACTTTTCCCAGGGGGATATCATCCGGGATCTCAATCTGAATATATTGTTTAAATCCATGTCAAAAGATGATCTGCTGATCCAGGAAGCGGTGCGAAATGTGATCATGGTCCCCCTGAGACGTCCGGAGCAGATATTTTACCGTCAGAAGATCCTGAGAGATTTTTTCAGTCACCGGGAGCTCCTCCGGGGCCTGTACGGGATCGCCGTGGAACAGCACAAAATCCTCGGGGAGTACAAAAATGAGATCGAGCGAAACCGCACAAAGTCCACCAGAAAAACCGGCGAGATCATTCACACGCTGCATTATCTGCAGCAGGGCGTGGCCGGGCTGGAACAGATCCGGGACAGGCTCTCCACGTATGAGACAGAGATCCGTGCAGAGGGCACGCAGGCCCTCCTGCGGAGGCTGGTAGATTTCCCCTTGACAGAGATCGCGCAGCGGATCCGGGATCTTCATTTTTATGTGGATGGCGGGGATATTTCCTATCACCTGCAGTTTGGAGGCGGGATGAAGATCCAACAGGCCCGTGTCCTGTCCTGCGAGAACAGGAAACGCAGAAACAAAGGTGAGACCGGCACCACCAAACTGAGGAATCTGTATTACAAACATATCAAAAAAGATACCATCCCCATAGATTCCCAGGGACTGAAAAAAGACGTCAATGTGCTGCTGGAGCAGACGATGGAGTACATCCTGTCCGTATTTCAGCCCTTCCTGCAGCAGATGCTCTCCTTTTATGACCAATATGTGCAGGAATGCGCTTTCTATATGGGCGCGGTGAATCTCATGGGGCGCATGGAGGAGCTGTCCATCCCCCTGGAATTTCCGGAGCCGGGGAAAACAGGAGATGAGGTCACCGAGTACAGGGGGCTGTATGAACTCTCCATGGCATTGTACACCCACACAAAACCGGTGGGGAATGACGGGGAGCTTTGCCGGAAAAAGCTGACGATCATCACTGGCGCAAACCAGGGTGGAAAGTCCACATTTCTCCGGAGTTACGGGATCGCCCAGCTGCTGATGCAGTGCGGGCTCCCGGTTCCGGCGGAGGAATTCCGCGCGCCGGTGTACGAAAATCTTTTCACACACTTCACCCGGAGAGAAGACGAGAAGCTGAACAGCGGCAGGCTGCAGGAGGAACTGCAGCGGATGAGCGCCATGATCGATGCGGCCACAAAAAACAGCCTCTTTCTGCTCAATGAGTCCTTCGCCAGCACCACGGAGAAAGAGGGTTCCCGCATAGCAGAGGGGATCGTCCGCGCATTTTATGAGAAAGGCATCTCCACACTCATGGTGACCCACCTGTTTGAATTTGCCCGGAAATTCTATCAGAACAGAACAGAGGGAATGGAATTTCTGGTGGCGGAGAGGTTGGAGGACGGGACAAGAACCTACCATATGCTGCCGGGGGAGCCGAATTATACCAGTTACGGGACCGATCTCTTTCGGGCGGTCATGCCGGAATAATTTTTTTAAAATCCCTATTGACAAACGGACGTTCGGATAGTATACTGTCTATAAAACGAATGTTCGTATCGTTTGTTCGTATCAGATGTTCGAAACTTCTGTTTGCCAATAAGGGGGTTATATATTATGAAAAAGAAGATTACCAGAGTGATGCCTGTTGTCATTGTTATTATGACTGTCCTGCTTTTTGTCCTGCTCTTTTTTCTGCTCTTGGGAAATAAGGCGGCTGCCAATACAGGTTATCTCGATTCCATGAAAGGCTATGAGTCCGTGTTGATCAGGAAGGGAGATACCCTGTCCACAATCACCCATCGCTACGCCGCAGAGAAGTCCAATTTTACAGAGCAGGAATACATGGAGGCCGTGATCTCCCTGAACAATCTGCAGTCCGAATACCTCACCACGGGGAATTACATCTTGCTGCCGGAATATTGACCGCGGCACAGATCGACATTTTTTTTGAAATGACAAATTTCTGATATATATATTCGCTATATTCGACTTGTCCGGAATTGATAACGATGAAAGCAGATAGGAGATGAGTTGTTTATGCGTTCCACAAAAATCAGCACATATATCAGATTGTTTATTTTCATTTTTCTGATGGCTTGTGTGACAGCCGCTGTCCAGCCGGTCCAGGCCGCCTCAGTGAAGATCCGCTACAACGGAAAGACACACAAAAATAAAAGTAAACAGCTGGCTGTCAGGCTTGATGGCAAAACCATATCAAAGAAATCATACAAAGCCATCAAGCTCAAAGGTTCTTACATGGTAAACTACACCGACATATTCAAAAAAGGCGCCAAGGCAAAGTGCTCTTACAAAAAAAAGACGAAAAAACTGACAATCTCTCAGAACGGCGTCACTTTGAAGATGAAAGTGGGAAGCAAGTCGGTCACTGTAAACGGGAAGAAGAAAAAACTTCCGGCCGCTCCGCTTTCTGTGCGGTATGTCTCAAAGAAAAAGACCAAAATCCTTGTCCCCGTAAACTATATTGCAAAAAAACTGTCTTACACCTACAAGAAATCCGGATCCAACATTGAACTTACATCCCCATTGTATCTCAATTACGATGGAAAAAATGTGTATTACAAAGGCGTCCAGGGGAAGATATACTACAATCACAAGGAATATACGCCCTCAGCGCTGCCCGTGATAAAAATTGCGGGAAGCATGTACATGCCGGAGGAAGTTGTCAAAAACATCCTCAAGTTAAATTACCAGTATGACGCCGGAACCGGGCAAGTCAAAATTTCCAATGAGGATATCGGCGTTTCCTTTGAGGGTAAGATCAATTCCAACCAGGCCAGTGTAAATGCGCAGAATGTGACATTGAATGCCCCGATCAAACTGGTAAAGAATCTGAAAAAGAATGTTTCAGTAGTCTGTCTGCCGGCTTCAGGCGTTCTGAAACAGTTGAAATATACAAGTTCCTGGGACAGCTCTAAAAAATATTACAAGGCCCAGTCCCAGATATTTTTCCTGTGGAACAAGAAAATCACAGCAGACCCGAATGAGTCGGCGACAATAAACCGTCTCTATGATTTTCAGAGCAAATATTCCCAGCCCTCCGCAAATACAGGGTCCATTGATTTCCGTCTCACCGGTTCCTCCACGGAATTGATGAGCAGCCTGAGTGTCCGCAGAAACAAGAATACGATCACGGTCTCTCTGCCGAAATCCCAGTATATGCTGGATAAAAAACAGTTTACCAATTTTGGAGAGATCATAAGCAAAATGGATGTCACCGCCAGCGGTGATACCGTGGAGATCACCTTTGATTGTGAATCGGTGACCGACTACTCCTACGTGATACAGAACAATGTTTTAATGATGAATCTTCTGTACACATACTCAAGCAGCAATGGAAGTGTGACCAATTATTCGCTCTCGATCCCCAAACCATCCGGCACGACCATTAGCGATGTGACCAACGAGGATCTATATGCCAGCAAAAAATTCAAAGTAATGATCAAGGGCGATCATGTGGCACATTTCCAGAAAAACCCGGTCGTCATAAACGACAATTCCGTCAAGGGTGTGGAAGTGACAAAGAGCGGGAACAATACCGTTCTGACCATATCCACGGCAAGCCTGCGCGGATATAAGATATACGAACAGGGGAGTAACTTTGTCGTCACCATGGGCAGTCCCAAATCCGTATACAAATCCATCGTCGTACTGGATGCCGGCCATGGCGGCCATGACCCGGGAGCGCAGAATAAGGGAACCAACGAGAAGGATCTGAATTTTAAGATAATCTACACCCTGATGAAACAATATTTCTCGCAGAACGCGCCGGATATCAAAGTATATTGGACCCGCACCAGTGACACGTTTATCACCCTTGCCAACCGGGCGGCCTTTGCCAAGAGTGTGGAGGCAGACGCTTTTATCAGTCTGCACATGAATTCGGCATCCAACGCCTCAGCCAACGGCACGGAAGTATATTACAGCACCTCCAACAACAGCAGCGGTTTTGGAGGCATCACAAGTCAAAAAATGGCCACACTGTTCAAAAACAAGCTGATCGCGGATCTCGGAACAAAGAACAGGGGAGTAAAGACCGCCGCCTACTATGTGCTGAAGCACAACACGGTTCCATCTATACTGATCGAACTGGGCTTTATTTCCGGAAACAGCGACTACGCAAAGCTGACCAACGCAGCTTTCCAGCAAAATGCAGCAAAATCAATTTATAACGGAATTGTATCCATGTTTGCCACCTATCCCACGGGGAGATAGTTCGATTCTCTATTATTTACGCAGGGAGACCGCAGATGCCGCACGACGTTTGCGGTCTTCTTCCAATGCCGCATAGTGTTTTCTGGTAGTATTGACATCATTGTGGCCCAGAACCTCCGCCACCAGGTAAATATCCCCGGTCTCGCGGTACAAATTCGTCCCGTAGGTACTGCGCAGTTTATGTGGAGTGATATGCTTGATGGTAGTCACATGTTTTGCGCAGTCCGAGACAAGATTCTCTATAGACTGCACGCAGATCCGCCGTTTCTGTACGGACAGAAACAGAGCGTGTTCGTGACCGGGTTTGGTCTGTATGGTTTTTCGCTCCGCATAGTAATCATACAGAGCTTCCTCCACCTCCGAGCCAAAATATACAAAGTCCTCCTTCCCGCCTTTTCTCACGATCTTAATTCGATTATTCCTGAAATCTATATCCTCCAGATCCAGTCCCACACATTCCGATACACGGATCCCGGTCCCCAGCAGGAGAGTGAAGAGTGCCAGATTCCTGGTCTTGTTTTTCTCAAAATACACCTTCTTCATGCCGGTCATTTCCTCACCGCCATGCTCCACATAATCCAGGAGATTCGCCACCTCGTCCGGGTCCAGGCGCACGATTTCACGCTTGTGGAGCTTTGGCATATCCACGATCAGGGTAGGGTTTTTCGAAATCAGTTCCCGCTTATAGTAATAGCTGTAAAAACTGCGGAGCGCCGCCAATTTCCTGTGCAGCCCCCGTTCATTGTTGGTATGGGTAACACCGTCAGCATCTTCATACAGTTTGAGATATTCCAGATATTCCTCAATATCTACCGGTTGTAATTTTTCCAGATCCGACAACCGTATCTCTTTTATATCGCTCATTTTGTGAAAATATGGGTTCTGATCACATAAAAAATGAAAAAACACGCGTATGTCATATACATAGGAAATCCGGGTTTTTGCTGAAGTGTTTGGCTCAATAGCCCGAAAATAATCTCTTGTGAAATCCGGAAGTGTCGCCAGAACACTCCGCAATTTCAATGTATTTTCCCTTGTGGCAGCTTCGTGGTAAGTGATTTTTTTATCCATGTTTATGAACCTCCTTTGGACTGATTCTATGGATTTTTTTATGGATGCGCCTGATGCCGTACAAGCTATGGATACTATAATTGTAACATGATTTGGTTCAGATGGCAAGTCTTTTTGAAAAACTGGAGTTTGTCCAAGAGAGTTGTGTAGGGAAAAGAATCGCAATAATTATCATCTTCTTTTTTTGTCAAGTGCGATTCTTTTTTATTATAGTTTCATTTTTAAATTAGGTATTTATGATAGTTATTTATTCAATAGTTATTTTCCCCTTTTGGGTTTCATATTCTTCTATTGATTTTTTTACAAGGTAATCTAGTTGTATTGATACAATTGCTGATCTCCAGATGGGAATTACCCACACCGACGATTCCCCCGCACGGAAGTGTCGAAGAGATCGAACCGATGTTCACACAGCCATATATACATTGATCCAAAGATATACTGGCACTGCCAACGATTCCCCCTACACTTTTCCCCTCATAAACATCCTTCTTCAGCAGAATGTCACCTGTATTGATGCAGTTGACGACGGCCCGTTTATCCTCTTCCCCACCCTGGTCAATTTCCGCCACAATCCCTCCCGCTCCCGTAAAATACTTACTTCCGTCCAGGCGGTTGATCGCGCTCACGCAGTCCTGTATCCTGCCCCCTCTCAGGCAGCCGAGGATCCCTCCACCCCCGCCTTTGATCCTTCCGGCGGCGGCACAGCCTGTGATCATCCCCCCCGGTTTGCTGGGATGCAATCCCATTGCCATTGCTGACTGAACTGATCTCCGAAATACTGACGTCCACACTGCAATCGCGGATTGTGCCTGAATTGTTGGTACATATCCCCGAAATATCATAAAAACTGCCAACGGCGATCGCCTCGACCTGACAGTTCTCAATGACACCCTTATTTTCCCAGACAAGGATCCCGACACCCTGACTGTCGGGATCCTGTACATATACATGGGAAAATTTTATATTTTTCATCTGTCCTGTGCTGTCAATATCTTCAAATACGGAATCTGCTCTTTCCTTACCGGATACTTCCGACGGTCTCATCCACATGCCCTGTATACTGTGGCCTCTGCCATCCAGGATACCATGAAAAGAATTGTACTCCTTCCCTATCATTGTAAATGAATCCGTCCGCGGCGTATATCTCACCTTTTCCAGCGAAGTGAAATCCTTATAATAACACATATCCTCCACAGAAAATGCCGCCTCCAGACTTCCCTCCCAATATATTCCCACTCGGTCTGAGGCCTCGTCATGCGAAAAGGTGTAAGCGGTGACGGCGATATCCTCTGTCAGGACAAACTCCACGCCATCCCCCGAATTGTTACCCTCCAGATAATCATCCAGGTAAGCAAGTTCCTCTGCCGAGGAAATACTCACCTGCTTTCCCGCCAGATCCGCGTCCCCAAGGTTCTCCTCCTGCACCTCTGTCATCGTCAGATCACACACTCTCTCGGCCTTCAGCACTCTCCCCCGCAGGCCGACCCGGCAGACCAATGAGCAGGCTCAGAACCAGCCATATGGCAATCCTCTTTTTTCTCACGTATCTCTGCCCCCTTGCTTCAATCTGCTGCTGTTCACCGTCTCCTCATATCTGATGATTCAAAACCCTCTGCAGTTCGATCACTTCCTCGGTGGTGAGTTTGCGGTTTCCCAGATAATCCGTGATAAAGGTGGTCAGGGAACCGTTGAACAGTTTGGACATCAGGGCGTTGGTCTCAATCTTCTGGATCTCGCTCTTGGTCACCGTGGCACGACAGAGAAACCCGGGATCCTCCCGGGAGATAGCCCCCTTGTCGATCAGGCGTTTGATCACCGTGTATGTCGTATTTTTTTCCCAGCCTATGTACTCCTTAATGATCTTGGATATATCTTTGGCAGCAAGGACTTTATTGGACCACAATAATTCCATTACATTCAGTTCACCCTCATGTAAGCGTATCTCCTTTTTCCCTGTCTTTACCATGGACTTTCCTCCTTGCCACACCGGTTTACTTAATTCTACCCTTGTATCCCCCGATACACTACGTCTGTAGACAAAAATTCGGCTTTTATTCTACAGCCATATCACGATTCAAAAACGGATAGTATCTATATACTACACCTATAGTAGATGAAATGTCAAGGGGTTTTCGACGTTTTTTCGAGGTTTTTTAGGATGTCCACAAAATATTGAGGCAGGGGTGCCGTCACTTCTATATATTGATTTGTCACGGGATGCTGAAAGCCGATCAGGCGCGCATGCAATGTCTGGCCCTGCAGGTTGCGGAACCTCTTTCCCGGTCCGGATGTCCCGTACACGGTATCTCCCAGCAGGGGATGATGGATATAGGACATGTGTACGCGTATCTGGTGGGTCCTGCCGGTCTCCAGCCGGCATTCGATGTGATTGTACCGGTGATCGAGATGACTCAATACCTGATAGTGAGTCACTGCCCTCCTGCCCCCTCTCCCCTCCTCCACCACAGCCATTTTTTTCCGCTGTGTGGGATGACGGCCGATGGGCTTGTCGATGGTTCCCGATTCTGCTGTCAGATTGTTGCAGACGATGGCGTTGTAACGGCGGTTGATGGAGTGGACTTTGAGCTGCTCTGCCAGGGACCGGTGGGCCAGGTCTGTCTTGCACACCAGCAGGGCTCCGGTAGTGTCTTTGTCGATGCGGTGTACGATGCCCGGACGGAGTACCCCGTTGATGCCGGATAAGTTCCCCCTGCAGTGGTAGAGAAGCCCGTTTACCAGGGTGTGGCTAGTGTGCCCTGCCGCCGGGTGTACTACCATGCCCTTGGGCTTGTTCACCACCAGCAGGGACTCGTCCTCATAGAGGATATCCAGATCCATCTTTTCCGGCCGTACCTCCGGCTCCTCCGGAGGGGGGATGACGATCTCGATCCGGTCACCACAGACAACGGGAACTTTAGCCTTGCTGTTAAAGTTCCCGTTTCGCTTTACCTGTTCATTTTTAATCAGCTTTTGAATGTAGGAACGGGAATAGGATAACTGTTCCGTCAGATACTGGTCCAGTCTGAGTCCCTCATATTCCCTGTCCACTGTTAAGATCACGAGTTCTTTTTCCATAAAAAATCTTCGTCCTTATAATGAAATAATATACAATAGATCAGCAAAAAAGCGGCGACACAGACAAAGCAGTCCGCCACGTTAAATACGGGAAAATCAATCCATTCAAAATAAATAAAATCCACTACGTAATGCCATACCGCGCGGTCGATGAAATTCCCCACGGCTCCCCCCGCCAGGAGGATCAATGTAAAGCGCAGGAGCAGATAGGACCGCTCAAAGGGGATCCTGGCATAGAAAAAGGCAAGGATGACCAGCACCGCCACCGTGATGATGAGAAACAGCCAGAACGCATTCTGCAGTATCCCCCAGGCGGCACCTCTGTTCTCCAGATAGTGCAGGGAAAGAACCCCGGGGAT
This sequence comes from uncultured Eubacterium sp., assembly GCA_964484225.1. Classification (GTDB taxonomy): domain Bacteria; phylum Bacillota; class Clostridia; order Lachnospirales; family Lachnospiraceae; genus Eubacterium_F. Next base: position 13,330 of record CAZAEM010000019.1, read on the forward strand.
CAGCTGAATATCCCCACCCATCAGATGTGTCTTTGCCAGCTCCTTGGTGATGCGGTCGGCCGCGATCAATAAAATAAATACTCCCGAAAACACCAGATTGGTGCCAATCACTTTTTTATTCATTTAGAAATCGTCAACAGAACCGAGGAATTCAAAGGGATCCTCCTCCTGCCCTTTCTTTTTTTTCTTTTTACTGCTGATGTTCATGCTCTGGAGCAGTGCGTCCAAAGTAGGCGCCTCCTTCTCTTTCCTCTTCTCCGGTATGGGTTCCAGTTTCTCTATCTCCAGCTCGGACACCTGTGCATCCTTTGGCTTTTTCTCCGAGGGCTCTGCGGGGAAGGCGTCCACCGGCTCCACCACCAGGGCGTCCTGCACGTCCACCGTGTCCGCACTCAGAGGTCTGAGGATCGTATTCGACTGTTCTTCCTCCATCTTCTGCACTTCACGGATGGGATGGCTGAGATCAATGGTGTCGGCGGTCAGGACGGACAGCGTGTCCGTCTCTTTCCCGGCTATCTTCTCTTCTAATTCGGCTTTCAGATCGGATATCACCGTGGTATTCCCCAGATCGGGAGCGGGGGAAACCATATTTTCCTCCCGGGCGCCGCCGTCGATATCCAGTGTGTTTAACTCCTCCTCCGCCCTGTCCATGGGAGTGAGGACTGAGCCGGATGCGGAGGGCGCCTGGGGCGCAGGCTCCGGAGATACGGGATCCAAAGACTGGAGATCCCGATCCGGAGACGCGGATTTTGCCTTGGAATCCGAAATCTTTTTGCTGGATTTCTGCAACTTATCCAGCTCCGGGGAATACACGTCGAAGGAATCGCTTGTGATCAGTTCCAGCTGTGCTGTCGCCACCTGCCTCAGCTGCATCTTGTACTGGTTGAACTGCTGTACGAGATATACGCAGCGGTCTTTCAGCTTCTCGTATTCCTGCTCCGCCTCCGACACGATCTTGGCCGCCTTGGAGTTGGCGTCCTTCTCAATGGCCTCCGCCTTCAATATGGCGGCGTCCTTTGTCTCCTTCGAGGTCTTCTCCGCCAGCACCAGTGCCTTCTGCATCGTGGATTCAATGGAACGATAATACTGTATCCCATCGCTGAGAGTCTTCACCTTCTTTTCCAGATCAAGATTCTTATTATATAATTCCGTATAATTTTCAAAAATAAGAGCCAGGTACTCGTCCATCTCCGCCTTGTCGTATTTCTTTTTCCTGGTCTCTATTTTTTTGTTTTGTAAATCCAATGGCGACAGCATTGCGCTTCCTCCCTTACTTATATTTGTAAATGGTTACTTTTTGTTTTCCTTTTCTGGTATAGTCGTTCTCCGCAAAAGAAAGACGGTATTTTCCATAGCCCCGTATCGTAAACAGCATTTCGTCCCGGCACGTGAAACTCACTGAGTCCCTGGGCTCATGGTCGGCAGTCACAGCGCCCTGGGTGATCAGGGCCGCCGCCTTGTTCCGGGAGAGGCCGGTCATGGCGGCCACAATACTGTCCAGTCTCGGCGATGCCACACTCCGCTCGGTTATGATATACTCCTGCCCCGGTATCTCACCCGGATCCGTCACGATCTCACATTCCACGGAAGTGCGTCCCACCATGGAAAAATTGTCTACAACAAAAGAAGCGAATTCTTCTTTACAGAATACATAGGCGGTTCCCTGGCGGATACGGATATCCCCAATGATCGAACGCTGGATTCCTAAATTCAAAATCGCTCCCAGATAATCGCGGTGGCATAACTGCCCTGCATATTTTTTGTTTCTGACACAGACAACAATACAGACGATGGGAAAGAAAGTCTGCCATTCCCCCGGAAAGTCCAGGGGGAAAAAACCTCCAATCTGACGTTCACAGTCCTCGTGGCCGCCCCAGGATGAGACGGCAACCTCGGTCGTGCTGCGGGAAATGCGCTGGAAAACGGCAAATTCCCGTGATGTCATAAAATCAGTAAAGACAGGATATCCACTTTGAAAAGTGCGATTTATCAAGTCTGACAAATGGTGTTCAAAAATCTGAACCTGCTTATCCGGCATAATTTCTAAAACTCTCGATTGATCATGGGCATCTTCGCCATACCGCCGTCCATGGTCAGAGAGTCTCCGCTGATGTCTACATTTTCAGGTGAAAAGATAAATATGTATTTGGAAATCTGATGATATTTACCTTTGATGGCATAAATACATCCGGATATGAAGTCCATGATCCTCTGTGCGTCGTTGGGATCAAAGCCCTCCAGGTTCACTACCACCGGCCGCCCTGTCAGGAGCATGTTGCATATCTCCTGGGAGTCCTCAAACGTAGTCGGCTTGATAATGCTGACTTCCATCATGGCACGGTTGTTCATGGAGACAACTTTGGGTTTGGCACTGAGAAATCCCCTCTGCTTTGACTCGCTGTATGTACTGTCATTGCCGGGAACACGGCTGGACTTCCGCACGGGCGGTTCCGGCTCTTCATACGGCTCTTCGTACTCATCATTGTAGAGTTCGTCGTCATCCAGTTGATCGTCCAGCTTAAAAAAGTTCAAAATGGAATCTAAACCCATACTATCAATCCTTTCTATGTATATTGTCGGCTTCCAAAGATGCCGGTTCCTACCCGTACATAGGTGGCTCCCTCCTCTATGGCCACCTCATAGTCTCCCGTCATCCCCATGGAAAGCTCATCCATACTAATATTATCAATGTTTTTGCGGTTAATGTCAACTAGTAATTTATTCAATTTTCGGAAAATAGGGCGGTTTTCTTCGGGATTCTCCACAAAGGGGGCGATTGTCATCAGCCCGTGGACACAGATGTTGGGATATGTGGCGACCTCCCGGATGAAATCTTCCGTCTCACCGGGCTGCAGTCCGAATTTGGACTCCTCCCCCGCCACATTGACTTCCACCAGGATATGGGCGGTCTCGGACTTCTTTTCAAAGTCTGTCTGGATCTGTCTGGCCAGGCGCAGGGAATCCACCGAGTGGATCCGCTCCACCTTTCCCACGATCTGCCGCACCTTGTTCCGCTGCAGATGGCCGATGAGGTGCCATTTGAGCGGCTCTGTGATGATCTCCTGCTTTGCCGTCAGCTCCTGTACCTTGTTCTCCCCGAAGGTGACGATGCCGGCGTTCATGGCCTCCCGTATCATCTCCACCGGTTTGGTCTTGCTGACGGCGATTAGCTTCACCTCCTCCCGTTTCCGTCCGGCCCGGGCACAGGCAGCCGCGATATTTTTTTCTACGCTCTGCAGATTTTCAGTCACTGTATTCATCGTATAAAACCTCCTGTTCTCTGTATTTACTCGATAAAATCGTCGTCGCTCAACTGAGCGGGATCCACCACAATGTGGTCGTAGGCGGCCAATCCGTCCTTCGTGTCGTCGGAGACGATGGTGTACTCCTTGTTCTGATAGATCACATGGATGGGTTTGAACTCGCAGTACCCGGCATTGACGCAGTAGACGCCGGACACCACTTCCTTGGAGCTGACAATATAGGTGCTTTTGTCACTGGACTTCAACAGGATATCACCCCCGGATATGACGTCAGATGACACGTAGTAATTGCCGTCCGACAGCGTACTGCCCTGTATGGATACGAACTGATAGGAGGTGCCGCCCTCCTCGTTCACCACCTGTTTTACCACACCGTTTCCCTCCCGGTCTTCATTTCCGCCGGTAGTCACGATATCTGCGGGGATCACATAAAAATCCTTCTGCAGTATGGCGCTGTTTGGGATTTTCAATCCGCTGGCCGATTTCAGGCTGAACTCGATCTTAAGAAAACGGTCATGGAGATATCTCTCCAGATAGCGGGAGGTGCTCAGTCTCGCAAAATTTTCCCCCGCGTTCTGAAAAAGCTTCACCGACGCATTGAAAGAGATGTCGTCCTTGTCGATGGTCACACGGACGAAGTCCATGGTTTTTAACTGCTCATAGTAGGAATCATCCAGGCGGACCACCAGAGACCAGTCGTTGTCCGTGATGAGCTTGTACGCCGGGGAGCCGGAGTCCACCGTGTCGCTGCTCTGCAGCTGCTTTGCGGTGACCTGTCCGTATTCCTCAAAAAGTCCGGGGGTGATGTCTTTCTGTTTCATGCCCTCATATCCGTCTACGGAATAAGAGATCACGCCGCTCTTTTTGGCGGTTATCTTGGTAAAATTCTTGCTTTTGCCGGATTGTTTGAGATTTTCGTTGAGATTGGCGTAGAGATTGTCCCGGCTCTGCTCAAAGATCGCGTTTTCGATATCGTACTTGAAGTCCACCACATCTTCGTAGGATGAGGGGGAAAAGGAGTTCTGAAAGCCGGCGATCTCCTCCCGCATGGCCGATATGCTGGTATCGGATTTGGAGCTGTCCTGGATCTGTTCCAGCATACTGCTCACTTCTCCGCTCTTGTCCAGGGTGTAAACCACATCGCCCACGCCCACCCGGCTGCCCTCCGGGTTGTAGTAATTGATATATCCCTCGTCTTCCGCCGTCACCACGGTTTCCTTCCGCAGGATAAAACCGTACAGGGGAGAGTCGTCTGATATCTCGGAGGTGTTCACCTCGTAGATGGACACGTGTTCCCTGGTGAGATAATTCCAACCGAGAACGGCCACGTAAACAAGGATCAGCAGAAAGATAAACAGGGCAATATTGGGACGAAACCGTTTTTTATAGCGAATGACTTTTTTCCCGGACACCCGAAACACTCCCTTTTCCTTAAAAAATTTTATTCCACCCATGTATAAATATCTTCCCTCTGTGACACACTATCCAAAAAAGGAGGTTGACTATGAAGGGATTGGATTATACCGTGCTGGTACTTGTCATAATCGGTGCTGTCAACTGGGGACTGATCGGATTCTTTGGTCTTGATCTGGTGGCTTTCATCTTCGGCAACATGTCGATCATAGCGAGGATCATATATGCCGTCATTGGAGTCTGCGGTCTGTATGCCATCAGTTTCTGCGGCCGGATAAGCAACCATTGAGCACCTTCGATTGGCATCGGCCACCTCTGTGTGGTCCATGCCAAATCACATCCGCACAAGCTCGCGCCAGTCGAGATCGCCCCGCTCCAGCGCTTTTACCAAAAGCTCCGCGGTGGCTACGTTGGTGGCCAGAGGGATGTTGTGGACGTCGCACAGGCGCACGATGGTGTCCACATCCGGCTCATGCTTTTTTGGCGTCAGGGGATCCCGCAGAAATATCACCAGATCCAGCTCGTTGTTCTCTATCTGCGCACCCAGCTGTTTCTCGCCTCCCAGATGTCCGGCAAGATATTTGTGGATGCTCAGATTTGTCACTTCCTCCACCAGACGACCTGTGGTGCCGGTGGCGTATATGATATGCCTGCTGAGGATACCCCGGTAGGCGATACAAAAGTTCTGCATTAATATTTTCTTTGAATCGTGTGCGATCAACCCAATATTCATTACCTTCTCTCCTTTTCTACGGATTTGATTATCTTATTTCAATATTTCCGCTGCCCCGATATGGCTGTATACCGATGTTCAACAGGATCCCTATGGCGATCATATTGCTCATAAGCGAAGTCAGGCCATTGCTCAAAAACGGCAGAGGAAGTCCTGTGTTTGGCAGAATGGAAGTGGCTACCCCAATATTGATAAATGTCTGTATACAAAACATCGATCCTATCCCGATCGCGATCATCATCCCCATATAGTCTCTGGCGTTTTTCGCCACAATAAAACATTTGATGATCACAATGGACAACAGCAGAAGAATCAGTATACACCCCACGAATCCAAATTCTTCACTGATCGGTGTCCATATAAAGTCACTCTCCGTGACGCCCACGCTATTGTAATTCCGGACGCCTTCACTTCCTTCTAACATTTTACCATATAGTTTCCCAGATGCAATAGACAAAACGGAATTATTTTGCTGATACATCACCTCCAGGTTCTGATCCTCCGGGTGGAGCCAGCCCATAATGCGGTCCAGCTGATATCCCTTTAATAGCTTCTGGTTGGGCTGCTGGATATACCAGAACAGAAAACCGATGACCGGTATCACCACTGCCGCCGCGGGACCGAGGATCTTCTTCCCTATCCCCGAGCTGATCAGCATCATGACCAGAACGACGACCATCACCACGCTGGAGGATAAGTCGGACTGGATCAGAATAAAGAAGGTGGGGAGAAGGACGATCAGACAGGCCCAGAAAAAGTTTCCGAAGGTCTGCAGGTTTTCCCTTTTCCGGGAAAAAAATGTGGCCAGGGCCAGGATGATCACGATCTTGCATATCTCCGAGGGCTGGAAGCTCATAAAACCCAGATCCAGCCAGCGGAAGGAACCGGTACCAGCGTCGTCCCCCAGGGGGGAAAGCTTTGTGGCGGCAGCCATCAGCGTAGTGACAATATAGATGATCGGAATATACAAGCACATGTCGTGGTAGTCGATCAGGGAAAACACAAACACGATGACCAGACCGCCCAAAAGGCCGATCATCTGCCGTTTGAATGAGCTCTCTCCGATCAGAGACAGCACGCAAGAACTGATGACGGACAGAAGGATCACCGTCCCCACCAGAAAATAGTCGTAATTCCTCCAGTTGTACCGCTTGAACTGAAGCCACTGATGTATTCGCTCTCGCATGTCAAACCCACCCTGCCTAATTTAATTTTGTCTGTTTCATATCCTTGATCGGAATGTTCGCGAACAATGCCGGCACAGTGCCGTTGTCGCCCTCCGACTCCGTCTGCTCGATCTTTATGTCCAGGCCCTCCAGATCGATCTCCACATATTTGGAAAGCACATGTATAATGTCGTTTTTGATCTGTTCCATCACGTCCGGAGAACAGTTGGCACGGTCGGATACAAGTACCAGTTTCAGTCTGTCTTTGGCGATATTACCGGATGATTTTTTCTTGAAAAAATCAGAAAATCCCATTTGCACTCAACTCCTTAGTTTTTAAATTTGTTCTTCAATTTCGAGAAAAACCCGTTTTTTTGAAACAGATCCATAAAGGGGACTTCCTCCCCCAGCACTCTGCAGCAGATATTTTCATACGCCTGTCCCGCCTGGGTATTGTTTCCCACCAGCGGCTCGCCCTGGTTGGTGGATATGACGATATTCTCATCGTCCGGAACAATGCCCAGAAGATCGATGGCCAGGATCTCCACCACGTCATCGCTGGACATCATGTCCCCCCGTCGTATCATATCTGCCCTGAGACGGTTTACGATCAGCTCTGTCTGATGGATCTCGTTGGCCTCCAGCAGGCCGATGATCCGGTCTGCATCCCGGACAGCGGATACCTCCGGCGTCGTCACTACGATGGCGCGGTCCGCACCGGCAATGGCATTTTTGAAGCCCTGCTCGATACCTGCCGGGCAGTCCAGGAGTATGTAGTCAAATTCCTCCCGCAGTTCGTTTGTCAGCTTGGACATCTGCTCCGGGGACACTGCGGTCTTGTCCCTAGTCTGGGCCGACGGCAGAAGGTACAGGTTCGGCGTGCGCTTATCTTTGATGAGAGCCTGCTTTATCCGGCAGTTCCCCTCCATGACGTCCACCAGGTTGTACACGATCCGGCTTTCCAGACCCATGACCACATCCAGATTCCGCAATCCGATATCTGTATCGATCAATACCACTTTCTTCCCGGCCTTTGCCAGCCCGGTACCCACATTGGCTGTCGTTGTAGTCTTTCCTACACCGCCCTTGCCTGATGTTATAACAATCACTTCACTCATAGTAATTCCTCCAGATCATATATTTATAAATTTATATCTGTCAACGTTTTTCTTGACAGTGTGTCCACATAGATCACGCCCTTTTCGAGATAGGCGATCTGCGGTTCGTTCAGCACTTCTGTTTTCTCATCCGAGCAGCGGGCGATCACATCTCCGATCCGTATCTGCATGGGGTTCATCTTCAGCGCGACCACAAAAGAGTTGGCTTTTCCGGAAGCCCCCGCGTAGACGGTTCCGTTCAGCGCGCCGAGGATGATGATGTTCCCTGTGGAGACGATCTGTGCCCCGGCGTTGACGTCCCCCAGCACGATGATACTGGTCTCAAATTCCATCACCTGTCCGGAGCGGAGATTTCCCTTGAAAAACTGTCCTGTGTTGTTGCGCATCTGCATGAGGTGCTCGTTAAGGGTCCTGGAGAAATATTCCTCCCTCCGGGCGTCGTTATCCACGATACATACCACATCCAGCTTGGAGTTTTCCGTAATGCACCGGAGCAGTACGGCCTCCTCCTCCTCCGTCAGATCCCGTCCCTCAAAGGAGACTGCCACCTGGGCATTTCCCAGGAAATCCGAGCTGTCGGCAAACTTTTTCTTCACTTCCTCCTGCAGTTTCTCAAAGGGCAGTCCGGGATCCAGAACGATCCGTATCCCCGATTTGCTTCCCTTTATGACCACGGGTATGTCTTTCATGCTATCCACTCCTCTTAGTCCGTCACACCGTTGCCGCTGATCGTCGGGATCGACGCCTGGTCCTTCAACAGTGATTTTCTGGAATTTTTATCGTAATAATATTTATAAATGTTGCTCGCCAGCTCTGCCGCGTTGGAGGATTGAAATCCGTTGGGAATGACGACGGTCACGGATATCTCCGGATCGTCACAGGGGGCATAACTGACAAAGACAGCGTGGTTTGGCTCGTTGGCCGTAATCTGTGCCGTACCGGTTTTCCCCGCCACTTTCACAGGAACACTCTGAAAGAGGGAGGATATGCTCCCGGCATTTACCACCTGGGTCATGCCCAGATGTACGGCGCTGAGCGTGCTGGATGAAACATCCAGCTCCTCGTGTACTTTGGCGGTGTTTTTCTTCATCTTCGCCTTTTTTGTATTGTAGATCTTGTCAATGAGCGTCAGGTCATAACAGGTACTCCCGTTGGCCACGGTGGTCACGTACCTCGCCAGCTGTACCGGCGTGTAATTGTGGTGGCCCTGGCCGATGGCGGAGCGGACGATATCGGAATCCGAGAAAGAGGGGTCTGCCTCCGGCAGTTCAATCCCCGACGTCTCGGTTAGACCGTACTTGTCCGCATATTTCTCCAGACGGCTCAGTCCCTTCTCATTGTCCACATAATTATTGTGTCCGTTTCCCAGCCGGTATCCCATTTCATAGAAGAAATAGTTGCAGGAGTGCTGGATCGCCTGGGAGACATTGATGCTCCCGTGGGAGGTTGAACTCCAGCATTTGGGCCAGGGCTTGTTGATCTTCTTGAACTGGACGTCATCGTGGACCAGCGTGTAGGGATCAATGATACCCTCCTCCAGCGCTGCGGTGGCCGTCACCATCTTGAATGTGGATCCCGGCGCCGTCTTCTGATGGGTGGAGCGGTTCAACAGCGGCGAAGCGCTGCTGGTGCTTATCTTGGAGAAATAGTCATTGTCCACGGAGTTGGCAAACTTGTTGCTGTCATAGCTGGGGTAGGACACCATGGCCAGCACCTTGCCTGTGTCCACCGATGTGATGACCACAGAACAGGCGCAGGGGGTCAGCCCCAGATCCCCCGGGGATATGGACAGGGACCGGATCTTGGATTTCAAAAAGCTGTAGGGGGAGATCATTCCCGTCTGCAGTTTTGCGTAGGTGTCCTGATTTTTTTTCAATACCTTCTGGTCAAAAAGCAGCAGACACACTTCCGTACCGGAGATGTCGCCCCGGTCCACCATGACATGGTATACCTTTTTGTCAAATTCCTCGTCGGCGGTGATCTCATCGTAGATATAGGCGCATATCTTGTCAAAGACCTCCTCTGAACTGTAGTAGTCCTCTCCTATATCCAGGTTCTGAAGATTGATCCAGTTATTTTTGATGGCATAGACCAGAAACTCGCTGAGACTGATCTTGTCGTTGACGTAATCGTTGTAGACCTTGTCCGTGGTGTCCATGTTGTCGGAATTCAGTATGGCGTTGGTACTCAGCATCTTGAAAATATAATCGAGATAACTGTCCATCGCCTCGGAGAGATCCCCGGCAGGTTTTTTGTTATTGTATTTCAGCTGGCCCTTGATCCCGCGTATGGCCGTGTTCTTTGTATTTGTAAATTTCTTCAGGACGGATTTCTCCAAATCCGTGGCTTTCTCATCGGAGAAATGGGCCACATCCACGATGCTGTTTTGCAGGATGGCGTCGTACACATCGTAGATGGATACCAGGATTCCCTCCGCCTTCTGGCCTCTGGTACCGTGGCTCTTGCTGTCGACCAGCTTGGAGGTCAGGATACCGGCGATCTCCTTCTCGGCCAGTTTGTAGGTCGCCTTTTGCAGTTCCGCGTCTATGGACAGATAGATGTCGTTGCCGGCCACGGCGTCTTTGGTCTTATACGTGCTGACCACCCGGGAACTGCTGTCCAGGATGAGTTTCTCGGAACCCTTCTTTCCCTTCAGCTCCTCCTCGTATTCCTTTTCTATGCCGATCTTCCCGATCTGGTCGGTGGAGGTGTAATCCTGTCCGGAGTCCTTCATCTCATCCAGCGTTTCCGCTGAGATCATGCCGGTATATCCGATGATGTGGGAGAAATATTTGCTGTCGTAGTATACCCGGTTCATATCGGTGGCCACTTCCACCCCGGGCAGATCCGGCGCATTCTCCTCTATGGCGGCCACGGTTCTCTCGGACACGTTTTTGCTGATGGTGATAGGCTCATACTTTGAATAGGTGTTCATCAGCATGGCGTAGCGGACAGTCATAATAGACAATGCCTCATCCACGCTGTACTCCGGATCCGCCGCCGCTCTCTCCTCCTCGTCGATGACGCCGTTGCCGTTGCTGTCTTTGGGCTGGTCGAAGAAGTGGATGGAATTTCTTTTTTCCACCCGCGGGTCGGAGGATGTGAGGATATACTGATAGCACTCTTCCGCCGTCATCTCCTCCTGCTCCGTGGTCAGCTCGTCCACGGATTTGCAGTAAAATATATCCCTTTTAAACCGCATTTCCGCCGCTTTGTTCACATCGAAACGGAATTTTCCCTTCTTGTTCAGTATGATTGGAAATTCCAGATCCAGGCTGTCTTTGTTTTTCTCGATGAGCTGAATGCACTTGAGGATCATCCTGTTCTTGGACGGGTTGTCCGTCAGCTCCCCGGAATCCTCGATGGTGATGGCGTAACTCTGTTCATTGGTGGCCAGAAGTTTGCCGTTGCGATCGTAGATCTTGCCGCGGGCGCTCTTGATGGTCTTGGTCTTTTCTTTCTGCAGGCTGGCCTCTTTGTCGTATGTCTCACCTTTTACGATCTGAAGATAAAACATGCGGCCCACCAGTGTGCTGAAAAGGAGAACGTACATCAGGACCAGCGGGAACAGCTTGGATCTCACTGTGTTTTTCAGGCTTTCCAGTATACCGTTTAACAAAAGTCACACCTCCTCTCTTCTGGCTGTCAGGATCTGCTCCAGCCACGCCAGGATACGGTAGATCAATATACCGATCAACGCTGTATAAATTGCTTCCGGAAGGATCTTATGGACAAAAGCAAAACCGAAGTTGAGTTTTCCCCGCAGGAGAAACTCCGTCACATAGCAGTAGATCCCGTAGGCGAGATCGCTGGCGGTGAGCAGTATGGAGGGCAGGATCATGCTGTCCGTGAAATACAATTTCCGGCAAAATCCCACAAGAAATCCCAGGGTCATCATAATAAAAGCATACAATCCCACTACGGTGCCAAACTGCATGTCCAACAGAAGTCCGCACACAAACCCTGTCAGCAGACCGGAGGTCCTGCCCCGCAGATACCCGTAACATACCGTCACGGTCAGCAGGAGGTTCGGGACCACATCGGCCAATGCCAGAGACTGAAATGTGGTTGTCTGTAATAAAAACGCCAACAAAATGATGACAATGGTACAAACCTTTTTCTTAATCATCTTTACTAAAATCCTTTACCTCTGAAGAATCTTTCTTCTGCGTGATGACCAGCACCGTCTCTAATTGGTCAAAGGAGACAGAGGGCGTCAGGTGGGCTGTCTTTGTCTGGGAAGTGTCGTCACTCTGTATATCCGTCACATATCCCACCGAGAGCCCCTGCAGAAATTTGTCGCTGATATGGGAGGTCACCACCTCGTCCCCCTCTTTGACGTCAGCGGAGTTGTTGATCCTCTCCACTCTGATGTAACCGTCGTATATGGTTTCCATGTCTCCCTTGACCATGCAGGTCTCCCCGGTCTTGGCAAACATGGCGCTGACATTGCTCTTGTCATCAATGATGGCGCGCACCTTGGCATAGTGGTTTCCCGCCTCGGACACGATGCCCACCAGGCCGTTTCCCGAAATCACATTCATGTCCACATCCACGCCGTCTTCTTTCCCCTTGTCTATGATAAAAACGTCAAACCAGTTGTTTCCGTCCCGGCTGATGACCGTGGCGGCCACCTTGGGGTAATCCGGGTATTTCTTGTCCAGTTTGTACAGCTCCCGGTAGTTTTCCAGCTCGCTGTTCTCTCCCGCCAGGATCTTGTTGTCGTAGCTCAGGGAACTGATCTTATCCTTCAATTCCTGGTTCTCGGCCAGGAGTGATTCCTTGGACGCAAACAGATCCACCTTTTCCGAGATATACCGGCCCACCGTGTTGATTCCCTTCTGCATCGGTGAAACCGCATTGCCTACCGCTGTCTTGACCGTGGCAAACCCGTCGGAAAAGCGGAAGGAGAGTATGACCAGCAGGACGCACAGAAGGGAGAGGCAGATATACAATATTTTGGGATGGATCCATTTTTTCTTTCTGCGCTTTCTCATATAATCTTCCCCCTATAGTGTCAATTTTGCCAGATGGGGATCCTCGATGATCGCTCCCAGTCCCATGATCACTGTGCTCTCCGGCTCCTCGCAGAGATTCACCTTCAGGCCCAGCTGCTCATAGACGAACCGTCCCAGATCCTTGATCCGGCTGGAACCGCCGGTGATATAGACCCCGGATTTGTATATGTCGGAGGAGATCTCCGGCGGAGTCCTCTCCAGGATGATCTTTACCGAGTCCACGATATTCTGGAAGAGCTCGCTCAGCGCCCCGTAGACATCCTCGCTGGTGATGGTGATCTCGCTGGGGAGCCCGGTCACCAGGTTGCGCCCGCAGATATCGATGGTCTCGTCTGTGATATAGGCGGATCCGATCGTCATCTTGATCTGTTCCGCCGTCTTCTCTCCGATGACAAAGTTTTTGTCCTTCTTGATCTTCCCGATGATGGCTTCGTCAAAGCGGTTTCCCCCCACGGGGATCAACCGGCTGAGCACGATGCCGCCCAGGGACAGCACAGAGATCTCTGTGGTGTTGGCACCGATGTCGATCACCAGCGTCCCGGTGGATTTGGTGATATCCAGGCTCATGCCCAGGGCGTCGGCGATGGGTTTTTCCACCACATGGATCTTCTTTGGCTTCAGGTTCGTGTTGGATATCAGGTCGAAGTAAGCCCTCTTTTCCACTTCCGTGATATCCGTGGGGACAGCGATATAGTAATCGGCCCCTTTCAGTTTTCTCTTTCCGTCCAGCTGGTGGAAAAAGTAATCGATCATCGCCTGCATATTTCCGATATCGGCGATCACACCGTTTTTCACCGGATACGAAACCTCGATATTCACCGGAGCCTTCTCGTACATCTCAAATGCCTCGTTCCCCACGGCGAATGTGTGGGATTTATTGTATATGGCAATTACGCTTTTTTCGTGCAGGATGACACCCTCCCCATTCTTGTAAAACTTGATCGAACTTGTGCCAAAATCAATTCCTATTGCTTTTCCCGGCATATATTCTCTTCCTCTCTTACTTAATTTAGATCATGACAGATATCCTATCTCCCGAAGGCTGATGTACTCTCTGTCACCGATGATGATGTGGTCTTCCAGGGGGATGCCTATCAGTTTGGAGGCCTCCATCAGCTGCCTGGTCATATGCACATCCTCTTCGCTGGGCACCGGATCCCCGCTGGGATGATTGTGGAGTATCACATAGTGGGCGGCGTCACAGCGCAGGGCAAGGCGGAGGATTTCCCTGGGGTTCGCCACGGACTCCCGGTTGGTTCCCACAAACAGAGAGCGATAGTGCAGAAGCCTCCCGCTGGCGTCCAGAAGAACCACATACAGATGTTCCTGCTCCAGATTCCTCATCTCTTCCATGAAGTATCCGGCCAGCTCCGACGGGCGGCAGAACCGGCTGCGGTCTTTCTGCAGCCGCCACATCCTCTTGGTGATCTCCGCGACACACAGCAGCTGGACCGCCTTCACCCGGCCAATCCCTTTCAGCTTCATCAGTTCCTGCATCGTGACGTGGTGCAGGCCCATCAGCCCCGGATAGGCGGAGTTTATATTCAGGATATCCATCGCCAGGGACAGACTTGTCCGCTCCTTTGTCCCGGTCTTGATGATGATAGCCAGCAGCTCCGCATCCGACAACACGCCGGCTCCATGCTGGATACACTTCTCATATGGTTTTTCGGAAACCGGCATTTCTTTCATCGTATATTTTTTCTTTTTCATTTACAAATTTTCAAACCGAAAATTTAATCAAACACAATCATTCTATCACACAATGAAAAAAAAGTACACCCTTTCACCAAGTTTTTTCCATGAATTTTCCAATCTATTCGACGGTCAGTGTGGTATTTCGACGAAACCGCCATCCTTCATATTCTGCAGTGTTTTCAAAATACCCAGCTTCCCGTGAGGCCATGTCAGCCCTCCCTGGAAAAACACGCTGTAGGGCGGTTCTATGGGGGCGTCGGCGCTCAGCTCGATGGATGATCCCTGGACAAATGCCCCCGCCGCCATGATCACGTCGCTGTGGTAGCCGGGCATGGCATAGGGCTCCGGCAGTACATAGCTGTCCACCGGTGCCGCCTGCTGGATACCCTGGCAGAAGGCGATCACCCGTTCCGGCGTCCCCAGGGCGAGAGCCTGGATGATGTCGTACCGCTCTTCCTCCCCGGAGGGACTGGCGGTGAAGCCCAGGCCCTCGTAGAGATTGGCGGCGAAAACGGCGGACTTCAGGGCGTTTGCCACCACCGTGGGGGCCAGGAACAGGCCCTGATAGAAGGAGGCGTTCACCCCCAGGGACGCCCCAACCTCCTTGGCCAGTCCCGGGGAAGTCAGCCGGATTCCGGCATACTCGATCCACTCCCTCTTCCCGACGATGTATCCCCCCAGGGGCGCCAGTCCGCCCCCCGGATTTTTGATGAGGGACCCCACACAGAGATCCGCCCCCACATCGGTGGGCTCCGCGGCCTCCACAAACTCGCCGTAACAGTTGTCCACCATGCAGATGACGTCGGGCCGGATACCTTTGATAAAACGGATCAGCTCACCGATTCTTTCCACCGAGAAGGTCTTTCTCATCTGATACCCCTTAGAGCGCTGGATGGTCACCAGCCTGGTCTTCTCATTCAGCGCCGCCCGGATGCCCTCGTAATCAAATCCGCTGTCCCCGATCAGATCCACCTGGCGGTAGCGGATGCCAAATTCCCGGAGAGAGCCTTTGGCCCGGTTGTCTCCGATGCCGATGACATTCTCCAGCGTGTCGTAGGGCTTCCCCACCGGGGACAAAAGTTCATCGCCCGGCCTCAGCAGGGAGGACAGGGCGATGTTCAGCGCGTGGGTGCCGCAGGTGATCTGGGAGCGCACCAGGGCGTCCTCTGTGTGAAAAATATCCGCGTACACTTTCTCCAGTGTGTCCCTTCCGCTGTCATTGTAGCCATACCCGGTGGAACCCCACAGATGGCTTTCGCTGACCCGGTTTTTCTGCATGGCGTGGATGACCTTCAGCTGGTTGAGCTCCGCCATCTCATCGATATCCTGCAGCCTCCCCTGTATCTTCTTTAACGTCTCGTTGCCGTAGTCCAGCACCTCCTGTCCGATGCCGAACTTCCGGTACATATCTGATATCATACAATGCCTCTTTTCTTTGCTGATTTCATGATCTCTTCCACGATCTCCTCCGTGCAGGAAAAGGAATCCCTGTCCAGCATCGTCACATCCCTCTCCCGGCGAAACCAGGTCATCTGCCGCTTGGCGAAATGCCTGGTGTTTCTCTTCAGCCGGCGGACGGCCTCCTCCATGGAGAGATCACCCCGGAGGGCCCCGGCGATCTCTTTGTATCCCAGCCCCTGCATGGACTGTGTTCCGTCGTACCCCTGTCCCAGCAGCCAGGCCACCTCCTCCGCCAGTCCCTGCTCCATCATTTCGTCCACCCGCCTGTCAATCCTTTCATACAGCTTCTTCCGGTCCATGCTGAGGACGATATAGAGAAAACGGTAGGGGGATTCCTTCGCTCTCTGGGCCCTGTTGTGCTCCGAGATCTTTTCTCCGGTCAGGTGATGGTACTCCAGCGCACGGATCACCCGTTTTACATTATTTTCGTGGATCGCACGCCCGGATTCCGGATCCACCTTTTGCAGGCGCAGATGCAGGGCGCGGGCTCCCCTTTCACGGGCGTATTCCTCCAGCTCCCGGCGAAAGCCGTCATCCCGCTCCTCCCTGGTAAAATCCACGTCATAGAGAACGGACTGGATATAGAACCCCGTCCCTCCCACCAGGATCGGAATCTTCCCCCGGGAGTAGATATCCTCCATATACTGCTTCGCCCTTTCCTGGAAGAGAAAGACGTGAAAATCCTCATCCGGTTCATACTCATCGATCATATAGTGGGGGACGCCCTGTCTGTCTCCGGGTCTCAATTTGGCGGTCCCGATATCCATATGGCGGTACACCTGCATGGAGTCCGCGGAGATGATCTCGCCGCCGCAGGCTTTTGCCAATTGCAGCGACGTCTCGGTCTTTCCCACCGCTGTGGGACCGGTGAGAATAATCAATGGTCTTTTCATTGGACACCTCATTTATACTATGCGATTAAATTTCTTTTCAAATTCCTGCCTGCTCATAGCGATGGTGGTGGGCCTTCCGTGGGGACAGTGATACGGCTCGTCTGCGGAGAGCATCTCCTCTATGAGTTTGTCCGCCTCCGCCATGGACAGCGTATTGTTGCCTTTGACAGCTGCCTTGCAGGCCATGGTCGCCACGTGGTCCAGCACCATCTCCGGCTCCCTCCGCCCCTCCATCAGACTGTCCAGTATCTCCAGGAACAATTCTTTGGAGGCCAGATCCAGAAAGTCCGCCGGCACTCCATTCAGGAGGTATTCTCTGTCGCCGAAGGGCTCCAGGGAGAATCCGATCTGCTCAAACACCTTCTGATTTTCCTGCAGAACCTCCATCTCCCGCCCGGACAGAGTCACCACCATGGGAGCGGCGAGATTCTGGGTGAGTCCCTTCTTCTCTCGGATCCTTGCCATCAGTTTCTCATAGAGGACCTTCTCGTGGGCGGCGTGCTGGTCGATGATCAGCAGCTCCGACTGGTATTCGATCAGCCAGTAGGTATCAAAAACCTGTCCGATGATCCGGAACGGCGGCCTCTCCGGCCGGTTCCACTCCTCTTTTATCAGATTGGTCTGGAGGAAATCGACAGACCGGTCATCAGAACGTCCGGCGGGCTGTCCGCCGGACGGATCAGCGGATCTTCCCCAGGAACTTTCCTCCCGCACCAGCATTCGCTTCTGCTCCGAATCCCGTTTCTGTTCCAGCTTCTGTTCCTGTTCCAGCTTCTGTTCCTGTTCCAGCTTCTGTTCCTGTTCCAGCTTCTGTTCCTGTTCCGCCTCCCTCTCCTGTCTGGACTGCTCAAAAGGCTCCGGGCTGCGGGGTACGGAGGCGGGTGAGGATTTCACCTTTCCCTCCCCGCTGTCCAGCTTGACTTCCGGGATCAGCGTGATCCTGCCCAGGCAGGTCTTAATGGTCTCATAAAACAGCTGATAGACGTCCTCCTGGTTGGTAAAGCGCACCTCCATCTTGGAGGGGTGGACATTCACGTCGATGAAACGGCTGTCGATGGTCAGTGAGAGCACTGTGAAGGGATACCGGTGATTCATGAGATACTCTTTGTAGCCCTGTTCGATGGCGCTGGTGATCACGGGGCTCTTGATATAGCGTCCGTTGACATAATAGTTCATAAACCCCCGGTTTCCCCTGGACAGCTCCGGTTTTCCGATAAAACCACAGAGCGTCATGCCGTCTCTCTGCCCCTCCAGGGGGATCAGGCATTTCGTCACATCGGGGCCGTAATTGTAGTAGATGTTTGTCTTTACCTGCCCGTCGCCGGAGGTCTGGATCTTATTCCTGCCATCGCAGATAAAGTGAAACCGGATCTCCGGGTGCGCCAGGGAGTAGTGCAGCATCAGATCCTGGACATAGTTCCCCTCCGTGGTTTTGGTCTTTAAGAATTTCCGCCTGGCAGGCGTGTTGTAGAAGAGATTCCTCACGATGAAGGTGGTTCCCCGGGGGCAGCCCACCTCCTCCACCGCCTTCTCCTGCCCTCCCTGGATCTCGTACCGGCAGCCGGTGATCTCGTCCTCCTCCCGGGTGATCAGCTCCACCTGGGCCACTGCGGCGATGCTGGACAATGCCTCCCCGCGAAAGCCGAGGCTGTGGACGGTGAGCAGATCCTCCATGGTCCGGATCTTGCTTGTGGCATGACGGAGAAATGCCGTGGGAATCTCCTCCTTCCGGATACCGGAGCCGTTGTCCGTGACCCGGATAAAAGAGATGCCTCCCTCCTTGATCTCCACTGTGACAGCCGTGGCTCCGGCGTCTATGGAGTTCTCCACCAGCTCCTTTACCACCGCCATAGGCCGTTCAATCACCTCTCCGGCGGCAATCTGATTAATCGTCTCCCGGTCTAACACCTGAATCATACTCTACCATCGCTCCTTTAACTGGTTCTGCCATTTGTACACCAGGTTCATTGCATCCATGGGTGTGGTCTGTGACAGATCGATATCCCGCAGTTCGAAGAGAATATCCCTCGTCTCACCACCGCCCATGGCGTCAAAAATGGACAGCTGTTTCATCTCCCCTGCCTCTTGTTCCTGCGGTTCCTCCTCCGCCGGCATCATGGAGTCCACGGGGATACCCCCCTGCTCCCGGCTGGCGGCTTCCAGCCCGTCGGCGATCTCCCGGGCCCGGTGCAGCACCGCCTCCGGCACTCCTGCCAGTCTCGCCACCTGGATACCGTAACTTCGGTCGGCGCCGCCCCGGACTATCTTCCGCAGAAAAACAATATCTTCTCCGTCTTCCTTCACGGCAATACAGTAATTCTGCACTCCCTCAATCTTGCCCTCCAGCTCCGTCAGCTCATGGTAGTGGGTGGCAAAGAGTGTCTTGGCTCCGACGATCTTTTTGTCCACGATGTGCTCCACCACAGCCCAGGCAATACTCAGCCCGTCGAAGGTGCTGGTCCCCCTGCCGATCTCATCCAGTATGATGAGACTGTCCTTCGTGGCGTTGTGAAGTATGTTGGCCACCTCCGTCATCTCCACCATAAAGGTGCTCTGGCCGCTGGCCAGGTCGTCCGAGGCCCCCACCCGGGTGAAAATGCGGTCCACCAGGGATATGTCAGCGGACTCCGCCGGCACGAAGGAGCCCAGCTGTGCCATCAGAACGATCAGGGCTGTCTGGCGCATATAAGTGGATTTCCCCGCCATGTTCGGACCGGTGATGATCACGAGGCGGTGTGTGTCTTCATCCAGAAATGTATCGTTGGCGATAAACATATTGTTCTCAATCATCTTCTCGATCACGGGATGCCGCCCCTCTTTGATGGAGATCTCTCCCCTCCTGTTCAGGGAGGGTCTCACATAGTGGTTGTGCTCTGCCACATAGGCCAGGCTTGCCAGCATATCGATCACCGCAATGACTGAGGCAGTCTTCTGTATCCGCTCCAGCTGTGTGAATATTTTGTCCCGCATCTCGCAGAACACCGCATACTCCAGGTTGTACAGTTTATCCTCCGCCCCCAGGATCACATCCTCCATCTCCTTGAGCTCCGGGGTGGTATAGCGCTCCGCATTGGTCAGAGTCTGTTTTCTCATCCATGTGTCCGGCACCTGTTTGATAAAGGACTTTGTCACCTCCAGATAATAGCCGAAAACCTTGTTGAACTTGATTCTCAGGTTCTTGATACCGGTGTTCTCCCGCTCCCGCTGCTCCAGTTTGGCAAGCCAGTCCTTGCCCTCTGTCTTGGCGCTGCGGAGCCGGTCGATCTCCTGGTTGTATCCGGCCTTGAAGATGCCGCCCTCCCGGAGGGATATGGGCGGTTCCTCCTCTATGGCGTTATGTATCCAATCGTATATGTCCTCCAGGGGATCCAGATCCCGGTACAGCTCCTGAAAAAGTTCACTCCGGAAGTTCCCGCAGAGAAAACGGATGTGCGGGAGCATGGACAGGGAGGACTCCAGGGCGATCATATCTCTCGGGTTTACGGATTTGTAGCTTATTTTCCCCAGCAGCCGCTCCAGATCATAAATCGGGTTCAGATACTCCCTCAGCTCTTCCCTGGTTATGACATTCTGATTCAGCTCCTCCAGGGCGTCATACCGCCTGGTCAGCTCCCCCTCATCGATGAGCGGCTGCTCCAGGGAGCTTCGCAGCAGCCTGGCGCCCATGGCGGTCTTTGTCCTGTCCAGTACCCAGAGAAGGGAACCCCTCTTCTGCTTCTCCCGCAGAGTCTCCACCAGCTCCAGGTTTCTTCTGGTATTCCGGTCCAGAAGCATATACTTGCTGGACTGATACGGCCGTATGTGGGAGATGTGAGCCAGAGAGCACTTCTGCGTCTCCTCCAGGTACTGCATCACCGTCCCCGCCGCTGTCACACCCATGGTAAACTCCCCCAGGCCAAGCCCCTCCAGGGTGCTGACATGAAAATGGCGGCACAGCGCTTTTATACAGCCATCTCTTTCAAAATAACGGGGCTCCAGGGCAGACACCGCGATCCCCAGTCTCTCTGTCAGATCCGTCAGATCTACCCCGCAGATATAGAAGAAGTCGTTACATATGATCTCCGAGGGCATAAATTTATTCACTTCATCCAGGAATTTTCCCACAGAATCCACTTCCGTCAACAAAAATTCCCCGGTGGTGACGTCCACCACGGAAATCCCAAATCCGGACTCCACCGATACCACACCCATGAGATAATTATTCTGTCCCTCCTCCAGAGAATCCGTGGAACAGTTGGTCCCCGGCGTGACAATGCGGGTCACTTCCCGTTTGACCAGCCCCTTTGCCTCCCTGGGATCTTCCATCTGTTCACAGATGGCCACCTTGTAGCCCCTGTCCACCAGACGGTTGATGTACCCCTCCGCAGAATGAAACGGGACACCACACATGGGTGCCCGTTCTTCCAGTCCGCAGCTTTTACCGGTCAGTGTGATCTCCAGTTCTTTGGATGCGCAGAGGGCATCGTCAAAAAACATTTCGTAGAAATCACCCAGACGATAAAACAGTATGCAGTCCTTATATTGTTCTTTTGTCTCCATGTACCGTTGCATCATCGGAGTCAACTTTCCCATGATCTACCTCTTTCAATCTTTGCCTTATTGTAATTCCGCCTTGATATCCGGCGTGTTTTTGGATGCCTCCGTCGGAGAATCCGTGGGAACCGGCGGATCGGTGGGCGGATCAGTGGGCGGGTCGGTGGGTGCCGGCGCTTCCGTCTCCACCGGTTCCTCATCGTCGTCATCATCATCCAGCTGCTCCTGCGTCGGTTTTTTTGTCTTTTTCGGTTTCTTTGTCTTCTTCGGCGGGGTGGTCTTTTTCACTTTTGCCGTAGCCGTGGGCGCCGGCGTCTTTTTCGCCGGTGTAGCTGACGGCGAAACCGTCTCCACCGGTTTCGGTTTGTCTGTGGTCAGATACATGGCATTGATATATCCGGTCTGCCCCTCATACTCCACTTCCATCCACTCGTCGTCCTTCAATTCGATCAGCTTCACTTTGGCGCCCATAGGCACTTTCGTGATCACCGAGGCGGTGAGGGAGGCAGAACTCCGCAGATTGACCACCGCAGTCGTATAACCGTATTTCTTTTTGGTCAGATCCTCGTCCAGATCCGATGTGTCAATGTCATCCTCGTTGATGATCCCTCCGCCGGACACGCTGAGTGGATCCGGCGTGGACTCTTCCTCTATGGCGGATTCCGTCACGGAAGAGGCGTTGGCCTCCTCGTCTGAGATGCGCTCTGAATTGGCTTTGTTCCAGACAACCACCAGCATGATGATACTGGCCAACACGACAACAGAAATTATGATACTTATGGAAAACATAGTGATCTCAAAACCACTGTGTTCGGATTTCTTCATTTTTGTAAAAAAACCATCCCGCTCTCTACTCATTCCTTCGTACTCTCCTATCATCCGTTGGGGCAAAATGCCTATCGGCCCCGACTCATTATATCTTTGTATATTATAACCATTTCTCCACAGTTTGTCCATAAAAAAATGTTTTTCCGGAAAAAGATCTGCAGCCCGCCCGTATATCGCTGTTTTCAAGCGGTCATCAAAGAAAATCAGAACATCCGTTTGACATACGGACACGGATGTGTTATACTGTTTACTGTGAAACAAAAATCACAGCAAATACACAAGGAGGTAAAAATTATGGGGAATGGAAGGATTTCCAAGAAACAATCTGAGATTTTAGAATATATCAAAAAGCAGATCATTGAGAAAGGATACCCGCCGGCGGTGCGGGAGATCTGTGTGGCCGTGCATCTCAAATCCACATCCTCTGTCCATTCACATCTGGAGACACTGGAAAAGAACGGATACATCCGCCGGGATCCCACGAAGCCCAGAGCCATCGAGATCGTGGACGATGAGTTCAATATGACCCGCCGCGAGATGAGGAATATCCCCATCATAGGCCATGTGGCAGCAGGACAGCCCCTGTTTGCGGAACAGAATATCGAGGGATACTTCCCTCTGCTGGCAGAGCAGCTGCCCGCCGGGGATCTGTTTATGCTGAATGTCCGGGGCGAGAGCATGATCAACATCGGCATCTACGACGGGGACAAATTGCTTGTGCGCCAGACCTCGACTGCCAGGAACGGAGATGTGGTGGTGGCTCTCATAGACGACTCCGCCACGGTCAAGACCTACTACAAGGAGGATGGACATTACCGGCTCCAGCCGGAAAACGACTCCATGGAACCCATCTACACCGACGAAGTCACCATACTGGGCAAGGCGGTGGGATTGTTCCGCCTGATGTAAATCCCCACAGCTTTTACCTGCGAAACCAAACCGGGCAGGAAGATCAGGCCCCCAGCGGCCGCCGATCTCCTGCCCGGTATTTTTTTCAGATGTCTACAGTTCTTCCCGCGACACCTTTTTTCCGTCCCGCCATATCCTCTCCAGATCATAGAATAGCCGGTCCTCACTGGAAAACACGTGGATAATGACGTCCCCGTAGTCCATCAGGATCCAGGTGGAATTTTTGTTCCCCTCAATTCGCTTGCTGACATACCCGGCCCGAGCCAGTTTCTCCTCCACCAGATCAGTCATGGCTTGCATCTGATTGGAATTTTTTCCGCTGGCGATCACCAGGTAGTCCGCGATCACGGAAATCTCGTCTATCTTCAGCACTTCAATGTCCTGTCCCAGCTTTTCATCCAGGGCATCGTAGGCGATGCGGGTCATCTCTCTCGATGTCTCACTCATAGCTTTTCACTCCTCCACATTGCTTTTTTTATAGTATTGATAGGTTTCTTCTGTCATGGGATCTACGGGCCGGTTTTTCTGCTCCAGATAGGGGAGGGTGTTCTCCAGCACCATGAGTACGCCTCCGTCCAGATCCCGGAAACACCCGCGGCGGATCTCATCCAGCGGATGGGGCTGGCAGTCCATGTCCCGGCCGGGCTCGATATAGTCCGCCACAAAGAGGATCTTCTCCAGTGTCGTCATGGCGGGACAGCCGGTGGTGTGACAGCGTATGGCAGACAGGATTTCCTCATCGGTGATCCCAAAACGCTTCCCGGCCAGCCAGGCCCCAAGTTTCCCGTGGATCAGCGCCGTGTTATCCAGTTCCAGCGGCGAGAGGGGGATCCCCTTTTTCTGACATAGGGCGATCATCTCCTGCCCCGTATAGTACTTGGCGCAGTCGTGCAGCATACCCGCCAGTTCGGCCCGCCCGGCATCCTCGCCGTGACAGGCGGCCAGGGACGAGGCCGTGTGTGCCACGCCCAGCGTGTGCTGAAACCTCCCCGGGGGCAGGCAGGCTTCCAGCGCCCGGATCAGTTCCGGCGACACATGGTCCAGGTGGAATCTCCTTTTTTTGCACCCGTACAATCCGTGGAGCCGAATATACTGTTCCACCTTTTCCGGACAGTATCCGTGGACGGCATTTCCCTCCCGCAGACTCCTTCGGAGCATCTGTGAAGATATGGAGATACACGGCATGTCTAGCGGAAAGATCTGTCCCCCCAGCTCGTTCCCCGTCTTTTCACAGACGATGGACAGGGTGTTCCCCGTGCAGTGTCCTCTCGGCGCGGCCAGGATCCGGCAGTGCCTGAGGATCCGCCTGGGTTTATACCATTTTTTCAGATCGATCAGGGAGTCGCCGCCCAGGATAAAATAAATTTCCATCTCCGGGTTATCCTTATGCAGCTGACACATGGTATCGCTGGTGTAGGTGACCCCGCTCCTCATCAGCTCCAGGTCGGAAAAACGGAAATGGGGGATGTTTTCGATGGCAGACTCCACCATGCGCCGACGGTGCGCATCCGAGGCGATGGATTTCTTCTTTTTGTGGGGCGGGTTTTTGGAGGGCATGAACCAGACCTCATCCAGTTCATACTGTTCATACGCCGCCTGCGCCATCATAATATGCGCGTTGTGAATGGGGTTGAATGTGCCTCCCATTATGCCTATTTTTTTTGACAAATTCTCACCTTCCTGCCTGTCCATCTGTCTTTTTCTTCCCCACCGGCAATTCTATCCGGCGGTTTTCGGGTTTCGATGCCTCCCGGTACAGAACGATCATCCGTCCGATCACCTGCACCACCTGGGATTGCGTGCGCTCCGCCAGGGTGTCGGCGATTTCCCTCCGGTCGGCAAAACAGTTTTTGAGTACATGGATCTTGATCAGTTCTCTGGCCTCCAGCGCCTCGGCTGCCGACTTCGTCAGCTCCGGCGTCACCGCCGATTTTCCCACCTGCAGGACCGGGTTCATCTTCATTGCCAGACTTTTCAGATAGGCTCTCTGCTTGCTTGTCATCTCTCTCCTCCTAGCGATAATAGTCAAAAACCAGACCGTACATTTTCACCGTGTCTCCCTCCTCGATCCCCAGGGCCTCCAGCTCGTCCAGTATACCGTTGTTTTTAAGAAATTTCTGAAAAAATTCAAATCCCTTTTCCGAGTCCAGATTGGTGTAGCCGAGCATCCGCTCGATCCGCGGTCCCTCCACGATATACAGCCCCTCTTCCTCCTGGCTCTTCTCTACCGTGTATGGTTCATCGGAAAAATCCGGTTCCCGGATCATATATTCCCGCTCAAACATATTTTTTTCTTCCGGAAGTTCGTCCAGCATCTTCTTGACATGGTACAGAAGTTCGTTCACACCGTACCCCGTCACGGCAGAAATGGGAAAAACCGGGACGGATTCCGGCTCAAATTCCTCCCGCAGAAGGGTCAGCACGGTCTCTCTGTCCTCCCCGGAGAAACAGTCTATCTTGTTGGCGGCGATGATCTGCGGCCTTTTTGCGATCTCCGGGTTGTAGTTTTCCAGCTCCCGGTTGATGGCCCGGATGTCTTCGATGGGATCCCGCCCTTCTGTGGAGGCGGCGTCCACCACGTGGATCAGCAGCCGGGTCCGCTCAATATGCCGGAGAAATTCATGCCCGAGCCCCACCCCCTGGGAAGCCCCCTCGATCAGACCCGGTATATCTGCGATGACAAAGCCTTCGGCGTCTCCCAGATCCACCACGCCCAGATTGGGGTTCAGGGTGGTAAAGTGATAGTTGGCGATCTTCGGCTGTGCGTTGGTGACACGGGACAGAAAGGTGGATTTCCCCACATTGGGAAAGCCCACAAGTCCCACGTCCGCAATCACTTTCAGCTCCAGTACAACCTCCAGCTCAATGCCCGGTTTCCCCGGCTGGGCATATTTCGGCACCTGCATGGTGGGGGTGGCATAGTGCATGTTCCCCTTGCCGCCGTTTCCTCCCCTGAGCAGGATCTCCCGGTTGTTTTCGTAGGACATGTCCGTGATGATCTGGCCGGTCTGGGCCTCCCGGACAATGGTGCCCGCGGGAACGTGGATCACCATATCTTTCCCATTTTTCCCGTGGCACCGTCTTTTGCCGCCGGGTTCCCCGTCCTCCGCAAAAAATTTCCGCATATGGCGAAATTCATACAGCGTGTTCACACCCGGGTCTACCTCCAGGATCAGATCCCCGCCCTTTCCGCCGTCCCCGCCGTCCGGCCCCCCGTTGGGGACGTATTTCTCCCGGCGGAAACTGACATGACCGTCCCCGCCCTTCCCGGAGCGGATCAGGATTTTCGCTCTGTCTGCAAACATATTTATTTCCTTTCAAATAGAAAAGGCTGCCTCATTAGCGACAGGCGCTAGTGCAGACAGCCCAGGATTGTCAGATGGATCACTTGCTTTCTACTGGATATACGGAAGCCTGTTTCTTGTCTCTGCCTTTCCGCTCGAAACGAAGAACACCGTCCACCAAAGCATACAAGGTATCGTCCCCGCCTTTGCCAACGTTTACACCCGGATGGATCCTGGTTCCGCGCTGTCTGTAAAGAATATTTCCAGCCAGGACAAACTGTCCGTCCGCTCTCTTGGCGCCAAGTCTTTTGGATTCGGAGTCTCTGCCGTTCTTGGTAGAACCCATTCCTTTTTTGTGAGCGAACAACTGAAGGTTCATCTTCAACATGGTCTTTTTCCTCCTAACGATTTTTTAATGTGACATATTGTTTTCCGTATGTCCGGGAAATCTCCGTCACCCCCAGCACCATGGACTGCAGGAGAAGCTGCGCCTCTCCAGACGGTTTTCCTTCCAGCTGGAAATCCATCCGTCCCTCCGTCTCATCCGTGTCCAGAGTAAATCTGTCTCCCGCGTATTTCTCAATGGAGTTCACGCAGTTGACAGCCAGGGCAGATACGGCAGCACAGACTATATCTGAACCCCTCTCTGCGTAACCGGAATGCCCTTCCATATGGAATCCGACAATGTCATCTCTCTGCTTTTTTACAATTACCTGGATCATAGCTCCTTCCTCAAGGCTTATGCGTTGATCTTATCAATCTTTACCTGAGTAAACGGCTGTCTATGACCATTTTTTTTGTGGTATCCGGTCTTCCTCTTGTATCGGTAAACAATCACCTTTTTGTTCTTTCCCTCTGCCACTACCGTTGCCTTCACAGAAGCCCCTTCCACAGTGGGTGTACCAACCTTGACTTCCTTGTCACCAACCAGCAAAACCTGGTCAAAGGTAACCTCGGAACCGGCCTCCAGACCAAGCTTTTCCACCTTGATCACATCGCCCTCCTGCACTTTGTACTGTTTACCACCGGTTGCTATAATCGCGTACATATAGCACCTCCTGTTATTTTACTCGCCAACTATGGTGTCTTTCGAACTATAACCTCGTTGTGCGGCATACTGGAATAGTATAACACCTGGAAAAGGCCTGTGTCAAGGATTATTTTCGGCGGGCCGGGACAATTCGTTACTATTCACAGCCGATTTTTGTACTCCTGTTAAATACCCCAATCCTGACTGATCATCTGCAGTTTTACCATATGCGGATAGATCGTTCCGGTGTTCATCAGCTCCTCCGGCGTCCCCTGTTCTGCCACTCTGCCGTCAGAAAGCACAACAACTTTATCTGCGCCGCTGACAGTACGCATACGGTGTGCAATAACAAGTACCGTTTTATCTCTTATCAATCTTGATAATGCAGCTTGTATCAGAGACTCGTTTTCCACATCAAGGCTTGCCGTTGCTTCATCCAGTAAAATAATGGGAGCATTTTTAAGGAAAGCGCGGGCGATCGAAATACGCTGCCGCTCACCGCCGGACAGTTCACAGCCATTTTCACCGATCATACTGTCAAACCCATCCGGAAGTTTTTCAGCAAATTCTTCACAATTCGCCAGCCTTGCCGCCCGGATCACTTCTTCATCGGTGGCGTCTTTCCTGCCTATTCTGATATTTTCCATAATCGTATTGTTGAACAGTGTTACATCTTGAAATACGATTGAATACAGCGACAATAATGTTTCCGGCTCTATCTTTGATATATCCATGCCTCCGACAGTTATTTTCCCCCTGCTTATATCCCAAAATCTCGCGGCAAGGCGTGATACCGTAGTTTTGCCGCCGCCGGACGGACCGACTAAAGCAGTAACTTCTCCCTGCTTTGCCGTAAAGGACACATCTTTCAGAACAGTTTCCCCGGTATTGTAGGAAAAACCCACATGGTCAAACACAATATCATAACCCTTATTCGACACCTCGTTGCTGCCTGTCTGGATAGGCTGGTCAAGAATTTCATTCATACGGTTTATGTTCGTTTTGGTAGAGATCACCGCTGCCAGATTTTGTAACGCACCCTCAAGCGGAGCATACAGTCTTGAAGCGACAAGCAGGAACATAAAGAACAGCGGAATTGTGATCTCACCCCGAACAAGCAGTACAGAACCTGTAAGTGCAACAGTGGCAATTGCAAACTTCAAAATCAAAGTGGAAGAAACAACAAACAAAGCCACCCCAAGTTCCGCGATAATATGGCGTTTTTCCACATCATCAATCTTTTTATACAGTCCCTGCAGATATTTCCCCTCTGCATTATTTGATTTTAAATCCGGCAGACATTCAATACACTCCTGCACTCCCGTTTCCAAAGCGACATCCGCTTTTACCAGCCTGCTTTGAAAATACTCCTGTATGCGGGCCGAAAAAAGGGTGATCGCAAATGCAACAGGCAAAACCCAAACCGCCGCAAGAGCCATACGAAAGTCCATGGCAAAAAGGCAAATTCCAATCAGAGCTGTTGAGATAAGAGAGCCTGCCAAAGCGGGTACAAAATGCGAAAAAGCTGTCTCAAGCGTTGCGCAATCCCCCATAATGGAATTTGTTAAATCGGCAAGATCTTTTTTGCCGAAAAAGGACAGCGGGATTTTGCGGAGCTGTTCAGCCAAGGTAATACGCCTTACCCCGCTTTCCACATAAGTCGCTAAATAGGTGGCGTTGTACTGAAACCAGGTCACAATAAATATAAAGGCAAGGCAGATCAAAACACCCACCACATAAAATGCAATGCGGTTTCCGCTCACTCCCCCGTTCATAATATCCATGACAAAATAATACAACAGCCCAACAGGAAGCATAAAGGATATATCCTGCGCCACACAAGCAAGACAGCCCTTTATCAAGCTGACAGCCCCCTGCCTTGATAATGCAAAACGTCTCTGTAATGTCTTCATCATGCTCTCACCTCCTTTGCGATCTTCCATTGTGCTGCTTCGGAATAATCTTTCCACATATGCGCAAATATGCCATTTTTCTCTATCAGCCTGCTGTGGGTGCCGCTTTCAGCAATCTTACCGTCCTGCAATACATAAATGCAGTCCGCGTCTGTGATTGACGAAAGTCTGTGTGCAATCATTATAACCGTTTTCCCTTTTGAGAGTGCAGATAATGCCTGCTGGATGAGCACCTCATTATCGGGATCGGCAAAGGCAGTGGCCTCATCAAGAATTAAGACAGGCGCGTTTTTCAAAATGGCGCGGGCGATAGCGATCCGCTGTCCCTCACCACCGGATAAATACACACCATTCGTACCGACAACCGTATCGATACCATTTGGCAGTTTTTCTATAATATCCATACACTGAGCCGCCTTTAACGCATGGACAACCTCCTCTCGTGTTGCTGCTGGTTTTCCCATGCGCACATTTTCCAGTATAGATGTTTTTATCAGACGGCTGTTTTGGAACACAAAAGATACTGTATTCATCCGCGTTTCCTTGGGAATATCCCGTATGTCTGTATCCCCTATCAACACACGTCCCTCTCCGGGGTCAAAAAATCTTGTCACGATATTGGCAAGAGTAGTCTTACCACCTCCAGACGCTCCTGCCAGCGCAACGGTCTGTCCCGGCCGAACCCGCAGAGAAATATCATGCAGTGCATCTTTTTCACCGTCGTAGCTGTAACTCACGTGTTCTAATGTGATCGAGTTGTCGGACGGCACATGTTGTACGCTGCTTTCTGAAAGCGGGTTTTCGTTTAGGACCTCATCTATCCTGCTGATTGCATCATTCACAATCATGGAATCCTCGCTCATGTACATGATCTTCGTCAATGTTGTTCCAATAACAGGCGTGATCACAATATAAAAAATAAGGTTTAACAGCAGGTCATTTGTCACACCGCCTCTTGTAAAGATGATGCCTCCGGCAATCAAAAACGCAAACACGCCATTGATTGCAGTCGTATAGAACATCATAGGCAGCCGCAATACTTTTGTGTATGCAATCACCCACTTTTCGTAATTGTCTATCGCGGCTTTGAATCGCTTAAAAGAGAATATTGTCTGTCCGAAGGTTTTTACAACAGGCACACCTCTCACATATTCCACCGCTTCGTTTGACATATCTGAAAGTGCATTTTGATATTCTTTCATCTTTTGTTCCATGTTTTTCCCGGTCATTTTCATCATGATCAGAAAACCAAGTACCACAGGAACAAGACTTAAAAGCCCCAGCCGCCAGTCGAACACAAGTAGTAAAAACAAAAGACCTATGGGTGTGGCAATCGCCCCCGCTTTATCAGGCAGTCTGTGAGCGAGGTAATTTTCAGTAGCGGCACTGGAAGTATTTATGATCCTCCGCAGCTTTCCGCTTCCATACTTTTCTGTTACCCCAAGCGGTAATGTTGTAATATGCCGCATAAGCTCTTTGCGGATATCAGCGGCAACCCGAAATGCGCTAATATGCGAACACATCAGGCCGGCTATATAAACGACCATAGATAGTACCGCAAACAATACAGCGGACCATCCGTAACGTGTGATATCCTGCGCCCGTGAGAAATCCGGGGAAACTTCCAGTATGTCGTGAATGATACGCCATATATACCAAAAAGGTACGAGAGCGAGCAGCGCACTCATTACAGACAATACCCAGGAAAGATAGGTTAAAAGTTTGTATCCCCCGGCATAACCCATCAATCTTGATAAATTAGACTGTTTTTTCATTGAAAAACCTCCCTGAAAATATTTTTATGATATGAGAACAAAATAACCGTTCCCGAATATCCTTATTTTTTGGTTAGTTATTTCTTTTTGTAGTTAGCAATAACTAACCCAAGCGCAAAAATTATAGGGCAGATTGCCCAATAGAGTTCACTCATTTTTATTGCCCCATAATTTTCATCCAGCCAGCAGTATAAAAAGCTCTCATTTCTTTTAGATAATATTCCGCCTCATCAAGCGGCATTTCATGTATGATCAATTCAAAAAACGTGTTGAACATTCCTGTAATCAATATATGCTCTAATCGCTCGTCAATAGGCGGCGATGGCCTTCCCAATTTTTTAAGAACCTCCAAGTAATCATGTGTTCCTTTCGTTTCTATTTCTACCATTTCATCGATAAGTTTTGAGAAGTGTGTTCCCTCTGAATGGCAGAGAATCAGCTTAAATTCATTGAGATGTTCATACGCATATATAAGCATTTCGTGCATACATTCGCCGGAAACAGTACCGAGATTATTAGGCTGCTCCTCCGGCGGCATATTGGCAAACTCGCGTTGTGCCTTGCAGAAACAATCCATAAAATAGTCGTACTGTTCGCTGACTAATGCTTCAAATAAACTTTCTTTGCTGTCATAGTAACCGTAGAATGCACCTGTGGTAACGCCTGCCTTTTTAACAATATTTCGCAGTGACGCAGACATAAAACCTTTTTCAAGAAATTCCTGCATAGCTGCGGTAAGGATTAAGTTCAGTGTTGTCTGTTCTGTTTCACTCATTGTCTGTTTTCTCCATAACAGTGTTATATATCACTGTTATATAATATTCTATAAAGGGAAATTTGTCAATACTTTTTTACAGTGAATTAATTTCGCTGTAAGCATTTTTGCCG
Source organism: uncultured Eubacterium sp. (assembly GCA_964484225.1). Lineage (GTDB taxonomy): Bacteria > Bacillota > Clostridia > Lachnospirales > Lachnospiraceae > Eubacterium_F. Next base: position 45,253 of record CAZAEM010000019.1, read on the forward strand.
AAGGCGGGGGCGCAGGCAGTGCCTTCTCCAATCCTGTTACCGCGTATTGAATTCTTCTATGCATACAGCCTTGACAGCCCTTCCGTGATCCCTGCTTCTATTTTCGCTTTCGCCAATGTCAGGCTTACCAGAAAGGTTACCGTTAAAAACATCTCCATTTTTTCAAGCCCGCGGACCGTATGCCTCTCAAACTTAAAATCCCGGTCTATCCTTCCGTTCATCCGCTCAATCCCGCTCCGCATGGCATACAGACGTTTCCATTTCCTGGAATTTCTCGCCACCCTCGTAAAGATCCTTTTATCCGTTTCCAGCGGTATCCGGAAGATACGTATGTCTTTATATTACTGTGAAACAATACCTTTCGGATAGCCAAAAAAGCGCAGACTGCCCCTA
>CAZAEM010000020.1:0-45368 GCA_964484225.1 uncultured Eubacterium sp.
GGGAAAAATCCGTAGTCATACGGTGTATATAGTACCGTAGATTGGGAAACTGTTAGTGGAATGTCTTTCACACTCATGCTATGGCGTTTTTAGTATTTGTAAAGTATCTCGTAGCAGAAAACTGTTATAATGAAAGGGATGATATTATGAATATATGCTGGATTGGTAGAAAACTTTATGCTCTGCGCGAAAAAAATAAGCTGACACAGAAAAAACTAGAAAAAGAAGTAGCATTATCAGCATCGGCTATTTCAAATATCGAAAACTCCCTTAGCTTTCCATCTGTTGATACGCTTATAAGGCTGGCTGAATATTTTAATGTCGACGTTGAATATTTTTTAAGCGATGTTAATGAGGAATTGGAGAATCTTGCAATAAAAACAAAACTCAAGACAGCAGAGGAATTCCTAAGCCGCGGAAAAAATGCCAGACATCAGTTTACACAGCAGAGGAAACAATACCTATTAGAAGAATCTGAAGATCATCTGTTTTATGAAGTGAAAAGAACATAAAAAAATTACGACTGAACAGTAAGTCTATCAGTGTTTTCATATAAGGAAGGATTTTTGAATACAGGTAGGAAAAATGAATAAATGAATTAAAGAAAGGAGATGCCTATGTGGCCAAAAAAACTTGGACCTAATGATATTGAGGATTTAAACTTTCTAGCGGAGGAGGTGCTGATAAGGCTAAGATATGATGGATACCAGTACGATGACGAGGGGAATGATATCTACCCTCCTTCTGGCGATGATGCGAAAAGGGAGGAAAGGATGAAGGCCTTTATGGCTTGGGTAGAAAAGATGGAAAATGACCATCCGTTGGAGTTTCGTGGTAATAGGGAACTGCAGAAGATTACATTTACGGAGGCCATAGAGATGTCCTTTGATGAGATCAAGGAAAAATATTTAAAGGATTATTTGTCTATGATGCGGGGCATTATGCGCAAGGATACAATGTATATCGGCCTGGTAGCAGATGAGGATATTTCTGATGAATATCTCGATAACCTTATGGCACATCGTTATAAGGAAAATCTTAAACTTTGGACGATGCAATGGGGCATTGATAATGACTTTTACTTCCTTGTATACGGAAACACAGAATTTCATGATGATGGCAGGTACATCGGAATATACAGCAGTAACGCAGCACTATGGAAAGGCTATAAGGAAGCATTGGAGAAATATAGAGATTTCCTTCCCGGTGGAAAGCATGAAAAGAAATATGAGAATTCATCTCTTCCACCAGATAGGTTGATCATATACAATTACAGTGAAGAAGCAGAAGGAATGTGTTTTCGTATGATCACTCCGGAGGAAATCTGGGGTGAAGAGACCGCAAAAAAATTACTGGAATGATGAGTATCTTGAAGAAAGGGCAATAAAATTACAGACGTAGATCATGTATATATTCTGGAAGATATCAATCTTCGGAGGAAAAAGTGAGGACTTCCTTTGTGGAAACACTGAGAGGAAATTATTAATAGTCTCCCGTAATTTGGGGAGGAATATTACTTATCAAAAAGAGGACTAAGAGGAGGAAACATATGGCTTTTGTTGTTGCAGGAGATACCCACGGAACACTTGATATTGGCAAGTTAATAGACCATTTTGATCGTCATGACAGGGAGTACTCTAAGGATGATTATCTGATCATTCTGGGTGACGTCGGAGTATGTGGATTCTCGGCACCTGATGAAAAAGTGACAAGAAGAATCCTGAAAGACTTGCCAGTGACAGTTTTATTTATTGATGGCAACCATGAAAATTTTGAGCAGCTTAATTCTTATGCTGTTGACATATGGAATGGCGGTAAAGTTCATTTTATAGAAAACGATATCATTCATTTGATGCGTGGACAGATTTTCGATATTGAGGGGACGAAGTTCTTTACATTTGGAGGGGCATACAGCATAGACAGAATGTACAGGGTAAAAGATATTTCATGGTTTCCCGAAGAAATACCGGCAAAGGAGGAATATGAGGAGGGGTGGCATAATCTCGAAAAGTCGGATTTTCAGGTGGATTATATATTGACCCATACGGCTCCAAGAGAAGTGGCTGCTGCCATGGGCTATGGAGAAATGTCGGATGACGAAGCGGAACTTCGGCAGTTTCTTCAGCACGTTGCCGACAACACAGAATTTACCGCATGGTATTTCGGGCATTTCCACGTTGATGAAGAGGTCGACGATAAATTTTTCTGCTTGTATGATGAGTTAATGAAAACCGCCGGATCGAGAGAATAATGATTTAATACTCTGGAGAAAATCCGGGAGGAATCCTGCTTTGGAGGTGCAACGGTTATATGAAATGTAAGATGTGTAAATATAGTTATGTTCAGGGGGCGCAGCCCTGCCCGCCTACGCCCCTCTCTTACATTATAGAAAATTGCTACTTCCCTATCACATTATCTATCGTCTCCATGATCCTCTTCTGATCCACCGGCTTCAACAGATAATCTGCCGGATACATGCTGAGCACCGACAGGACTTTCTGTTTTTCGCCGACACCGGTCAAAAACACCACCGGAATGTCGCTGGATATCGAATCCTTTTTCAACATCTCAAACGTCATTCGCCCATCGCAGCCGGGCATATCGTAATCAAGAAAAATCATGTCCGGAATATTTATCCGGATCAGCTTCATCGCTTCCTGTCCCGATTTTGCCATGTCCACATCGTAGCTTCCCTTTAACACATCCCGCAGAGTGCGCAGTTGAACAGCACTGTCATCAATGAGCAGAATACGCTTTCTTCTGTCTGGATCCTCTAACATAAATGTACTGCCGGCTGATCCTATATGCAGCACACGGAATATACTGTCGATAATTTCCCGTATCGTAACGGGGCGGACCAGTTGAACGATTTGTTGCTTGGACAGTTCCTCCTCAAATCTCCCCAATTCCTCATTATTTCCCACGCAGATCACCGGTGAACTGGATTGCTGCTTTTCCAGGCAGGCAAAGATCGTTTTCTCTTCCTCACTCATGCCCACAAGGGTCACCAATACCACCTCCGGCATCATAAAGGGATACATCTCATCCAGGAGTTCTTCCTCCGGCGGGCAGAATTGTACACAAAACCGATTCAGCAGAGACCGATAAATATTCTGCGTAATTGAATTAAAATGCCCGATCATTAATATTTTTCTCATATTTCCTCCATTCACACAAACCTTTTTTCATATAGCTACATATTTTTTAATGTCCCAATCGTAACAAGTGCCTCCTCCGGCTCCAAGTCCAGAATCTGCTGCCGCAGCCTGTCAACCTTTTCCTGAATTTCCTCTGCGTACTCGTATTTTCCCAACTGCTCTGCCAATTCATCTGCAAGATCCACATCCCGCTGCCTCAATGCCTCTGCCAATTCTTCCAGCACAGGCAAAATCCGTTCCATGTCCGCACTCTCTTTTTTGCTGTCTCCGCTTTCCAGTATGCGCAGTCTCTCTTTGTGTTTCTGCAATTCCTCTATGAGAACCGGATGCAAAGTCAGTATTTTCTCCACATTCCCTTCAAGCGCCGCCACTTCAAGTATTCTGGCCAGCTTAGACAACAGAAGCGCGCCGATGGCAGCTGCGGAACTTTTCAGGCTGTGCACGCAGATTCGATATTTCTGCAGGTTTTCATCTGTCCGCTGTCCAGACAGGAGCCGTTTCAGTTCCTCCAAATCCTCCATAGTCTTATCCATGGAACGGTATACGGTGATCATCGTCCTGCGGATCATCTCATCATCCGGCAAATGCATCCTGGCATACTCCAGATCAAATTCCTCCAGTTCCGGCAGGGTCTCTGCCACGTCTGCTGCCTCCCTGGTGCCCTTTTCCAAAGCTGCCCCCTCCGGAGGGCTTTCCCCGCACTCCTCTTCCGAAGCCTCTCTGATATAGTCCTCCGGCAGATAACGCCTCAGTATTTCCTCCAGCTTTTCCGGTATGATCGGTTTCGAGAGAAAATCGTCAAAGCCCTGAGTCAGATAATAGTTCCTTGCCCCGGTCACAGCATTGGCCGTGAGGACGATGACGGGCACATCCGGGGAGAGATTGCCCTCCAGTTCCTTCATTCTATGTAACGTCTCCACGCCATCCATCTCCGGCATCATGTGATCCAGGAAAACCAGATCAAATCTTTCTTCTGCCATCATTTCCAGACAACGCTGCCCGGATTCCACATCCACGATCTGCACCTCCGTCTGTTTGAGCAAATTGCAGAAAACGCTTCGGTTGACGTCATTATCGTCCACCAGAAGGATCCTGGCCTCCGGCGCCATAAACGGTGATCTGTACCGCTGCTGCAGGAAAGTCCGCCTGCTTCGCTCCTGAAAGCTGCCGATCGGTTCTGCATCCACCACCCTCTGTTCCAGTTCAAACCAAAACCGGCTGCCCTCCCCGTAGACGCTCTCTACCTGTAGATCGCTTCCCATCAAATGAAGCAGCTCTATCACAATGCTCATGCCAAGGCCCGTTCCCTCTATGCCCCTGTTTCTATCCTCCCCGATCCTCTCAAAAGAGGCATACAGCTTTGGCATATCCTCTTCTCTGATCCCAATGCCGGTATCCGCCACCTCGCACTGCAGCACAACCCTCTCTCCCTGCCGCGCCCCCGCCACACGCAGGGTAACCGTCCCCTCCGGTGTATATTTCACCGCATTTGTCAATAAATTTGTCAGGATCTGGCGAATCCTCACATCATCGCCAAACAACTTATTGGGAAGAGTTTCCTGCACTTCAATATCCAGATCAAGTCCCGCGTCCTTTGCCCTCACATAAATCATGTGGAATACATCATTCAGAAGGCTGTCCAACTCATATTCCACCGGACAGATCTCCAATTTTCCGGACTCGATCTTTGAGAGATCCAGGATTTCATTGATAATACTGAGGAGGGCACCGGCGGATGATTTCACATCCCCGGCATACCGCCTTATGTTTTCCTCACCGCTCTCCCGCAGGATCATCTCATTCATTCCCATCACCGAATTGATGGGGGTGCGGATCTCATGGGACATCTTAGCCAAAAAATCAGTTTTTGCCTTGTTGGCCTGTTCCGCAATCACGGTCTGCCGTTCCAGTTCTATCGTATACTGGTAGTTTTCCGTAATATCGCTGACAACGTACATCCGGCCGTATTGTCTGCCATGACGGATGATCTCCTTTCGGACAATGCGGTACACCCTGTCATTTACAAAGGTCTGCTCTTCATGGCTGCAAAATTCCTCCAGCTCATCTACCACAAGCCGGTACTTTTCCGTACAGAGAGCCGGGTAAATCTTTTGCACCTGAGGATTGGTATAAATCAGCTTTGACTCCCTGTCCAACACCACCAGACCATCTGAGAAATCATCCATCACGCTTTCCCGCACAAGCACCATCGTATCCAACAGATCATAGCGGAGCATGGAGACAAACAGCAGCGTAGTGGAGATTACATAGGCCGGGAGCGTGGAGTCATACCCCTTGGTAACACCGCTGAAATAGATTATAAGCCCCAGGGCGGCAACCAGAGATGAACTGCTCAGATATATGATCCGTTTGCGCTCCATGCGATCATGAGTCTTTCGGTAGCGGACCACCCCAAGCACTACGATCACAGTCAGGTATATGGCAATCAGACCGCTATACAGCAAATAGACAATCCCCTTGCCAAGCACCAAATGCGGGAAATAACCATCCTGAACATAATCAATACTGCTGTAATACCAGGGTATCCTTTCGCATTCCAGCACCAGGACGGTAACGCCAATATGGATCAGACATAACGCGATTTTGATCCATTTGGGACATTTCACTTTGTAGTACTTCATGATAAACAGGAATATGCCTAAAATAATATAGGGTTTTCCCACATAGATAAACTTTACCGCCTGCAGCGCCATCTCCTGTGTCGTGGCCCGCATCTCAAAAAGATACCCGATAAAATTTATCAGGCAGGAAACTGCCACGGTAAACATAAGCAGCTGTAAGCTTGAATTTCTCTGTCGATATATGTACAGTATTTCCAACAACAACACAAAGATCCCTAAATACTGTATAGCTATAAAAAACGTATACATAATCAGTCCTTTTATGATACAGTACAAACAAAAAAAGTTCCCCAAAATACAATTTTATATTTTGGAAAACTTCTTCTGTTTAATCCCGTCCTCCGCCATCTCTCTCCAGAGAAGCCGCGTAATCGTTGATCACGTAATCCATGATGGACGCCGTGCCGACGATCTCACAGCCGTAAAAGAACCCATCCTCTACCTTCTGCTGACGTATGATGCGGACCACACAATTCATGGCCGCCTCTCCAAGCTCCAGCCTGGCGTTGAAATAGTATCCCACGGGCAGGACGCTGGTGGTCTTAAATCCCACCCCCGCCTTGGACACATCCAGCACCTCGATAGGCGCATTGATATTTTCCACCTTTACGTTGTCCTGTTTGAAGAGACTGGTAACCTCCAGCTCCAGCTTCGCAGGCCAACGCTTCTCTCTTCTCATCTCGATCATCGCTGTTCTCCCTCTTCACATTATAGTATTTCCTGCAAAATCCGGTTGACCATACCGGGGTCTGCCTTCCCCTGCAGAGCCTTCATGGTCTGTCCCACCAGGAAGCCAATCGCTTTTTTCTTCCCCGCCCTGTAATCCTCCACGGATTTCGGATTCTCTGAGACTACCTTCTCTATCGTCTCCCGCAGGGCAGATTCGTCGTTGACAGTCCTAAGTCCATTATCCTCCACAAACTTCTCCACGTCAATATCTTCTTCAAATATTTTTTCAAAAACTTCCTTGGCCACGGTGGAGTTGATAGCCCCGCTGTCCGTCAGTTCAATCAGTTTCGCAAGATTTTTCGGGGAAAATGTGATATCCTCGGGCTCCCTGTCCTTCTCCTTCAGAAGACGCATCGTCTCCCCCATCAGCCAGTTTGACACTTTTTTGGGATTGTGGCACAGCTCCACCGTCTCCTCAAAGATGTCCGCCATCTTCTTTGAGGCGGTGATGATGGAGATATCGTAATCCGGTATCTGAAACTCCTCCCTGTACCGCAGGGCCTTGGCATCCTGAAACTCCGGCTGGCTCTCCCGGACACGGCGGATCCACTCGTCACTGATGCAGACAGGCGTCAGATCCGGGTCAGGGAAATAGCGGTAATCCTTGGCATCCTCCTTGGAGCGCATGGCATAGGAATACTCCTTGTTGTCATCCCAGCGTCGGGTCTCCTGTATCACCCGGCCGCCGTCCTCCAGAATCTCGATCTGGCGGGCCCTCTCCCCCTCGATGGCCCTGGCGATGGCCTTGAAGGAATTCAGGTTCTTCATCTCCGTCCGCGTTCCGTATTCACTGGAGCCGGCTTCCCGCACAGACAGATTGACGTCCGCCCGCATGGAGCCCTCGTTCAGCTTGCAGTCCGAAGCCCCCAGATACTGTATGGTGGTGCGAAGCTTCTCCAGGTAGGCGATGACCTCCTCGGCGTTTCGCATATCGGGCTCCGACACGATCTCGATCAGCGGCACCCCGGAGCGGTTGTAGTCCACCAGGGAGCAGTCCGCCCACTCGTCGTGTACCAGTTTCCCCGCATCCTCCTCCATATGGATCTCATGAATCCCCACACTCTTTGTGCCTCCGGCCGCCGGGATGTCCACATGCCCGTTGACACATATAGGCAGATACAGCTGGGAGATCTGATAATTCTGCGGATTGTCCGGGTAAAAATAATTTTTCCGGTCAAATTTGCAGTACCGGTTGATATCACAGTTCAGCGCCAGCCCCACCGCCATGGCGTACTCCACCACCTGCCTGTTCAGCACCGGGAGAGAGCCGGGCATACCGGCGCAGACCGGGCATACATGGGTGTTGACCGCACCTCCGAATGCGGTGGAACACCCGCAGAAAATCTTTGTCCTGGTGGCCAGTTCCACATGAACCTCCAATCCTATCACGGTCTCATACTGTTTTGTCATGGTTACTCTCCCTCCTTTTCTGTGTTCTGTTCCCAATCCCTGTTCTGCTCGTAAGTGTATCCGGCCCGGATAATCTTTTTCTCCTGGAAGCAGTCTCCGATCAGCTGCAGGCCGATGGGCAGACCCTTGTCATCAAAACCGCAGGGGACCGTCATCCCCGGCAGGCCCGCCAGATTCACGGATATGGTATAAATATCCCCCAGATACATTTTGATGGGATCGCTGAGGCTGTCACCGATCCTCGGCGCCGTGGTGGGTGACGCGGGAGACAGGATCACATCATATTTCTCAAAGGCCCGGTCAAAGGCTTTTTTGATCAGTGCCTTCGTGCGCAGGGCTTTCAGATAATACGCGTCGTAATACCCGCTGCTCAACACGAAGGATCCCAGCATGATACGCCGCTTCACCTCCGGCCCAAAGCCCTCCGAACGGCTCTTCTTGTACATATTGTGAAGGTCTGTGTACTCCTCTGTCCGATAACCGTATTTCACACCGTCAAAACGGGACAGGTTGGAGCTCGCCTCCGCCGAGGCGATGACATAGTAGGCCGGGATGGCGTATTCCACCAGGCTCAGGTCAAACTCCTCCACGAAAGCCCCCTGCCTCTCCAGCACCTTCGCCGCCCTCAGGATGGCATCCCTCACCTGGGGATCCAGCCCCTCTCCAAAGTAATCCCTGGGGATTCCGATCTTCAGTCCCCGCACATCCTCCGACAGAGCGGAAGTGAAATCTGTAGCTGTCTCCACCGACGTACTGTCCTTACTGTCATGGGAAGCAATGATCTCCAGGATGGCGGCACAGTCCGTCACATCCTTCGCTATGGGCCCGATCTGATCCAGGGAGGAACCGTAGGCGATCAACCCGTACCTGGACACTGTCCCGTATGTTGGCTTGATCCCCGTCACGCCGCAGAAGGAACTGGGCTGACGGATGGATCCGCCGGTGTCGGATCCCAGGGCAAAAGTACACTCTCCCGCCGCCACCGCTGCACAGGAACCACCGGAAGACCCTCCCGGCACATGACAGGGGTTGTGGGGATTTCTGGTCACACCGTAGGCGGAAGTCTCCGTGGTACTCCCCATGGCAAATTCATCCATGTTGGTCTTGCCGATCATCACCGCCCCGGCCTGTTCCAGACGCAGCACCGCGGACGCCGAGTAAGTGGGCTTGAAATTGGCCAGGATCCGGGAACTGCAAGTGGTCAGCACCCCCCTGGTACAGAGGTTGTCCTTGATGGCCACCGGCACCCCCGCCAGAGGCCCGGTCAGCTCCCCCGCCTCAATTTTTCTCTGAACCTCCCCGGCTCTGGTAAGAATATCCTCCCTGGGCAGTACCGTCACAAAACTGTGGATCTCCTCCTCCACTTCCTCTATCTTTGCCAGCGCAGCCTGCGCGGCGTCCACAGCAGTCAGATCTCCGGCCTTGATCCTCTTCGCAAGATCCACCGCCGTCAAACTCATCCAATCCATGTCTCTGTCCTCCATTTCCTGTCTGTCATTTACGCAAAAGTCTTCGGCACCATGTAAGTGCCATCCTTCTTTTGCGGGGCATTGGCCAGCATGTTCTCTCTGTCATCCCCGTTGGTCACCTCATCCTCCCGAAACACATTGTTCACCGGGAACACGTGGGACATGGGCTCCACTCCCTCGGTGTCCAGCTCATTCAGCTTGTCAATGTAGTCCAGCATATTGCCCATATCCTTTTTGGCCTGCTCCTTCTCCTCATCGGACAATTCCAGCTTTGCCAGAATGCCCACATACTCGATCGTCTCGTCCGAGATCACATTTGCCATTTTTACACTCCATCCTTTCCATCAATATGTCATTATTTTATAACATTTTTTTGTTTGCTTCCGCCCGGCCACATTATCTGTTACGTTTTAATCCCTACGGTTCCAGCCGGCTCAGATCCCTGGGGAACAGGGTAGTCTCCCTGACATTCTCCTCTCCGAGGATCTTCATTGTGAGCCTCTCCAGCCCGATCCCCAATCCCCCGTGAGGCGGCATGCCGTGTTTGAAGATCATCATGTACTGCTCCATTCCCTCCTCCGTCATGCCCCGGTCCCTCAGTTTATCCTTCAGCATGGCATACTCGTGTATCCTCTGGCCGCCGGTAGTGATCTCCAGTCCCTGAAAAAGAAGATCAAAACTCAGTGTGTACGTCGGATCCTCCGGGTCGTCCATGGCATAAAAAGGTCTCTTTTTGGAAGGGTAGTGGGTGACAAACACAAAATCCGCATCCATCTCTTCCTTGAAATATTTTCCGATCAGCGTCTCCTCCTCCGGCTCCAGATCGAAAGGATTGCGGATCTTTCTGTCATATTTCTCCGACACCAGACGCTTGGCCTCGTCAAAACGGACCTGAGGGATCCGGTCCACCCGGGGCAGCGTCACCTCCAGCAGTTCCAATTCTTTTGCGTATTCTCTCTCCAGAAGCTTCATCGTATACTGCAAAAATCCCGTCTCCATCTCCATGATGTCCCGGAAGCTCCGGATGTATCCCATCTCGAAATCCAGCGAGGTGTACTCGTTTAAGTGACGTTTGGTATTGTGCTTCTCCGCCCGGAAAACCGGCGCCGTCTCAAATACCCTGTCAAAGACCCCCACCATCATCTGTTTATAGAACTGAGGACTCTGGGCCAGAACCGCGTGTTTATGAAAATATTCCAGACGGAACAGGTTCGCTCCCCCCTCCGCCCCTCTGGCGCCGATCTTAGGGGAGTGGATCTCCGTAAAGCCATTTTCGTGGAGATATCCCCGAAAGCCCCGGACGATCCCCTCCTGTATGCGGAACCTGGCCCGCTCCCTCACATTTCTCAGTGTGAGGGGCCGCCAGTCCAGCTTCGCCTCCAGAGAAGTATTCAGCTTCCATTTATTCACAGGCACCGGCATGGGCTCTGAGGGGCGGGACAGCACTCTCACATCCGTCAGCCGCAGTTCAAACCCGTGGGGCGCGCGGGGTTCCTCCGCCACGATCCCCGTGACCTCCACTGTCGCCTCCTCGCACAGTTCCTTCAGAGAAATTTCCAGCTTTCCCTCCTCGTACACCGTCTGGATCAGTCCCTCCCGTTTTCTCAGCACGATGAACGCCACATCCCCCATGTCCCGTATCTTGTGGATGCTGCCGTCCATCTTCACCTCTTTGCCCTGGTATCTTCCCTGCCGGATCTCCTCAATACCGACAGTATCCCTCTCCGTTCTTCCTGTCACATATTCCATTTTGCCTCGCCTCCTGCACAATCTGATCCACCGTCTGCTTTTTTGTAGGGCAGAACATAAAAAATCCCGGAAAAAAGCACTTCTGCTTCATCCTGGGACGGGAAAATTCTGGTATTAAAATAAACCCGCGGTACCACCCGCGTTGAGATACCCCCTTGTATCTCCTCTCATTTTGCCTGTAACGGCGCAAACCGGATGGACCTACTACAACAAATATTCATTGGCAAATTCAATCCATCAGCTCGGGAATGTTCTCCTGTCTGCCGCTTCCAAAGAGCGCTCTCAGTCGGCGACGCTCCTCCCTGTCGTTCCGTCCGCTGCACAGACATTCGTTTCCTTCTTCGCTTTGTTGCCCATTCTAGCACAGAACAACAAAATTGTAAAGAAGAAAAATTAATATCCTCTTGCATTTATATCTGCAATGTGCTATACTTTCCACAAAATGTTGTATCGGGAACGAAAAAAACACAAAATATTGTATATTGGAGGTTAATATGGATACGGTTACCGTAAAAAACAATGTAATCAAGCGAAATGGAGAGGAAGTCAGCTTTGACGTCTCCAAAATTGTCAATGCCATCGCAGCGGCAAACAAGGAGGTGGACCAGCTGCACCAGATGAGCAGTTACCAGATCAATGCCATCGCGGAAAATATTTCCGACCAGGTAAAGGAAATGACCCACGCCATCCAGGTAGAGGACATCCAGGACCTGGTAGAAACAGGTATCATGGAGATGCGCGGCTACGAGGTAGCACAGAAATACGTCCGCTACCGGTACAAGAGGGAGCTCACCCGGAAGTCCAACACCACGGATGACGGCATACTGACGCTGATCGAAAATTCAAACGAAGAGATCCATCAGGAGAACTCCAACAAAAATTCCGTGATCAACTCCACCCAGAGAGATTACATGGCCGGGGAGGTCAGCAAGGATCTGACCAAGAGGATCCTGCTCCCCAAGGAGATCGTGGAGGCACACGAGAAAGGGATCATCCACTTCCACGACTCCGATTACTTTGCGCAGAAGGAGCACAACTGTGATCTGGTCAACCTGGAGGATATGCTGCAGAACGGCACCGTCATCAGTGAAACTCTGATAGAAAAGCCCCACAGCTTCTTTACGGCCTGCAACGTCACTACACAGATCGTGGCGCAGGTGGCAAGCAACCAGTACGGCGGTCAGTCTTTCACCCTCTCCCACCTCGCCCCCTTTGTGGATATCAGCAGACAGAAGCTCCGCCGCGAAGTGATTGAGGAGAGGCAGAAATGCGGGGATTCCCTGGACGACCAGATAGTGGACAAGGTGACGGAGCTCCGCCTTCTCAAAGAGATCAAGAGCGGCATCCAGACGATACAGTACCAGCTGATCACACTGATGACCTGCAACGGACAGGCCCCGTTTGTCACCGTATTTATGTATCTGGACGAAGTGCCGGAGGGACAGCTGCGGGATGATCTGGCCCTCATCATCCGGGAGGTACTGCGCCAGAGGATACAGGGGGTAAAAAATGAAAAGGGAGTCTGGATCACACCGGCCTTCCCCAAACTGGTTTATGTTCTGGACGAGGACAACGTGAGAGAGGGCTCCAGGTTCTGGGATCTGACCGTGCTGGCCGCCAAATGTACGGCAAAGCGGATGGTTCCGGATTACATTTCCGCCAAGATCATGCGCGAGCTGAAACAGGGTGACGTCTACCCGTGTATGGGCTGCCGTTCCTTCCCCACCGTGGAGGACAGCCAGCGAAATCCGGACGGAAGCCGCAAATACTACGGCAGGTTCAATCAGGGTGTGGTCACGATCAACCTGGTGGACGTGGCCTGCTCCTCCGACGGAGATATGGACAGGTTCTGGGAAATCCTTGAGGATCGGCTGGAGCTGTGTCACAGGGCTCTGCGCTGCAGACATGAGCGGCTGCTGGGGACCACCTCCGACGTGGCTCCCATCCTGTGGCAGCACGGCGCACTGGCCAGGCTGAAAAAGGGTGAGAAGATCGATCCCCTGTTATATAACGGTTACTCCACCATCTCCCTGGGATACGCCGGGCTGTGCGAAATGTGCATGAGAATGCTGGGCAAGAGCCACACCACGGATGAGGGGCGGGAGTTCTCCCTGTCCGTCATGCAGAAGCTGAACGACAAGTGCATGGAGTGGAAAGAGGCAGAGCATATCAGTTACTCAGTGTACGGCACTCCCATGGAGTCCACCACCTATAAATTTGCCAAGTGTCTGCAAAAACGCTTTGGGATCATCCCCGGCGTGACAGACAAAAACTATATCACCAACAGTTACCATGTCCACGTGACAGAGGAGATTGACGCATTCAGCAAGCTGAAATTCGAGTCCGATTTCCAGAAACTCTCCCCCGGCGGCGCTATCAGCTACGTGGAGGTGCCGAATCTTCAGGAAAATACAGATGCGGTGCTGGCCGTAATGCAGTTTATCTACGACAACATCGTCTACGCCGAGCTGAACACCAAGAGCGATTACTGCGAGCAATGCGGATACTCCGGCGAGATCCAGATCGTGAAGAACGATGCGGACAAACTGGTGTGGGAATGTCCCGAATGCGGCAACCGGAATCAGGACGACCTGTTTGTCGCCAGACGCACCTGCGGATATATCGGTACACAGTTCTGGAATCAGGGAAGGACGCAGGAAATCAAAGACCGTGTGCTCCATCTGTAAAGGCGGGGCCGCGCATGGTCCGCTGTGAAATTTCCACCCGGTGAAAGGAGTCCACTCATGGAAAAAAGATTGAAACACCTCCTGCAGCAATGCGAAATCATGTCCCATCTGAAATTGAGTAAAAAAAAGCAGAAAAAATACCGGAAGGAACTGCTGACCCAGATACAGTTTTTTCAGCACGAAAGGCTCATCCACCTCATCGTCACAGTGCTGTTCGCCCTGTTGACTGTGGTCACCCTGCTTGCCAACCTGTTTCTGGCCCAGCCTCTCCTGCTGGTATTGTCTGTCCTGTTTCTGATCCTTCTGGTTCCCTACATCCGGCACTACTACATACTGGAGAACGGGGTTCAGAAGCTCTATGAATATTACGATGCCGGGGACAGACAATAGTCTGCCCCCGGCTGATCATACGGATCACGGTCATTTTACGCTGCCGTATGCGATACCGTTTTTCATTTTTACTCCCTTGCGCTCCATCAGCTCTGACACCGTCAGGATATCGTAATCGTGCTTGACCAGCCAGGAGAGCACCCTGGGAAGAGACGCCGCCGTGGTAGGGTGGATGTCATGCATCAGTATGATATCGCCGTCGTGCACATTTTTCTTCACCTGCTTGAACACGGCTTTTGTATTGCGGCTTTCCCAGTCCCGGGTATCCACACTCCACAGGATCATGGGGTGCTTCAGTTTTTTCCGCATTACGTTGCTGATCCCCCCGTAGGGCGGCCGCAATAGAGTGATGTTGTACCCCGTCAGTTTTTTCACAAGTCTTTTCGTCTTGTTATACTCTTTGTTGACTGCCTTCATTTTCATGGCGTCCAAATGGGCATGATCCCAGGAATGATTGGCGATCTCACATCCCTGTGCCACCTCCGCTTTCAGCACTTCTGCCCCGGCAGCCACCCGGTTCCCCACCACAAAAAAGGTAGCATGGGCGTTATATTTCTTCAAATGCGCCAACACCTTCGGCGTATTCACTGTACTTGGCCCGTCATCGAAGGTCAAGGCCACGGCCTTGCTCCGGGGCGCCTGCGTGGGAACGGCAATGGCATCCTCTGACAGTTCAGGCACAGATGCCACCTGTTTGGAAACCTCCACCGACTCTTCCACCGCCGGGGCAGTGGCCGTCTGTTCCACTCCGCTGCCGCTGGCTGCGCTCTTGCTTTCATCCGAATCCCCGAAAGGAAATACAAATACCACAACAAGGAGCAACACCACTACCGCGAACGCTGCTCCTAATCCCGCCATAACTTTCCTGTTTCCCATGATCCCCGGCCCACTGTCCCCGGCTGTCCATCTCGACGACTGCCGGTAACCGAGTGCACTCTTGCCGGGAATATCCTGACCCGCTCTCCCTCCCCGGTCTGTCTTTCTTCTCTTTCGCGCCTCCCGTCTTCTCCTGTTTCTGCTCTGATACCCTTTCAAATAATCCATATTCACCCTACCCTTCTTCCTGAAAGCCAGCCCTTTACCTTTCATCTGTAAGAGTTAGTATAGCATTATTCATCGGGTTTTTCAATGACGATTTTTCCATTTACCATCTCAAATTTTACTTTATTTCCAGCAATTCCCATCTCTTCCAGAAGTTCCCTGGGGATCTGTACACGACCGGCCCGGTCAAGGACTGCATACTCCTCCTGGGTCTCCTCCTCCCGCCAGTCGATATCCATAGACTCTATCTTTTCCAGATAGTCATTTTTCATAATGCGCTCACTGCTGGTCTTGCCATCCCGGATAGAAATCACCCGGTTTACCTTCCTGGCCAGTTCCTTGTCGTGGGTGACGATCACGATGGTCAGCCCCAATTCCTCGTTCAGACGACGGAACATATCCAGTATATCATCTGCCGTCTTCCGGTCCACCGCTCCGGTGGGCTCATCCGCCAGCAGGAGTTTGGGACTGTTGGCCAATGCGATGGCGATGGCCACACGCTGCTGTTCTCCGCCGGAAAGCTGGCTGAGGCTGCTGTCCCTGCGGTGGGAAAGTCCCACCAGATCCAGCAGTTCCAGCGCTTTCTTTTTCTTATCTGCATCGCTGTGGCTCCTCTCATCAAACAGCATGGGCGTCATCACATTTTCCCAGGCAGTCAGATAGGGGAGAAGATTTCTGGCGTTGTTCTGCCACACAAAGCCCACCGTGCTCCGCTTATACTCCACCAGCTGCTGTTCATCCATCTGAAACAGATTTTTCCCGTCCACATAGAGTTTCCCGGCGGAGGGGCGGTCCAGGCCGCCGATCATGTTGAGGAATGTGGATTTCCCGCTTCCGCTGTTGCCGATGATCGCCATCAGCTCCCCCCTCTTCACCGTCAGATCCAGCCCCTGCAGCGCCAGCACTTCGATATCCTTGGTCTTGTATATCTTCACCAGGCTGTCACACTCGATCATCACATCCTCCGGCACGGTCATCTCCGTGTCCTGGTTCTCTATGCCCCCGGCATCCGCCAGCGGGATGTGTCTCAGTTTTTCTTTCCAATCAATCTTCATGAACTATCTCACCATCCTCAATCTCATAGATGCAGTCGGCAATCTCCATCAGCCCCGTGTCATGGGTCGTCATCACGATCGTCACACCCTGGTCCTCTATCAATTCCTTGAAAATCTTCATGATCTGTAAACCGGTATTGGTATCCAGCTCCGCCGTTGGTTCATCCGCATAAATGATCTGGGGTTTGTGGGCGATGGCGCGGGCGATGGCCACACGCTGCTGCTCCCCGCCGGAGAGCTCCTGAGGCATATGGTGCATTCGCTGACCCAGTCCCACCAGTTTCAGGCACTCCTCGGTCCTCTTTCTCCTGTCCCCCTTATACCCGGCCAGGCGCAGGACAAACTCCACATTTTCATAGGCCGTCATCATGGGGATCAACGCCACAGACTGGAACACAAACCCCATCTTCGTCTTGCGCAGTTTCTCCCTCTCCGACTCCGGCATCTGTTCGATGGGCACTTCATTAAAAATCACTGTACCGCTCTTCGGGTAATCCAGAGCGCTGAGGAGATTCATCAGCGTCGTCTTTCCGGATCCGGAGCGCCCCCGCAGCATCGTGAGCTTTCCTTCCGGGATGTGAATGCTGATGTCTCTCAGCACCACCAGCTCTTTTCCGCCGGCTATGGGGAAACTCTGAACCAGATTTTTTGTCTCGATTATATTATCCACAGCAGCACCCCCTAATCCTCACCAAGCTTCAATGCCTGGGAAATATTTATCTTGTTGATCAGCTTGCCCAGCACCACCATACAGATAATGATGACGATGGCGATCACACTGAACAGACGCACCATGTCCACCCACCGGTATACCACATTCAGCGGCACCGCCTGATCCGTGGAGGCGTAAAAGATCTGCACCAGCGGAACAAAGAGATTCGAGGCCAGGACACCCAGCCCCGCGCCGATCAATATGGACACACCGGAACTGAATATCTGCTCATTGATCAGCATCTGTATAATCTCCTTCTTCGTCATCCCCATGGCGCGGAATACGCCGAAGAGCAGCTCCCGCTGCCGGATGGACAGGATCCAGTAAATCAGAAAGCCCGTGCAGCACAGGATCAATATGACGATAAAGCTCATGGTCAGGATGCCGTTGGTCCCCTGGAACAGAGCATCATTTTTCACATCCACCAGTTTGGCCGCCACGTCCTCAAAAGTCGTGTAAGCCACATTATTTTTCTGTGCGTAGTCGTAAATGAACTGGGAGCTGCCATCGGTTTTCAGCCACACCTCGTAGGGTTTCACGCCGTAAATCTGCTGCACCACAGACAGATTGGCAATGATCAGGAAATTCTCTGTGGTCACCAGCTTCTCCTCATCATTCAGCTCATGGACGCTCTCCACATAGCCGGGAAAATAATCCACAAAGCCGTACACCACACCGGTGATGGCCCGATCGTCCTTGTTGGTGTATGTGATCTTGTCCCCCAGCTCCACACCATATTTTTCGTGGTAATTTATACTCAGGAGAACCGCCTCGCTGTTGCCGGCCATGGCGTTCAGATAATAATTGATATGGACAGGCAGTAAAGTATTGTCAAAGGAGGTCACTGTCTCACCGAAATTTTTTGTGTCAATGGCCATCAGGGAAGTGGCGATCCCGTTTCCGCTGTCGGTCTTTGCCAAAGAGGTGGAGATATCATCCTCCCGGTATACCTTGGTGGCGTGTACCACGGATTCCATATTTTCATAGACGGAAAAATCCGGCTCTGTGTAGGTCAGCTCCAGGTCGGGGTTCTCCGCCACAAACATCGAGTTGTCCTCCCAGGGCTCTTTCAGCACCAGATCCGCTCCGTTTTCATAGCGGATATTGCTCTCGGAATTGGACAGGATGGTGCGCGCCACAGTGGCGTTGAAGATACCCAGCGACACCGTCAGCATCAGAAAGACCATCATAAAACTCTGCTTGCCCTTCGTCCGGAGTATCTGCAGGAACGAGGCGAAAAAGGCCGGCTTCCACTTCTTTTTCCCGATCAGGTACACAATGCGGATCAGCAGCGGCTGAATGCGAAGCGCCACCAGACTGGCACTGATGATAAAGAGCGAGGAACAGATAAAGAGGAAGGGATCCAGGGACTCCCCCTCCAGCATCTGGGTCATCAGAACGTCCTCCCTCTGGGTGAAACTGTACAGTCCGTAGAGGGAGATCAGAAGGAGTATTACATCCATATAGACTCTCTGCAGGATATTTTTCTTTTTCCGATGTTTGTGTTTCACATTCACGATGGTGACATTGGCATCCCGGAACACCGGCAGCACCATGAAAGCGATGGAGACAGCCATGGCACCCAGCATATAGAACAGCACGCCGAAACTGAAGGGGATGTGCAGCGCCTTTCTCTGTATAAATTCCAAGAACCCGTTGGTGGATCCCAGAGCCTTACAGAGAAAGTATCCCAGCGGAAGCCCGATCACCGCACTGATCCCGGACAGGATGCAGGACTGCAGAAAATAGATCAGCAGGATCTGCCTCTTGCTGGATCCCCGGCTTTTCAGCAGGGCAATCTCGTTCTGCTCCAGATCCAGCATCTGCCGGGATATCATAAAGATGAACGCCAGAAGCAGGGCCAGCACCGGAAACTGCAGGATCAGCAGGGTGGTAGTCACCTTCTTTGCCGCTATCTGGTATTCCCGGAATACATCCATATAGTCCGGCTCCAAAACCTTGGCAGTGTAACTGCCCTCCGTCTCGGCCATCATCTCCTCTGTCTCGGAAACGATTGTGTCCACATGTCCCGCTTCCAGGGTATTGTAGTCAAATACCATAAACCAGTCTGTCACCACGTCAAAACTCTGGTTTTCCAGGTTCATAAACGAGGATTCGAACACCTCCGGAGCCACGAAGATTTCCATATAATAATCCGATGGGGAGTTGACCCAGTACATGTCTTCCTCCTCACTGTTGCTGAACACACCGACGATACGCACCCGAAGAGGTTTCCCGGCAGCGTCCGTAAACTTGCTCATCTCCAGTTCATCCCCCACTACCATATCCAGTTTGGACAGGGCTCTCTGGCTGACGATCCCGGTGAGCACACCGTCGCTTCCCACTTCATTCTGATACATTTCCCCGGACATCATAGTGATATGATCTCCCAGATCGCTCATGGATGCGATGCGGTATGTCTTGGACAGGGAGGTGTTCCCCCGCTGTTCCACATAATTCCCTCTGGTCTTTGAGGACTCGTGGAGAGTTACCAGATATTTCTGATCCACTCCCAGCCGGTCCGCCGCACCGCCGGCCATGTCCTGGAGCATCCGGTAATCTTCCTCCTGCCCCTCTCTGCCCTTCATGTTGGCTTCCAGTTTCAACACGCCGGGGTTGGCATTTTCCTGTATGATATAATCATTCAGCTTGGAGGACAGAGTTTTCTGCAGCGCCGCCCCCTGGTACATGGGATTGCTGCAGGCGATGGCCACCAGAAGAATATTTCCGATGAGGAGGCTGATTACCATCCACTTTTTATGTAACAATTTTTGTTTAATAAATCGTATCATGGCTACCTCCTAATCTACCTTTAACACAGCCAGCGTCTGACCTTCTTCCACACCCTGATTTACCAGGTAGGAGGAGTCCTGTTTGTAGTTGCTGACGATATATCTCTTGTGGAGTTTTTCGTTCTCCACCAGCATCACGTAAAGCTTTGTCTCTTCATTCTGTACTTCCTCGTACACCGCTTCCGCGTCCACGATAAAAGCATTTTTGATCCTCAGAGTCACACCCGTCACATAGATATTGTACTTGCTGACAGGATATTTCTCCATATCCTCTTTGGACAAGCGGATCAGCGGCATAGTGCTGTCCGACTCCTCATCCTCCGCCGAACCTCCCTGAAGGTTATCCGTGGAGATCACCTTTCCCTTCAGCCGGTACTTGATCTGCTCCGACGTCGGCCCCAGGCCGACATCCACCTGCATATTGTAGCGCAGGCCCTTGGTCCCCTCCTCCACGCGGATGAGGTAATCCTTGTCGTTGCGTATCTTCATCAGCTTCTCCCCGGTCACAGTGTCGTCCTCAAATTCGGCGACAGATGCCACATCACAGATCACGCCGGAGAATTTTGCCTTCAGTTCCGTCTTGCTCTGGCGCTTCACCAGTGTGTCATACTCCTGTTCCTGTTTCCGTATTTCACTGCCTTCGTTCACCATCTGGCGGTATTCTTTCTTCAGCTTCTTCAGCTCGATCCGGGCCAGCTTTTTTTCCGATTCCGACGTCAGGTCGTCGATGGATTTCTCCTTGGCCAGAATTTCGTTGCGCTTGCTCTTCAAACCGGAATCATACTGCCCTCTCGCCTGCTGCACCTGCAGTTTTTTCTTTTCAAGAGAAGCCTGGGACGTCTTGATATGGTAGATGGCGACCACGTCACCCTTTTTCACTCTCTGCTTGTTTTTCACGCAGATCCTGTCCAGATAGGCGTTCTCCTCATCTATGGTCACATCGTTTTCATCCGGGTAATACAATTCCCCTGTGGCGGAAACCTTCTCCTCGTAGGTCCCCAGTTTCACCTTCGTCGTCTTGTACGCAGCATTTCCCCCGCCGGCCTCCTCTTCCTTATAGAGAAGGGCCTCCGAGGACGCCTGCCGGCTCCCGCAGCCTCCCAGGAAAAACAGACATGCCGTCAGCACAGCCATCCATCTAACTCTGCACATACACCACATCTCCTTCCTTCAGCCCGGTGAGGATCTGCGTGTAGGCGTCCGTGATCGTCCCCACCGTCACCACCGTCTTCTTTTTGCTGTTTCCCTCCATGCGGTAGACATAGTACTCTTTCTTCGCGTGAAGTACAGCATTGCTCGGCACCACCAGGGCCGCCTTGGCCGTATCGTTATACAACTCGATGGTGGCGGAATCCCCCACCTTCAGGTTGACCTTCTCCTGAAAGTCGAACCAGGTATTGTCAGGATACTCATTCATCTCCGCCTCGAAAGCGCTGACCTCCTGTTCCTCCACCTTCACCTTATATTCCCTGCCGTTCACCACAGCCCGGTAGCTGCTGGCCTTGCCCAGTGTGGAGGAACCGATGTAGGTAGTCCGCACTCTGGGATTCTCCATATCCGCCACATTGACAGCGGTGGTACCGCCCTGGACCATATAGCCGCTGCCCCCCGCCGTAGTGATCACCTCCCCGTTCACCGGAGAGATCAGCTTACTGTTCTTTGTCTGGAGCTGTGCCTCCTGAATCTGTCTCTGGATCTGTTTGATCTCCAGGGCCTGGCTCTCCTTCTGCTGTTTGAGGCTGAGCTCCTGAATCTTGATCGTCTCCTTTTTCTCCAGGATCTGACTGTCCAGTGTCTCCTTCTGTTTTTTATCCTTGGCCTGTTTTTTCTGCTTCTGCAGCTGGGACAGCTCCTCCCTGGACCGGTCGATATCGCACTGGGAGATCTGGTTGGCGTCCCGGTGCTCCTCCTGCTTTTCTTTCATCTGTTTTTTCAGTTTGGAGACGCCGCTGTCCACGCTGCTGAGGGTTGCCAGCACCTCCCCTTTTTTTACCTTGTCTCCCACACTGACATTCATCTCACCGATATTTCCGGACTGTACGAAGTAGAGTCCCTTGATCTCCGGCACGATCTCGCCCTGATAGGAATCCACGCTGCTGAGATCCATCTTCTTCACCTTCACCGTGTCCACATCCACCCCCACCGGCTCGATCAGCTCCGGGACGTCCATGGCCTCCTCCTCAGCCCCACACCCAGCCAGGGTGAATGCCAGCGCAAAAATGAGGGTCAGGACGCCAGCCGCTTTTCTTTTACTGCGATGTCTCATACTCATTTCTATCTGCCTCCTAGCTTGTGATAATCTGTTGGTTTTCCTCCAACCCTCCTGTTATTTCTATAAAATTGTCTATCTGCTCTCCCACCGTGACTTCCCGGATACTTTTTACACCGTTCTCCCCCTCCATGTACACGATCTTTTTGTCTCCCATATCATAGACCAGAGAGGCGGGGACAAACAGCACATCCTTCTTCTCCTTCAGGACCAGTTCCACACTGCCCACGATCCCGTCCTCCAGCGAGAGCGCTGTGGCCGGGTAAAAATACACTATATTTTCCTCGCTGCCCTTCTTCACTCTGACCTGATACTGGTGTCCGGCAACAGTCATGATCATTTTCCGGTTCTCCGTAAATGAATCCGCATATTTTGTCCTGGCCCGGAAGCGGTTTCTCTTTTTTCCCTGCACTGTGACCAGCACATCCTCGCTGCCCGCATAGCCTCCGTCAAAGGAATGATCTACAAAAGTCACGGTGCCGTCGATATCCGAGGTCGTCTCGTTGACCTCGATTTCCTCCTTCGCCGCCTCCAGGTCCAGTCTGGCCAGTTTCAGACTGGACTGACAGTTTACGATCTGGGAATCATACTGGGAGCGAACACTGCTCTTCTGTTCTTTGCTCCCCCCGGTCTTTTCAAGTTTTTTCAGTTCCGCCGCCTTCATCTCCTTTGCCTGGCGGATCTGCAGCTCCAGCGCCTCAATCTGGTTTTTGGAGTCCTCAATGATTTTTTCCTGATCCGGCAGATAATTTTTCACCAGGATATCCCCGATCTCCACCTTCTGGCCCTTCTTCACATTGACCTTCTTGACGCGTCCGCCGCTGCCTTCGCCATAGACGTCTTCCTTGCTGGTACCCTGATATCTGGCATCTATGTTCTCTTTTTGTACCATATCTCCCCGGGTCACGGTGTATTTGTTATAATCATTTCCCTCGTATTCCTTCACCATGGGAGCCCGGTCAAACTCCTCCTCCGTGGGGAGAATACCGCAGGAACAGAGCAGCAGACTTCCCGCCAGAACATATATTATATGCCTTCTCATATTCTGCCATCCTTTCTTTACGTTATCTTACTTCCCGTTTTTCTCCAGCTGATCCAGATAGGTCTTCAACTCCTGGATCTCTGAGCGGGACATGGGTTTCCCGTCGTATAATGCCGTCACGAAATTCTTCAGGGAATTTCCATACAGACGGCTGAGGATCGACCGGCTCTCCCTTTTCAGATAATCCTTCTGCCGCACCAGAGGCGTGTAAATATTGCTCTTCCCCACTTTCTCCACCCGGACAAAGCCCTTGTCCTCCAGTCTGGACAAAAAGGACAGGATCGTGGTCTTCCCCAGCTTGCGGCCGAAATCCAGCCGGGTTTCGATATCACTTCTGGATACCGGTTTTTCCGCCTCCCATATGATCATCATGATCTCCAACTCAGAATCTGGCAATCGTTTCATAGCAACCTCCGTAGCATGCTTTTTTTCTCTCAATATCACTGTATATATTCTACATTTGCCGTAAGAGAATGTCAAGGGGGAAGGAAAAGGAATTAATTTCGCTGTAAGCATTTTTGCCGAAGGCGGGGACACAGGCAGTGCCGATTCATACACGCTTCCGCATATTCATTCACAGCGTGTCCATAACGATCTGCCCTGGCAATATTAAAGCCAAAGTCATTATACAGTTTTATGGCTTGAAATGATGAGGGCTGCGTATGTAGGTATATCGCCTGGTTTTCGTATTTCTGTATAAATACCTTGAACACCTCCGTAATCAGCATACGGGCACATCCCCTATTTCTATACGAGGGAACAACTGCCAGCCAGTGCAGTACCGGAACAATTCTTTTATCTTTATTTGAAAACCAAGCACAACATGTACCAAC
The DNA here is from genome assembly GCA_964484225.1 of uncultured Eubacterium sp. Lineage (GTDB taxonomy): Bacteria > Bacillota > Clostridia > Lachnospirales > Lachnospiraceae > Eubacterium_F. The sequence goes on from CAZAEM010000020.1 coordinate 23,979, forward strand.
ATACTTTTTTTCAATATTATCTCTAAGAAAAAAGCACTTTTCACAAATTTCGCTATCCTCAAACAAAAATGTTCTCTCAAAATATTCTGTAATATCATCATCGGAATAATCATCAAATTGCCCTGATGCTTTCTGTATCTCAACCCAAACAGGCTTCATTTCCGAATAATACTTGACTATAGAAAAACGATCCGAAAGTTCCATAAAAGCATTTTCATTCACACAGTCACACCGCATAATAATACTTTTATATGGTATATTTTTTTCTGACATATTCATTGATCCAATCCTTGAGCTGCTCCATTTGACCTTCATATTTTTTCAATTCATAAACCGTCCCTTTTGTCTGTTGCATTCCCTCTTGCTTTTCTTCTGCATCATGGCCTTCCATTCCCAATGCTCTTTTTATACTATATTCTAACCATCCAAGCATTCCATCAAAACTACAGTCCAAAACGGCATCCCAATTTACATTACGGATGCCTATACTTTCTGTATATGCTTGTATCATAACATCAAACTTTACTTTATCATATCTGCCTGTTTCATCCGGGATCCAATAATTTAACACCTCTATCAATTCTTGAAATGGATTGACATATCCAACTGACTCCCAGTCAATGATGTACGGCGTGTTATCTCTCCACATAATGTTTTTAGGATCTAAATCCCTGTGACTGATCACTTGGTTTTGAGACACTTCGCGTAAACCACGAACTACATGATCATCCCATCGTATTACATCAGCCAGGTTTTCCTGTAACACTAAATAGCACTCTGTATTACATTGTTTTGCTTTTTCTAAAAGCATATTCCAATCATATTCATCTCGGCTGTCATGGCTCTTTTCTATACTATCCACTTTAATATTGGCAGCATGGATTTTACCTAATATTCGTCCTACTTGTTCACAGTGGTATTCTGAAATATCCGGTGGTTTAACAATTTTATAGCATATTCACCTTGATCCGTGCTGACGTGATACATTTTATGCATCAGTCCGCCCGTTACCATTTCCGGCTCTCTTTTCAGATTACCCAAATTGTAAATTTTACATAATTTATCTATTTTTTTCATATAAATCTTCCTTTTCTGTCTCCTGCCTCAGATCTTCCATATCCAGATAATATTCTGTCTCCGTCGGCAGCTCCCTGGCAGCCAGACGCTTGGCAGACCACCGCTTCACCATGCGGTAGAGCATGGCGAAGACCGGTACAGCGCAGACCATACCCAGCAGCCCGAAGAGAGAACCGAAGAACAGAATGGAAAACAGGATCCAGAAACTCTTCAGACCGATGGAGTCTCCCAGGATTTTCGGCCCCATGACATTCCCGTCAAACTGCATGATAATGACGATTAAAATAAGAAAGATCAGCCCCTTCACCGGATCCACGATGAACACCAGGAGGGTGCTGGGAATGATACCTATGTACTGTCCGAAAAACGGTATGATATTTGTAACGCCGATGATCACGCTGATCAGCACGGTATACGGGATTCCCACAATACTCATTATAATAAATGTGAGTACTCCCACGGCCAGGGAGTCAATGATCTTGCCGCTGATGAACTTGGCGAACACCGTGTGGGTCTCCTGCAGTACATCCAGCATACTGTTGGCCCGCTTTACCGAAAAAACAGAGTACATAAGCTTCTTGGCCTGGGCGCAGAAATTTTCCTTGCTGGCCATCAGATAGATGGATATGATAAGGCCGATGAACAGATTGAAGATCACGTTGAAGGCGTTCATCACTCCGTCAGAGAGCATGGTGAGCAGTTTATTACTGTTCGGCAGAAGATCATTTTTCAACCAGTTGGTCAGATTGTCAAACAGCCCCCCGGTAAAGTCTATAAAGAACTGCTCCGCCGCCGGGTGGGAGTGGAGCATCCTGGTCCCCCAGTCTCTGACGTTCTCATAGTACCCCGGCAGGTTGGAGAGCAGGCTGGCGATGGAATCCACCACTTCCGGCACCACCAGCATAAGCAGCCCGAAGATCACGAACAGGGCCAACACCAGCACGACCACCACTGAAAATGCTCTGGCGATGCCCTTCGCCTTGTGTTCTTTCCTGAAGATTTTCCGAAAGATCGGAATAAATATATACTCATCTACTTTGTCGATCAGCGGGCTGAGCAGATAGGCAATGATCAATCCCACGTAAACCGGCAGGAGCGCCGAGTTGATCGCCGATAAAATCCCGCCCAGTACACCCAGGTTGTCAAAGAGCATCTTCACCGCCAGGGCCGCCGCCAGAACCGCAAAGGCTGTGACACCTGCATACCAGTATTTGTCAAATTTAAGTCTCAGATTTTTCATATATCCCTCCGGTTTGAAATGGTATAAAAAATTTTATTTGATATATATTTTGCCCCCATTGATGCCCCATATTGCTCCATTGCTTCGCAATTTTCGCAATATGGCAAACATTCGTAATCCGCTAATTTACTTCGTAAATTGCTCCTTACTCATGTTTGGTGGGTCAATAAGGTCAATCATTGCTTTCGTGCAAGCACGAGCAATGTTGACCTTATGACCCTAGCATCATTGTATCGTTTCTAAACAAGAAAGTCAATCCCCCCAGAACTCCTCCAGCGCCCTCTTCATCTCCTGGCAATCCACCACCTGATAATCCGCCCACTCCCTGGGAAAGAGTTCCCGATACTGGTGCTGCAAAAAGCGTTCGTCAAGGAGCAGGATGGCCCCCCGGTCCTCCTGGGTGCGGATCACCCGGCCTCCGGCCTGGAACACCTTGTTCACTCCGGGGTAGAGATAGGCATAGTCGAATCCCCGCCCCTTCTTTTCCTCGTAGTAGTCTTTGAAAAGCTCTCTCTCCCGGCACACCATGGGCAGCCCGGTGCCTACGATGACGGCGCCGATCAGCCGGTCCTCCGTCAGGTCGATGCCCTCACTGAAGATCCCACCCATGACACAGCAGCCGATGACACTCTCTTTCTGACTCCCGCCCCCGCCCGGCGAAACCCGGTCAAAGGCCTCCAGAAATTCCTCCCGCTCCCCCTCGCCCATGTTCGGCTGCTGCATAAGCACCCGCTGGTTTTCTTCCGGTGACAATCTCGACATCACCTGCTCCATGAAGAAGTAGGAGGGAAAGAAAACCAGATAGTTTCCGGTTTTTGCCGCGATAAATGTCCGAATATAGTCCGCGATCCGCCGGTACTCCTCCGGTCCTCTCCTGGTGTATTTCGTCGTAGCATCCCTGGCGATCATGATTTTTCGCTGCTCCGGCGAAAAAGAGGATTGGGCATACACCGCCCCGTCCCCGGTCTCCCCCGCCAGCTGCTCTTTGTAGTAGCGGATGGGGAGCATCGTGGCAGAGAAAAAAATCGTACTGCGCCCCCGCTCGATCACCTCCCTCAGACGGGTGGAGGGATCCATGCACTGGAGTTTCACACGAAAGTTTTTCTCCTCGTCATAATCGGTATAGATCCGATATTTCTCATCCAACCACTCCGAGACCATGAGAAATTCCCGCACGCGGAAAAAGAAATTCAGCAGAGTCTCCCTCTCCGGCAGTGCCGGATAATCCTTGGCAAACAGTTCATAGTCCGCCACCACCCGCATGAGATGCAGGGGCAGCGTCCCCAGGTCATCCCTCACCCGAAACTCGTCACACTCCCGCTTCCACGCCAGCATACAGCGGTTGCAGGCCTCCAGCGAACGCTCGAATTTCCGGAGATTGTACTGTACTTCCGGCCTTTTCTCCTTCCGCATCACTGCCCTGATGATGCGCTTCACCGCCAGAAAATCCTCTTTCACCAGCCTGGCACTGTACATCTCCCGTCCCCGCTCCACCAGGTTGTGGGCCTCGTCCACCAGAAAGATCATATTCCCCTTTTTTTCATTGGAGAAAAACCGGCGCAGATATACGCTGGGGTCAAAGGCGTAATTGTAATCGCATATGACCGCATCGGCGAAAAGGGCGGCGTCCAGGCTCATCTCAAAGGGACAGACCCGGTGTCTCTCCGCGTAATCCAGCAGAATCTCCCTGGTCATCTTTTCCTCGTGTACCAGCATGTCGTACACCGCCTCGTTGACCCGGTCAAAATGCCCCCGGGCCCGCGGGCAGTCACCGGGATTGCAGGAAACCTGTTCCAAGACGCACATTTTCTCCTTGGCCGTGAGTGTGAGGGGCTTAAAATCCAGGCCCTGCTGCCCCAGAAGTTCAAAACACTCCTCCGCCACCCGTCTCGTGATGGTCTTTGCCGTCAGATAGAAGATCCGGTCCGACAGTCCCTCACCCATGGCCTTCACCGACGGAAATACGGTAGTGACCGTCTTTCCCACTCCGGTGGGCGCCTGGATAAACAGTTTTTTCTTATCCTCCACCGTCCTGTAAGTCATGGCCGCCAGTTCCTTCTGACCGGGCCGGTAGGGAAAGGGGAAAACCAGCTCCCGGATGGAGGCATTCCTCTTCCGCTTCCAGTCGTACTCGTAGACCGCCCATTTTTCATATTGATCCACCAGATCCAGAAACCAGTCCGTGATCTCCTTCCGGGTGAAATTTTCCCGAAACCGACGAACCTCCTCCGTCTCCATGTGGCAGTAGGTGATCTGCACCCCGATCTCCGTCAGATCCTCCGCCTCCGCCGCCATGTAGGCATAGCACATAGCCTGGGCTTTGTGGACATAAACCGGCTCCGAAAGTTCCCTCACATCCAGGTAAACTCCCTTGATCTCATCTATGGTAACATGGTCTCCCTCCCGGAACACCCCGTCCGCCCGTCCCTCCACCTTCAGGACAAATTTCGTGCCAAACTCCCGACTGGTAAAATTGAGTAGCGTAAACAGAGACACCTCCGCCACATAGCCCGGTCCCATACTCTTCTGTATTTTTCTGTGTATCCTGCTGCCAAGCTGCATGGCCTCCGTATTCCGCGCTCCCGAACCGGCCGAGGTGATATCACCCTCTCTGAAAATGAATTCCACCAGGCTTCGGACGGATATCTTGACGATTTCTTTTTCTTCCTTCATAATTACCAGTATAAAACAGAACAAATATTCTTGCAACACTTTTGCCGTCTGAAACATCATATATATGAACGCTACATATGTAAGGAGGAGAGTCATGACCAATACAGAATGGATGCTGGTGAGTCAGGCAAAGCAGGGGGATACCGACGCCTTCGCCAGGCTCTACGAAAAATACTATGCGGATCTATACCGATTCGCCTACTGCCTCTTGAGGGGCAGCCAGGCTGTGGACGACGCCGTCAGTTCCGCGGTTCTGAAAGCCTATGAGAAACTGCCGGATCTGAGAAAGAACAGTTCGTTCAAGAGCTGGCTGTTCCAGATCACTGCCAGGGAATGCCGCAGCCTGCAAAAACATTCCACCCTATATCTGGAGGACTCCGCCTGGCAGGAGCCATACGGCATGGAAGAGGGCTATCTGAAACCGGAGATCCGGGAGCTTCTGGATCTTCTGAACGACGAGGAACGGCTTATCATCACCCTGAATGTCTTTGCGGGCTACAACAGCCGGGAGATAGCCGCGATCCTGCACAAAAAAGAAGGGACTGTGCGCTCCGCCAAGAGCCGCTCCTTCGCCAGACTCCGGCATCATCTGGAAACGGGGTCCCATAGAAAGGATGTGTGATTCATGAAAAACGAAGAAATACGAGACTATATAAAAAAAGAGACCGAACAGATCTCCGTCCCGGACTCTCTGACACCGGAGTCCGTCAAAGAAAAGCTGGCTCCGGTCAGACAGTACTCCCGGAGAAAACGTCAGCGGATCCGTACTGCCGTGGCCGCAGCCTCCTGCCTGATCATCCTGCTCGCCGCCGGTGTAACGATCCTTCCCAGGACCTTCCGGGAAGACTCCTCCCGGCGGGAGGACACACAGTCTACCGTGGCGGAGGAGCAGCCGACGGCGGATGTCCGCTACGAGGAACTCTGCCAGTGGATCAACGACTACAACGGGGACATCCCGGAGTACGACACAAACGACAGCTACGGGGGCCGCAAGGACGTTTTGGAAGAGGCCGAGGCCGAAGACGAAGTCGCAGTATCAAACAAAAAGGAAGCCAGCTCCAGCTCCGCAGGCAGAGAAGGCGAAGACTACTCTGAGACGGACACTCAGGTAGAAAACGTCATGGAGGGAGACATTGTCAAGACAGACGGCCGGTACATCTACACCCTCCGGGACAACGTGTACGGCTTTGACGTAGTGATATACAGGGTGGAGGGAGAAAGTGTTAAAAATACAGCGAAAGTGACAAAAATATCCATAGAAGATCAAAATTACTCGGAGATGTATCTGGAGAACGACCAATTGATCCTGATCGGCACTCTGTGGTCCCCCTCAGAGGAAGATGGCTCCGGCCAGGAATCGGAAACCCGGATCACAGTATACGACATCACGGACCGGGAATCCCCGAAGAAGGCCTACGACCTGGCCCAGAGCGGTGACTACAACACCTCCCGTGTGTCGGACGGCTACCTCTACACCTTTTCCGATCTGCAGGTGGAGGGTTCGGATTTCACCCCGGATGATCCGGAACAGTTCATCCCTCATGCCGGAAAAGATCTGATCCCGGAGGAGAATCTCTATCCCCTGAACCGCTCAGCGGGCAACCGCTATATGGTCATGACCTCCCTGGAACTGGGAGGGGAGGGAGAGGAATCCTTCACGGACCAAAAGCAGTTCACCGGTTCCGCCGCCATCTTCGGCGATTCCCCCGTGTACTATATGAGCAACGACAATATATACATTGCCATGCCCACCGACGCCCGCAGCGGCAACACCCGGACCAGCCTGTTGAAATACCACTACCAGGACGGAAAATTCAAAAAGATAGCCAGCCGCCAGATCCGCGGCCGGATCGCCAACTCCTACTACCTCCACGAATACGAGGGGAATCTGGCCTTTGTGTACACCCGCCTGAAGGAATCCGGCACCACCAACGGCCTCTGTACATTGGATGAGAACCTGGAACCCCTGGGGGAGATCGCCAGCCTGGGGATCAACGAGACCATCTACAGCTCCTACTATATAGAAAATATGGCTTATTTCGTCACCTATCGGGAGACCGACCCGGTCTTTGCCGTGGATATCAGCAACCCGAAAAAACCTGCCCTGAAAGCCAAACTAAAACTCCCGGGCTTTTCCTCCTACCTGCACTCCTTCGGCGACGAGCTTCTTCTGGGCATCGGGGAGGACGAGGGCAAATATGACGAGTGTGTAAAGCTTTCCCTCTTCTCCATCCGGAACCCGGAAAAGCTGAAAGAGACCGTGAAGAAAAAACTCTCCGACGGCTCCATGAGCATCGCCGACGAAAACCACAAGGCGGTATTCGTAGACGAAGAACGCCAGCTCATCGGCCTTGGGATCGGAAGCTACTACTCCGTAGACAAGGTACACTATGTCCTGTATCAATATAAAAACGGAAAATTAAAAGAACTCCACCGCCAGAAGGGCTTATCCGGCTTAAGTACCGTCAGAGGACTCCGCATCGGCGATTACTTCTATATCGTAGACACGGAAGAGGGCAGGATCTCCTCCTTCCACCTGTAAAAAAGCCGGGGATCTGTTGTCTCCTCCGCCCAAAATTATACATTGCATTTTAGAGGAAAACATGATATGGTTTCATATAAGAAAAAACTTGAGGAGGAAAAAAAATGGCAGATATTGATTACGACAGTTTAGAGGACCTGACCATAAATCTGGAAATGGAGGACGGAGAAAATGTAGAGTGCGAGGTTCACACGGTATTCGAGTACGACGGTACGGATTACGTCGCTCTCATCCCCGCCGACACGGACGAGGATGACGAGGAGGTGGAGGTCTATTTCTTTGGCTTTGAGGCCACGGGAAGGGGCGATAACCTGGATATCTCCCTGGACGTCATCGAGGACGATGACCTGTTGAATGAGCTGAGCCAGGCATTTACTGAAATCATGGCGGAGGAAGAGGACGATGACGATGACGGCGAGTGGGACGAGTTCATCCACAAGAAACTGGATGACCTTGATTGATCTCTGACAGAAAACGGGAAGGTTCGACAGTCTTGTTGAACCTTTCTTTTACGTAGGACAGATGCAGGTGTTTCCTGGCCCTGGTCATGGCCACATAGAGCATTCGGCGCTCCTCTTCCAGATCACCGGATTGTATGGCCTTCCGATAGGGGCTCACCCCCTCGTTCACCGTGGGGACAAACACCACGTCAAATTCCAGCCCCTTGGCGCCGTGCATGGTCATGAGAGCCACGCCCTCCTCCCGGTTTTCCTTCTTCTGCCGCTGTTCCAGCATCTCTTTCAGCGTCTCACCGTAATTCTCCACAAAGGCAAGCCACTCCGGCAGACCGGTGAAATCCCTGGCTGTCTCCTGGATCTCCGACAGGACCTCCAGCCAATCCTCCGGGTTTACGTTCCGCTCCTCGGCATATTTTTTCACAAAATCATCGTAGCCGATGCCCTGGCGGATGTAGTGGACAGCCGCATAGGCCGACATGCCCCGCAGGCTGTGCAGCTCGTTTTCCCACTCATCAATGCGCTCCAGCATCCAGAACTGCTGTTTCCTGCGGTAGTAACCCTTTATCTCCCGGAAGGATGTCTCCGGCTTTTCAAAGGCCGCCCGGCTGATATACCGCAGGGGACGATTGCATATTTTCAGAAATTTTTCCCGGCTCCTGTCCCCCAGCGCCATTTCCACATAACACAAAATATCCTTTGCCATCCAGGTGTCAAACATGTTGGGGAGGTTTTCCTTCATGGAAAACGGGATATTGTGTTCCATCAGCTTCCCCGCCAGAGTGCGCATCTGCATGTTGGTGCGAAAGAGCACGGCCATTTCGCTGTAACCGGTTCCCTGCCTGTGGTAGTCCTGAATCTGCTTCTGTATTCTCTCTGCCTCCGAGGAAAGATTTTTGCAAAGGCAGATATGCACGCCCTCTCCCCGTCCTCTTTGAGCGGTAAGTTTTTTGTCATACCGTTTGCGGTTGTTCCCGATGAGGCGTCCCGCCGCCGTGAGGATCTGGGAAGAACACCGGTAGTTGACGTCCAGCACGATCCGGCCGGCCCCGGGATAATGTCCGGGAAAGGCAAGCATGATATCCGGCCTGGCCCCGCGGAACCCGTAGATGGACTGATCGTCATCCCCCACGATGAAAAGATTGTCCTCCGGTTTTGCCAGCAGGCGTATATTCTCGTACTGCAGCCGGTTGATATCCTGAAACTCATCCACCAGTATGTATTGAAACTGCCTCTGCCAGCGGGCCAGTATGTCCGGCCGCGCAGTCAGAAGCTCATAGGTGTACCCCACCATGTCGTCGAAATCCAGCATCCTGTGCCGCTGCAGCCGCTCCTGATAGCCCTTGTAGATATCCCGAAACACCTGCTCCGGACAGTTGGCAGAGTAGTAACAGTCCACGTCCATCCCGTCCCCCTTGACCCGGCTGATCTCCTTCTCCACATCCTCCAGAAATTCTCTCCGGTCCTCCACGTCAAAATCCGTCTCCCCCAGCGCTTCCTCCAGAAACCGGTATTTCAGTGCCGGGGTGGCGATATCCTTTGCCTCATAGTGGTAGGCCGCCCTCAATATCTGAAAAAAAACAGAGTGAAATGTGCCGAAGCGGGCACGGCTCTTCCCTCCTGTCATCTCCTGAAAGCGGGACTGCATCTCCACCGCCGCCGCCTTGGAGAATGTGACAACCAGGATCGCCTCCGCCGGCACACCACACTCCTCGATCAGATACCGGACCCGGTTGGTGATGACATACGTCTTTCCCGCACCGGGTCCGGCCAGAACCATCATGGGGCCATCCCTGTGGCAGATGGCCTGCTGCTGTCTGTCATTGTGCTTCATGTAACAACTCAATCCCTTTTCTGATACGTTTCAGAGACTCCTCCTTGCCGAGGATCTCCATGATCTCATAAGCGCCCCCCGGCGTCATCTGTTTTCCCGATACCGCCGTGCGGAGAGGCCAGAGTGCCTGGCCGTTCTTGCATCCCTTTTCCGCCACGTATTCTTTGGCCACCTTTTCGATACCGGGGATGCTGTAGTCCGCCAACGCCTCGTACCGCGGCAAAAGCTCCCGTAATGCCTCCAGGGAATTTTCCAAATTGGTCTTCATCTTCTTGTGCGTGTACATGGAGACGTCGTACTCCGGCAGTTTTTCAAAGAAATCTATCTTTTCCGCGATATCCGGGAACACCTCGATCCGGCTCTTCACCAGATCCGCCACCTTTTTTACATCCAGGTCTCTCTTCACCACCTTGCGGATCTCCGGCAGGGCGTATTCGTAGTATTTCTCATTGTCCATAGCCTTGATATACTCCCCGTTCATCCAGCGGAGTTTCACCATATCAAACACTGCGGGAGCTTTGTTGATCCTCCGATAGTCAAACACCCGGATCAGTTCCTGCAGACTGAAGATCTCCCGGTCCTCCGCCGGGCTCCACCCGCACAGGGCCACATAATTCAACACCGCCTCCGGCAGGAAACCCATTTCCATCAGATCCTCAAAGGCGGAAGCTCCCGTCCGCTTTCCCAGCTTTTTGTGGTTTTCATCGGTGATCATGGGCACATGGATATACTCCGGCACCTCCCAGCCAAAGGCCTCATAGAGCCGGTTGTACTTGGGCGCCGAGGACAGGTATTCATTGCCCCTCACCACATGGGTGATCTCCATCAGGTGGTCATCCACCACATTGGCAAAATTGTAGGTGGGATAACCGTCGGACTTGATCAGCACCATATCATCCAGCTCTGCGTTGGGCGCGGTGATCGTACCGTACAACAAATCTTCAAAGGAAGTCTCCCCGGTCTCCGGGTTGTTCTGCCGGATCACATAGGGTACACCGGCCTCCAGTTTTTCCCGGACCTCCTCCTCGGTGAGATGCAGGCAGTGTTTGTCGTACTTCACCGCCGCCTCCCCTCTGGCCTCCGCCTCATCGTGGAGTTCCTGCAGCCTCTCCTTCGTGCAAAAGCAGTAGTACGCCTCCCCCTTCGCCACCAGTTCCTGGGCGTATTTCAGGTACATCCCGGTCTCCGCCCGCTGACTCTGGACATAAGGGCCGTATCCCCCATCCTTATCCGGGCCCTCATCGTAGTCGAGACCCGCCTGCTGCATGGTTTTGTGGATCAGTTCAAGGGCGCCGTCCACATAGCGGTTCTGGTCGGTATCCTCGATGCGGAGGATGAAATCTCCCCCCTCATGCCTGGCAATCAGGTACTCATAGAGGGCCGTCCTCAAGTTGCCTATATGCATCCTGCCAGTAGGACTGGGCGCAAAACGGGTCCTAATCTTCTTGCTCATAATCTCCTCATTTCCTTTCCTTTTATTGAAAGCGGTCAATATAGGTTTTCAGGCACTCCACTGTGCCGTCTATGCCGCATAGATCACTGCGGATAGCCATATCGTAGTTCATCACATTGTCCCAGCGCTCCCCCGCATGGTACTTGTAATAATTCGCCCGGCTCTTGTCTTTCTTCAGGACGATCTCTCCCGCCTTGGCCTGGGGCAGGGAATCGATCTCAATAGAGCGGCGGATCCGAGAATCCAGCGATGCTTTTATGAAAATGTTCACCACGTTCTCCCGGTCCTTCAGGATATAGTCCGCGCATTTTCCCACGATCACACAGGGGCCTTCCTCCGCCACTCTCCGGATCACATTGGACTGTGCCAGAAAAATCCGGTCATCCAATGACAATCCGGAAAAACCGATATCCTGACTGGAGAAGACATTCATCCCCATAGCTATGGAATACAGAAGGCTGTTCGTGGCTTTGTCCTCCGCTCCCTTGAACGCCGCCTCCGCAAATCCGGTCTCCTTGGCCGCCTGGGCTATGATCTCGTTGTCATAAAATGAGATATCATATGCCTCGGCCAGTTTCCTTCCGATCTCCCGGCCGCCGCTGCCATACTGCCTGGTTATCGTAATCACTTTGTTCATGTTTTTCCCTCCTTTTTTGTTGGATGTCATCCAAAATAATTGTCGATTCCGTCTGCCATTCCTTTGACCATCTTTTTCTGATAAGAAGCCGTGGCCATCTTCCGGTCCTCCCCGGGATTGCTCATAAAGCCCATCTCCACAATGGTCACAGGAACCTTGCACCAGTTGATCCCGGTCATGGTGTCGGTGTACATGACGCCGCGGTTTTTCGCCTTCGTGGCCTTACAGAAGGCCTTCAGCACCTTTCGGGAAAGTTTCTGGCTCTTGTTTCGTATTTTTTTAGACATATATTTGTTGGAGCCGGTGGGGGCGATGGTCAAAGCCCCGCTGACGCTGGAGCTCTCCGAGGAATTCGCGTGGATCCGGATAAACGCATCCGCATGATTGCGGTTCGCCACCTTGGCCCGCTCCACATTGGAGATATTGACATTGTTCTTTGTCCTCACCATGATTACCTTGTAGCCCCTGGCCTGAAGTTCTTTTTTCAGCTTCTTTGCCACCTGCAGGTTCAGTTTATACTCCGGCAGATGGGTGGAACAGCCGGAGGTGCCCCCTGTGACCTTCATCTTCTTTGTGGAGGAACCCGGCCCGTTGGGCTCCGTCCCCGTGTTGGCTCTGGTCTGATGTCCGGCGTCGATGACAATGACTTTCTCATCCGTCTCTGCCTGTACACTCCGGGGTTCCCCGGCCACCGCAAGAAAACCGAGTATCACCGCCATCGCGATCACTGTAATCTTTTTCATATCCGTTTCTCTCCTTGTCTTGTAATGATGCTGTCCATTTGTCCCCTGTCTCATATGGAAAAGCGCGAACTTCGAACATATACCGTCCAAATTCGCGCCTCTTGATGCGGAGTATGGGACTTGAACCCACACGCTCCAGGAGCACATGATCCTTAGTCATGCCTGTCTGCCAATTCCAGCAACTCCGCACATATATTCCGCTGCAGGATCACGTCCTGCCAGCAGATTATATGATACCAAAATATTGCCCTTGTGTCAAATACTTTTTTGCCCCTAATATTTCGTCATAAACCACATAAACATCTCATTGGTCCTCTTGTATATGGAATTGAACTGGGAGTGGGGCAGAGGGCACGCCACCGTCCCCGTCTCCACTGTCACGCTGGTGATCTTCCTGTCGTACACAAGCCAGTCCGCAAACCCGCCGTTGGCATGGGTACTGCCGGATTTCGGCATCATGGTATACCGGGTAAATGAGTGGATTTTGGAGGCCAGGTCGTATTGACGCTGATACGCCTCCCCGGTCACATCAAAATTCCAGTAGATCACACTTCCCATGGAGTGGACATTCAGCACCGCATCCGGCTTGATCCGGTTTGCAAATTTCATCATGGCCTGGGTCTCTTTCTCGCTGCCCGCCTTCTTGCCCGGATAGGAATAATAATCCGGCTTTTTTGATTTCTTCTTTTTGCTGAAACCGGCCGGGAAATTGTAGTTCAGGTTTACGCCCCTTGCATTGTTTTTCCAGGTGGAGTGATGACCGATCTTTTTGCACTTTTTCTGCAGCTTTTTGTCCCGTATGGCGTCAAATCCATACTGGGCGAGAGACACACCGTCCGGGTTGGCCATGGGAATGATGTACAGGCAGGTACCCTGAAACCTCTCCCGGTTTTCCGCATAATTCCGCAGAAGATCCTCGGTCTGTTTCATAAGGATCTGCACATTTTTCCACTCTCTGGCATGGATCCCCCCGTCGATGATCAGCTCTCTCGAGGCGCTGGAATTTCCCACTCTCATACAGTAAATACTCCGGTCATCCCATGACTGGCCGATGGAAAATACACTCATTTTCCCGCTGTATTTGCTTTTCAGCCGGTACATATCCTTCTTCATATCATCGTAGTCATACACCTTATCCTTGCTGTCTACGATCCATGGCTCTTCCTTCACCCTGATACGGACACGGATCTTGTTTTTCTCCGAATCCTCCACCTTCACGGTCAGCCAGGTCTTTCCCTTTTTCCCCGCTGTCACTCTTCCCTTGCTGTCAACCGTCGCAACCTTTTTGTTCCCTATGGTGAAATCCAGTTTCTTCCTGCCGTAATTAAACTTCAGGCTCTGGGCATGTTTTTCGTAGAGGGTCAGGCTTTCCGGGGTACAGGATATTTTTTCCCGCAGACGCAGATAGATGTACTGAACCTCCCCGGTCTTTTTTGATTTTGCCCGGATCACCACCGGCAACTCTTCGCCCTGCCATTTTTTCCCTACTTTCACCACGCCAGACGCTGAAACCTTCACATATTTCTTTTTTACCATCTTTTTATTTTTCCCGCCGTAGACAGAGAACTCTGTCCCGTGTGACATGGACAGTTTAACCGAATCCGTGGTGTAGGAAAGGATATGATACACTTTGCCTTTCCCCTTTTTGTAATGGATCCCCTTCTGACCTCCCTTGTAGTATTTCGCCTGGGGGGTCAGCAGTTTATAGGCTCCGTAGTCCGGAGTGGGAGTGGGTTTCGCCGTGGCCGCCGGTGTCGCTCCCGGCGTCTGCACCGGGACCGGTCTCTCTGTGGGCGCCGGCGTCTCTGTGGGTGCCGGTGTCTCCACTGTCACCGGTGTGGCCGGGGCAGTGGCCGCCGGTTCCTCCGTGGCCGCCGGATCCTCAGATAAATTTTCCGTTCCCCGCAGCCGGACCGGCCCGGCTGCCGCATGAACCGGCTCAGCCGGACTGACGCCCAGCAGCACGGACAGGATCAGGATCAAAACCATCCCGTTCTTCAACTTTTTTCGCATGTTATATTCCTCCTCGCTAATCCTATTTCGCTTTCTGACAGAGGGCAAAAGGGTACCTCAAAACATGAGATACCCTCTTTCTCCCTCTATAAATCCGCATCCCCTGTCAGCTGGCTACGCCAGTTTTTTCTTCGCCACTTCCACCAGGGCCGTGAAGCCCTCCGGGTCGCTGATCGCCATCTCTGACAACATCTTGCGGTTCACATCCACCTCAGCCAGTTTCAAGCCGTACATGAACCGGCTGTAAGAGATCCCGTTCATCCTTGCCGCCGCATTGATACGGGCGATCCAGAGCTGTCTGAACTGTCTTTTCCTCTGCTTTCTTCCGGTGTAGGATTCCTCCAGGGCACGCATCACCGACTGTTTCGCCACACGATACTGTTTGCTTCTGGCGCCTCTGTACCCCTTAGCCAGTTTCAAAACTCTTTTATGTTTTTTCTTTGCGTTCAATCCGCCTTTAATTCTTGCCATTTGTCATTTCCCTCCTTTGCGCCATCAGCTGTATGGCATGATCTTCTTCATTGTCTTTGCGTTTGTATCATCTACCAGAGTTGATTTTCTGAGATTTCTCTTTCTCTTGGTTGTCTTCTTGGTGAGGATATGGCTGTGGTTCGCCTTATTTCTCTTCAATTTTCCTGTACCGGTTACCTTAAAGCGCTTTGCAGCAGCTCTCTTGGTTTTCATTTTCTGATTTGCCATGATTCATTCCTCCGTTATTATTTTGTAGCCGATAAAAACATTACCATACTTCTTCCTTCCATTTTAGCAGGTTTGTCAACAACCGCAGCGCCCTCCAGGTTTTCAAAGAAAGAATTCAGAATCTCCCTGCCCACCTCCTTGTGCGCCATCTCGCGTCCACGAAACCGCAGGGACACTTTGACCTTGGCACCCTTTGACAGGAATTTGCGGGCCTGATTTACCTTGGTATTCAAGTCGTTCTTGTCGATATTGGGAGACAGACGAATCTCTTTCGTCTCCACTGTCTTCTGCTTCTTCTTCGCATCTTTTGCCTTGCGGGCCTGTTCATAACGATATTTTCCGTAATCAATAATCTTGCATACCGGTGGTTTCGCCGTCGGGGCAATCTTCACCAGGTCCAGATCCGCATCCTTTGCCTTGAAATATGCCTCCTTTGCAGACATGATACCGAGCTGCTCCCCATCCGGACCGATCACACGGACCTCCTTGTCACGAATCTGTTCGTTAATCATTAAATCGCCTATTGTTCTTTACCTCCTAACAGAACCCTCCGCTCCTCACGGCGGGTATAAAAAAAGTAGATAACTGCTTCCAAAAGCCGGCTATCCACACAAAATGATCTTCCATATACACATATACTTATGAAAAAAAATTAAACCATTGCCATGTGATAGCAAAACCCGCTATATGACAAGGTGAGAGTGGATAACTCTGCTTTCAATACCTGAATTATGTTACCACAGGTCGGGAGAGATGTCAAGTACTGCATTTTTTATCTCAACATTATCTCAACCTGAACCGGCTCTTTTACATTCTCTGCGAATGTATCCGCATCCTCTGATTTCCCTACGATGCTGCCATAGTGAATCGGAATCGCCACAGCGGGACGAATGCTGTTGACCAGTTCCGCTGCCTTCTTTGCATCCATCGTGTAGGTGCCCCCGATGGGAACCAGGGCTATGTCACAGATTACATCCCGGTTATCCTTTGTCATATCGGTGTCCCCGGCGACATAAATTCTCTTTCCATCCATATGCAGAATATATCCTGTCCAACCGGCACTCTTTGGATGGAAGGGCTTCAATGTATTATAGGCCGGAACTGTATCGAATTCCAGTCCATCAATATTGTAATGGGCTCCGGGCTTAACAGTACAGATTTTCCCGACCGCCCCGGACACCTCCTGCGCCTTACCCAGCATCTTTTCCGGGACGATCAGTGTGGAGCCCCCGCTGCTCACCTTTCCAATATCCTCCGGTGAGAAATGGTCATAATGATCATGGGTAATCAGAATATAATCCGCATCCCCAGGCTCTTCCTTCATCTGAAACGGGTCAAAGTAAACTGTTCCCTCCCGGCCTCTGATTCGAATACTACTCTGTGTAAACACTTCGATATTTTCCATCATCTTCAACTCCATTTCCCAAAATAATTGTCTTCCTGCACAACGCCCTATGAAATGGTATACCTTATTTTAAATTACTTTACATTTCTTTATCCTGCTCCACTTTCCGTATTTTATTTTCCCGCCGCCCTTTTTATAGGCGCGGACACGAAAATAATAAGTCCTGGCCTTTTTCAGTCTTTTAATTTTCACAC
Organism: uncultured Eubacterium sp.; assembly: GCA_964484225.1. Taxonomy (GTDB): domain Bacteria; phylum Bacillota; class Clostridia; order Lachnospirales; family Lachnospiraceae; genus Eubacterium_F. The sequence goes on from CAZAEM010000020.1 coordinate 40,944, forward strand.
TTGATTTGTATGTCCCATATTTTCTGGTCTTTTTTCCCTTTGAAAAAGTGCTGTTTTTCGCATACTGCACCTGGAATCCGCTCTGGTCACTAAACCACCTCCATGTCACCCTCGCTTTTCTTTTTCCCAGTGCCTTTACTTTTTCCAGTTTCACCCTTTTCGGCTTTTTGAGAGAACTCGTTGATGAGGTGCTCCCCGCATACGAATAAAAACCGGTGCTCGAGTATTTTGAACTGGAGGAACTGGGTTTTTTTGTCGCCGTCGGCCTGGGGGTGGAGGAAACCGCTGGCTGGTTATCCTTCTGCGCACCGACGGACGCTGTCGGCGTCGGTGTCGGTTCTGGTACCAATGATACTGAGGACAAGATCTCTGTATCTGCGTCCAGACTGTAAAATACCGGCTCACTGTCCGACGTCACATACCAGAGGACTTTCCCATCCATCAGAATCGGCTGGCAGTCAGAAAGATCGCCTTCCGCCGTGTGGACGTCACCCAGTGTGTTGCCATATTTGTCCACCCTCACATACTGAATGGTGTGAGTCCCCACAGCACCGTTCACTGTCATTAGTTCATCGGCATCGTAGACCTCCCACAGAAGTATATACGTGCCATCCTGCAAACTTACAAGCCCGGGATTGGAGGCACATTCCTCTCCTCTTGGATCAAAATTCGTGATCTGTCTGGTGGTCAGGCCGGACTCTGAAAAATTCTCTTTCTCCACCACAGCCAGAAATACATTTCTCCTGCACTGGAAAAGATAATAATTCCAGTCGGCGTAGTACATATCCATCGAATTGTACGCCACAAGGCACGTCTCATCGCTGACTTCCAATCCTCCGAGGCTTGCACCGGTAAAGTTGCCACTTTCATCATCAGGAAATGTCGGGAATGTGAGCAGATCAACCGCTGTTGGCTTCCCGAGAGACTCGCTGCCCGCCTCGTTCTCGTATCTCATGAGAACAAAGGAGCGTGGATAAGTGTCGCCGTGGTCGGCGGTATAGACTGATTCCCCGTCATCCTGGATAAACTGGTTGAAGGAATGGCTTACATATCCCGTGGAAAGATTCGATGTCGATGTTTTTGAATCTGTAATCTCCCCCGTATCCTGGCGGTAACAGATTGTCATATTTGCCTGGTGGCCTGAATACATCTGATGGCAGGTGTGTATGTAGAGCATATCCCCCTCCTCACAGGTGCGGAGGCTCCCAGCTTCAAACGGTTCACTGGTGTTCTTACCGTATAGACTTGCCGAGCCGATCCGTTCCCAGTTTTTGGAATACTGCACGATCCGCACTACCTCGGCAGTGTTGCTTCCCTCACTGTTGCTTTCCCCAAAGATCAGGTAGTTATATTTTTCAGCGGCAAAAAAACCACCGAAAATGGGTAACTCTAACGGAAGTGACAAAGAAGAACCCAGCTGGAAACCCTCCTCATACGTCTCCACAACGATTTCGCCGTCGATTAACTCAACACGGTTCACCGCACCCCCGTCTCCCTCATAGAGATACGACTTTACCGTGAAGGCCCAGTTTTCTTTCCTCAGATCCAGGGAACCCCACATATAGGTCTCATCGTGGATATTATCAGACTTAGCCGGGCTCACTCCCTCTTCTGCGGCACTCGCCGCACCGTCTGCTGTCGGGATGAAAACACCCACCCCGGACAGCAGCACCACAAAAGCTATCGCAACCCCCCAGAACTTTTTGATTTTTAACATAAACTCTTCCTTTCTGCTGAATTTTACTCTGCTGTCACTGTGCCTGACTCCCACGTCGCGGCTTCATCACCTTCCCTGGGGCTGTTTTTTATCGATACCGTCAGGTTCGTAAGTTTTCAGTGCGCATAGAGTCCCCGCACAGCCCGGCGATCATCTGCAGGGCCTCGCAAGCATCTTCTCGCTCCCATAATAATCATCCCCTCTGGCCGCCCAGCACACGCTGAGTGCCGCATTCCCATTGTACATGCTTTTACAGCGATACCCCACGATCATCTCGACATGGTATATGCCACGGTATCGTCCATTGCTCTCCCCTGTCTCAAACATGATGTCACCGGGCAGATATTTCCTCTTCCTCGTGTTTACGCTGCTCAATCCTCCCTTGATCATTTTATTGTGCGACACGCACCATTTCCCCAGATCCGCAGCCACCGGCGCATAGCCGGGATTCCCGAAATTAAATCCCACAGCATGGTATGAACGCCACACCAGGGAACTGCAGTCATAATATCCTTTGCTCATGCGCAGCTTCTGGCTATACTCCCAATTTCGCCCTATTCTTTTGGCGGTGTCAACAACTTTTTTCTTCGCCTTGTTCACAACAGACACGGCACACCCGTACTGTGCGCCTCCGAGGGTGGCATACACGACAGCGACACCCGTTTTTTTCGCAGTCACTTTCCCCTTCGCACTCACTCTGGCCACCCGGGGATTGTCCGATTTCCAGATCGTCTTCCCAATTTTGTTGATAAGGGATAATTTTATCCTGCCCCTCTGCGCCAGCACCACCCCGTCCGTGCTGATTTTCACCTCTTTAGAGAGGACTGCGAGGTATAGGATCTTATTGTTCAGGCGCACTGTCAGCACACCCTCACCGGCGCCATACGCCTGGATGCTGATGCATTTTTTGCCCCGGTCGAGGGTGGTGCGCACATCCAGCCTGCTGTTGGAGCACTCACTGGAGAAGTAACAGAAGGTCAGGTCAGGCGAATGCTCCAGGTAAACCTTTGCGGTATATCCATTCGTTCTGGTCTCTACAGACCTCTTTGACAGGGCAGCAGCGGAGGCATCCCCATACACCTCAAAGCTGCAGGTATAACTCTCTCCATCGTTTTCCTCAATCTCACTCTGGAAATGATAGAGCGTCACAGTGACCCTGGCCGTCCCAGAACCCACCGCCTTGTAGCCGCCCTGCCCGTCCACCTGGACAACCGATGTATCACTGGACTCATAGCTTGCTTTCAGCGGTTCCCATGCGTAAATGTCATTCACCCGAATATTGCCGTAATCTCCGACACCCACATCGTCCACGGTGTCATCATCACTGTACCAGCTGAGCACCACATCCCTCGATTTGGCCTCTATGAGGCTTGGTTCAGGCAGCAAGTCCGCCAGGTTCTTCTTCACCCTGACCTTACACTTCAGTGTCTTTTTGTCCACCCTGGCCTTGATGACAGCCGTTCCCTGGCTCTTTCCCGTGACCTTCCCCCCGGAGGCCACCACGGCAATCTTCTCATCGGAGGAGGACCACTTCACCTTCTTTTGCGTATTCTTCACACGGAGTTTTTCGCTGCTTCCCGCCGTCAGAGTCAGCTTCCCCTTACTCAGCTTTATCTTTTTTCTGGCCTGCACTCCCGGCCCAGCCACGGGACATGCCATAGCAAGAGCCAAAATGATGCAGAATGCTCTTTTCTTTTTATCCATTTTTTTCGAAACACCTCCACTTTATTGTCAGGGAGAACTTTCCAGACCCATCTTTGCTGTGGGGAGTAATCTTTATCAGATATGTCCCTTTCGCAAGCTTTGGCCAGCCATCATTGGATTTGGTCAAGTAAGGAAGATCCCCCTTCGTGCCATCGCTTGACTCACTTTTGCACATTATTTTATTTTTTTGTATATTACTATGCTTATACATGCATCAGCCAATGTCTTTGACAATACGTATTTAGTCTTTATTTTCTTAGTTTTTCTGATTTTCAGTTTGTACCAGCATCCCTTGGAATTCACCGGAAATACTCCACTCACTTTTTTCCCTAATTTCATGGCTTTTGCCTTGCCCCTGGTCCGGTTTGCAGACAAAGTCATCTTCTTATAGGTGTAGGAAAAGGTATGGATCCCTGTATTTTCAATTTTCAGATAGTACGTCCCCTTATCAAGAATCATCGTTTTTCTCTCTTTTCCGTCCACGCCCCCCACAAGCTTCTTCTTTTTGGAAGAACACAGATCCAACGATGAGTCGGTCTTCACGGTCACCTTCCCGGCGCTGGGCAGTGTCATCTTATAGTATTGGGCCTGCCAGTCGGTGCTCACGGAGGTCGTCTCCTCTCCGTTTTTCAGCGCCCCGCCATTTGTCACAGGAGTTGCCTGGACATCCAATGTGAATGTCACCTCACGATCCATATCGTTTTTGCTTTTCGTCAGCACAAGATAGAGAGACCCCTTCCCGCTAAAACTACTCTGTTTGTAGGTTGTCGTAATGGGATTCCCTCCCGAGGTAGAAATTATGTCCACGTAGTCACTCACATTATGGGATATCCCCGCTTTTTTGCAGATAGAACAGAATGCTGTATCTTCCGCTCCCACAACCGTCATGGTCATCTGACAGTATGCGTCTATGCTGAATGACATCGGCATCACAAGGCTCTGGACGGTCTCACTGACGCCCAGCACAAAGGTTTTCTTAAATGACGTCGCCAGGTCGACGGCCT
>CAZAEM010000021.1:0-45015 GCA_964484225.1 uncultured Eubacterium sp.
AGCAGGAAAACCTATGTCAGGAATCCTTCATCCCACAAAATTTGTGATTGAGCCTTTTTTAGTAACAGTACGCTCTTTTTGGATTCCGGGACAAAAAAAATAAAAATTCGCCAAAGGCCCGTTCTTTTGCGAAAAAACGCAGTTTTTGCGAAAAATTTTGTAAAAAAATAGTTGCATTCTCTTTATTATTGTGCTAGAACAATGAAGATTTTTGGGAAATGTGCCGATTTTCGGGGATTTGAGGAGGAAGAATGGAAGATTTTGCTACTACTCTGCTACTGTTTTTATTTTTCCTGTCCTGTATTTTCAGAGAAAAAAATCAGGGGGAAGCGCCATTTTCCGTCTTTTTAACGGAGGTGCTTCCCCTTTCAGACTGCTACTATTTTGCTACTATTTTTTTTAATAAATCATTCCGCCATCAATTCTTTCCACTTCTGATTATAAATCTTGTCCACCTCGGGCCCCAGGTATTTCAGTACCTCACAGCCTTCCAGCGAATCCAGCGGGGGAAAGGCGATGGAGCTATCCCGGTATTCCGGATTCTCAATCAGTTTCCTTCCCTCCTGGCCGGGGATGGAATAGGTGATGTAATCAAAATTTTTCTTCATGATCTCCGGCTGACAGAGAAAATTCAGGAACTTCTCCGCATTTTCTTTGTTTTTGGCCCCCCTGGGGATCGCCCAGGAATCCATCCAGACGATGCTTCCCTCCCTGGGGATCACATACTCCAGATCGGGGTTTTCCTGCTGACAGGTCAGGGCCTCCCCCGAATAGATCACCCCCAGCGCCGCCTCCCCGGCGATCATCTTGTCCCGGACCTCATCTACCACATAGGCCTGTACCACTCCCGACTTTTTCTGTTCCAAAAGTTTCTGCCTGGCCTTCTCTACCTCCCCCTCGTCTTTGGAATTGAGGGAACAGCCCAGATACTTCAGGGTGATGCCGAAGGCGTCTCTCACACTCTTCTGCATCAGGACGCTGTCCTGATACTTCTCATCCCAGAGGATCCCCCAGCTGTCCACCGGGTCTTTCACCATCGACTTGTTGTATAGGATCCCCACCGTCCCCCACAGATAAGGCAGGCTGTACTGATTTTCCTCATCGTAGGATCTGGCAAACTCCCAGAACTCCTCGTCCACATATTTTTTGTTGGGCACATTGCCCCAGTCGATGGACTCCAGAAGATTTTCCTGCTTCATCCGCTCCACCATGTAATCACTGGGGCACACCAGATCGTAGTCCGCCGCCCCCTTGGCCACGACGGGATACATAACCTCATTTGTCTCGTACTCATCGTAAACCACCTCGATCCCCGTCTCCTTCTCGAACTGCTCCAGAGCGTCCGGATCAAAATACTCACCGTAGTTGTAAATGTACAGTTCACCCCCGGAGGAGGAATCCTCCCCGGAGCCACAGCCCGTGAGCAGCGCGGCAGCCACCGCCCCGGCACAGACGACGCCTGTCAGTTTTCTCCACATCAGTCTTTTTTTCAATTCTTTTCCCTCCCGGTCTCTCGATTTTTCCAGTTATACAGCAGGAGGAGCACAAACACTGTCACAAACAGGATGGTGGAAAGTGCATAGATCTCCGGCTTTATCCCTTTTCTGGCCTCCGCATATATCTGGGTAGAAAGCGTGTCCACTCCCACTCCCCTGGTGAAGTGGGTGATGACAAAATCATCTAATGACATAGTAAAGGCTAAAAGAAAACCTGTCAATATCCCCGGCAGCACATCCGGAAATGTTATCCTGAAAAATGCATAGACGGGGGATGCCCCCAGATCCAGTGCCGCCTCATACGCGCTGGTGTTGAGCTGCCGGAGCCTGGGCAGTACGCTGAGCACCACATAGGGCAGGTTGAATGTAATGTGCGCCATGAGCACGCTGGAAAACCCCATGGTATAGCGGACGGCGATGAACAGGAGCATGAGGGAGATACCCGTGACGATATCCGCATTCAGCAGCGGGATATTGGTGACCGACATCAGAGCCGTCTTAGGCCATTTCTTCATCCGCAGCAGAGCAAAGGAAACCGCCGTGCCGATGACTGTGGCGATCAAAGCCGACAAAAGGGCCAGCACCAGAGTGGTAAAAAGCGCGTTCAGAATGACCTCATCCTGGAAGAGCCTTCCGTACCACTTGAGGCTGAACCCACCCCAGCGCCCCCTGTATTTCGACTCGTTGAAGGAGAGTACGATCAGAGTCACGATGGGAGCGTACAAAAAGATACATATGAGGATCATGTACAGACGGCTCAAAAGACGCTTCCAGCCTACCATATCCCCGCCCCCTCTCTGTTTTTGTCATATTTGGACATGAGCGCCATGCTGCCAAGGACGAGAAGCATCAGCACAAGGGACAGCCCGGCTCCCAGATTCCAGTTGTTATTGACGGTAAACTCCTGCTCGATCACATTTCCGATCAGCTGGATCTTGGCACCCCCCAGGAGATCGGACAGCACAAAAGTAGTCAGCGCAGGCACGAATACCATAGTACTCCCGCTGACAATCCCCGGCAGGATCAGCGGAAGCGTGATACGCCGCATGGTCTGCCACCAGCCAGCCCCCAGATCGGAGGCAGCGTCGAAGGTGTCCCGGCTGATCTTGGCCAGGGCATTGTAGATGGGGAGAACCATGAAGGGCAGATAATTGTACACCATCCCCAGCACGATAGCCCCCTCGGTATTGATCATATTCTGCGCCGGGAAGCCCAGGGCCGTGAGAACGGTGTTGATCACGCCGCTTTTCTCCAGCAGGGACTGCCAGGCGATGGTACGCAAAAGAAAATTCATCCACATGGGAAGGATAAAAATAAAGATGACAAACCCGCTGCTCCGGATCCGCAGGCTGCGGATGACCAGCGCCAGGGGCAGCGCCAGCACAAAGCAGATCAGCGTACACAGGACGGAGAGACGGAGGGATGTCCACATGGCTTTCCGGTGAATGGGTTCCGCCATGCTCAGCACATTCGCCAGTGTGATATTCCCTTCCGCATCCGTCAGCCCGTAGCCCACCACGATGAGCAGGGGCACGATGACAAAGATCGCCATCCAGACCGTGTAGGGGGCCGTGAGAATCATTTTCCTACTTCTCATCCCGCAGCACCTCCTCCGCCGATGTCTCCGGCCTTTTCATCACCTGTATGTTGAAGGGATCGATGAACAGTCCCACCTCGCTGCCCACAGGGGCCATATTGGTGCTGTGTACCAGCCAGTTATACCCCAGAGCCTCCACCTCCATCTCATAGTGAACCCCTTTGAAGATCAGAGACAGGACTCGACCCCTTATGGTCCCCTGCTCCGGAGGAACCAGTATCATATCCTCCGGGCGGATCACCACGTCCACCGGATTTTCCTCGCCGAATCCCACATCCACGCAGTCGAACACCTGCCCCAGGATCCGTACCTTCCGATCCCGTACCATCACCGCCCGGAGCAGGTTGCTGTCACCGATGAAATCCGCCACAAAGGCGTTCTGGGGTTCGTTGTAAATGTCCTCCGGCGTCCCCACCTGCTGGATGTAGCCCTGATTCATCACCACGATGCGGTCTGACATCGTCAGTGCCTCCTCCTGATCGTGGGTCACATACACGAACGTAATGCCCAGTTCCTCCTTCAAGCGCATCAGCTCGTACTGCATCTCCTGGCGGAGTTTCAGATCCAGGGCACCCAGCGGCTCGTCCAGGAGAAGGATCCTCGGCTCATTGACGATGGCCCTGGCGATGGCGACGCGCTGCTGCTGACCGCCGCTTAAATTGTCCGGCATTCTCTTCTCAAATCCCTCCATGATGCGCAGCGTGGTGGTCTTCCCGCACCCGCTGGGCCCTAAGAGGGTGACAAACTCATTTTCATGTATAGCCAGATTCAGCCGGTCCAGCACCGGCTCCCCGTCAAAGGACTTGGATATATCACGTAGTTCTATACATTTATCTGCCATGGTTCTTCCTTTCCGTTGGTATGGTTACCTCTTCCTGTTGACCATATTTTTCATCATCTCCACCTTGGCCTTCTCCTGGGGACTCATATCCTTCGTCAGTATTTCCATCAACACCCCCGTCTCCTCCGGTGCGAAGGAAAGGTTATGCTTTTTCAGCTGATTGGCCGCCGCCATGAGATAGGGCGCCGCCTCCTTCATAGGCTTTCCCTTCATATTCTCCGCCAGTTCCTTCATGACTTTCAGTTTTACCGGGTGCATGTTTTTGAAGATATCGTACTGCTCAAAGATTGACTGATCCATCTTCTTCCCCGCTTTCCGCCTGTTCCGGCATCTGCATCATGGACATCATAGCCGACATCGTCTCAAAAGTCTCCTGCTGCTCCGGCGTCAGGAAACTTTTCAGCATATCCGACATATCTGGGGGAGGGCCGGACTCCTCCCCGTCCTCCGGCTCTTTGCTCTGCATCGCCTGCATGACCTGCATCATCTGCATCATCCGCCGCATCTGGAAAAATCCGAGAACCATATCCAGCACGGAGCGCTCCCGCCTGGAGGCAAAGGGGCGCACCGCCGTCAAAAGGCCCTCCAGGTCGATGCGCTCACCCACCGCTACGTCGAAAAAAGGGATAACCGTCTTGAGAACTTTCACACTGTGGTCATTCTTCATTCGGCTATCCCATTCCAACATGATTCATCCCTGCCTTTTTCGAACAAGCTATTGCTATCATTTATATTATACTATGCAATGGACAGGTTTGTTATGATATGTGATATATCCTCACGAGTACACCAGCCGGTCTCTGGTGATCCCCGTCAGCACTTCATCCAGATATTTCTCCGCCAGATACTTCGCCATGGGAAGATTGATATCCAGATAATTGCCACAGCACTCCGGAGACGCCCCCGGCACCTCTCCCTCAAACCGCCGTATGTAGTCAAACAATTCCCGCAGCAGGGGAACGATCTGATCCGACTCATAATCCCCCGCCAGAAGCAGATAGAACCCGGTACGGCATCCCATGGGCCCAAAATAGAGTACCTTCTCCCCCATGGTCTCATGGTTTCTGAGAAACGTGGCACCCAGATGTTCAATGGCATGGATCTCCGCCGTGTTCATCACCGGTTCGAAGTTCGGTCTGGTCATGCGGATATCAAAGGTGGTCACAGTATCGTGACCGGTCTTGTCCTTCCTGCTGACATACACTCCCGGCAAAAGTTTCATGTGATCTACTGTAAAGCTCGCTATTGTCTCCATTTTCTTCATCCTTTCTGTCCAGACACTGTTATGCTAATCCCCCAGGTCATAATAGACGTTGGGCGTCTTCTTCGGTATCAATGTATCCATGAGACGCAGAATCCGGGCCGAGGCATGACCGTCGTCCACGGTATTGTATTTTCTGCGAAAGTCCTCGTACCGCTGCCGGTACAGCGACGGATCGTAGTGGAGTATGTCCTCCACCAGTTGCTCCGTGGTGGCCGAGATCGGGCCCGGCATTTCATTCCGGTAACTGAAATAAAAACCTCTCAGTTCATTTTTGTATTTATAGAAATCATAGGCGAAGAAAAACATCGGTCTTCGCAAAATACTGTAGTCAAACATGACCGAAGAGTAATCCGTCACCAGTATATCGGAAACCAGGAACAGCTCCGCGATATCCCGGCTCTGGTCAAAGTGGTAGATGAATCCCTCATAGGGGGACCAGTCCACGACGTCCATGATCAGGTAATGGTACTTGACGATCATGACATACTCCTGCTCCAGCCGTTCCCGCAAAAGCTGAAAAGATATCTGCGGGCGGAACTCATAGTTATCATCCTCCGAATACTCATCATCCCGCCAGGTGGGCGCATACAGGATGATCTTTTTGTCCAGCGGCAGCCCCAGGCTCCTTCTCAGTCTCCGGTTGTCCTCCGGTGAATCCTCCTGGAACAGCACATCGTTCCGGGGATAGCCGATCTCCAGCATCTCCTTGTGAAAATCAAAGGCCCGGCGGAAAGTGACACTGGAAAAGGGATTCTGGGAAATCAGATAATCCCAGGTCTGTACATTCTTCGCGAAATGCTCCTTGTATTCCACAATGTCGCTCTCCCCCGCCATGAATACGTCCTCCATATCCAGGGCCAGGCGTTTCAGCGGCGTGCCATGCCAGGTCTGTATATAATAGGTATATTTCCGACGGATCAGAAACTCCGGCTGGCGATTGTCAAACACCCAGACCTTCGCCGTAGCCATATAGTAAAGGTAGCGAAAGCGGCCATACCGAACCTGCCGGCTCATACCGGGGATATCATACTTTTCATTTTCATAGAACCAGATGCAGTCCCATCGTATATCGTATCCGTTTGAAACCAGGTATTCGTAGATATATTTCGGATTTCCCGAATAACTCTTTCCCAAGCTGCTGTCGAACACCACACGGTTTTTTTTGACCGGGAGAAGCAGGCACATCAGCCGGTAAAACAACACGGCCACAACTTTGAAGAAACCATACATCCATTTGCCCACTGTCATTCCCCTTTCTCGCCCCGGCTGCGGTCAGGCATCCGCTTTCTCCCTGGTGCCGAACATTTCCTCAATGACCCTCTCGCTGGCATGACCGTCGTCCACACAGCAGAAACGGTCATAGAACTCCGCATAGCGGTTCCTGTACTGCTCATTGATGGTATCTATATTTTTCAGGGCCTCGATCAATGCATCGTTGGTGTGCAGCACCGGTCCCGGCAGTTCCTTCTCCATGTCGATATAGAGACCCCGGATCTCATCGGCGTAGTCCTCGTAATCGTAAGTAAAGAACAGGATCGGTCTCTTTAGGTTGGCAAAGTCAAAGAACACGGAAGAGTAATCGGTGATACATATATCCGAGGCCAGGTACAGCCGCGACACGTCCTCGTACTGGCTTCCGTTGTACACAAACCCCTGGTAGGCTGACAGATCCAGAATGTCCGCGATGTAATAGTGCGTGCGGAGCAGGATCACACTGTCCCCGGAAAATTCCTCCCGCATCCGGTCCAGATCCATGGCCAAAGTGAACTTGTACTGTCCCTTGGCATAAAACTGATTGTCCCGCCAGGTGGGGGCATAGAGGATCACGCGCTTTCCCTCCGGGATCCCCAGCTCCTGTTTCACCTCCACCGCGATGGCGTCCCGGTTTTCATCGTACAGGATATCGTTGCGGGGATATCCGTACTCCAGGATCCTGCGGCGGGGATATACAAAAGCCCTCTCAAATACATCCGTGGAAAACGGGTTGGCGCTGATAAGATAGTTCCACTCCCGTCCCTGTTCATAAAACATGGTCTTGTGATTCTGGCTTGCCGACATGATGTCATCCATATCGAATGCCAGCCGCTTCAACGGCGTGCCATGCCAGGTTTCCAGAAATACCACGCCCTTGCGCTTTGTACACCAGGCCGGCTGACGGACGTTGAAGATCCGGTATCCGCACCGGGAGGCATAGTACACGTAGCGGAGACTGTTCATCTTCACCGTCTTGTGTTTCCCGGATTTTTTCAGTGCCTCGGATCTGCCGTTCAGTACCCAGATATAACGGTATTTATCTCCCCGGGTCCTCTGCAGGTACTCGTACAGGTACTTCGGGCTGTCAGAGTAACTCTTCCCGAAAAAACTCTCGAAGAACACCCAGTCCCGGCGGAGGGGCATCTTCTTAAATATATGCCGCTCCAGCACCCTGTACCACTGAATCCGGCTTCCGATAAATCCTTTTTTCTTATTTCTCCAGTTGTTGATCTTCACCATAGGACCCGCCATGCGGTATTTGCCGCGGCGAACCAGGGACAGCTCCATCCGCTCCGTCAGGTTGAACTCTTTCACGATAGCCTTCCAGTTGGACATCTCCTGCATCGCCCGGCTGTATCGCGTAGCCTGCTCCCCCTTGATGCGGGCCGGGAATTTGCTCCGGGCAAAATGTACCAGAGCCCTGTCCAGCATATAGCGCAATGTTTCGTCTTTCTCCCCGATAAACTCCAGGGATTCCAGATAGGCGTCCACAAACTCACGCCCCCGTTTCTTTCGTTTTTTCTGACACAGTGCCGGAAGGTGGATCTTGTCATTGCGGTGGCGCCACACATAGAGACTGTCCCCGTCCACCCACATGCGGTCTCCCGCCGCCGACAGCGCATGGGCCACAAAACTCATGTCACTGTAGTAAGTATTGTCCGTGTTGAAAATGATCTGATTCTCTATGAGAAATTTCCTGTCGATCAGCAGATGCTGGGCGGAAAACATCACCTCAAAGCGGGATTTCAACACATCCCCTGTCATCTGCCGGATCCCCTCGATGAAGGTCTCCTGATTCGCCCTGTCGAAATTAAAATTGCCCGGCTTAAACCAGCTGTCGTACTTGTTTCCCGTGACGATCAACGCCTGCTTCTCCTCCGCCAGCTTCAAAAGACGCTCCGCCGTGCCCTCCAGAAGATAGTCATCACAGTCGATGAAATACACATAGTCTCCGGCTGCCTTCTCGATCCCGATATTCCGGCAGCAGGCCACGCCAAAGGGGTAGTACTCCTCCAGCTTTTCCTCATACTCGTCTGCCAGTTCCTCCTCGTCCAGGTTCATCTGCTCCTCCGTATACTCCACACGATTCGTGCCGTTTTCCACGCGCTCCCGTCGTTTCATGGCCTTTTTCATACGAAATTCTACCCGCTCCTGTATCCTCTTTTCCTTGTACTCCTGGGCACGGGCATTGTTGGCCTGTATGATCTCCCCGGATGCCTCATCTACTGCATTGTATACCGTGACATCCTCTGCGGCCTGCACACTCTCCGGAACCTCCAGACCATCCTTGTCGTTGATCACGAGAATCTCATAGTCCGGCAGTTTCTGTTCCCGGATACTCTGAATACACTCCTGTAAATATACCTGTTCCTTGAGGTAAGGAACGACAAAACTCACCTTAGACATAGTTATATACTCTCCTAAATTTCTTATCCCTTCACCACAATATTGATAATACGCCCCGGAACGTAGATCTCTTTCACGATGGTTTTCCCTTCCAGTTTGGCGGCCACGGCCTCCTTGCCGGCTGCCAGCGCTTCCTCCTGGGAGGCGTCCAGAGACAGGGCTGCCACGGCCCGCACTTTCCCGTTGACCTGCACGCCGATCTCCTGTACCGACTCCACAGTCAGGGCTTCCTCATACTCCGGCCAGCCGGTCTGATACAGCCTGCCACCGCAGCCTTTCCTCTCCCACAACTCCTCAGTGATATGGGGCGCCACCGGGTTCAGGAGAACCAGCAGCGTTCGAAATTCATCCTTTGTCACACTTCCCGCTCTATAAAATTCATTGACCAGAGACATCATGGCGGCGATGGCCGTATTAAATTTCAATGTCTCATAATCATTGCTCACCTTCTTGATGGTCTGATGCATCTTTGTCTGCAGCTTGTCAGAATATCCCGTGGCATCTGTCACCATATCTGCCAGCTTCCAGACTCTCTCCAGGAAACGCCGGCAGCCCTTGACGCCGTCCTCGGACCAGGCGGCATCCGCATCGAAAGCCCCGATGAACATCTCATATGTCCGCAGGGTGTCAGCCCCGTAGTCCCGGACTATGTCATCCGGATTCACCACGTTCCCCCTGGACTTGCTCATCTTCTCCCCGTTCTCCCCGAGGATCATCCCGTGGGATGTGCGCCGCTTATAGGGCTCCTTCGTGGGCACGACTCCCTGGTCATACAGGAACTTGTGCCAGAACCTGGAATACAGAAGATGCAGGGTGGTGTGCTCCATCCCGCCGTTGTACCAATCCACAGGAAGCCAGTATTCCAGTGCCTCCCTGCCGGCCAGGGCCTCATCGTTATGAGGATCGATGTAGCGCAGATAATACCAGGAGGAACCGGCCCACTGGGGCATGGTGTCGGTCTCCCGCTCCGCTCTGCCTCCGCAGCAGGGGCAGGTAGTCTCCACCCAGGAGCGGATGTTGGCCAGCGGGGATTCCCCATTGTCCGTGGGCATATAGTTTTCCACCTCCGGCAGCTCCAGGGGGAGATCCTGTTCGGGTACGGGCACATAACCGCATTTCTCACATTTCACAATGGGGATCGGCTCACCCCAGTACCGCTGTCTGGAAAATACCCAGTCACGGAGTTTGAAATTCGTCTTCGCCCGGCCCAGCCCCTCTTTGGTGAGCCAGTCCGTGATGGCTTTCTTGGCTTCCTCCACAGACATCCCCGTGAGAAATCCGGAATTTACCAGAGTCCCGGTCTCCACATCGGTAAACGCCGCGGTCTCCACATCCCCGCCGGCGATGACCTCCACGATGGGAAGATCAAATTTTTTCGCAAACTCCCAGTCACGGGTGTCGTGGGCCGGCACTGCCATGATAGCCCCGGTTCCGTAACTCATCAGCACATAGTCGGACACCCACACGGGGATCTCCTCCCCGTTCACCGGGTTGACCGCCAGAATCCCGTCCAGGACCACGCCGGTTTTTTCCTTGCTCAGCTCCGTCCTCTCAAAATCTGATTTCCTGGCCGCCATCTCCCGATACTCCAGGATGGCGTCCCAGTTTTTTATCTCATCTTTATATTTATCCAGATAGGGGTGTTCCGGCGAAACCACCATGTAGGTCACACCGAACAGTGTATCCGGTCTGGTGGTATATATCCTCAGTTTCTCTTCCTTCCCTTTCAGCTGGAAATCCACCTCTGCCCCGTGGGACCGGCCGATCCAGTTCCTCTGCGAAACCTTCACCCTCTCGATATAATCCAGATCCTCCAGATCGTCGATGAGCTTATCCGCGTACTCGGTGATCTTCAGCATCCACTGGCTTTTCACCTTGCGGATCACCGGACTGCCACACCGCTCGCAGACACCGTTTACCACTTCCTCGTTGGCAAGCCCGCACTTGCAGGAGGTACAGAAATTGATGGGGATCTCCGACTTGTAAGCCAGACCTGCCTTGAACAGCTTCAGGAATATCCACTGGGTCCACTTGTAGTAGCCGCTGTCCGTGGTGTTTACCTCCCTCTCCCAGTCGAAGGAGTACCCCAGAGCCTGCAGCTGCTGCTTGAAGTGCTCCACGTTATGCTCTGTCACCTTCCTGGGATGTATCTTATTCTGAATCGCGTAATTCTCCGTGGGGAGACCAAAGGCATCCCACCCCATGGGATACAGGACATTGTAACCCTGCATACGGCGTTTCCTGGCCACGATATCCAATGCCGTATAGGGGCGCGGGTGACCCACGTGCAGTCCCTGTCCCGACGGGTAAGGAAACTCCACCAGGGCGTAATATTTCGGCTTGGAAAAGTCATCGGACGTATGGAATGCCCTCTCTGACTCCCAGATCTCCTGCCATTTTTTTTCTGTTTCTTTTGGATTATAACTCTGACTCATCTCAACCTCCATCTATCCTCTCTCTATGCCAGCACTACCACAGAACTTCCCGTCACCACTCCCGTCACGATGATCGTGGTGTTCAGTGCGGGCAGCGTTCCCGTCCAGCCGGCAGGCAGTTTCATCGTCCCGGTGACAAGATAACTTCCCGCTTTGTTCATATTGTAGGTTTTGCTGGCCCATGTGACAGCGGCATTGGCTTTATGTCCGTAAGCGTCCTGGATCTGCACCGTGGACGGCAGTTTTGTCTTTGCCACTGTACTCCAGGCGGTCCCCGCCGGTACGCTGACACTCTTCGGTATACTCGTCACCACTTTGGAATACCGGTACTGTATTGTCAAAGTGAACGATGCACTGATATTACTGCCATCCTTTGTGGTCGCAGTGATCACGGCCTTGCCGGCCTTCAGCGCCTTCACGCTTCCCGAGGAACTGACCGTGGCGATCCCTGTGTTGTTGGACTTCCACGTCAGCCCGCGGCTGCTCACATTGGACGGAGTGAAGGCGGCCCGCAGCTGGATGGAATTTCCCACCGTCAGGGTATTCCCCGCCGCCGTCAGTTTCAGTCCGGTGGCTCTCTGCACCACCGTCACCTTACAGGTACTGCTGGTTCCGGAACCGTCTGTGGCTTTCACCGTGATCTTCACCGTCCCGGCCTTCTTCGCCTGGACAACACCCTTGGAGGACACGGTGGCAATGCTGGTGTTGCCTGAAGTGTACTTCACCTTCTGCTCCGTGGCATTGGCCGGTTTGATCTTCTTTACCTTCAAAGTAAATCTGCTTTCTGACTTTTTGCCCCCCAGATACAGTGTCTTGGCGGTATTTTTGAGGGTGATCTCCCCCACCTCCACACTGGTGAGGACTTTGTAAACTACAGTCACCTTCGCCTTGTGCTTGATCTCGTCGGTGACACTGTATGTAACCTTATACCTGCCCGGTTTCTTCGTGTTGACTTTCTTTACCTTCTTATATTTTGACTTCTTATCCATTCTATACAATATCTTGACTTTCAGCAGGTCTTTCGCATCATAGCCGTTGGAATTCTTGACTGTGACGCCCTTCTTTATATTAAACTTACTGCCGTAAGCGATATTCTTTTTCTCCACCCCCTGGATGGTGGGCTTTTTATTCTTGTAGGGGTTGGCCGGATCCGGGTCGGTGGGGTCCCAGCCGGTATACCCTCTCACCTTCATTGCACGGGGCTTTCCCAGCGGTCCGGGATTCTTGGAATTGTAGATCACCACCTTGGTTCCCGAGGGACAGTTGTCATAAATCCACTTGGCGTCGGCCACTGTCAGACGGACGCAGCCGTGGGACGCCGTGGAGCCCAGACGATTATACTGAACATAGGACTGACTGCTCTTTTGCCCGTTCTGATAATACCAGACGGAGTGGAACAGAAAACCGTTGTATATCCTGCTGCAGTACTGTCCGTAACTGGGGCCGTCCAGCACATGCCACCGCATTTTCTCCCCCAGAGAAAAGGATCCGGTGGGCGTCGCGTATCCCGCCGAACAGACAAATGCCTTGTACGGCTCATACTTTCCACCTTTATTTTTGTATATCGTCACCACGTTCTGCTGTTTGTTGACCTTTATCATATAATTGCCCGCCGCCCTGGTTTCAATTCCCTTTGCCATGCCGCAAGCCATAAACAAACAAAAGAGGAAAACAAAACAATTAACTCTTTTTCTCATATATACCTCCAAACTGTCAAATCTTTTTCTCACATCCATGAGAGTGCATACGTTTTAATAATACCAACTAGCAAAACCTTTGTCAAGAATACTTCCCCACTTCTCTGCATAGTCTATACTAATTTATTGCATAAGGATATTCGGTATCACTATGACTTTTGTGGAAAACCTGATCCGGGACTACGGCCTCATTGCCATGTTTCTCCTGATCCTTCTCGAATACGCCTGTTTCCCGGTATCCAGTGAGATCATTCTTCCGCTGGCCGGTCTGGCCGGCGCCAGCTGCCACATGGCCTTCCCGCTGCTTGTCCTGATCAGCACAGGAGCCGGTCTGGCCGGCACGCTGATCACCTACTTTATCGGCCGCCTGGGCGGGTCCCCTCTCCTGGAGAAAGCCATGACCCGCTTTCCCTCCCTGGAGAGTCCCCTTCTGAAATCCTATCGCACTTTTGGAAACCACAGCAAAGGCGCGGTCTTTTTCGGCCGCCTGATCCCCCTGTGCAGAACATACATCGGCTTTGTGGCCGGGGCCATGAAACAGGATTTTACAGGCTACGTCCTGTATTCCGCCCTGGGCATCTGCATCTGGAATACGGTACTGACCGGCATCGGTTACTATTTCTATCAGTACCGCGCTCCCTTTTTCTACTATTTTAACTACTACAAAAAATGGATCCTGCTGGCCGCCTCCCTTCTCCTGTGCTTTTTTATTCTGAAAAAAATATTTTCTACCCGGAATAAAAGCGCAGTACCCCCAGCAGAATGAGAAACACCCCGCCAAATCCGTTGATTTTTCTCAGGTTTCCGGACAGCCGGCTGCCCAGGGAAAAAAAGAGCGAGGAAGATACCGCCGTCATAACAGGAAATATCAGGGCCAGGCTGTGTCCGGCAATCCCCAGGGCGGCACACACAGAGTCCAGCGCCATGACAAATCCCAGCACCACACCCTCCCAGGGCTCCAGCGTGTTGGAATGATCCCTGTCGTAATCCGCTGTTTTATTTTCCCCCAGGGCATTCCAGAGCATCCGGCCCCCCAGAATGGCCAGGATGACGCCCCCGGTCAGCCGGAGCACAAAGTCCGGGATCACACGTCCCAGAGTCCGCCCGGCCGCCACCGCCGCCATGGTCAGAATCCCTACCACACACCCGATCACCACTCTTGTGACAAAGGGTACACGGATACCGGATGCGGCATAGGCCACACCGATCCCCAGAGTGTCCAGGCTGACGGAGACGGCCAGCAATACGATCAATCCCATTGTCGTCCCCCATAACAGATGTCTTAATACATTATTATGTCAAAAAAAACCGTTGGGGAAATTTTTCTGTCGAAAGGAGCAGCTGAATATGGAATGGTATTCCCTAAGCGTCCCGGAGGTCCTGAGAGAGAGCGGCTGCCGGCCGGATATCGGACTCTCCGAAAGGGAAGTAAAAAAAAGGCAAAAACAGTACGGCAGTAACCGGTTAAAGCAGGAGAAACCGCCGGGCATTCTGTCCCGGTTTATCAGCCAGTTTAAGGATTTTATGATCCTGACACTGTTGGCCGCCGCCCTGGTCTCCTTCGTGGCCTCCTATATCCAGGGAGACATGGATATCACCGACCCCATCATCATACTAGCCATTGTGCTGATCAACGCCGTGATCGGAGTCTTCCAGGAGAAAAAGGCGGAACACTCCCTGGCGGCGCTCCGCTCACTGCAGACACCGGAGACCCTGGTTCTTCGAAACGGAGAGAGACAAACCATCCCCGCCTGTGAACTGGTGCCGGGGGACGTCGTCTGCCTGGAGACGGGATGCCAGATCCCGGCCGATGGGCGTCTCCTGTCCTGTCACAATCTCGCCACAGAGGAGGCCGCTCTCACCGGCGAGACGGGAGCCGTGGACAAGGACATTTCGCCTCTGCCCGCCCACATACCGGTGGGCGACCGGAAAAACTGCGTCTACTCCGGCACCGCAGTGGTGAGCGGCCGGGGCATATGTCTTGTGACTGAGACGGGGATGGACACCCAGATCGGTCAGATCGCCGGTCTCCTGGCCAGAGAGGAGGCGCCGGAAACCCCTCTCACCAGACGGCTGAACAAAACCGGCAAATATCTGGGGGCCGCCGCCCTGATCATCTGTGCCATCGTCTTCTTTCTGGGCATCCGCGGCAGCCAGCCCGTATTTTCCATGTTTATGACCTCCGTCAGTCTGGGTGTGGCCGCCATCCCCGAGAGCCTGCCCGCCCTGGTCACCATCATGCTGTCCCTGGGCGTGGAGCGCATGGCAAAGAAAAATGCCGTCATACGACATCTCCCGGCGGTGGAGACCCTGGGCAGTGCTTCCGTCATATGTTCGGATAAGACGGGCACCCTGACACAAAACCGGATGACTGTCCGGGAATGGTTCACCCCCGGTGGGGAAGAACATTTCGCCAGACTGGCCCTGCTGTGCAACGACCGGGTGGGGCCCATGGAGCAGGCCCTGGTCTCCTTTGCCGAAGACCAGGGGCTGAACTACGAGACGGAGAACCGTATCTCTCCCCGTATTTTTGAACTTCCCTTTGACTCTGAGCGCAAGAGGATGACCACAGTCCACAACCGCCCCGGGGATTTTCTGTCCGTCACCAAAGGGGCGCCGGAGTGGATCCTTAAAAATTCTTCTTACTACTACGACCGGGAGGGCATCCATCCCATGAGCCCCGGCCGCCGCCGGGAATTTCTGAGAAGGTCGGAGGATTTTGCCTCCCAGGCTCTCCGGGTACTGGCCATCGCCTTCCGGACAGAGACAGAGGCGGTGAAAAATGAGCAGATGGAAAAAGATCTGGTCTTTGCAGGCCTGGCCGGTTTCATGGATCCGCCGAGAAAAGAGGTCTACGCCGCCGTCAAAAAATGCAGGGACGCCGGCATCCTCCCGGTGATGATCACCGGAGACCACCGTGTCACCGCCGCCGCCATCGGAAAGGAACTGGGCATCTGCCGGGACGAGAGCCAGGTACTCACCGGACAGGAAATGGATGAGATGTCCGACCCAGAGCTTCTGAAAAAACTATCCACCTGCCGTGTCTTCGCCAGGGTCTCCCCCGTCCACAAAGTCCGTCTGGTCAAACTCTTCCAGAGTATGGGCAATGTGGTGGCTATGACCGGAGACGGCGTCAACGACGCCCCCGCCCTGAAGGCCGCCGACATCGGCTGCGCCATGGGAGAGACCGGCACCGACGTGGCCAAAAACGCCTCAGACATGGTGCTGATGGACGATAATTTCTCCACCATCGTCTCCGCCGTGCGGGAGGGCCGCGGCATTTTTGACAACATTAAAAAAGCCATTCACTTCCTTCTGTCCTGCAATATAGGGGAAATCATGACCATATTTGCCGCCATCCTCATGGGTCTTAACGTACCGCTGCTGCCGGTACAGCTTCTGTTCATCAACCTGGTGACCGACTCCTTCCCCGCTCTGTGCCTCGGGGTGGAGCCGCCGGACTCTGACATTATGAACCGGCCCGTGACCAAAGCCGGCAGCGGAATGTTTGGCTTCGCCTCCGTGTTTACCATCCTTGTGGAGGGCATGTTTATCGGCTCCCTGGCCCTTTTTGCCTATGTGATCGGGAACTCCACCATGTGCCTTGCCGTCCTGTCTCTGTCCCAGCTGGTTCACTCCTTCAACATGCGCAGCGACCGGTCCTTGACAGAGATCGGGTTTTTAAGCAATCCCAAACTGGTATTCTCCGTCCTGCTCTGTGTCACGCTCCTGTGCAGCGTGGTGACAGTTCCGTTTCTGCAGGGGATATTCCACACAGTACCGCTGACCGGGATACAGTGGGGCATTGTGACGGTACTCTCCCTGCTCCCCATTCCCCTGGTGGAATTGGAGAAGCATATTTTCCCCCAATAGGTATCAGGAAGAAAGAGAGCAATACAGGAATAGAAATCCGTGAACTTTTCCCTTATAATAAATCTACCACGTGGTAAGTGAGAGGGGAGAGGCAAATGGAACACAGAGACTGTATTCTTGAGAGCAAGCGCTATATCGAAAGGCATTTAGAGGAAAATCTGTGTGTGAGCAGGATTGCGGATCAAACCGGATATTCCAAATATCATTTTTTGAGAATGTTCAGGGAACAGACAGGAATGCCGGTGATGGATTATGTCAGAAAACGAAAATTGTTGAAAGCATCCCGGAAAATCATCGAGGGAGAAAAAATAATTGACGCTGCACTGTCATACGGCTGGCAGTCCCACACAGGTTTCGTAAAGGCATTCAAGAACGAGTTTGGCTTTCCGCCTTCCTTTCTCCGGGCAATGCTGATTTTGAAGAAAGAATGTGGAGGTGGTACTATGGAACATCTATTTTTACAGGAACCGGACTGCCATGCCGACAGGGATGAACTTTATAAGATATTGGTGGATGAGTGCAAAAACAACAAGCTCCTGACTGAGCATGATATTCTGGAACAGGCATATTTGTTTTCCTGTCAGATATATGCCGGAATTTCCCGCCATTCAGGCGATGAATACGTCACTCATCCGTTAAATACAGCTATTCTTCTGGCTGACATGGGTGCGGACATTGAGACGGTCATTGCCGGGCTGTTTGTAGACGCCATGAAAAAAACCGGTGTCACCGAACAGCAGCTGAGAGAGTCTTTACCGGAAAAGTCTGTGGAACTAATCATTGCTCTGCATGACAGCGGAGAACCGAAACCCGATATCTTCCATTCTGTCCAGCTGATCAGACTGGCAGAGCGTCTGCACAATATGCGTACCCTGAAATTTATGGATAAAGCCAGGTGGGCCGAAAAAGCAAAAGAAACTTACGACATATTTTTGCCAATGGCACAAAAGCTTGGCAATGAAAAACTTATGATGGAATTAAATGATTTAGCGTTGAAATATCTCTAAGAAGGAACCTTATCTGGGGAAATACGCTTTTCATGGCCGGTTTCCTGCACGGATTTTGCATTTTCCGTGCAGGAAACTATCTTGCAGAAAGTCTGCAAAAAAACACTTGCATCGGCCTTCTACTTGTGTTATCATATATTCAAGCAAGTAATCTGTTCTTAATAAGGTAAATTCAATTTAATCCTATTTCAAAATCCTTGCTTATTATCCAAGAAACAAATCGTGCGTACTGGACATGCGGCTGGTTTTGTATAAACACCAGTCAACGGTAAATCCGAATATGCCGCTGAGGGAAACCGTAGAAAAGGCAGTGCGGGAATGTATCGAGGAAGGTATTTTGGCAAATTTTTTGAGAAAGAATATTATTGCGGGTGATTTTGAAAAGTGCTATACTGTAACTATAGCGTAGTAAGTGTGAGTTCGAAAACAGCTATTGTTTTAGAAGTATACAAATTATTCTTAGAATGTATTGTATTGATCAATGAGAAAGAATGGGGTTATAAGAGATGGGACATATCATGTTTTTCGACAAAAATATTCCAGATATAGGATTAAAATTTAGCGATATTTATTGAACCTAAAGTTGAATCTGGATTTCCAGATATTGTTTTTGCAAAGTATGACCCTAATATAATTGAGAATTGGAATAATAAAAGGAAGCAACTAGTGCCAAATGATTTGAAACTTCTTTCGCAATTATTATATTCACGAGGTTGTTCGGGGGAATATTTATTAAAGTGTCTGAAACTATCTGAAAGACAGACATTAGAGTCATTGGAAAGATTACTAGACGCTAATATGATAGTTCGTAAAAACGGAGTATGGCGTACTCAAAATTTAAGGAAAATATATAGTATAGAAAAACTGATTTCAGTTGAGGCAAAAATGTGTGATATGAAAAAAGTGCTTGAACAATCTTTGAAAAATACATGGTTTGCTTCACAGTCATATATATTGGCTGGTACTAATCACCCGAAGGAAGATACAATTTTCAATATCCGAAAGCAAGGAGTAGGGCTATATTGTAAGGATGAGGACTTCAAGAAGGTAGTAGAAGCGAAAAAGATGTCATTACCATCATCCTCAGGATTTGGAGAAAAAGAAGCTTTTAGACATTATTTACATTGCTTGGGTGTACAATGTAGAGAAAGCGTGCGAGAAACCTATTCTGAAACAAGAGATGCACATATAATGATGTTACAAACAACAGAACAATTATTAAATGGATTGAGTGAAAAAGGAATAAAAGGACAAAATAGAGATTTCATGGAGATTCTTGATGTCAACAGGGCTGCTATTGCAGCATTTGATATGTCATATCAATTTCCAATGACACAGGAATGGAGTAGTATATGAACCTAACTTGTTTTTTTGAGTAACTATGGATTGAGCGGGCAGGGTTTAACCTAACCACTTGGATTGATTGAATTTGATAAAGATGCAGTTAATAAACGTTTTATTTGATTGTCCAGATAGTCCATTTTTCACGAAAGGGAGAGCACTATGAACCTGACAAATTTTCTGAAACAGACCGATACCATCACAGCCCAATATTCTGCAGAGCAGCTCCGGTCATTTATTCATGGTTTCGGGCGGACTTTGCCGGAATACAACAGAGAGGAATTTCTGAGGAGGCTAAGAGCAACAGAAAACACATCCACTACAGAGGATGTGAATGATTCTGATTTCCATGAGATATACAAACGCATCGAAAAAAATTTGAAAGCAATAGATTCACAGGAAGTTACGGTTACCAGCATATTGAATGAAGAATACAATGATTGGTATAATGACAGCGATGAAGAATTTTATTATGAAGATAAAGACGGTATTTCGGATATGATTACGGAAGCCTGTGATTTTGTTCATACCTGTATGGACACAGAAAACTATAAAGAAGGCTTTGAAATTGGAAACCAGATGTTTTCCATGGAGATTCTATGTGAAAATGAATACTATGGCAGCGCAGAATTTTCACTTGGGGATATGGTGTATCATAAGCTGGTGGATCGGGAACTGGATCATGTACTCCTGGATACAGCGTATTGTGCGTACCGTGCGGTGCCGTTGGAAAAACGGGCCGAGGCGTTGTACAGTGTCATTACAAATGCCCAAAGGGACGATATCACATTAGAAGCAATCATGCAGCATGGGGACGAAGAACTACCGGATTTACAGAATTTTCTAACACTCTGGATCACTTTTCTTGGCAGTCACATCGGGTGCGATGCAGATCGTCTTATTGCGGAAGCAGTCGCTTTATTGAACGATATCCCATCAGCAGCCGTATACGCAGAGAAATATGCTGCCATGCATCCGGGATTATACTGGGGCATAATGGAGAATGGAAAACTTACAGATGGCAATGACATGGTATCCATGGGAATAAAAGCAATGAGGATAATACCAAAACAATATATTATGCGGAGCAGGATAGCATTGAAAACGGCAGAGTACATCATTGAGGCAAATGAAAACATGTCATTTCTGGAAAAGTGTTATTTTGCCGCATATGAATCAGATACATCCGCATTAAATTATATCCGCGCATTGTTGAATGGATATGGAACAGAAGAGAAAAGAGGGGAACTCCGAAAGGTATTTATGCCATTCCCCGTACATAAAAATGAGGGATATTACGATATGTATGGAGCAAATTTATCAAACTCTGAGAGAAAAGAAAACAAACCGGACAGCAGTACGATCTTATTTCTCCGTTTTTTGGATGGACAGTTTGCGAACGTCCTGGAGAATGGACTGAACAAGAAAGAAGCATTAGGATGGTCAGGATCTTTTATGAAACAGGGCATTGCCTTGTATTTGCTGTACCTCTATGAAGGCGAATGGACCAGTGAAGGAATCCACGCAATGGCTGATATAGCAAAAACAACAATGCATTTTTCGGAAGAGGAGTATCAAAAGGGTATGGATGCGCGCAACAGTACCGGTGAAGGTAATTTGTTTTATGAATTGTTTATGAAATGGAAATCTATGATGCAAATGGAACCCGACACCAAAACCCGCGCGTTAAAAAGAATAGAGAAATTACTTGAAAAGCGAACCAGGGGAATCATGGATGCAAACCGCAGAAATTATTATGGGGAATGTGCTGCGTTTATTGCTGCCCTGGGTGAGGTACAGGAGTCTCTAGGAAAGCCGAACGCCAAGCAAAGGCTTATGACATCATATAAAGATACGTATCCCCGGCGAAATGCATTCCGGGCAGCAATGAGAGATTATGGCTGGATTGATGTCAGGAGGAAACGAAAAGGCTAATCCATCTCCTCTCCGCTCAATTCTCCCGCAGCCAGTCCGCAATATCCTGTATCGCCTGCTGGCTCACGGTCTGGATACTATTGTAATCACTGGCATTGCCGCCTGCAGACGACGCCATCAGGTAATGGTTCAATTTCTCATAGGAATGGTACGTGACATGGGACCGGCCCTTAAAAAGGGTCTGCCAGTCCGTAAAATCCGTCATGGTCGTCTCGAAATCCGCCGCCCCCTGCTGTATCAGGAGAGGAATGGTAGAATTTTTGTCTATCAGATATCTGGCGTCGTTATTTACCTCCTTGCTGTCCTTCCCATAGGAATACTCTGTCCTATGGACTGCCTTCCCTGCGATCATCACCGCCCCGGAAAGCCGCCCGGCCTTTTTCTCTATCATGGCCGGAAGATAGTCGGCGGCTTCGCCCTGCGCCAGAAGATAGATCCGGCTGCTGTCCACTCTTCTCTCGTTAAACATCTGATCGATTGCATACCACACATCCTGCAAAAGCGTGTCATATACACCGGCGTCCCCTGGCATCGTGGAGGCATACTGATATCCCCTCTTATTGAAGCGAAGGCTGGCGTACCCCTGTCTGGCCAGACCTCTGGCGATATCCCGCACAAAAAAACTGCCTCCGGACAGAGTGCCGTCCATATCCAGATCCGCCCCCGGCACGAGTATGACAACCTTTGCCTTCCCCCCGCCTGTGGGAAGAGTCAGCATCCCCCTCAAGGTGTAGGGCGGTTTTCCCACAGACATACTCTTTTCCGTGTAAGTCCCGTCGTCCTCTTCACCCTCTCCATCGTTCTGAAGCGCAGCCTGTTCAAACCACAGTCCGCCGATCCTGCCCTCCTCATCGTACACGAATTTGACAGAGGCTCCGCGGTTCTCCGGATAGCGAAGGGTCACAAGCACCACAGAGTACACCTCTTCCTCCCATTCCTCCACGCTGTCTATTTTCTGAAAAGCACCCAGATCGCCCGCCACGCTGTTCCAGGAAGTAATGAGAGAATCCGCCGGGATATCGATCCGAAGCTGCTCCGTCATATTTTCCTCAATGATATCCGTGAGACCGGAGGCCAGCTGCTCCGCATACTGACAGCTTCGTTCCTGCAGGGCAGACCCCACGGCACTGCCCGAGGCCGCACTTTCCGGGGACGGCACAGACACGGCGCTCCCCGAAGAAGGCACGGACGTACCGCCCGCCCTGTCCTGTCCTTCCTTTGTCCCACCGCAGCCACACAACAGTAAAATCAGCACTGCTGCCAGCAAATAACGCATTTTCATCTTGCCCTTCCCCCATTCTTCCATATTCAATCCACACGGTTCATTATACTAAATACGGAGAGGATCCACAAGGGCAACCACCTCAAACTCCTCACACACCACCCTGGTCTGCATATCAAATGTCTTATTATAGCTTCGCAGTTCCCTTTCGAAAAATTTCCTGTGGGTGTCCCGCCAGTTCGTCCGGCCTCTCCCCGAACATCCACGTGTCGTACTCTATTTTTTCTATTCCCGTACAATTTTCTTCATCAAATGTCATCACTACGATCCATGGCATCATTCCCTTGATTCTCTCAAAATCAGAAAATCCATATTGATTGTCATAGTAGTGGATGATCGTGCTCAATGCGGTTCCATGGGTTCCGATCACTATGTTTTTTCCACCGTATGCTTTCAGTATTTTTTCCAGGGCCCCTATATTTCTCCTCTGGGTTTCACGGAGGGACTCACCCCCTGCCAGTTTGTAGTCGAAATCCTCCCACTGGTTTCTGCTGAATGCGTCAAAATCATCGATCCACTCATCCCCCACCTTGCGCTCCCTGAAATCCGGTACTATATTTATCTCCATCCGATGGCCATCTGCAAAATCCGCTATGGTATCGACAGATCTCCTGAAAGGACTTGAGAACACGACGTCAATCCCCTTGTCATCTAAATAGGAAGAGATAATTTTAGAAAATTTCTTCCCCCTGGGCGTCAGTTCCCTGGTGAGATCGTCGTGGTTTTCATAATTTGGTTCTGCGTGGCGTATGAAATATATGGTGGTCATCAAATGCTCCTCCTGCCTTTTTCCTTTGATTCTACCTTTTTCGATTCTTTTGTCAAGTCCCGCCGAAACACTTGACTTCCCACGTTCCACCATATATAATAACTAAAAAAGAAGACATCCGGTTCCGGATTCCCTCCGCGGCCGGTTTGCGAAAGGGGCATGGTTCATCTCATGTGTATAATAATTAAAATGCGATAAAAGAGCATAACAAAAACTTTTTATAGTTTTTTTGTTATGCCTTTTTTGTGTTTTAATTCATATCACAGGAGGTGTATTTTTATGTCCAAACACAAGGGGGATCTGCCCCTTTCCATATCCCAAAACTACCTGACCAGCGCGAGCACCATCCGAAGAGTGCTGAAGCGCACATCCATCCACCGCGGCGATCACGTCATCGAAATCGGCGCAGGCAAAGGCCATATCACCAGAGAACTCACAAAGATCAGCGGTTCGGTGGAGGCCTACGAGCTGGACGACAGACTTTATTCCCGTCTGCAGAGCCGTCTGGGAAAGACAGATAATCTTTCACTGAAACATCAGGACTTTCTGAAAGCCAGGCTGCCACAGAACAGGCCCTACAAAGTATTTTCCAACATCCCCTTTTCCATCACGACAAAAATCATGAGAAAGCTGACCAGTGCCAATCCTCTTCCTCAGGAAATCTGGCTGGTCATGGAAAAGGGAGCGGGCAAGCGCTTTCTGGGGAAGCCCCGGGAAACCCCGGCGTCCCTCCCGATCAAACCCTATTTTGATGTAGAAATCTGTTATTATTTTTCCCGACAGGACTTCCATCCCGCCCCCTCCGTGGACGTCGTGCTCCTGCACCTGACCCGGAAAGAGGATTTTGACATCCCCCTGTCTCAGAGAAAAGCATTTGCCCGGTTCGTTGAAAACAGTTTCCGATATGGCATAGAGCGCCAACTGACAAAGCGGCAGATCTCCACTGCGCTGAGACAGGCCGGACTCCCCAGCATCCGCACCGCCCGGGAGATCCTTTACATCCAATGGCTCTGTCTGTTTCGATGCTGCCGTCGTTTTCACCCCGACAGAAAATGATTGTTGACAGTTCCCAAGACAAGCCCCGTCTCACCGGCGCTGGACAAGGTAAATCCCCACACAGACCAGCGGCAGTGACAGAAGTATATACGGATTCCACAGAGATTCCCCCAGGATGAGGGCGGAGAGCAGAGTCCCAAATACCGGGATCAGAAAGTTAAACACCGTGATTCGCTCCATATCGTTATATTTGAGCAGCACAGTCCAGACAGAAAATGCGGCGGCGGATATAAAGGACATATACAGAAGGAGACCTGCACCGCCGATCCCTGCCAGAGAGAAATCCAGCCGCCCGCCCAGACAGATCCCCACCAGGGAAAGCAATGCGCCGCCCAGGAGAAGCTGCCATCCACACAGGGTCACCGGCATCACTTTTTTTGACATTTCCTTGCTGACCAGTGACCCCAGCGCCGATACCACGGCAGATATGAGCATAAAAACATCCCCCGGGGAAAATCCCTGCCCCAGGCTTCCCCTGCCCAGATTCACCACCACAATGCCGGACATCCCCAGGACCAGGCCCACACATTTCGCGAGGGACAGCCTGCTCCTGTAAACCAGGGCGGCCAAAAGCACACACCAGAGAGCGGCGCTTCCGTTCAGTATGGCGGCCTTCACCCCGGCAACGTATGCCATACCGATATAGTAGAACAGATATTGGAAAAAAGTCTGGACCAGTGCCAACAGGCACACACTTCCCACCGCCGGCAGGTTCCATTTCCCTCTGCCATAGCTCTCCCTCTCGCAGAACAGGGAAACGATGATCGTCATACATCCCGCTGTCACAAAACGGACGCCGGCAAAGATCATCTGGCTTCCCACGTCCCCGGAGTCCACGCCAAACAACGGATACCCCGCCTTTACACAGGGAAAGGCGCTTCCCCACAATAACGTACAAAACAAGACGCCGATCAGTACCACGCCTTTTTTCCGGAAAAATGTGCCGCTCATTCTCAGCCTCCCGTCAAAAAAATCACAAACTGCCCCTTTCTTTTGCATTATAGTCAAAATCCTTTTTTATTTCAAGATGGCAGAAACTTCTGTATTGCAATTCCCTCCATTTTCACATATAATAATTGTACAGAACGAAAGAACAAAGAGAGGGGGCGGACATATGACACCACAAGAGCTATTCAAAAAATCCTTGATGACCTACGAGCCCAGCGGCTCCGGACATGATTCCTTTTATTACAGTCTTCCCTATGTGAAGGACTACGATCTGTGCAACTGGCGTCCGCTTCGTATGTACAGCGGCAATGTGATAAAGTTTTATCAGTATCAGCTGGATAAACCGGTGATCCTCTTCACGGATCCCGACAATATGGAATAAATACCATCAAAAGTAAAAAGGAGACGCCATGAAATGACAAGTATCCCGATATTTCACAGCGCTCCTTTTTTATTTCCGAAAAAGTACGGTGAAAAAGAACAGTTAAATCCCCGCAGGCACGTTCGGGAGATCAGTCTGAGATGGAAAATCCCCGGCCAAATTCCGCACTGCCGCCCAGCTGTTCCTCAATGCGCAGGAGCTGGTTGTATTTTGCCACCCGGTCTGTCCGCGACGGCGCCCCGGTCTTGATCTGCCCGGCGTTCAACCCCACGGCGATGTCCGCGATGGTTGTGTCCTCCGTCTCCCCGGAGCGATGGCTGACGATGGCGTGCCAGCGGTTATTTTTCGTGAGGCGGATCGCCTCCAGTGTCTCCGTCACCGTCCCGATCTGATTGGGCTTTATGAGCACGGCATTGGACACGTGAAGATTCATCCCCTTCCGGATCCGCTCCGTGTTGGTGACAAAGAGGTCGTCTCCCACCAGCTGGACGTGGCTTCCCAGGCGGCTGGTGAGCTTCTGCCATCCATCCCAGTCCTCCTCTGCCAGGCCGTCCTCGATGGAATACACCGGGTAATCCCGGCACAATTTATCCCAGAAATCGATCATCTCGTCTACCGTCTTGTACTCCCCGGATTTCCAGAACAGATACTCCCCGGTGCGCCCGGCTTTCACCGCCTCCTCGTACATCTCCGTACTGGCACCGTCCATGGCGATCCTGAAATCCTCCCCCGGCCGGTACCCCGCCGTCTCTATGGCCTTCACAATATAGCGCAGGGCGTCCTCGTCACTGTCCAGCTTCGGGGCAAATCCCCCCTCATCCCCCACAGACGTGGCATACCCGTCCTCCTTCAGGAGCTTTTTCAGCGTGTGGAACACTCCGGCACTCCACTCCAGCGCATTTCGAAAGGATTTGGCTCCCACCGGCATGATCATAAACTCCTGTATCGTCAGGCTGCTGTCGGCATGTTTTCCCCCGTTGATGATATTCATCATGGGCACCGGCAGGGTACGGCCGTTGGCGCCGCCCAGATACTGATACAGGGGAAGTCCCACTGCCGCCGCTGCCGCTTTTGCCACCGCCATGGAAGTGCCGAGTATGGCGTTGGCCCCCAGTTTCGACTTATTTTTTGTCCCGTCTTCCCGGATCATACACATATCGATCTCCACCTGATTCAGCGCGTTTTTCCCATCCAGAAGCGAAGCGATCACCTCGTTCACGTTCTGCACAGCCCGGAGAACTCCCTGTCCTCCATATCGCCGCAGGTCACCGTCCCGCAGCTCCACCGCCTCAAACGCGCCGGTGGAGGCGCCGGAGGGAACCGCAGCCCGTCCCCTGGCTCCGCCGCAGAGCGCCACTTCCACCTCCACTGTGGGATTTCCCCGGGAGTCCAGTATCTCTCTGCCGCGGACTGTATTGATCCGATATCTCTGTTCCATAAAAAAACCTCCTGTCCTACTTTCTACCATTAGTATAAAACAGAAGGTTTTGAATTATTCACGCGGCCGCGTCCGCAAAGTCAGCGTTTCTTTTTCTTTTTGTCCCCTTTCTTTTCCAGCGTGTCCTCAAACTGCTCCAGCAGTCTTTTCTGTTCCTTTGACAGACCGGTGGGTACATCCACCACCAGATCCACGTAGTGATTTCCCCGCATCTTCTTGTTTCGAAGGGAGGGGACTCCCTTGCCGCGCAGGCGCACCCTGGTGCCGGACTGTGTCCCGGCCTTTACATTGTAGGCCACATCGCCGTCTATAGTGTGGATGATCACATCTCCGCCCAGTGCTGCCCTGGGATAGGAAATGCGGACAGTGGAATAGATATCGTACTCATGCCGCTGGAATTCCGGATGGTCTTCCACATACACCTCCACCAGCAGATCTCCCCGGGAACCACCGTTCTTACCGGGCTCCCCCTTGCCGCGGAGCCGGACACTCTGACCGTGGTCGATACCTGCCGGGATGGTAGCCTGCAGTTTTTCCTTCTTCGGTATATAACCCTGTCCCCGGCAGTCCGGGCACTTCTCCCGGATCACCTTCCCTGTACCGCCGCAGGCGGGGCAGGTGGTCACATTCTGAACCATACCGAACAGGGACTGCTGGGTGTGGACCACCTGTCCCTTTCCTCCGCACTGTCCGCAGGTGATGGGCTGGGTACCTGGTTTGGCACCGCTTCCGCCACAGGTCTTACACTCCACTTTGGAGGGAATCTCAATCTCCTTCTCGGTACCAAAACAGGCCTCCTCAAACGTGATCCTCACCTGTGTGCGCAGATTGGCTCCCCTCTGCGGTGCATTGGGATCATTTCTGCGTCTGCTGCCGAATCCACCGCCAAACAAATCTCCAAATATATCTCCAAAGCTGCCAAAGATATCCTCCATATCCATGCCGCTGAAACCACTGCCTCCGCCGGGACCTCCCTCAAAGGCAGCGTGGCCAAACTGGTCATACTGGCGTCTCTTGTCCGGGTCACTCAGGACGGCATAAGCCTCGGAAGCTTCCTTGAATTTCGCCTCCGCCTCCTTATCCCCTGGATTCGTGTCCGGGTGATATTTTTTGGCAAGCACACGATAAGCTCTCTTTAATGCGGCGTCATCGGCGTTCTTATCCACGCCCAGCACCTCATAATAATCTCTCTTATCTGCCATAGTCTCCTCCACTCTTTTTTGCCGTATGCCGCAGGAAATGCCCGCAGAGACTCACGGTATCTGTGGGCTTTTCCCCGTAGCACATTATGAAATCTTAAATTTCACGAAAATCTCCATCTACCACATCGTCGCCACTGTTGTCAGTCTGGGCATCGGGACCGGGGCCGGCTGCGTTACCCATATCCGGGCCGGCGCCCTGGGCACCACCTGCCTGCTGGGCCTGCTCATAAACCTTGGCAAATACCTGCTGGGCACTTGTCATCAATGTCTCCTTCGCCGCTTTCAGTTCATCCACATCGGCGTCGGACATATTCTCCGGGGTGGTTCTCTCCAGAATGGCTTTCACCTTGTCAATCTCCGCCTGCACTTTCTCCTTTTCTGCCGCATCCACTCCGTCGCCCACATCAGTCAGGGCTTTCTCGGTCTGGAATACCATACTGTCTGCTTCATTGCGGGCATCAATCCCCTCCTTGCGCTTTTTGTCCTGGGTCTCAAATTCTGCCGCCTCTTTCACCGCCTTGTCAATCTCATCGTCGCTCATATTGGATCCGGCCGTGATCGTGATGTGCTGTTCCTTCCCTGTCCCCAGGTCCTTGGCGGATACATTTACGATACCGTTGGCATCAATATCAAACGTAACCTCGATCTGCGGAACTCCCCTCATGGCCGGAGGAATCCCATCCAGACGGAACTGCCCGAGAGATTTGTTATCCCGTGCAAACTGTCTCTCACCCTGCACCACATTGATATCTACCGCCGTCTGGTTGTCGGCAGCGGTGGAAAAGATCTGGCTCTTCTTCGTGGGAATTGTGGTGTTCCTCTCAATCAGCTTAGTAGCCACACCGCCCATGGTCTCAATAGACAGTGACAACGGGGTCACATCCAGAAGCAGGATGTCCCCTGCGCCAGCATCCCCCGCCAGCTTGCCGCCCTGAACGGAGGCTCCGATGGCCACACACTCATCCGGGTTCAGAGATTTATTCGGCTCATGGCTGGTCAACTGCTTCACCTTGTCCTGCACAGCCGGGATTCGGGTAGAACCTCCTACCAGAAGCACCTTCCCCAGTTCAGACGCGTTGATGCCTGCATCCTTCAACGCATTTTGCACCGGCGTAGTGGTTCTCTCCACCAGATCAGCTGTCAGCTCATCAAATTTGGCGCGGGTCAGGTTCATATCAAAATGCTTCGGTCCCTCCTGTGTAGCGGTGATGAAAGGAAGATTGATATTCGTGGTGGTGGCGCTGGACAGTTCCTTCTTTGCCTTCTCCGCCGCCTCCCTCAGCCTCTGCAGTGCCATTTTGTCTGCTGAGAGGTCCACGCCTTCCGCTTTCTTGAATTCCTGTACCATGTAATCACATATCTTGTTGTCGAAATCATCCCCACCCAGTCTGTTATCGCCGGAGGTGGAAAGCACCTCTATGACACCGTCACCGATCTCAATGATAGACACATCAAAGGTGCCGCCGCCCAGATCGTATACCATGATCTTCTGCTCCCCCTCATTGTCCAGGCCGTAAGCCAGCGCCGCCGCAGTGGGCTCGTTGATGATACGCTTTACGTCCAACCCGGCGATCTTTCCGGCGTCCTTGGTAGCCTGGCGCTGCGCGTCGTTAAAGTAGGCGGGAACCGTAATCACAGCCTCCGTCACCTTCTCACCGCCCAGATAATTCTCGGCATCCCCCTTCAATTTCTGGAGGATCATGGCAGATATCTCCTGGGGAGAATACTTCTTGTTGTCGATAGATGCACGGAAATCCGTGCCCATATGTCTCTTAATGGAAGAGATCGTGTTCTCCGCATTGGTCACAGCCTGGCGCTTCGCCGGCTCGCCGATCAACCTCTCTCCGTTCTTCGTGAATGCCACAACCGACGGAGTCGTTCTCGACCCCTCTGCATTAGCGATAACAACAGGTTTTCCACCCTCCATCACAGCCACACAGCTGTTTGTCGTACCCAAGTCAATACCAATAATCTTACTCATGATTGTCCTCTCTTTCTGCCGCTCCTGCGGCTTTTTCTGTTAATTCAAAACCTTAACCATACTGTGTCTGACTACACTGTCTTTATACATATAACCTTTTTGGAATTCCTCGATGATCCTGTTGCTTTCATCGGAGTCATCCTCATCGTGCATCACCGCATTGTGAAGGTTGGGGTCAAATTCCTGCCCCACTGCCTCGATGGCTTTCACACCAAGTTCATCCAGGGCTGTCATCATCTGCTTATACACCGCCTCGATCCCCTTGACAAAAGGAGTTTCCCGCTCTTCGTCGGTCAATCCGTCGAAGCCTCTCTCCAGATTGTCCACCACCGGCAATATCTTTTCAATCACCGATTTGGCGCCGATCTCAAACATCGCCGACTTTTCCTTCTCGGAGCGGTTTCTGAAATTCTCGAACTCCGCCAGATTCCTCATAAGCCGGTCGTTCAGCTCCTCTATCTTCTCATCCCTTTTGTCCTTCTTCCTGCCCGTCTTCTTCCCGGATTTTGGGGACTTCTCTTTCGCATCCTCTCCTGTCTCTTCCCCTTCCGGAGTTTCCGCCGCTGTTTCCTCCGGCTTATCCTCCCTCCGGTCTCCGGCTCTCTCCTCCTCTGTCTCTTTCTCCGCTGCCTTTTCTTCCGCCTTTTTCATCTTCTCCTTCATATCCGGTTCTGATTCCCTCTGTCTGCCCGGATCCTTCTTGCCCTTCTCAGGAGAAACTGCCTTCCGGCTCTCCTCGTTGATCACTTCTTCCACGTCGTCTTCACCTTCCTTTTCTCACTCTATCATCTATGGTTCCTCTGATTTCTTCTTGAAAATGTCATCCAGCTGCTGCATACAGTTCTCCAGAGTTCCTACCACCTTTTCATAATCCATCCTCTTTGGCCCCACGATACCGATCTTTCCATAGACCCCCTCTTTTATCTGATACGTCGCCGTCACAACGGAACAGTCCCGCATGGATTCCACCGGCGACTCCTCGCCGATGTATACCTGTATGCCGTGCTCCTCATCATTCTCCGGCGGCGTGTCATTGGCCCAGGCGGCCAGCATCTGTTTTTCCTCGAAAGTGGAGAGGAGGTTCGTCATCTTCTCCGTATCCGCCAGCTCCGGGTACTTCAGGATATTCGTGGCGCCGGAGGTAAATATCTCGGAATCATCCGTCTCCGTCATGGTCTCCGCCACACAGTCCAGGATACTGGAAGCCAGATCTCCGTATTCACCGGCCTTCTCCTTGATCTGCTGCATGATGGCCATATTGATCTCTGTGAAATCCAGGCCGTTCAAAGCAGTGTTGAGGAGGAAGTTCAACTGGGCCACCGCCCCCTCCTGGGGCTTTCCGGCCAGATTGATAAATTTGTTGTAAGCCCGATTGTTATCCAGGACGATCAACACCAGCAGCTGATTGTCCTCTATCTGGTTTAACTGGATAAACTTAATCTTTTTATGCTTATACTTCGGCTTTGTCACCATGGAAGTATAGTTGGTATTCTGGGCCAGGAGCTTCGCCACCTGTTTCAGGAGCAGATCGATCTTGTCCGCTTTCTCCATCATCAGCTCCTTCATATCCGCCAGCTCCTCATCCTTCTTCGCCAGCATGGTATCCACATACAGGCGGTACGCCTTGTCTGCGGGGATCCGCCCTGCCGACGTGTGAGGCTGCAGGATGTAACCCATCTCCTCCAGATCCGACATCTCGTTCCGAATGGTGGCGGAACTGAGATTCAGATCCGTGTACTTCGAGACAGTGCGAGAACCGACCGGCTCGCCGGTCTCCATATAATTCCGGATGATCGCCTCCAGAATCTTCTGTTTTCTCTCACTCAGTTCCAAACCATCACTTCCTCTCAAACCAAATCCGGGATTGCCGCCTTTCTTCTCCTGTTAGCACTCACCAAAACCGAGTGCTAATCCGTGGCTACACTTAAGATACCACCTTGTATCGGCGTTGTCAATAGATAATTTAAATTTTTTTCCATATGTTACTATCCGCAGTAACGTATTAGAGAACATGACAGGCCCCGGCCATCATGGCCGGGGCCTGTCATCAAAGAATTTACTACCGGGTATAACCGCACTCCGGCGGTCCGAAATAAGACGAGGGCAGTTCTCCTTTATAGAGTACCAGCTTCTGCAGCACCAGTCCGGCCTCCACCCCGTAGATCGTGATGGTGTGAGTCCCCGGCTGCAGATTCACCTTGCTCTCACCGTAATGACAGTTGTTCAGGACGCCCTCCGCCCAATCCCTGTCATACCAGTGTCCTCTGCCGATATTGTAGTGCTCGTCCGGTATCGTCTTCACCGGCTCCGGCCTGCCACCGTCGAAGGATACGGCATACCGCATGTTCCTCCCGTCCTCCAGATGATTGCCGGGGGCCGTGATGACCCGCAGGCGATAGTCTCCGCCCCGGCGGATCAGCACCCGGTACTCCAGGGCCGGCGCCATGCCGATCTCGTCAAAGTTGCGGTCTGTCGGATATATTTTCATGGAGGACAGCGTCTTGCCGTACTCCTCCAGTTTTTTCCAGCGATAGCCGTCCCGCTCCCAGTCCGCCGCAAAATGTTCCGCCTCCATAGAGAGGATGGAATCCCGCTCCACAAAAGTCATGGGGGACAGCTCCTCCGGGGCACGTACCATCTTTACCAGCACTTTTACTTCATTCCCGGCGGCGGAGAATGTTATGTAACTCTCTTTTGTCTCCGTCACCTTTGACCAGTCGATGCTCACAGTGTAAATCTGCAGGGAGCCAGAGGGATTTCCCTCACTCTCCACGCGTACTGCCTTATCCTCCGTCTCCACCCGGATATCCAATGCGGCATCTGCAGCGTTGGCCACCTGCACATGGCAGACTTCATCCCCCACATCGGTAAATTCCGGCAGAGAGACGGTCCCCTGACTGACAAATTTCTGCCCGGACTCCGGCAGCACCAGCATCCGGTCTCTGTCAGAGGGGGTGAAAGCCACCGTCTCCGGGTAATGCCAGCCCTCGTCGTTCCAACGCTCAAAGCAGACATGGGCCGATGACATCATGCCCTTCCACTTGCCGCCTGCCATCTCTTCATTATAATATTTCGCCAGCCTCTCATCCTCGGCGATACACTCCCTCACCTTCCGGGCGTAGTCCACGGCACAGGCCGCTCCGTTCTCCGCATAAAATCTGTTTTTCGCCGTATACAGATTCATCAGCTGTACATTGGCCCCCGCCACCGCCGGATAGTAGACCAGACCGTAGTAACTGTCCCTGCACTCCCCGGGGATCTTTTTCTCCACATCCTCTGCCATCTCCCGGATCTCTCTGCACAGCCGGATCATCCGGTCACACTCCCCAAAGTGGGTGACATGGTATGTATCGGGATAAGTGACCTCCGGCCGGCGGTTTCCGTGCATTCGGGTATAGGCTTTCAGAATGGCAGCGATGTCTCCCATGACATCCCTGTCCTCCAGGTATCCGCCAAACTGCTGCCGCACCCACTCTTTCAGAAAGATATCCGTCTCATTCGGGTGGTCAATCCCCATACCCTCGTAGTCATAGGCCAGCGCCATGTAGTAGGAGAGGGGAAGCTCCTGAGGACGAATGTCTCCCACGTTGACAATCCACAGATCCCGTATACCGTACTCGTATGCCATAGTCAGCTGCTCCCACACCTTGGGCAGCGGTGTGGAGTTTACCCACTCATAGGAGACCGGGGCGCCGTGGTAGTCAAAATGGTAGTACAGGCCCCACCCGGCCTTCCGGTCCCTGTCCTCCTCCGTGGGCAGAGTGCGTACATTGCCAAAGTTGTCGTCCGACAGAAGGAGGATGGCATTGTCCAGACCCTCCCAGCCCTTCAGACCCTGCACGCCGTCACCGCCGTAATAATAGTCCTCCACCTCCTTGTAGAGCGCCAGCATCTGCGGTTTGTCCCGGCATCCCTTCTCCTCTATGATGCGGTTCTGGTCAGAGATGATCCTGCGCAAAAGCTCCACATTTTCCTGGATGGAAGAGCCCTCCGGCAGCATGGTCGTGTCCCGTTCCCCCCGCATACCGATGGTGATCATATGCTTAAATTCCCTGTTGCGCTCCGCCGCGTCCTCCCAGTACCGGTACAGTCCCTGGCCGTTGGTGTGGTAGTTCCAGTCCCTGCCATATCCCACATTGTTGGTATCCGTCTTTACCTTGTCCCACTCCTCGCTGGATCGCATCAGAGGCTCGTGGTGGGAGTTTCCGATGGTGATGCCGAGATTTGTCGCCAGCTTCACATTTGCCAGAGGATCGCCGTCCCCGCCGTCCAGACAGAGGGAGGCAGACCACATGGCAGGCCAGAAATAATTTCCTTTCAGGCGCAGCAGGAGGTCAAACACCTGCTCATAAAATTTTACATTGAAATCCCCGAAGGTGTTAAAGACAAAATTCCCCAGAGAGGGCCACTCATCGTTCATGAAGAATCCCCGGTATTTTACCGAAGGCTCTTTGGAGGTAAATTCGATGTCCTCCCCGAAAACAACCTCTCTCTTCTTCCCCGGCATCACATCCCCCCAGTACACCCAGGGACTGACTCCCAGCTTCCCGGATATATGGTACAGGCCGTGGAGCGTCGCCACCGTCTCCGTGCCGGCCACTACCAGTCTCTTCCCCACCAGCCGGAGGGCATAGCTCTCCCGTTTCCCCTGTATGGCAGACAGATCCAGCCCCTCGGCGATCATGCCGTCGATGACAGGACTGCTTCCGATGGTGCCGGGCACGATCTGAAAATCCTCCGTGAGCGCTCCCGTCACCTCCGGCGCCACATCCGTCACCAGTTCCACATCCCTGCTGATCCTGCCCGCCACATGGGCCAGCCCTGCATAATCCTCCGCCTGCACATCTACAAAAATGGATGCCGCTCTGCCACCCTTTACTAATTCAAACATAATCTATCCTCCCGGTTGTAATTCCTGCTGCAAGTTTCAAAGCTGAAATCCAAAATATCTCACCGCATTGTAATAAGAAATATCTCTCACCATCTCCCCCAGCAGATCGTAGTCCTCCGGGTACTCGCCGTTTTCCACAAGGTTTCCCAGGAAATTACAGAGAATCCGGCGGAAATACTCATGCCTCGGATAGGAAATAAAGCTGCGGGAATCCGTCAGCATGCCGATGAAATTGCCCAGCAGGCTCAGGGATGCCAGAGAATTCATGTGTTCCTCCATGCCGTATTTGTGGTCGTTGAACCACCAGGCCGCACCCTGCTGGATCTTCCCCCGGACACCGTCCCCCTGAAAACAGCCGATCATCGTGCCGATCAGGGCATTATCCGTGGGGTTCAGAGAGTACAGAATAGTCCGCGGAAGATGGCCCTCCCGGTTCAGGGCGTTCATAAAATCCGCCACCGACGCACGGAAACCTTCCGGATTGATACAGTCGATACCGGCGTTTGCCCCAGCACTTTGAAATACCAGCTCATTATTTTCCCTCTTGGCTCCGTAGTGGAGCTGCATGGCCCAGTCTCTCTTTTGGTACTCCGCTCCCAGAAATAGCATCACCATGGTCCGGTATGTCATAAGCTCCTCCCTGGTAAGCCCACCTCCCCCGAGACTCTTTTTCACCAGTTCTTCCATCTCGCGGTCACTCACCGGGCAAAATTCGGCATAGTCCAGACCGTGGTCCGAGATACAGCATCCCCTCTCGGCAAAGTAGTCCAGACGCCGCGCCAAGGCCTGTTTCATGGTAGTGAAATCCACGATATCCACCCCGCTGACAGCGGACAATTTCTCAATATAGGCAGTGAAACCCTCCTTCTCCGGACTCATCACCAGATCCGGACGCCAGGCGGGCAGCACCTGCACATCGAAATCCTTATCCTCCCATATCATGTCATGGAAGCGCAGGTCATCCACCGGGTCGTCTGTGGTACACACCAGAGTCACGCCGGACATTTTGATGAGGTTCTTCGCCGACATCTCCGGTTTTTGCAAAACGGCATTGCAGGTATCATAAATCTCTCTCCAGTTTCTCTCGCTCAGGGGTTCATATATCCCGAAATATCTCTGCAGTTCCAGATGGCACCAGTGGTACATGGGGTTTCCGATACACCTTGGCAGCGCCCTGGCAAATGCGTGAAACTTCTCCTCGTCGGAGGCGTCTCCCGTGATATATCTCTCCTCCACCCCGTCCGACCGCATGACGCGCCATTTGTAGTGATCCGCCCCCAGCCACAGTTCCGTCATGTTCTTAAAGTGAATATCCTCCGCGATCTCCCGGGGCACCAGGTGGCAGTGGTAGTCCAGCACCGGCACCTGCTCCGCGTAGTCGTGGTAGAGTTTTTTCGCCGTCTCCGTCTGTAACAGAAAGTCCTTGTCCATAAATGCTTTCATAAAAAATAAGCCCTCCTTATATTGACTAATCACCATTTTATCATATAATAGATTTGTAAACAAGTAGCCTGATAGTACATTTAGCGAGGTGTTCCCATGCCAATCATAAGCAACAGCGTTCAAAATAATTCCAGGGGATCCTCTTCGGTATCTCCCCGCTCCCGCTCCTACCGCTCCGGAGGGGCCACCGTGCATCTGCAGGAGGGCCAGACCCTGAAAGGCGTAGTCAGCGACGTACACGGCAACGAAATCACCCTCTCCATGGAGGATGGTTCCTCTTTCACGGGCAAACTTCCCGATGCCAACCAGTACTCCATCGGTCAGAAAGCCGCTTTCCAGATCACCAGTCTGGACAACAACACAATATATATGAAAGCCCTGACCAATGCCTATCTGCTGGACATGGAGGACACCATCGAGCAGGCGCTGGAGGAGGCAAATCTTCCGAAAACACCGCGCAATCTGGAAGTGGTCCGGAGTCTTTTGCAAAACCAGCAGTCCATCAGCCGCTCGAACATTCTGGACTCCATCCGTCTCTGCGCCAGATTCCCGGAGGCAGATGTCAATTCCGTCATCACCATGAACCGTCTGGGAATGCCCCTGAACGACGCAGCGGTCCGTCAGTTTGAGAGCTATCAGAATCAGACCCATCAGCTGTTATACAAGATGGACGCTCTGACAGACTCCATCTCGAATATGCTCACCTCCATCGGGGAACAGGTTCCCCGTCTGTCCAAAGAAGTAGCCACCCAGCTCCTGGGCATGGCACTGGAGGGGAACCCCACCCTGGAGGAGGGAAACCTGGCCCAGTCCGGTGGTATCCCGTTTCTGGACACCTTCGCCGGAGAGAGCGGACAGGCCATGGTCATGAACGGTCAGGGCAGCCCCGTCCCTGTCCCTGTAAGTCCGGAGGGCAATCCCCTCCCCGTCATTCTGGATATAAACGGCAACATCGTACCCGCCACCGACGCCAACGGCAATGCGGTGATCACCACAACGGACGCCAACGGCAATACCGTGCCCGCCGCGCTGGACGCCAAGGGCAACATCGTACCCGCCGCACTGGATGCAGAAGGCAATATCCTGGCTGCGCCGGACGCAGCCCATATCTCATCCGCACCGGACGCTGAGGGCAATATCACTGCCTCCGGCGCCAAAGCATACAGCAATCCCGTTCCGGTCACACTGGACGCGAAGGGCAACATCCTGCCCGCCTCCTCCCCGGAGGGCGCTGTCTCCACTGCTGTGGATGCCAACGGCAACCCTGTAAACATACCGGGAGACGCCACAGCAGCAGACGGCGCCACGGAAAACGCATCAAAGGGTAACACGGCGGTTCCCCCGGAGACCGGTCAAAACACCAGCCAGAACACCGACACTGCCGCACCGGCGGCAGGAGCGGAAAATGCCGGACCCTTTTCCAAGATGCGTCAGTTCCTGTCCAGCATCACAGACAACTCTACCGGGAAAAACGCCTCCTCGGAGAGTAATGCCGGCAGCCGCCCCCTGTTCATCCGGGAGCAGGCAGGGGCCATCCTGACACCGGAAAGCCGGGCCCAGTTCTCCCGGTTTTTGTCCGATTACCCTGTTCCCGAGGATATCAGGCAGGGCATCCAGAACGGCACCGCCACAGCCCGTCAGATCCTGACAGAACTCCAGAAAGCCTTCCCGGACATGACGGAGGAACAGGCCTCCAAACTGCTCACCTCCAAATCCTTTCACGCTCTGGTAAAACAGCAGTTCCTGTCCAACTGGACCCTGTCCCCGGAGCGGATGAAACAGGAGGGGGCCATGGAAGAGGTATACTCCCGGATGTCCCGCCAGTTCCAGGCCCTGTCCCACTTCAGCGAACAGGTTTTGGGAAAGGACGTATTCACCCAGCTGTCGGGAACCGCCACCAACATGGAGAAAAACCTGGAGTTTATGAAAACGCTGAACCAGACCTTCCAGTACATACAGCTCCCCCTGAAGCTGCAGAATCAGAATGTCCACGGGGATCTCTATGTCATGACCCGGAAAGAGTCACTGAAAAAAGACCCTAAACACCTGAAAGTCCTCCTCCATCTGGATATGGAGCATCTGGGAACCCTGGACATCCACATCACCCGGGAGAACAATGCGGTGTCCACCAAGTTTTTTGTTGCTTCAAAGGAGACACAGAATCTTCTGGAACGGAACATGGACATGCTGAAGGACGCTATCAATGAGCAGGGATTTGCCTTCACCGCCGAGCTGAGCATGAAGGAAAAGGATGTGGATATCGTCAACGATTTCGTGGCAGCCGAGGCGCCGGTGGGGGATCTGAAACGCTATAACTTTGATCTGAGGGCGTAGGGGTTGACGAGCCAGATATTCCGGTGAAAATAAAAGCAGCGGAGGTGATCGGGATGACAGTAGAAGAGATACTTCGTGGAGAATCGCAAAACACAGAATTTAAGGTAACGCTTTCGACAGATTCCGAAAAATATGTAAAAACAATCATAGCTTTTGCAAATTCTCAGGGCGGTCGGTTGATCGTTGGGGTAGAAGATATTTCCCGCAGGGTGATCGGGATTGATGAAGATTCCCTTTTTCAATTGATGGACAGCATTTCCAATGCCGTATCCGACTCCTGCGAACCACAGATC
The DNA here is from genome assembly GCA_964484225.1 of uncultured Eubacterium sp. Classification (GTDB taxonomy): domain Bacteria; phylum Bacillota; class Clostridia; order Lachnospirales; family Lachnospiraceae; genus Eubacterium_F. The sequence continues at coordinate 39,166 of CAZAEM010000021.1, forward strand.
ATCCCGAATATTGAACCACAGACAGAAGCTGCGATAGAGAAGCTGTGTCAGGATATTGTGAGCTATAGGGAGAAAATGGGTCTGACAAAACGTGAAGTAGGAATCAATCAGCTGGTCAGCTGGAAACTACTGAAAAAGGAAAACGATTTACTGCTGGCCTCCAATGCTTTTGTCTTGTTGACCTCCGACTTTTTTCCTTTCTCCAAGACTCAATGTGCAGTCTTCAAAGGTACAGAGCGGACGGTATTCCTGGACAAAAGAGAGTTTTCAGGTCCGATTTATGAACAAATTAACGAGGCGGTTCATTTTGTGTTGCGAAACATCCGTCTTGGAGCCACTATTGACGATCTGATCAGGAAAGAGTCCTATGAACTGCCTTTGGATGCAATCCGGGAAATGATAATTAATGCCCATTGCCACCGCAACATGACGGATGATTCCAGCGTTCAGGTGGCCATATATGACGACCGTCTGGAAGTCACCTCTCCGGGGGGCTTGTATAACGGACTTACCTATGAAGAACTAATGGAGGGTCACTCTAAAATCCGCAATCGGGCAATTGCCAACATTTTTAACAAAATGGGTCTTGTGGAAGCATGGGGCACCGGTGTGAGGAGAATCATGGCAGCAGCAAAAAAATATGGACTTCCGACACCAGAAATCCAGGCATTTGATAATATGTTCCGTGTAAACCTTTTTCGCAAAAATCTTCCGACAACAGAAACAAACATCGTCAGAGAAGCATCACAAAAAGTTCGGAGAAAGTCCGAAAAAAGTTCGGAGAAGGTTCGGAGAAAGTTCGGAGAAGGTTCGGAGAAGATTCACAAAAACAATGATAACAGCTTAAACACCACACAGAAAAAAATACTAAACCTTCTGTCAAAAAATGCACATCTTTCAGCGTCTAAAATGGCTGAAGAAATTGGTATCTCCAGACGCAGTATCGAGAAGAATATTCAGAAGCTGAAAGAACAAGGCATTTTGATACGGCATGGATCCCCGAAAAACGGATACTGGGAGATTGTGGGGTAGTCTGTCCACTCAGATTCCGCTATCGTGATGTAAAAATGTAATCTATCGTTAAAATAAATTATGAGACCCTCATAAAGTATGAAAGGTGGTCGTAGAAAGCATGTATGTAAAAAAACAAAGAATAATGACAGTCAATGCAAAATCCTTATTTAAGTATTTCCCAAAAAAAAGAAATGCATTAGGGGAATCGTTTTGTTTTGACACAAGAAAGCGCACCTTGTACACCTTGGTGGTCAAAGCGGAAACCGAGTCAGAAGAGTGTCCTATGCTTCATCAATTTCTAGAAGTATTAAAGGAGGATTTGGTCGATAAATTTGATGGCACAGATAAATATCTGTTACGTGACCAGTTTCTCATTATGGATTTTGATGATATTTTCATGCCTATTGATGAAAATGCAACAGATGCAGCACGCAAGTGGAGAGAAGGTCTACAAAATAATGTGAAAGACCTTATGGAAAATGGTCTTAAGTTGCAGTTTGACACTCATATTGTACATATGTTGCCATTTGATAAAAGTGGTAATATGAGCCGAAATGGTCGTATTTCTTTTGTTAATAGGGCATATGTGGAACGATTGAATGAGCGCTTAAATCTAGGCATAGATTTCAGTAAGATTAAAGTGAAATTAAGCAAGTACTATGCATATAGAGGGCTGTATCTTTCTACATCACAGCGAGTAAATCATGATAGATTTGAACTTACGCCGGAAACATTGGTTATAGTTAGAGACACTAGAGAAGCTAGTGGAAATAGTTATGAAAGAAATGTTAAGGTTGCAACTGCAAAGCAAGGAAAAACGCCGAAAGATTGGGAATTTCAAGAGCCGAAAATACAGGAAGTTTTACCTGTTGAAACACCATATGATGGAGAGGGATTTATAACACCGGAATATTCGGGTTATATAAATGAAGCACTGGGGATAAATGGAGCTAATTCTTTTCAGATAAGATTACCTTTTGCAAAGGGCATGCTTCATCAGGTAGATGTTTTAGAATTTATTAAAGAATATACTGTTGTTGGAACAGGAGACAAACAATATTTATATATAGATGCCTTTGGAAAGGAACGAGATTTAAGAAAAGCTCATATTTTCATGACAGAAAGTATGTTTAAAGGCAAGAAGTGGTTAGAAACATATTGCAAAGAAAATGGTTTTGAAGACCCAATGCAATACTATTGCGATGCCATAGCCAAATTTAATCATGGATTTTATGTTTCAGGGACCAATTTACCATATGGACATTCTAGATATACACACTTAAGTTACCAGACTATTAATACATTAGCTTTTGATGAGAAACAATTCAAACATATTATTGATGGACATGGTAAGTTTATTAAAAATCCAATAGCGTTCTTAAAGAATTGGGATGAGATTGAGCATGACGATATTGTAATGGAAGATAATGACGAACTTTATCGTTTGCCAAATTGGAAACGAGCGCTTTTGCAGAATCCAAGCCTTGTAGGGGATAAATATATAAAAGAGCAATTAGGAAACACACAGAAGAGCTTACTTTCCAAGATGGCGCTGGGAAAAGTTTTGGTAGAAGGTCAAACACGCTATCTGTGTAGGGATTTAATGCCACTTTTGAGTAGTTTGCTCAGGGCTGACAAAGATGTGAATAATGCATGGCTGCGTAATTTATTTACTAGATTTTACTTGCCACAAGGCAAGAATAATAAGATAAAACTGAATTTTGAAGATTATTATGCTTTTTTTAGAAATCCTCATTTATCAAGAAATGAACAATATATAATGCGAGCGTTTGTCCTTCCAAATTCAGAGAAAACCTATGCAAAAGACGGAAAAAAAGATTATGAGCATTATACAAAATATGTAAAGATGTATGATAAATACTTCAGTCACTTGACAGGAATTGTTATGGTGCCAAGAGGTTCAACACTGCCGTTATGTCTAGGTGGAGCCGATTTTGACGGAGATTTAGTAAGTATTATCTTAAATCAAGATGTTGTTGATGCAGTAGCAAAAGGTGTATATCAGCGGATTCCTTCAAAAAGTTTATATTACTATGAAAGAAAATTGCCGGCTATTGAGATACCTAGTACATTAGCAGTTGATGCAGTTGTGCCGGATCATGTAGAGTATGAGCATATTTATAATACCTTTTCCAATCACATTGGACGTATCTCAAATGCTGCTATTTCCATAGGACAAGTTGAATATGACAGAAAAACCAATGGTGAATCAGAGTTTGATGCTAATATTCCAACCTGTGCCAAGTGTACACTTCTTACAGGGCTCGAAATTGATGCGGCAAAGAATGGTGTTCACCCTAATTTAGATTTAATACTTAATAAGGATATTCCGAAGAGTGCGTATTTGTCTTTTTTAAGAGGATTTAAAGAACTTAAGGCAGAAGAAAATTTTCACTTAGATAGACTTGAGATAAAGGAAGGGAAAGTCATAACACTTGGTGCAAAGAATTGCGAAACAAAGGTGGAGTGGTATCCGGAAAACGAAGAAACTGGTACGTATATAAACTTGTTGCCAAAGTATTTCCTGGAGTATTTAGAGTATTGCGAGGCTTTTAAAAAAATGAAAAGTGAGAAGATAAATGTCAAGAAACCTAAATTAGCTAAGGCTGAAAAAGATGTTATAGAAAAATTTAAAGAGTCTTGTGATGGCATTTTTGAATTGTATCATTTTTATAAAAACATCCTTCTAAAGAATTTAACAAAGGAAAAGAATAAAGGATATTATGCCGTAGAAAATACGGAGGTTCTTATCATGCGTATGTACGATGAGAGCCAGGTGGATGAGATACTATTTCAAACATTACCAGAATTAAGACAGAAAATAGAGGATGCAATTTCGGATGAATCTGCAATTGATGGTATAAAAGAACGCATTAATTCCTTACAATGGCAGTTCCAACCACGAAGCAAGAGAGGGATGGCGCTTGAACAGATCATTGGTAATGGATTTAAAGAAAGCGATTTAACAGAAAAGGAAAAGAAGCTTTTATATCACTTTAATCAACAAGGATATAAACTACTATGGCGTTTGATTGATTTAATCCAAGGACCGAAAAGTCATACATATAGCGAGATGTACGATAATGCAATAGAGGCAGCAAAATGCTCACTTTCTTCTGAAGAGTTTTCAGAATTAGAAGAGATGCTGAATAATGAAACCAGATGCTTTTATGAAAATAATGTATCTAATACCCAACAAAAGTTATATGTGCATTGTTTAAATGCGGTAAGGAATGTGATTCGTATTTATAGTCGTTCCGTTAATGAAAAAGAGAAATTGGTCTATGCATTGTATGAGATGACAAAATCAAAGACAAGTATGGCAAAATTTTTCTGGGACGCTTTTTCATGGGAAGATATTAAATTGATATTTGGCGGAGAGGAGGCGAACGGATCATGTTAAATGAATTCTTAGAATTTGAATCATATGTTACGAATCCAATGTCTTCGAACCCTAGAGTTCAGCCATATTTACTAACAGATCATTTCAGTGAATCAGCTAACCTTATCGGAATTGAACACATAATGACTGTAATAGCTCGATGTTATCTTTTTTCAGAGGAAAAGGTTACCAGAGAGGAGCTCATTAGTCAGCAAGTGGTGGATGACACGATTGAATTGCTTCACCGGTGGACAGGATTTTCAGATATAGAAAATAGAAAACGAACCCAAAATGAGAGAGTTGATAAATGGATGGAAGAATACTCTGTTACAGAAGGCTGGTTGAAGAAATATTGGATGTTTCAATTTGATAATGGAGTGACCGCAAAGAAGAAATTATTATCAAAGCAAAAACTTTGGGAAACGTTAGAAAAGAAATGGAATGAAAGATTAAACAGCGGGCTTGATTATTATGCAAATATGATTACCTACAATAATATTATTGCGAATGCCCTAGAAATAGGACCTTTGCAAAATCATTATTTCATTGTCAGGAAGGATTTGACGCCAAAGGAGAAACCGGTAGCAGCAAATAAGCGATTTAAATATTTATCAGATGAATCCGGAAGACAAGAGTCGACGGATATGAAAATCATGAAAATCGTTGCAGCATATCTTCTTCGTTTAAAATATCATCCGGAGGGCCAAAAGGAAGTTTGGATTAGAAATGGAGAATTGGCAAATTGGTATGGATTAGATGATGGAAAGAATGGTAGTGAAACGTTCTACCCCAAGAACGCATTATGGAGGGGAAAACCAATATATACCCGCCACAATTTAAGAGGGAGTTATACAAAAATATCTGTAGACCAAGAGTACCGGAAAGAGTTTGATTTCACAATAATCGATATTGAGGAAGCAGATAGGTATAAGGATACGCATTGGGTGTTAGAGGATCTTGGACATAAATTGGCAGGTTGCTGGGGTATAAGATAAAACCCCCGTTGAAATAGAGCATGGACGGAAAAAGGTCTTGCAAAAAACACGCTAGGCGGATAATATCATGATAGAGCGCTAGTTTCGCTCCTTCAAATATGAGAAAGCATATCTGACAGAATGGAGCAACATCAGAGAAGCTCGTACTGCAATCGCCAAGTACATTCACATTCATTAATTTAATTTCGAAAGGTGCCATTCGGCAATTGATGATGTTCCACCAGCAACCGTATATTATCCTGCTATGCTTTATGATGCCGCAAAGGTTGCTGCTTAATGGGTAGGTAACTTGGAGAGGTATACCTCTCTACAACTGTGGTTATCAGTTCATTATAAAAATCTCTGATTTTTGTCTTGATAACTGAACCATTATAATATACTAATTAGTGTCTGCTCATTAAGCAACCGTTTTTTCAATTCCATAAGGCAGCATCAGCC
>CAZAEM010000022.1:0-41872 GCA_964484225.1 uncultured Eubacterium sp.
ATATGGGGATTACCAATTTTACAGACCACGAGGAGGGAAAAACTATGAATCTATGTAAAGCATTGCAGGAATGGTCCGATGAGGAGCGTAACGCAGGTATGGCAGAGGGCTTAGCGAAAGGGCGTGACGAAGGCTTGGCGAAAGGGCGTGATGAAGGCCGGGCTGAGACGAACGACAATATCATCCGCAACATGCTGCACAAAAACCAAACTCCTGAGTTTATCAGCGAGATGACTACCCAACCGCTGGAGTACGTATACGAGGTCAAGCGGGCCATGACTGTAAATGAAAAGACAAAATACGGTCAATCCAGCATGGAAAAATAATCAGATTTCAAGACACACCCCAGAGAAGTGTAATCCCTATTTGCATATCTTCTTCCTATTTTTCTCCAATCTATTTTTTTAATTGATATACGTAGAACCGTTTATTTCCCTCCTTTTAGCCAAAATACTCCTCCAGCCCCCGCACTATCCCATCCACCATCTTTTTCTGGTACTCCTCGGTCGCCATAAGCAGATCCTCCTCCCGATTACTCATAAATCCCATCTCCAGGATCGTCACGGGCACTTCGCACCAGTTGATACCGCTCATGGTATCTGTCTCCCACACGCCCCGACTCTCACAGCCGGTAGCCTGCTGAAAGTTCTCAATAATTTTCTTTGACAGACGCTTACTTTCCCTGTATATCTGCCCGCAGTAGGGATTATCCGCTGTGGGGCAGATGGTCATAGCCCCTTTGGCAGACGGGTCATCGGATCCGTCTGCATGGATCCGGATAAATGCATCTGCCCCCGCCTCATTGGCGACAGCAGCCCGCTCACGGTTGCTGATATCCACCTCGTTTCCGGTGCGGGTCATCACAACCTGATAACCCTCCTGCTCCAGAGCCTTTTTTAATCTCTTTGCCACCTTCATCGTCAGTTGATATTCCGCAAGACCTGAGGCTGCACCGGCTGTACCGGAAGACACCTTCGCTTTCTTCTCGGACGCTCCCGGCCCTACCGGCTCAAGTTCAGAATTCCCCGTTTTTTGATGGCCCGCATCAATGGCGATGATTTTCCCGCTGTGCAGTATCCTGTCGGAATCAGGCGTGGACGCTGTACCGGAACTCCGGTTTTCTTCCCCTGTCGCGGCGGATGAAGCCGCCCCACCGGAGGCGGTGTCACCCGCCGCACCGCCTCCTGACGCCACACTGCCCGGAACGTCACTGCCAACATCCCCGCCGCTGTCCTTCGCTGTCCGGGAATAAAGAAATAAAAATGATGCTATCATAACTGCCAGAATGGTAATAAAACAGACGGGCAACAGGATATTTCCCCGTTTTCTTCTTCTATTTCTCATGCTCCTCACACTCTCCTCCCCTGCGGGCTGTAAATTGATCTCAGGAAAATATCTGCGGTCGAACTATCCAAAATTTAGTCAGTTTTTTTCTGTCACAGATATTTGAATACTCTCAACCTTATCCTCTTTATCCAGATTGAAAATGATCATAACAGCACCTCTCTTTGCGCTATAACTGTACTGGATACCATCCTGATACTTTTTCCCTGATCCGAATGCTTTCTGGATCTCATCCTTTGTATTGCCGACATGCATTCCTTTGGCAACAGAAACATTCTCCGACTCACCTGTGATCAGCAGCGTTTTTTCTTTTCTTTATCGTATTGCCCGGGTTCGAAAATGCGGCCCCGAGATAATTGCCACCTTTATCTCTCAAGGTGCTTGCAAAAAATCCATCATCCAATTGATTGGGGTTTATAACGGATTCCCCGTCCTCTGCAACATATCCTCGTTCTGACAGATCCTTCATGCTGAGAGGAACCTGATACACATTGCTGCCAATTTTCACTTCTCCGTCCTTCAGCACCTCCGACGGTTGATTTTTATTCAATTTCCCGGAGGGCGCATCCGATGAATCCAGCGCATTTTCAATCGCACTGCTGTCATCCTCCGGCATGCTTTTCTCCCCGCTGTAAAGATAATTGATTTGTGTGATCTGCTGCGTATCACTGTCAAAATAAATTGTGGCTGTGTAATTTTCTGCCTCATCCTCCGTCTTATATGTCAGAGTTGTTTCATCTGAATCCGTCGGTTCGCCCAGTTTATTTTTCACCTCGTCCATCGTCATATTGCCCCTCACGGCGTTCACAAACGTGATCTCCGGACTCTCCAACCCATCCTGTACGCCATACTCGACAGTCATCGATGTAATAAGACCATGTTTCAGCCAACAGGCTTTCTCCGTGGAATAATTTTTCACATCAACGGTTATTTTTCGATGTTTGCCGTCGGATAATTCTATATCAGACCTGGACGACTCTCCATTTAACACCCACTGATCATATTTCTCATCCATCTTATACCCGCTCTCCGACAGCTTTTCAAGCGTTGTCTCCGACAGAGAGAAAGATGTCCCGTTGACCGCAGCGATCCCCTTGCACCACTGACTGGAATCCACGGACCCAATATTCTCCGTATCATTACTCTCTGTGTCATTATTTCCCATATCAATATCCGGCGTGGATACATGATCGTCAATCCTGGTGTCCTCAGACAAAACGCTCTCCTTTTCCGGTTTTAATACCAGAAATGCGATCAAGCAGATGACAGCAATGAGAAGGACGCCCCCTCCCACACTCAGACCTACAATCAGTCCCGTCTTTTTCTTTTTCTTCTGTGGCATAATATACCCGCATCAATAACAGTACTCTGCATTATCTTCTAAAGGTGTGTTACATTTTGGACAATTCATACTCTCTCTTCCTCTCTTTCTTTGTACACTCTCTAATCCTTACTTTCGATTGTTCAGTTTATTCTTTTTCTCATAGGCCACCAGCATCTGGACATTGGCCTTTTCATATTTGTTAAACTTCTTGTACAGCTTGTTCTGGTTTGTGTATTTCCCCTTGTACCAGGAACACTTGTTGAAGTGGTCGATCAGGAAATCGTTGGTGGTAAATTTGTATCCCCTCCTGGCATAAATCTCATTCAGGGCAATCAGCACTTCCTCCTCGGACAATGTGTTCAGCTCACTCTCCTGCAGATAACGGGAATCGCTGTCGTGGAAAATAAAGTTGTCGATCTTGTAATCGCTGGGCGTGTAGCTTGTCTCCGTCCGGATTTTGTAATTGTCATCGCTGTAGCGGATATACAGTTCCCGGAGCAGGTCCGTCTTGTTTTTCTCCAGGGTCGTATACTGCAGGACATACATGGATTTCTGCGCCATATAGATCTCACTGTATACGTCCCGCATGGAACTGATATCAGCGATATTGCGATAAAATCCTCCGGTCTGCTCTGCGATGTCTTCCAGTTCGTAGGAATCTACGCCGTTTCCGATCCCGATGATATAGATCGGGATATCGTACTGTTTGGCTTTGCTGACAACGTAGCCTTTTGTTGAGACGCTGTTGTTCTCCTGTCCGTCGGTGAATGCGATCACGCACTTTGCCCCGTTCTCCACTATGATATCGCTGATGGAGTAGACAAGCGCATCGTACAGCGCCGTCATATTTCCCGTTTCCATGCCGTAGATCGCCTCGGTGAGGGCTTTTTCATCTTTGGTAAAATAATGTTCCCGATAAACGGTGTCGGCAAAGGAGTAGAGGGCTGCCCTGTCGTTGACATTGTACTGCATACCCTTCACAAATTCTGCCATGGCGTCCTCCGCCGTATAGAGGCCGTCCCCCATACTGGCGCTGACGTCCGCCACGATAGCGGTGTTCAGGCCTTCGTTCTGATCCATTTTGACGGCCTTCTCAATTTTTAAATCCTTGTACTCCTCTGTGGTCTTCAGCTTTTCCCGAAGGATAAATCCCCCCTGCTGAAGATCGTCTACCATCTCATCCTTTTCAAGGTCTTTCACAGACAAATATAGTTTTACCTGCGGAAAATCAGTCACATCCACCTGGCTCAGTTCCATGCTGTAGCTGTCCGATGCCTTCGCCGCCTCCACAATGTCGAGACAGACGTTGTACTTTTCTTTCGCCTGACTGTATTTCTTCTCCGCCGCCAGCTTATCCCCCTCTGCCCTGGCGGAGTCCACCTCCGCGTATTCCGCCTCGTAGAGCACGGAATCTTTGGCCTCCCCGATCTCTGCCTGAACCTGAGCCAGCGCTTCCTCGCTGTCCTTCGCTACCGTCTTCTCCCACTCATCCACCAGAAGCACCGTGTCCTGACAGCCTTCCAGATCCCTTTCCTGGATTTCCCGGGACAGATCGTCTTTATAATCCTGCAGTTTGTCCAGGCTGTCCGGCTCCATGATGTAATTGGCAAATCGGGTATCCATCTCCTCCAGATAGGTCTGGTATTTTTCCAGTTCCCGGTCCAGTTTCCGATTCTGGATGTATAATACCGTGAAAATGATCCCGGCGATCAGCAGCAGACTCCCGCCGATCGCGGTGAGAAGAATGGCCAGTCTCTTTTTCCCGCGCCCGGGCCCTGGCATGTTCTGTACCGGCGGCGGACTGCCGGAGGACGTCGGGGAATCCGACAACATCTGGTCCGGATTGTACGGCGGCGTCTGCACCGCAGGGACGGGAGCGCCGCATTTGGGACAGAATGTGTATCCGGGTGCTATTTTTGTTCCACAATTTGTACACTTCATATATATTCTCCTCAATGTCTATAGTTGCCTCCCGGCAAACCTCCTGCCCCGTCTTCTGAAGCAAAGTTTACCCCGAATGACGCAAAAAAAGTGTGGATTGTAATTTTTCACCGTATTTATGTCATAATTCATCCTTCTGTCAGATCTGCAGCCGGTACACATCCACTTTTTAGACGCATTTAACGTACCTATTATAACTCATATGAGTTATAATTGCAACAAAATTATGTCCCATATGTACATCTCTTAGGGCAATCGCAAAGTCATTTACTTCGTATTCTCGCTTACTACTGATTCAAATAACAGGTTTTCAATGCGTCTGATATCATGTTCATTCGCCATCAAAAACCGTTTCATCGGTTTTTCAGACAGTTCTTTATCGTGCTTCCTTACCGTCATACACAACCTTCTTAAAATCGCAACGTTCGTTGTCGCATTCCCTCTTCTTGCTGTTTTGGCATCTTCCCTTAACTGTATATCCAAAAGCCAGTGCTGCATTTCTATATTCCAGTGGGCCGCTTTTATTTTTAACATATTTCCCACGCTCATGCTCTCTACATCCGTTATTATGACTGCACGGTTTTCTGTCCTTTCTTCTTTTCCTTCTTTTTCCCTGCATATTTTTTTATCCATAATGCCTATCCGGGCGATACTTCCATAAAATGAATCTGCCCCCAGTTCTTCGTACAGAAAGCCAGTATTGTCTATCATTTTCATGCTCACCGTTTCCAGCCTTCCATGCTCCTTTGATATTTTTTCTGCTTTGTCCAGTTCCTCTATTGCTCCACTTTTCTCCAACCGCCCTATCTCCTCATTGATCGCCCTCAAGAGCCGCTTCTGGTTTTCTTTTACCGGCACCACATAATTCCCTCCCCCCTCCTGTATCGCTTTAATGACTGTGTTGTTGCATCCTATCGCATCAAGTGTTACGATTGTCTCTTTCAGATCAAACATTTTCAGATATTCCGGAAGGCACGATATCTCATTTTCCTTTTCCCCCACACGTTTTACCTTCACTCCTATGGATTCCCCCTCATACATGGCATTTAGATGGTAAACCGGCTTCTCCCCCTTTGATCTCTCACTTGCCGCCCTGCCTGCTTTTCCATCTACATGGAGGATCTTTAGTCCCTCATGTCGTTCACATATGTCTGGAAACCGCCCCCTGAGCCATCTCCCAAGACCAGCTGACAATTCCTCAAAATCTGTAAAACGCATGACTCTTGAAAATGTGTCATGGGACGGTGCCTTTTCTATCCCGAGCATTTCCCTGAAATACTCAAAATTCAGTTCCACATAATACTCGATCTCTGTACCTTCGCTATGCCCTGCCAGCACTGCGTATATACACATCAGCAGCAAGTCCGCATACCGGTATCTTATCCCTCTGCTGTGGCGCGGATCTGGTACTTCTCCTAAAAAGGATAATAATTCCCTGCCTTCATTTTCTGACATCATTTTCTGTAACCCCCAGTCTTTCCAATAATTGTTTTTGTGCCTCGGTTAATTCGCTTTCATATACCCGGTGCCCCATACGTACATTGCAAATATATTTTAACGGTTCCAGTTCTTTCAGATCATTTTCGCAGATCTTGCTGATAGCCGTGACCTGATTAGGGATTCCGACATGAAATTTCCTGACCATTTCATCTGCGGAATAAATAACAGTAGACGGATCATCACACAGGTATGAATTGTTTGACAGATACACAATCATACTCCGGTACAGATTTCGGATGTTTTTTACCGTTGCTCCCTTCCTCCCCCTGCTGACGTATTCCTCTTCAAAATGCAGAAGGTAATTGGTAAAGCCGCATTCCCTTATTATTACATGCTCCACATCTACCATGTTCCGTGTCAGGGGGTGAAACCCATGCTCATCGATTTTACCGGCCAGCCCCTTTATTACCTGGACGGGATATTTTTTATCAGGAACCCTCTTCGATGTTGCATAGTATGCATAATAAGTGTCTTTTGATTTTTTTACGATGGTACCTTTTGGTCTGTATTGTTTGATATAATCTGGATATCTCATATAATAGTATTATCACAATATACAATACTTTTCAAGTAAAAAATAACAGAAGCAGAGAAAAATGTTTATTTTCTTTGCTTCTGTATACTAATTATGACTTTGCGATTGCCTATACATCTCTTATATTATCCGCGAAACGGATACAATATAGGTAAATTCAAAGAAAGTGAGGTGTTTATATGGCTACTCCGAACAACGAGGTATTGGAAAAACTAAAGACACTCTGTGCCCAGCGAAGCTGGTCGATCTACCGTCTCGCCAAAGAGTCGGGAGTCCCGTACTCCAGCCTGAACAATATGTTCATTCGCAACACACAGCCGACGATAAGTACACTGGAAAAACTGTGTGACGGCCTGAACATCTCCATGAGCTCTTTTTTCATGATTGACACCGACACACAAGGAGACATTACGCTCAACCGGGAGGAACAATCCCTGATCAATGATTTCCGTGCAATGGACAGACACAGGCAGGAGATTTTTCTTGCTTATAGGGATGGGATGTGCAGGAGGAAAACACCCTCTTTTATTGAGGGACAAAAAGAGGACGGCTGATGACGGGCCGTCCTTTTTATATATTTGACAAACGCAAAAATATAAGTATAATTATAGCAAAATCATCACGACATTGGGGGCAAAAATACTTTACCCCCAATTGAAGTCTAAGGGTTGTTCCATTTGTTCGATCATGTTAAGTTTAGCGGGAGGGAAAAAATGTATCATCATTCTTTTCTTCTAGTAATTGTCAGTGACAACAATCATATTGAAAAAACCTTACAGGACATTTCGCCTCTGGAGGATTGTGATTACACTTTTCAGACCGTGCCGGGCCATGCCGAAGTCCCATCCTCAAAGCCGGATGTGGCATTTATCTATGACTGCATCGGGGGTGTGGATTTTTCGGGGGAAAGGGATGCGTACAACATGTGCGTTCTGGTGGCCGCATTGGGAAGTCCCCTTTTGGAAGATCCTGCCACGGTGCCCGGCACCGATGACGTCTGGTACATGCCGGGGGATCACTATGATGACGATCTTCTCCGGGTCTATTTCCAGCGCCTGGCCCGGCGGATGAAGCGGCGGGCGGACAACAGAAAACAGGCTATCTGCTTCGAGACCGTACTCGACAGCACGCCGGATGTCTCTTGGTTCAAGGATACCTCCGGGCTTCATCTGATCGTGAACAACAGCTTCTGTGATATGGTGGGAAAGACAAAAAAGCAGATATATAAACAGGGACACTGCTATATCTGGGACGCCAGCAAGGAGGACGAGAAGATCTGTCTGGACAGCGACATGGCCGTCATGGAAAGCCGGAAGACCAACGTCTTCGAGGAGAGCGTGAAAACCCCCACGGACATGAGAATGCTGAAAAGTTATAAAACGGCGCTAATCGATGTGGACGGAACCCTGTTCGGCACCTGCGGCATCGGCCACGATGTGACAAAGCTGCTGAATATGGATACAGAGCTGAATATCGTGCTGAACAACGTACCTTTCGCCGTCATGGTAGAGAGCGCCGAGGACATCGTGCTGAACAAGAATAATCTCTTTGACCGTTATTTCCCCGAATTTAAGGACATCATAGGCAGATCCAGCGCCGAATGGAAGCACAGCCTGTCAAAAAAACTTCTCTTAAATGACAAACTGATGGAGGTCATGATCCCCGACGACGACGAGAACAAGGTACTGGTATATGAAGAGGAACCGATCTTAGACGTCTTCAAAAATACTATCGGGAAGATCGTTACCCTGATGGATATCACTCTGACCTGGAGTATCTCCCAGAAAAATGAACATCTGGCCAACACGGACTATCTGACCGGCCTGCACAACCGCAGGGATCTGATGCATTACCTGGAGGGCCTGTACAATAGGGCGGACGTGGCGCTGGTCATGACGGATTTGGATAATTTTAAACATATCAACGATACTTATGGCCATGAAGCGGGAGACCGGGCACTGGTTAAGACCGCCGAGATCCTGAAAAAATGTTTTGAGGAAGATTTTATCGCCCGGCTGGACGGAGACGAATTTCTGATCGTGACCACCGGGAAGAATCTGGATGCGGTGATACAGGAGGCCAAAAACCTGCTGGAAACCCTGCGCACCACCTTCCACGAACAGGAAGAATTCCGCGGCGTCACCACAAGTATCGGCATTCTCCCCACCTCGGCTGTCCCCGAGCCCCAGCGCACGATATCCGATCTTCTGGAGACCGTAGACCAGCTGCTCTACAAGGCAAAAGAGACCGGGAAGAACCGCTATTGTGTATACGGGGAGGAGTGACGGATCAGAGGTAACTCTCTATCACTCCGATCACTTCTTTCATATCAATAGGTTTCGCCACATGGGCGTCCATCCCACATTCCAGGCAGTACCGGATGTCCTCGGAGAATGCGTCGGCAGTCATGGCTATGATGGGGATATCCGCGTCGGAGCGCTCCAGTCTGCGGATGGCCTGTGTGGCCTCATATCCGCTCATGACCGGCATCCAGATATCCATCAGGATCAGGGAATAATATCCCTCCGACGATTCATTAAACAGATCCACACACGCTTTACCGTTTTCCGCGTGTGTCATCTCAAACCCTCTCCGTGAAAACAATTCCTGCGCAATCTCCCAGTTCAGGTCGTTGTCCTCCGCGATCAGGATCTTTATACCGGAGAAATCCCTCTCCTCTTTTGTCTGCCTGATAGCGCCGGCTTTCGTCGAGCCATCCTCCAGCTGCTTCAACGCCTGGTAGAGAGTGGATTTAAACAGGGGCTTTGTGACAAAACCCATGATCCCGGCCTTCCTGGCCTGCTCCTCAATATCGGTATAATCGTAGGCGGAAAACAGAAGAATCGGAATATCCCGGTCTATCTCGGAGTGGATCAGCCGGGCCGCCTCAATGCCGTCCATATCCGGCATATGCCAGTCCATGAGAATGGCCCTGTAGCTGCCGTTTTTGCTGTACTGCTCCTCCACCCTGGATATCGCCGTCTCTCCGTCAAACGCCCAGACAGGTCTCACTCCCATCTCCTTCAGCCCGGATACCGCAGCCATACACAGCTGTTCGTCGTTGTCCACCACAAGTACATCCCAGGCCGGCAGGCTCATCTCCTCCTCGCCGCCCTCGACTTTCTTCATATCAATCACGATATGGAACTGAGTTCCCCTGCCCTGCTCGCTCTCCACCTCGATACTGCCATGCATAGCGTCCACAATATATTTTGTGATGGCCATTCCCAGCCCTGTCCCCTCTGTCTTTTGCACTCTCTTGATATCTTCCCTGGCAAAGGATTCAAAGATCTTGTCCTTGAACTCCTCCGACATCCCGATACCGTTGTCCTTCACAACAAAATGAACCCGGACATACTCCTCCCCCTCGGGAGAGGACTCCTGGTACATCGAGATCAGTATCTTTCCACCCTCCGGCGTAAACTTTACAGCGTTGGAGAGAAGATTCATCACAACCTGGTTCAGACGCACACTGTCACTGTACACATTCTCGGCCACCATATCCCAGACGCGCACATCGAAATCCTGCCCTTTCCCCTTGACCTGTGACTGGATGATGGTGACGATCCCGTCCAGCAGCTCCCGGAGAGAGATGGCTTCTATATTGAGGATAAGTCTCCCGTTCTCAATCTTTGACATATCCAGGATGTCATTGATCAGACCCAGGAGCTGTTTGTTCGACTGGGAAATCTTCTTCAGATAATGTCTCGTCTGATTTTTGTCATCAATATTGGACGCGGCGATCTCCGTCATGCCGACGATGGCATTCATGGGCGTGCGGATATCATGGCTCATATTGGACAGAAATTCACTTTTTGCCCGGTTTGCCTTGACCGCCTCCATACGGGCCTCCTCCAGTGCCTGTATCTGGTTGTGGGTCTGTCGGTAATACAGGAAAAATATCGCCACGAACATAGCCATGATAACGATGATACTCATCACCAGCATATCCATTCTCTGATTGCTGAGATGGCTGACAATCTCCTCGATGTTGCCATAGGGCATGATGGTCAGGAGGTACCAGTTGGAATTTGGGAGAGGGGAACAGTACAGATGCCGGCACTCCTGTCCCAGAAAGAGAACCGCGGAATAGTTTTCCCTTTTTTCCATAGCCTTCTGAAGTTCTAAAATATATTTCTCCCCATCCTCGTCATCCACGGCGGAAAACAGTTTCCTCATCCGCTCAAAATAGTTATCCACATTGTCGTCATAGTTTTTTATGACATAATCCCCGTTTTTCAGAATAATATTAGAAAAAGTGATGGCCTCCTCCGTCTCTTCCAGATCCAGCAGATTGTTGAAGTATTCCATGGGCAGGCCCCCTACCAGCGCCATGCTTTTCTTCCCGCCTTTCATGGGAAAGTCGGCAGAAACGCCAAACAGAAAAAAGGATTCCCCCTCCCGGTTCTGTGCCTGGGCAATGATCTTTCCGTGATGGTCCAGCGCATCCAGAAAAGACGTTTTGTCGTCCAGCGTCATCTCCTGGCCGTATATCATCTCGAACTCCCCTTTTTGCTCAGCAGTGCCAGAGAAGTAAAATTCCGCGCACTGCCATCCATGGAGAGCTGGTGGATCATCTCCTCTCCGTACTCCATATCCCGGTAAGTGAAGTCATTCACAATAGTCTCCACCTGGTTCAGCCGGAGGTTCACGTTGGTCTGAAAATGCTTGGATATCTCTGTGTTCATGCCCTCCATGTAGATCGTCCCGATATCCCCGATCGCGGCCTCGCTCTTTCCCGTCATCGAAATCACCAAATTAGAAATTATAGCAATACAGACAAAAATCATAACCGCAAAACTGATTATGACAAACCGGAATGACTCCTTTTTCATAAATAACTCTCCTTCCTATCTCTCAGCAGGCCGTTGTACACATCTCTCCTGGATATCCCCCGGTCTCCGGCCACCTGCTTCATGGCCTCTCTGCGATCCATACCCCGGGCCAGATACCGTTCCATATGCTCCTCCAGAGAGATCTCGCGCCACTTCTCCCGCTCTTCCTCTTTCTGCCGTTCCTCATCCGCCCCAGCCAGCACCAGCACGAACTCCCCCCGGGGCTCCGTCCCCTCAAAGTAGGCCGCCGCCGTGCCCAGCGTGAAATGCAGTACCTCCTCGTGTTTCTTTGTCAATTCCCTGCAGACCGCCACCGGGCGCTCCGGCCCCAAGGCGTCCGCCAGCAGCCGCAGCGTCCGCAGCAGCCGATGGGGTGCTTCGTACAAAACGGTGGTACAGAAGCGGCTTTTACACTGCTCCAGGACAGCCTGCCTCTCCTTTTTCTCTGAGGGGAGAAACCCCTCAAAGGTGAATCTCCTGGCCGGCAGGCCCGACAGCGCCAGCGCAGTCACCACAGCCGACGCCCCCGGAAGGCTGGTGACCACGATCCCCGCCTCATGGCAGGCCCTCGCCAGATCCTCCCCGGGATCCGAGATCGCCGGCGTGCCGGCGTCTGTCACCAGGGCAATGTCAGCCCCCGCCAGCATACGCTCCACCAGCACCGGAGTCTTCTCCCTCTTATTGTGTTCATGGTAACTGGTCAGGGGGGTTCTGATCTCATAGTGGTTCAAAAGTTTTCTCGTCTGCCTCGTATCCTCCGCCGCGATCACATCCACTTCCCCCAGGACACGGAGGACACGGAGTGTGACATCCTCCAGGTTCCCTATGGGTGTAGCGCACAAATACAACATTCCCGCCATGAAAATCTCTCCTCTTTTCTCTACTGCTCATATATCTCCCTGACCTCCTCCGTGTACTCATTCTCCCTGCCGTACACGATCAGAGGCGGCATGACCCGCAGCTCCGGGTTGCCGGACCGCACTCCCTCCAGCAGGACCATGTTCGGTTCCCGGTCAGCGTAGGGGTACACCAGACGCATGCGCTTCGGCTCCAGATGGTGGGCTCTCATGCAGCAGATGATCTCCACCAGCCGGAGAGGCCGGTGTACCAGGTAGAAATGCCCGCCGGATCTCAGCATCTTTTCCGCATTCCCCACCACATCCTCCAGGGTACACATCAACTCGTGCCGTGCGATGGCCCTGTGACCGGTCTCGCTGGTCAGTCCGCGTGTCTGCGCCAGATAGGGCGGATTGCTGGTGACAACATCAAAGGAAGCGGCTCCAAAAATCGAAGTGGCTTCCCTGATATCACCGGTCACAATATTCACTTTCTCCTCCAGGTGATTCAGGCGCACACTGCGGGAAGCCATCTCAGCCGCATCACTCTGTATCTCCAGGCCGGTGAAGTGCCCGCCCCCGGTGCGGCCCGCCAGGAGGATGGGTATCACGCCGTTGCCGCAGCCCAGATCCAGACATCTCTGGCCGGGCTCCACACGGGCGAAAGCGCTGAGCAGCACGGCATCCATGCCAAAGCAGAACCAGGACGGATTCTGTATCAGCCGCAATCCATCCCGCTGCAGATCGTCCACCCGCTCTCCCTCGTGGATCAATGACTCATTCATCTAATTTTGACTTCCCTTCCTTCCGCTCCATGGCTTCCAGCTTCTTCAGTTCCTTCTCATGTTTGGCTTGTATCTTCTCCTTGGGGCCTCTCCGGCGGAACTTCAGATCCTCCACCTGGTAATCCCGCACTTCCTTCTCGTCGTTGTCCAGCGTGACAACGACCTTCACGCGCTGTTTCAGCACACTGACGCTCTGCACCTCGCCGTTCAGGCCCTCCGGAGTCTTCACCCGGGTTCCCACATTGGGAAGACGGCTGTTCAGCTCCTCATAGGCCTCCTCCTCATTTTTCAGGCAGCACATCAGACGGCCGCAGACGCCGGATATCTTGGTGGGATTCAGCGACAGATTCTGCTCCTTCGCCATCTTGATGGACACAGGCGCAAACTCTGACAGATAGCTGTTGCAGCACAGCACGCGGCCGCAGATCCCGATGCCCCCGCGGATCTTCGTCTCATCCCGGACGCCGATCTGCCGAAGCTCGATCCGGGTGCGGAACACGCTGGCCAGATCTTTCACCAGCTCACGGAAATCAATGCGCCCGTCAGCGGTGAAGTAAAAGAGCAGTTTGTTGTTGTCAAATGTATATTCCGACTCGATAAGTTTCATCTCCAGCCCGTGCTTGGCAATTTTTTCCAGGCATATCTGAAAAGCCTCTTTCTCTTTCTGTCGATTTTTCTTCTCCCGCTCCGCATCCTGGTCTGTGGCCACCCGGATGATCCTCTTCAGCGGCGATACGATCTTCTCCTCAGGCATCTCCCGGTTGGGGAGCACCACCGTCCCGTACTCCACTCCCTTCGCTGTCTCTACGATCACGTGCTGTCCTCTCTCCAGCTGTTTATCTCCGGGATCAAAATAGTAAACCTTCCCGGCCTGTCGAAAACGCACTCCAATAATGACTTTCATTTCTGTCCTCCATCTATTCTTTCAGAGTAACCAGCATCAGCTCCATCGCCACCTCAAAGCTCACATTGGCCTTCAGGCGGACTTTCGCCTTTTCAAATGACTGCAGGATCTCCTCTATCTTTTCATAACTGCGGTTCCCGGCCTCCTTCATGATATAGGAGGATTCCCCCTGAAACAGCAGCTGGTTGATATTCTTGGTGGCCTTGAAGATCAACACATCCCGGTACCAGAGTTCCATCAGATCGATATAATCCCTGACTTCATCCTTCCTGGTCCCCAGATCCTGGATGACCGCCAGCATATCCGACACCGTCATCTGCCGAACATTCCGCAGCAACGCCAGGATACTGTTCTTTCGCTCGATAAACTCATCCGATTTGGCGTACCGCATGGCCTTCCCCAGATTCCCCTGGGCAAAGGCGGCACTGGCCTTGGCCATGTAATCCGGCACCTGTCCCTGATTGATCAGAAAATCCTCCACCACGGCCGTGGAGAGAGGGCGGAACTCAAGAGTCAGGCAGCGGGACTGTATGGTTGACAAAAGGGCTGTGATATTGCTTGTCAGCAGTATCACCACACCGTACTTCGGCGGCTCCTCGATGGTCTTCAGCAGAGCGTTCTGCGCCGCCTCCGTCATCTTCTCCGCCTCCGGAACGATATATATCTTGTAAGGGCTGGAAAACGGCTTGATATCCATAGTGTCGCAGAGCTGCTCCCGGATCTCGTCCACGCCAAGACTCCCCCGCTCCCGGTGAACCCAGATGACGTCCGGCTGGTTGCCCGACACGATCTGATGGCAGGATACGCAGTCCCGGCAGGGCCTGTCCGCCTCTCCCTGGCACTGCAGCCCCGCGGCAAATGTCCTTGCCATGGTCTCCTTGCCGGTTCCCACTTCTCCCTGGAAAATGTAGGCGTGAAACGGCTTGTCGTCCCGGATGGCCATCTGCAGATGCTCCTTCACATTCTCATGGCCCACAATATCGGAAAATTTAAAAATTTCTTTCACCCTTTTTCCTCCCTTCCTCGCTATGTGATGATGTCCAGCAAAAGCCCGCGGATCTCGTCCACCTTGCTCAATATGGCGATGGAATCCTTCTCTTCTTTGATCAGTTCCGCCGCCAGCTCATCCAGAACCTCATCCACCCGCTTGATCATGCCGTACACCCGGTGTCTTCCTCTCCGGTCCAGAAAGTTTTCACGGCTGAACTTATGGGAGCGATTCACGATCTCGTTCATAAATTCCTTGATCAGTGCCCTATAATGCTTCATGTCGCGGATATCCATCTTCTTGCCCAGTTTCTTCCCCTGGGCCACGATATCCTCCATCAGGACAGAGAGGCGCTCCTGCAGACCCGCTTCCTCGATGGAACTCATAAGCGTGAATTTGAAATCCTCGCTGGGCTGAGCCGTCTGCGTCGTCTGTGTCGGCTGATTTACCTGCTGTGTCTGTTCCACCCGAATATCCATCGTCTCGCCTCCCTTCCAACATCACTTTTATCATAGCACTTTTCGGGTTTTTTATCTACCCATTTTTTATGATTGCCTCAATCTGGCAGACCGCCCTCTCCAGATCATCGTTTTGGATCCTTCTCACAATCCCCGCCTTTTTCAGATTTTCGGGCGAGAAATCTTTTTCGTCCGCCAGAAAGCGGCGGCACACCTCCGCCACACAGGGCCTGTCCTGGCCCTTCTCCCGCTCCAGCGAGCGGCGCATCCTCTCAAAATCCTCCACCTCTATGTACAGGGGGATCACCCGGTCCGCCCCGTAATAGTCCCGGATCTTCTCGTAGCCCTCCAGAGTGGAGATCAGCCCGTAGTCCCCCCGGTCAAAGTCGATCTGGCCGTCCTCCGCCGTGAAATAGTACCACGGCCCTCTCACTGTCTGATAACACCGGCTCTCTACGATAGCTCCCGCTCTCTCCATCTCCTCCATCTCTGCCCTGGATACGAAATGGTACTCCTTCCCGTCCCTCTCTCCTTGACGGATGGGGCGGGTACTGTAGGGCACCACTTCCGTGAGCTCCCCGCAGCGGTCTAAAACCCGGTGGTACAGGGTATCTTTCCCCGATGCGCTTTTTCCCATGAAAACATACAATCTGCCCATTTCCCTCTCCTTGTCTGGTATCGGCTGCTGCCTGTCCCTCTGTCTCCTCCGCTGTCTGCCCCGCTGTCTGTCTCCCGCCGCTTATTCTCTGACCACCCATATCTGCTCTGCCGACCCGTCCTGCAGCCCGGACACCTCCAGCCCTGCCCTCCCGGCAGCCCGGATCTTTTCTATCGCATGTTCTGTGATCCTCTCCCCCGGCACCAGGAAAGGAATCCCGGGCGGGTACAGGAAAGCGTACTCGGCAGAGATACGGTCTCTGCTTTCCTCCAGGGGACACCGCTCCCCGGGGCTGTTCATGGCAGTGTACAGCGACAGGCAATACACCGCCTGTTCTTCCCTCTCTCCGGTGCGGTTCTCACCATCCATTTCCGGCTCCCCGTCTCTCACCGGCTTACTGCCTGTCTCCTTCTCCCTGTCTCTCTCTTTCTCACTGTCTCTCCCCAGTCCTGCGTCGATCTCTGCCAGTGCCCGGGACAGCCGGGCAAAATTCTCCGCCCTGTCACACAGACTGGTCATAGCGATGACATATCCGGCCGCCGCCATCTCCACCTGGATACCGTACCGCTGCAGAAGTATTTTCCCCAGCTCGGGGCCGGACATGCTCCCCGGCGGTGTGCAGATGACAAGCTTGCCGGGATCCTTGGCCTCATGCTGCCAGAGCCGCAGATATTTCCAACCCGCGGAGTCATCCGCGAATTTATCCAGATTTCTGCCGTAGGCGGAAAGAAAATCCCCGCTCTCCTCCTGCATCCACCTGAGACACTGGGAGGCGCTGGCCATCAGCACATAGGAGGGACTGCTGGTCTCATATATATCCAGATATCTCTCGATCTTCTTCCTCTCTACCCGGCGGGAACAGACATGCAAAATGCCGGTCTGGGTCAGCGCAGGCAGCGTCTTGTGAAGGCTCTCCACCACCAGATCCGCATGGGACACCGCACTTTGCATCCGGCACCAGTGCAAATGGGCGCCGTGAGCCTGATCCACGATCAGGGGAATTTCCCGCTCATGGACCAGGGCTGCGATCCCGGCCACATCCGACATCACACCTTCGTAAGTGGGGGAAGTAAGGACGACACAGGAAAACTCCCCTCCCGCCAATCTCTCTCTCACCTGTCCCAGGGAGATCTCCAGCGGGATCCCGGTCTCCGGGTCCACATCCCGGTACAGATACACGGGTTCCAGCTCCAGAAGGTACACTGCATGGTACACGGAGCGATGGCAATTCCGATCCATCAATATCCGGTCTCCCCGTCTGCAGCAGGCAGACACCGCCGCCAGAATACCGCATGTGCTGCCATTCACCAGCAGATACGACTCCTCTGTCTTATATATCGACCGGATCCCGTCCATCCATTCGCGGATCATGCCCGTGGGATGATGGAGATCATCCAGCCCCTCCACCTCCGTCACGTCAATGCTATAGGGATTTTCCATGACAAACCGGGGATCTCTCTTGTGCCCCGGCATGTGCATGGGAAGGATATCTTTTTTGCTGTATTGCAGCAGGGTTTTATAAAAGAACAAGACAACATCTCCTAATGCCTATTTGATATGATATGTCAAATTATTTGTATTTCCTTTTATTTCAACAACTCCCAAGTCCACCAAGGTCTTCATATATCTCCATGCGGTAGTTCTCGACTTTTTTGTTATTTCCATAACTTCCTGAATTGAAATTTTCTTTTGTAATTCTAATTTTTTTATGACATGATGCAACCTTTCAAATTCTTTTTGTTTCAAAACTTGTTTCAATCTTGTTTCAAAATTTACTTCATCCTGCAACAAGTTTAAATTTTCGTCAGTATATCCTGTCAAAAACGCTGGGTGAATCGGAATCTTTATCCTCATTGCCCGTCTATCTTCATCAGTAAAAAATTCTGCTCGTGGTGACCCATTCTTTTCCAATTCCTCCTGTATCGTGGGAATACCAGATGAATGACCTTCTGACAAATCCAACTCTTTCAAAAATTCTCCCAGCCTTCTATTTCGATAATATCTTGAAACGAATCTCTTGCCTTCTGCTATTGTCTTTTCTGATATTGACCGATCAATACCCGGAAAATTCATAATATTTATACAGTCAGGCTCTATTTCTATAGTCACCGGCTCACAAGACATATAATCCCTGTGATAAAATGCGTTGACAACAGCCTCTTCAATTGCCTGATACGGATAATTCATAATTCTAAGAGCTTCCATCTGATTTGAAACCTTAATTACTTTTTCCCGTATAATTAAATTACGAAAACGTTCCATCGTTGACTGAATCATCTGTGGTACCGAACCTGTAATATTAGGAAAATCCTCACTAACACTTGGATTCTTTACACTTCCTTCCGGAAATGATGTCATCTGCACATAGGTATACCGAAAAAACTTATCTGGATGTTCACAGAACATCATTATCGCCACGTTTTGAATATATCTAAACTCTGGTGGCCCTACTAACAACTGCATATCTTCCAATATTGCTTCCACGCCACGTTCTCTAACCTGCTTTGCAAGTTTACTGCCTGTTTTACGCAAGTGATCCTCCAAAAGGACTGGGGAAATATCCTCAAAAGCAGCTTTATGATTTGCCCTGCAATCAAAAGGAGTCTGATCAGCCATATTAATCAATTCTCGTTCCTGCTCAGAGTTTGCTTTCACAGAGCTTGTAAGATAGCGAATATAATAGCTGTATTTCTTGTCTTTTTTACTCGTAATATATTCCGGAGATTTGTAAGGCCGCTGCTGGCCAGTTCTTGCTATAATGACAAGAATCCACCACCATCGCTATTGTAATCGTTTGCAAATGCACAGACACTATGATAGATATCATCAGGATTCCATCCTGCCTTAAACTCTATACGTTCTGATTCTATTTTCCTTTTGTTTAATAAATCTTCTACGCTTATTTCAAGTTACATAGTGCCTTCCTTACCTTTTTTCCTCCATTATAATATGTGCCTGCAAGATTGACAAGGACTGATTTTTACCCGTTCACATTTCCCCGCTTGTCAATACGGGCCGCTTTATGTATAATAAGAATTGCAATACATAGGAGGTTTTGATGTCATGGAGATATATTTTTCAGCTGATTCCGTCCGGGCCCTGGTCGCTGTCACTACACTGTGTACCTTACTGCCACTGATTTTTCTCGGATTTTTTAAATACAAAAACAGGGATGTAAAACTCTCCTCCTTTTTCATTGGCGTTGGGTTTTCTCTTTTATTTTCTTTTTTGGGAGCCTCCCTGATCAATTTTGTCTTTATCTCTCTGGGCATCACCCCCTATATCCAGGAATCGGTACATCCGGTTTACGGTGCACTGTACTCGGCCCTGGTGTCCGGCACCATGCCGGTCATCGGATGTTATATTGCGATGAAATACTGCATGAAAAACCGTCCCGGCAAGGAAAATGCCCTGACCCTCGGCATTGGTCTGGGCGGATTGGAGTGTATTGTGATCGGCGGGACAGAAAATCTGTCCACCCTGCTTTTAGCTCTTTTGGTAAACAAATTTGGGGTGGAGGGTTACCTGCAGCGCATTGATATTCCTGCAGATCAGATACCATCCCAGACAGAGGCCATCGCCAAGATATCGCAGATCGCCTCCACTGACCGACTGCTGGACGGCTATCAGTGTCTGCTGTCGCTGGTGGTGTCCATCTCCCTGACCATATTTGTCTATGTGGCGGTTCAATATGAAAACAGTATCCGGTTTTTGCTTGCCGCTGTTTTATTGAGCATCCTCAGTTTTCTCACCCGATACCTGTTTTTATTCCAGGTCATAGGGTATCCCTTCATCCCCATTTCCCTAGCCTACACTCTGGTACTCGCTTCCTTTGCCTATCGGCTATACCGGAAATTGCAGCCATCCGCCGCCCCGTTATCGGAGAAAGGAATCCCCAAATAAAACTTCCCGTCATACTAAATAAGGACTGCCGCACACAGGGAACGGCAGCCCTTATTTTTTACAAAACGTTACTGTTTACAGCCCCCCACGCTGCATTCGATGCAATACATCTTTGATGTATTGCTAGTAGTACTTCGTAGAAGTACTACAACTCGCAAAACTCCAGCCTAGTTAAAAATCGCTGGCAGACTCAGCTTTAGCACAGAAACAATCACCGAATATACAAAAGCCAAAACACTCAAGCCTATTCCAAGCAGGCCACAGACAAAGCCTGCCCGGGTGTAGGAATTAACAAGCCCCACACGGTTCATCTTTCTGGAAAATACCACCGCCACCACTCCACAAACTACCCCGACGATTGGAACACAACAGGTCACGATCGATACGATACCCAGCACCATAGAAGCGACAGCGTAACCATTATTCCCGTTATCGCTTTGCGGCTGATTTGTGTATGTAGTCTGTTGTTGGTACTGAGGCGGAGACCCTGGTTCATTCTTGTCTGCGCTGTCTGTACGCAGAGGCTGCCCACATGATTTACAATAATTCTGGTCATCCTCATTCTCTGCGCCACAATTTTTGCATGTCACTTGTAAATCCCTCCTTCGGATAAAATTATACATCACGACGATTACTTCTACATTATACTTCACATTCTCCCCCTCGTCAATAACACAAAACATCCGATTGGCAGATCATCTGGCCTGGAACATCTGACCCGTCCCCCTGTCGACAAAAAAACAGACCGCAAAGCGCAACGGCTTTGCAGTCTGCTCCAAACTGGTTTTTGGCAGTAGATACACCGATTACGAAAGGCCTATACCCACACCAACTGCGGCCACCAAAATGATAACCACAACCCATACCGCCAATGCAATGATTGAACACACAAGACCTGCAGTTGCCATACCTGACTTGCCGGCTTTTTTTGCGATTGCGGCAAACACAATAGAAACGATCGCAAGAATCCATGAAACGTATGGGACAATGCATGTTAAAACAATAGATACGATACCACACACCATTGCAGCAATCGCCAGACCCTGCTTTGAAGTGCCCTGACTTTCTTCCATCTGTCTGCGTACCTCCTCTCCGTTTTTCCCAATTGTATATTATGTGCCTTATTTTGTCAAATCTTTTCTTTTTATGTCACAAGATTTTCCCTCACCTCATCCGCCATCCACTGTGATATTTATTTTTCAGCACCGCCCCCGTCTTTTTCCCCCACCCCAGGGTATGCCCGTCCACACAGACCAGCCGCCAGCCGTTTTCACCCTCCGCCTCTGCCCGGGACAGCGACAGCGTCTCCCCCTTCAGATAGCGGAGTACCCGCTCATCCGACAGGGGCAGATCCAGCACCTCCCGGAAGTCCTCCTTTCGGAGCGCCATGGCCAGGGACTGGCTGGGCTCAAACCGGTTCTTTTTCATTTCTCCGAGAAACAGGCCGCTGCGGAGAAATCTTAGGCCCCGCACAGGCGGAAGTGCGGACGGCATATAATAGACCATTCCGTTCCTGCTCTCCAGCCTGGCGTCCTCAAATTCCCGGTTCAAACTGTCCGTAAACTTCCGCCAGAGCTTTTTCTCCGCCCCTCCCAGGCCGTTCCCCGATATGCCTCCTGCGGCATCTCCCACGGCGTCCGTCTGCGCCCGCATTGGTGCAGTCCCTTTCTCCCCCCTTTTTTGGAACAGGGCAAGAAAATGTCCCTCCCCCTCCATCCTGTGAGGGAAAATGCGCACACAGCGGCGGAGACTCTCATCCCCGCTCCCGATCAACTCCGGTCTCCCCTCGGAAAAACCCTCATAGGGTTCTATGGAAAGCAATTCCATATCCCTGTCCATGGCAAGGATCTTGTCCACCGTCCCCTCATTCTC
This sequence comes from uncultured Eubacterium sp., assembly GCA_964484225.1. GTDB lineage: Bacteria > Bacillota > Clostridia > Lachnospirales > Lachnospiraceae > Eubacterium_F. The sequence continues at coordinate 21,884 of CAZAEM010000022.1, forward strand.
CAGCGGAGAAAAAGTACATGTGGAGTACAGCAGCATCCCCCCCGGCTTCAGCATGGGCAAAGCCTGGGAGAGGATTTCCTCCTGCAGTCCGGCATAGAATTCCGGCCCATTCTGCTGCCAGGCCCGGATCATGGAAGAGGACTTGCGAAACATACCCTCGCCGGAGCAGGGCGCATCAATGAGGATCTTATCAAAAAAACCGGCGAAATGTTCCCGCAGCTTCTGTGGGTATTCTGTCACCACAAAACTGTTCTCCACCCCGCACAATTCTATATTTTTCAGCAGAGCCCTGGCCCTCTTCCTGCTGATATCGTTGGCGATGAGCAGACCCGTCCCCCGGAGCTTCGATGCCAGTTCCGTGGCCTTGCCCCCCGGCGCAGCACAGAGATCCAGCACCACATCCCCCTCCTCCACCGGCAGACGGGAGGCTGGCGTCATGGCGCTGGGCTCCTGCAGATAATATAAACCGGCAAAATAATAGGGATGCTTTGCAGGCTGCACATCCCCCTCATAGAAAAATCCGTTGGCGATGTAGGGAATCCTTTTGACGGGAAAAGGTGCGATCCTCTCAAATTCCTCCACGGAGATCCTGCCCGTGTTCACCCTGAGTCCATACCGGCGCTCCCGTTCCATGGATCGGATATACGCCGGGTACTCATCTCCCAGAATTCTTCTCATCTCCTCGCAAAATGCTGCCGGTAATTCCATTCTCTCTCTCCTCTTTTACAGTGAAAAGCCGCAGGGGAGCAGTTCCCTCAGTTTTTTCTTCTTATACACCTTCTCGTTTTTTGCCATCCACACCTCAAATCCATCGGGATCACAAAACTCTGCCATGACCTGCAGGCAGACACCGCAGGGGGCGGGCATGACCGACTCACCCTTCCGGCCGCCCACAATGGCAATCCGCATAAATTTTCTATGCCCCTCGCTGACAGCCTTGAAAAATGCAGTCCTCTCTGCGCAGTTGCCGGGAGTGTAGGCAGCATTCTCAATATTGCAGCCCGTGTACACGCTGCCGTCTTCGCACTCCAGCGCCGCGCCCACAAAAAAACCGGAGTAAGGCGCGTAGGCATTTTCCCTTGCTGCCAGTGCCGCAGCAATCAGTTTCTCCTCCATTGTTCTCCCCCTGATAACATTCCGTTATTTCTCCATATAACTCACATACCGATTGCCGGCCTTCTCAAAAATCTTTTCGTACTGCGAACGGCTCGCGGAAAGTCTGCGCCCGGTATCCGGATCATTCAGATACAGTTTGCGTGCATCGTAACCGGTGATCACCACCGCCTTGTCATCACTCACCATGGCGATCACCGGCTTGTTGCCGCTGACGAAATACAAAACCTCCTCCAGGGTACAGCCCTTCAGATTCATGGGCTTGTCCATATACTCCGCCATGAGATCATACACAGATTTCTTCTCCTCTGCCAGCTCTTCCGCCGTCACATCCAGATGGTTTTGCTTTAATACCATGTAGACACAGGCATCCAGGTTGGTCACCTTCCCTTTTGCCTTCACCGGATCCATGCCTCCGATACTATTCTGCAGGAAACTTCCGCTTCGCTCCCAGACCACCTGGTGGCTGCTGGAGATCACCACACCCATCTGGCTGTCCGCCTCCCGAATCGCCCTGCCCACGCTCTCGAAGGATGCCGTGATCTGCCCCAGGGCATAGATATAATACTTCGCCACGTTCGGCGGTTCCAGGCGTACCGTGCGCCCACTGGTGGTGAATCGGTCTGGTCCGGCCGCCTGTTCCGGTTCTTTCGTCATCTGAAAGGAAGACGGAAAACGGATATACCACTCCGTCAGCGTCTTATTGGTCACCCGGGAACTGTAGCCGAACTTCTCTTTTTTATCCTCCGATTGGTTCAGTATGCTGTCCTCCCCTGTTTCCACATACTGGTTTTTCCCCTGTTTTCGACAAAGTTTCATGTTCACCACATTTCCGTTGGCTTTGACACTTTGTACATACACACCCTCCTGACTGTATTCCTTCAGCACCTTCCCCTGTGTGTCTGCGATATAGAGAGCGTAGCAGGGCACAACCTGTGTGCCGTCCTTCGCCTTCGTAATATCTTTTTTCCTCACATAACCATAGACCACATTGTCCTCAATGACACCGAGCAGCCGGATGGACGTGTTCCTGTCCGGGCTGTAGAGCATCTGTCTCTCATCCGTCTCCATGTTATATATTGTGATGCTCTCCCCATACCCTTTGGAGAGAGAGGAGGACCAGACGTAACAGTTGGCACTCTCCATGGTCATAAACGTGTCCTCCCGGATATTCTCCGCCAGCCGTTCCAGCCGTTTCCCAGACATATTGTAGGCGTACACTGTATTGCCAACTGTAAAGTAGTAGATTCCGCGGGAGCTCACATAGCCATAATCCTCAAAATCCTCCCGCAGCTGCTGGTAAGTGCTGCGGATGGGCATACACACCATCTCCCGCAGTTTCCCCTCTTTGGAATACTCGTACAGCACCAAAGCCACATCCCCCTCATACTGCCCCCTGGGAAAATAGCCGTAGGCGCAGAAATACAGCGTGTCATCCTTATCCACCTCCAAAAGCCGTATCCCCATTTCATCGTACATTCTCCGCTCATAGGAGGCGTTGCTGCTGAAAGCGGAGAACACCGTGATCACCTGATTTTTTTCCATATCATACCGGTACAGCGTCCCCCCTCTGACAAAAAACAGGTTCTTTTCATCACTGCTCGTCAGCATTTTGCTCTCGCTGTCATTCGTAATCCCCAGCTTTAACTGGCTGCTCTGAATACTGGCCAGGGAAGGGTCAAACAATGCCTCCATCCGCCTCTCAAAATTTAAAAGATAATTATGCCCGCTGGCATAGCGCACACGGTAAAACTCTTTCACATGATAGGTCTCTTTCCCGGAATCCGTCTCCGCCTCTACAAAATAATTGTACTGGACACAGGCTGTCTCCATGTTGTATTCCTTCACTGTCACCATCTCCTCCGAGATGACCTTCGGCGACATGCTGCAGAAAGTCACCAGATCAGAGCTTGAGGTGATGTCCACTTTGGCCAGGGAGGTGTTGCGGTTGCCGGCACTGGGTTCCAGATACTGCTCCAGCTCCTCCGTCCTGTTCTTATCAAAGGTATCTTCGTGTATCTTTTTGATAAAGGCCATCTTTTTCGTGAGATTTGATTCGTCCAGATAATATTTGATCCTGGTGTAATAGTGAATCTCCCGTCCCTCGTTGGAAATTCCCTCTATATCCAGGATATACTCTGTGCTGGTCTTGAAATTGTAGTCGAAAACAATATCCAGCTGCGTCTGCTCCGGAGAAATGGCATTGATGGTCTCCGTGTCATATATCTCCCCGGACTCCTTGTCCACAATATCGTATTTCAGCTTGATCAGCCGGGTGTCGGATTTTTCAAACAACAGGCTGATCTTCTTGTCCTGGGCGAGGGGGATCATAGACTCCCGCACCACATTATCGTCCATAAAAGCGCTGTAGCCGTACAGCCAGCTGACCGTCTGCCCCTGTGTCTCTATTTTTATATAGGGAAAGGATTCTTCCCGCATCTCTACCTCGGTTCCCGAATCACTGATATCCGTCTCCATTTTTCTTCCAAAGAAAAAGAGTGCTCCCAAAAAAACCAATACCAACAGCACTGATTTATAAATATACTTTACCATACGCATAACCTCACCAAATTTTTTCGGTGCAAACCATCTGACCTTTTGACCCTGGCTGATGCCCCCGTATTGCTCCATTGCTTCGCAATTTTCGCAATACGGCAAACATTCGTAATCCGCTAATTTACTTCGTAAATTGCTCCTTACTCATGTTTGGCGGGTCAATAAGGTCAGGCATTGCTTTCGTGCAAGCACGAGCAATGCTGACCTTTTGACCCTGGCATCATAATAGTAACAGTTTTCCCCCAAAAGTGCAATACCGACACACAATTTACACAATTACATATATTGTGTAATAAAGCGATAAGGAGTTCTCTATGGAACACAACGAAAACCCGGACTTCCTCTTTTTCTTTGACCATCCGGCTGTACCTACTCTCCCGCCTGCACTGGGGAGCGCTAAGCTGTGGGAGCTGGAGGAAGATAATGCCTATTTGAAGTACTTATACCCCAGGATCACGAAACAGATCTGCGGATTTGTGGAAGAGGAATGTGACAAAATGGAATACGAGGGCAGTCTCATGTTTGATGTATTTCCCGACAAGACGGCGCTTCAGATCATGGCCGCCGGAATTATGAAAGATTTCAAAGAAAAATACCCCGACAACTCCCGGGAAGACAACTCACTCCGGGATATGATCGAGGTAGTACTTTTCCATGAGATAATGTACCGGCGCAACCGATACCGCAACCACAAACGCCTGTATCTCTGATAAACACCGGCGCTATGCACCAAAGGTCATTCTTTCAAATTCCGATACAGGCATTGGTTTGGCAAACACATATCCCTGAATCATATCGCAGTTCATTTCCTTGAGAAATTCAACCTGCCCGCGTTCTTCCACGCCCTCGGATATCGTGTGCAGATTCAATGCCTGTGCCAATCGGAGCACGCTCTGGATGACGTCCTTGCCACGCTGGTCATCCTCGCCGCTCTCAAAGAATACGCGGTCCAGCTTCAGGGCGTCCACTTCGACCTCCTTCAGCATATTCAGAGACGAATACCCACTTCCGAAATCATCAATAGAGCAGGACAGCCCCGCCCTGTGGATCTGCGCCACCAGAGAATTCAGCATATCCATATCATTGTAAAACAGCGATTCCGTCAGCTCGACCTCAATTGATTTCGGCGGAATATCATATTTCTGCAGTATATTTTCGTAGGACCGAAAGAAGTTCGGGATCTCAAAATGTCTCCGGGACAGGTTGACGGAGACAGGGATAATCTTCCTTCCCTCTCTGTGCCAGGCCTGTACCATCTTGCAGACCTCCTCAAACATGTACAGATCGATCTCCACCACGAAACCGTTCCGCTCAAACAGCGGGATAAACTCTCCCGGGAAGATCATGCCCTCCTCCGGGTCGATCCAGCGCACCAGCGCCTCCGCTCCCGCCACGGTCTCCCCCCTCAGCTCGAACTTGGGCTGCAGATAGGGGATGAAATCTCCCGCGGCCAGAGCCTGGTGCATTTTCATCTCCAGGGACTTCTCCCGGCTGAGTTTTTCCTTGTCCTTCTCATCGTAGATGCCCATGGGCACGATATGTGTGGGAGAAATCTTCTTCCTGGCCAGGTTGGCGTGCTCCAGCATGGCATTTACATCCAAATCGTCGTCCTGCACCATGTACACGCCAAAATATAAAATAAGCCCGTATTTTTTCCCGTTTTGATCTGCCAGCTCAGCCAGCTTTTTGCTGAGCCTGTCCAGACGCTGCTCCAGTTTGGGGATAGAGTGATAGCGCATCAATATACCAAAGTTGTCCGCCATGATCCTCCCGGACACCTCATCCCAGCCCAGATCCCTGTCGATGGTATTATGGATCTCGCGGAGAATACTGTCACCCACGGCCTCGCCGTACACCTCATTGATCAGCTTGAACCGGTCAATATTGGCATACACCAGGACGTAACTCCCCTCTCTTCTGCGCAGCAGTTCCTTTGCGATCCGCTCAAACTCTTTCTTGTTTTTCCCCTTGGTCACATCATCCCGTCCGTACTGTCTGTACATAAGGTTATACTTGATCACCAGCACCAGAAGGAGAAAACATATGGCTGCAATATATATCAGGGTTTTCACCCACGTCTTATCTATACCATTCAGCGCAAAAGGAAGTAAAAAGAGCAGCATGGCGGCCACGATCAAATCCCAGACCAATATTACCATTACCGTTTTTATGCGGGATATCAACTGAATCACTAGCCACGCCTCCTTTATATAACATGGCTATTATAATACTTTTTCTCGGAAAATACAATCTTTTTTTGTGCAATTTCCACAAAAAATTGATACTATTCACAGCCGATTTGGACAGATACACCGATTCGTCGTGCCTGCGCGCATAACCCGGCGCATCCTCTCATAAATATAAAAAAAAGAGTGCAGGTCAAGGGATGAAAAAATTTGCTGTTGCCTGTCTGGCCCTTCTCCTCCTGCTCCCCCTCGGCGGATGCGAAAAGGTGGAAAAAGGCGGAGAACGCGGCCGGGACTGGGATTACACAGTGGTGACCACAGAGGACTGCCCCGAGGATTTTCTGAAAGAAATTGAGACAAAAAAGATCAACGCATTTCAAATGTCCTACGATGACGGGGTATACTGCTATCTCGCCGTGGGATACGGCGAACAGGAGTCCGGCGGATTCAGTATCCAGGTACAGGGATTGTACGAGCGGGGGGACAGCCTGTGCTTCGAAACCAGCCTCTGCGGCCCGGACGAGGAGGACGTGGTATCCCAGAAGCCAAGCTATCCGTACATCGTGATCAAAACGGAAAAAACCGACAAGACAATCGAGTACCTGTAAGAGAGAGGGGGACCGGTCTGCCGGCCGGTCTACTCCTCGATATGGATCCCCGCCAGAAGGCCGGCCAGAGACGTGGTGGCCTCCCCGTCGTGGTATTCCACGGCGGCGTCTTCCGCCTGCTCCACCTCCGGAGCGATGTCCTCCGCCTCCTTCATGCTGAGACGGATTTTGCCCTCGTTCACCTCCAGGACTTTCACCTTCACCCTCTGTCCCATCTTTACCACCTCATTGGGGGACTTCAGGAATTTATTACAGATCTGGGAGATGTGGACCAGGCCGGTGAGGCCGTCCCCGATGTTGACAAACACGCCGTAGGGCTCGATCCTCTCGATCTCTCCCTCGGTGATAAAGCCCTTCTGCAGGGCATTCAGTTTTTTCTCCTGATCTTTTGCCGCACGCTCTTTCGCCACTTCCTTGGCGGACAGCACCAGTTTGTCCCTCTCCGGGTCAGCGGTTATGACCACCACATCCAGGGTCTCTCCCACAAAATCATTCACATCCTCCACATAGTTCAGGGCGAGCTGGGACGCCGGGATGAAACCCCGCAGTCCCTCCACGAAGGCCACTACGCCGGCATTGACACTGGTGAGCACCTTGACCGTGAACACCTTCCTCTCCTCCATGGCCTCCACGACCTTCTGCCAGGCCTCCGTCTCCTTTGCCTCCTTCAGGGACAGGAGCACCCGCCCCTTCCCGTCATCGCTGTCCAGCACCACCGCCGTCAGCTCCTGGCCGGTGCGGATCTCATCCATGGCGTGAAAATCCGGATCGTCACTGTACTCCGAGCCGGGGATCACCCCCTGAGAAAAGGACTGCAGATCCAGAAGGATCTCTTCCTCCTCCACGCTGACTACAGTCCCTGTCACCCGGTCACCCTCTTTGAATGTCCGAAAGGACGCATTGATCTGCTCCTCATAATCCTGCATTGTCTCTTCACTCATCCATATATCCTCTCTTTCTTTAATCCTTACCACACAGTTCATCTGCCAGGGCGGCAAACTCCGGCAGTCCCAGCTTCTCCCCCCGGACACCAGGCGGCAGCCCCGCACGCTCTATGGCCCGTCCCGCCTCCTCCTTGGAAAAATTCAGCTCCGGGCTGTTGGCAATGCCGTTTTGCAATGTCTTCCGCCTCTGACTGAACGAGGCCCGTATCAGCCGGAACATAAGTCTCTCATCCCGCACTTTCACCGGCGGCTGCTCCCGGCAGTCCAGCCGGATCACGGCAGACCCCACTCTGGGGCGGGGCATGAAACAGTTGGGCGGGACATTGGCCGCCAGATAGGGGACGGCGTAATACTGCACCGCCAGGGATATAGCTCCGCACTCCCTGCTGCCCGGCTCCGCCCGCATCCGCTCCGCCACCTCTTTCTGGACCATCACCGTCACGTTGGCCAGCGGCGCCCGGCTCTCAAACAGCTCCATGACAATAGGGGTGGTGATATAGTAGGGGAGGTTGGCCACCACCTTGATGGGCTTTCCTCCGTTGTATTTCTCCGCTATGTACCGGATGTCCTGTTTCAGAATATCCCCCTGGAGAATCTCAACATTTTCATAATCCGCCAGCGTCTCCTCCAGGATGGGGATGAGATTTTTGTCAATCTCCACCGCCAGGACCCGCCCGGCGCGCTCACACAGATACTGGGTCATGGTGCCGATGCCGGGACCGATCTCCAGGACGAAATCCTCCTCTGTCACCTGCGCCGCATCCACAATCTTCTCAAGCACACGGGGATCGATCAGAAAGTTCTGCCCGAACTTTTTTCGAAACTGAAAATTATGTTTTTGGAGAACCTGTATCGTCTCCCGGGGATTGCCAAGTTTAGCATGTGCCATACATCTTCCTCGCATTTTCCGTGGTGACCCTTATCACTTCCTCCACCGGCATATCTTTCAGCGCGGCGATCTCCTCCACCACATACCGCAGCCGGGAGGAGTCGTTTCTGCTGCCCCGGTTTGGCTCCGGCGACAGATAGGGACAGTCCGTCTCCACCACGATGCGGGAGAGGGGAATGGTCTCCACGGTGCGTTTCAGCTTTTTCCCGTTTTTAAATGTCACCACGCCGCCCACGCCGATATAGAAACCCATGTCCACATACTCCGCCGCCATCTCCGGCGAGTAGGAATAGCAGTGGATCACGCCGCCCAGATCATAGGCTTTCGTTTCCCGTATGATCTGCATCGTGGGCTCCGCCGCATCCCTGCTGTGGACGATGATGGGAAGCTCTGCCTCGAAGGCCAGGGCGATCTGCCTTTCAAACCATTTTTTCTGGATCTCCGGTTCCGGCTCCGGCCAGTGAAAGTCCAGCCCGATCTCCCCGATGGCCAGGATCTTCTCCCGGCCGGCGTGCTCCAGTATCCACGCCATGTCCGACTCCGTCAGGGGCTCCACCTCGCTGGGATGGACACCCAGAGCGCCGTAAACAAAATCGTATTTCTCCGTAAGCTCCAGCGTGGCCCGGCATCCCTCCATGTCCGCCGCCACATTCACCACCGTCCCCACACCCCGCTCTCTCAGGGAGCAGAGCAGTTCCTCCCGGTCCTCATCAAACCGGTGGTCATCGTAGTGGCAGTGGGTATCAAAAATCAATTCCTCGTTCATTTTTATTCCGTCCTCCCAAGTCAGATACCCCGCGGCCTAAGAGATCTCCGCTCCCGGCGGCATATCCCTGTCCGGCGTCATCAGTGCCAGCTCTCCGTCCTCTCCCTCTGCGCACAGAAGCATTCCCTCGGAGACGAGCCCTGCCATCTTGGCAGGCTTTAAGTTCACCAGCACCATCACTTTCTTCCCCACCATGTCCTCGGGCCTGTACTGCGCCTTGATGCCGGACAGAATCTGCTTCACTTCGCTTCCCACACGAACCTGGCTGCAGAGAAGTTTCCTGGATTTTTTCACTTCCTCGCAGGCGATGATCTCCCCCACCTGGAACTGCATCTTCATAAAGTCGTCAAATGTGATCTCCGGCTTGGCCTCTATATCGATCACCGGCCCTGTCTCCTCTGCGGGATCTGTCTCTTCCTCCTGATGCTTTGCCTCCACTTCCTTCAGCACTTCCTCCACATCCAGACGGGCAAAGAGGATCTCCGGTTTCTCCGCCACTCTCGTGCCGGAGGGGTAATCGCCGAATGTCCCCAGATCTCCCAGATCACATCTCTTCGCTCCTGTCTGCTCCAGGATTTTCTCCGCCGTCTCCGGCATGAAGGGATAGAGAAGATTTGCGCCGATCCGTATCCCCTCCATCAGATTGTACAAAACGGTGGCCAGCCTGTCTTTCTTTGACTCATCCTTCGCCAGCACCCAGGGTTCCGTCTCATCTATATATTTGTTACATCTCTTAAACAGGGTAAATATCTCGGTGATGGCGTCGGCCACCCGCAGCTCGTCCATCTTCGCCGTCACCTTCCCGGGGGCGGCCTCTGCCACTGCCGCCAGATCCGAATCCACGGCATCCCGGACTCCCCGGTCTTCTACCACCCCGCCAAAGTACTTGTTGCTCATGGAGATCGTGCGGTTTACCAGATTCCCCAGGGTGTTGGCCAGGTCGGAGTTCAGACGCTCCACCATCAGCTCCCAGGATATGACGCCGTCGCTCTCAAAGGGCATCTCGTGAAGCACAAAATACCGCACGGCGTCCACGCCGAAAAACTCCACCAGCTCATCGGCGTACAGCACATTTCCCTTGGATTTGCTCATCTTTCCGTCCCCCTGTAGAAGCCACGGGTGTCCGAATACCTGCTTCGGCAGCGGAACGTCCAGCGCCATCAGCATGATGGGCCAGTATATTGTGTGGAAACGCAGGATATCCTTGCCGATCAGATGCAGATCCGCCGGCCAGTATTTTTCATACAACGCGCCGCTGTCCCCTTCCACATCGTATCCCAGGCCGGTGATATAGTTGCTCAGAGCGTCGATCCACACATACACGATATGCCCCGGGTCAAAATCCACGGGGATCCCCCATGTGAAACTGGTGCGGGAGACACACAGATCCTGCAGGCCCGGTTTCAGAAAATTGTTCACCATCTCATTCTTCCTGGACTCCGGCTGGATAAACTCCGGGTGCTCCTCGATGTGCCGGATCAGACGATCCTGATACTTGCTGAGTTTCAGAAAATAGGCGTCCTCCTTCGCCGGCTGGCATTCCCTTCCGCAGTCCGGGCACTTGCCGTCCACCAGCTGGGAGGGCGTGAAAAAGGACTCACAGGGCGTACAGTACATACCCTCGTAAAATCCCTTGTAGATATCTCCCTGTTCATACAGTTTTTTAAATATTTTCGCCACCTGGGCCTCATGGTCTGCGTCCGTGGTCCGGATAAATTTGTCGTAGGACGTATTCATAAGATCCCAGATTCTCTTGATCTCACCGGACACCCGGTCCACAAACTGCCGGGGGGTCGTGCCGGTTTCCTCCGCTTTCAATTCGATCTTCTGCCCGTGCTCGTCCGTCCCCGTCTGAAACCGCACATCAAAGCCCTGAAAACGCTTGTACCGCGCGATGGCGTCCGCCAGCACGATCTCATAGGTGTTTCCTATATGGGGTTTGCCGGAAGTGTAGGCAATGGCCGTCGTCAGATAATATGGTTTTTTCTCCATTTATGCAATCCTCCTGTATCCGTTCATGACTTCTTTCTATTTTATGGAAAATAGTGAGGTTTGTCAAGACAGGATGGCACCCGGGCTTCATCATTTCTCCGACCGCGGCAGGCTCACCCGGCAAAACCGCCGCAGGAACTGTTTGCGGTTAAACGGGATGATGGGATAGATATAACTCTTTCCGCTGATGGTGCGGTTGGTGACAACGAAAATGATCGTCAGCAGCAGGCCCCCCAGGAAGCCCCATACGTTGAACGCCGCCGTCAGACAGATCAGCATGATGCGCATAAATTTCAGGGCATAGCCCAGCTCAAAACTGACCTGGGTGTAATTCGCCACCGCCACAAACGCCATGTAGAGCATGATCTCCGAATTAAACCAGCCCGAGCTGACGGTGTAATCTCCCAGGACGATACCTGCCACCACGCTGAGGGGCGTGCTGAGCATGTTGGGAGTGTTGAGGCTGGCCAGGCGGAGTCCGTCGATGGCAAACTCCAGTATCAGAAGCTGCAGCAGGATCGGCACATTTATGGGATCCTTGATCTGAATAAACGCCAGGCACTCCGGTATCCAGTCCGGATTCATGATCAGGAGAAGGAACAGGGGCGTCAGCAGCACCGCCAGCACATTGATGATCATCCTCGACAGCCGCAGATAGGTACCCGTGATGGGCGGAAAGTAATAATCATCCGCATCCTCCACAATGTCGAACACCGACGTGGGAACGATCATGGCCGAGGGTGAATTATCCACAAAGATAGCGATACTGCCCTCCAGGATGCTGGCCGCCGTCGTGTCCGGCCTCTCCGTGAACTTGAATTTGGGGAAGGGATTGAACCACTTGTGCTGATACAGACACTCCGCCAGGCTCTGCTGGTTCATGGTCAGCGCGTCGATCTGGATACTGTCAATCCTGTCCCGTATATCCCGGAGCATATTTGGTTCCACCCGGTTTCCCATGTAGGAGATCACCACATCCGTCCGGGAACTCTTCCCCACCGTGTGCATCTCCATCACCAGATCCGTGGAGCGTATCCGCCTCCGGACCAAGGCGGTATTGTACACAAGAGTTTCCACGAAACCGTCCCTGGAACCCCGCATGACCTTGTCCTTCTCCGGCTGATCCACACTGCGGGCCGGATAGGTGCGAAAGTCCAGGGCGAGAAATTCCGAATAACCGTCTACCATCAAAATGGGCACGCCGGACATGACCCTCTGCAGAAAATCATTCTCCGTCCGCACCAGGTCGATCTCCCCGTAGGGGATCTGCTCCTTCAGGAAATCATGGGCCGTCTCCGGCATATCCTCCGGTGTTATGCCATAGAAAAACTCTAGTATCTTCTCCATAACTTCATCTTTACAGAAGCCATCAATAAAGTAAAAACAAGCCAGTTTGCCACCGATCATCACCACCCGGTACAATAGATCGAAACTTTTGTCCACCTGCAGAAGTTCGTCGATATATTGTTTATTTTTATTAAAATCCTTTGAGAAATCTGAATTTTCAGCCATTGTGAACCTCCCGAACTGTATTCCTATATATAACCTTGACAAGAAAGCTGCTTTTTATGTAAAATGTTTATATATTTCTCAGGGAGGTGTTTTCAAATTGGACATACCGCATGATCCGATTATTTTAGTAAGTTATGTAAATACAAAATTGCGTGATCATTTTGCCACATTGGAAGAGTTCTGTCATACATATGAGATCAACGAGGCAGAACTCCGCTCCACTCTGTCCTCTGTGGATTACCAGTATGACGAGACAACAAACCAGTTTGTATAAAGGAAGGTCCGGCTGCAGATGAATTTGAACGACATCACTTTCTCCCATGAAATTTCCATCGAAGATTACAACGATCTGCGTGCCAGCGTGGATTTCATCCGCATCCAGCCCCGCCGGGCGAAGATTGCACTGGCCAATTCTCTCTACACCCTGATCGCCGTAAAGGACGGGAAGCCTGTGGGTATGGCACGGGTCGTGGGAGACGGAGGATACGTATATTTTATCTGCGATGTGATCGTCCGTCCCTCCTGCCAGTCCCAGGGGCTGGGAAGGCTCATCATCGAGAACGTGCTGTCCTGGCTGGAAGATCAGGTGGAGACCGGAGAGACCATCATGGTAAACCTCATGTCCGCCATGAACAAAGAGGCATTCTATAAGAAACTTGGATTCCACAAACGCCCCTTCGGCAACCACGGCTCCGGCATGAGCCGCTGGATCAGCCGTTGAACTCACTCCATACCCCTCTCCGCCAGTGTATCATTCACCGCTTTCAGTATAGCCAATGCGATGGGGCCCAATATCACCCCGCCCAGTTGAAACAGCTCTACCCCCACATACACTGCGATCAACACAAACAGCGGTTTCATACCGATCTCTTTTCCAAACAGCTTCGGCTCCAGTATCTCCCGCAAAAAAGCAGCCGCCACAAAGACAGTCAAAAGCACCGCCGCCTCAAAATAATCCCCCGCGAAAATCCGAAAGAGCGCCCAGGGCACCAGGATGATGCCGCTGCCCACAATGGGAAAAGCGTCAAATACGGCTATCCCGATACCGAGAAGGACTGCATAATCATTTCCCACGATCATCAGCCCCGCCGAAGTCACCGCCGCGATGATGAACATGAGAATCCCCTGGGCCTTGATGTAGGCAAAGCCCGCCGTCTTTAACTTCTTCATAACAGGCCGGAGTTTTTTGTGTACCCGTGGAAATGCCTCATCCATCAGGATCAGAAGCGTGGAGAGGAAAAAAATAAAAACCCCTCCCCCGAATTTCGCCAGAAAACGCAGCACGCTGAAGGCATAGGAAGATATCGCAGGGAGGATGTCACTGCCGATCTTTCCATACATATTCTCTGTCTGAACCTCGACATACTGATAACTGGTTCCCACATCCAGCTTCAGCACCCGGTCACACCGGCAGCAGAGATCCTCCACCGTCTCTCCCAGCATCTGGCCGTAGACAGGCATTTTCTGCAGAAGCTGAACCGCCTGGCCGAGAGCGACACTGATCACATAAAAAAGGAAACCGCCCACCGCCAGCACCACGGTCACCACCACCAGCACGGCACACACCTTCTGTTTCCAATGCAGCTTATCCGTCAGAAACCGGATCACCGGAGACACCATTTTGGCAAAAAAATAAGCCAGTACAAAGGGGAGCACCAGAGGAAGAAAAAAGCGGAAGATTAAAAACAGGAGTACAGTGGCAGCTGCCAGGAATAAATATCTCTTTTTCATCTGTACACCTCCCCATTTCCGCTAAAAAACAGCGAGCCGCCTCACCTGCGATTCGCTGTTTTATTATGCTCTTATTCTGTTATAATATGCGGGGTATCCGCTGGAATTATTTTCTCTTGTCCCGCAAAAAATACCCATGACTACGATCCGTTATAATAATCTGCAAATCGGGAAATTTTTCTTCGATCTTACTCCTGATGTTTACTATAGTCATCCTTACAGTATTACTGTCTTCCTTGACAGACAAACCCCATAATTCCTTAAGCAATTCCTGTGCGGAAAATGTGATGTCCGGAGCTTTGGCAAGAAAACACAGCAGCTTAATTTCCTTATCTGTAAGTTTCACCTCCTGCCCCCGGACAAAGACCCGGTGGGTGTTTTTGTAAATCTTCAGATCCCCCACCTCTATCACATCCCCAGCCGGTCTCTGCGCTGTCAGCGCATCATACCGGTCCATATGGGCCTTAACCCTGGCCTCCAGTACAAGGGAATCGAAGGGCTTCGTCACGTAGTCGTCCGCCCCCACCCTCAGACCGTGTACCACATCAATCTCCTCCGTTCTGCCCGAGACAAAAATCACCGGCTGCAGATATTCTTTCCGAAATTTCTCACAAATCTGAAATCCGTCCCGCCCCGGCAGATCCACAGCCAGTATCAGCATGTCAAAGTCTCCGCTCAGTGCCTTTTTCTCCCCCTTTGCTCCATCGGTCTCTATTGTCGCGTCAAAGTCAATCGCCAGACACTTTTCTTCCATCCGGGCTGTGGACATATCATTTTCCACAATCAGTATCTTTTTTTTAGTCCGTTCGTTTTCCATGGATATCATCCCCTCATTTCCCTGCATACATATATATTATCACATTTTGTCGATTTCGTCTATTTCTTATTTTTCATTCTTGACTGTTTTCATGCCATATAGTAAAATAGTATTGCTGTTTATGCTTAAGAAGATGCATTTAGAAAACGGGATAGGAGGAATTTATTTTGGGTAAGAAACTTTTTACATCTGAGTCCGTTACAGAAGGACATCCGGATAAGATCTGCGACCAGATATCAGATTCCATACTGGATGCCATGCTCGCACAGGATCCCATGAGCCGTGTGGCCTGCGAAACTGCTATCACCACCGGTCTTGTCCTGGTGATGGGAGAAGTTTCATCCAATGCACAGGTAGATATCCAGAAAATTGTGCGTGATAAGATCTGCGACATTGGATATGACGCAACAGAAAAAGGCTTTGACGGAAATCTCTGCGGGGTTATGGTCGCTCTGGACAAACAGTCTTCCGACATCGCCATGGGTGTGGACAAGGCCCTGGAAGCCAAGTTGACGGATTCACAGATCGACGCCATCGGCGCCGGAGATCAGGGCATGATGTTCGGCTATGCCACCAACGAGACAGAAGATTTTATGCCATACCCCATTCATCTGGCCCACAAGCTGACCAGGCAGCTGTCCAAAGTCCGCAAGGACGGCACTCTCGCCTACCTTCGACCGGACGGGAAAGCCCAGGTCTCTGTGGAGTACGACAGCGGGGGCAGGCCTCTCCGGCTGGACGCCGTGGTGGTCTCCACTCAGCACAGCGAGGTCGTGGAATGGGAACAGATTCAGAAAGATATTCAAACCTATGTCATCGACACCGTAGTCCCGAAAGAGCTTCTGGACGATGACACCAAAATTTACATCAATCCCACCGGCCGATTCGTCATCGGCGGCCCCAATGGCGACAGCGGGCTGACCGGCCGGAAGATCATTGTAGATACATACGGAGGATGGGCCCGCCACGGCGGCGGCGCTTTCTCCGGGAAAGACCCCACAAAGGTGGATCGCTCTGCGGCCTACGCCGCACGCTATGTGGCCAAGAACATTGTCGCCGCCGGCCTCTGCGACAGAGCCGAGATCCAGCTGTCCTATGCCATCGGCGTGGCAGAGCCCACATCGGTCCGCATTGACACCTTTGGCACCGGCAGACTGCCGGAAGAAAAACTGGTAGATATCATCAAAGAAAACTTTGACCTGCGCCCGGCCGGCATTATCCAGATGTTAAATCTGCGCCGGCCCATCTATAAGCAGACCGCCGCCTACGGACACTTTGGCCGCAGCGACCTGGATCTGCCTTGGGAGGCACTGGACAAGGTAGACGAGATGAAAAAAATATCTGTAAGTTTGTAATATGGATATGAACACCTCTCCAGGGGAAAAATGTTTAGTCCCCTGGAAGGCATATGCTCCCATAGTTAAATGGATATAACACACCCCTCCTAAGGATATGTATAACATTTCCTTTTGGGGTCTTCTGTTCTCGTAGCTCAGCTGGATAGAGCGACCGCCTCCTAAGCGGTAGGTCGGAGGTTCGAATCCTCTCGGGAACGCTAAAAACCGTTGGTTCTGACACCTTTATGTCAAGTACCAACGGTTTCTTTTTATACTCGCTTCATCTTATTTCTGCTAATAGGGAAATGTTATTTTCCAGTTCGCTTGCTAATAAAAAATGGCGATTTGCTAATATTGGGTTTTTATTACGTTTAGTTTTCAAGCTCTTTTGACGCTCTTTTTTACTCATTTAGTAATTTCTTCAACGCATCTTTCAACTCTGGCGACTCCTGTACTGCTTTCAATAACTTAGCCACATCAAAGTCTTCATCCGCTTGCTGATTTTGTACCACATTACGGAGATCCGGCTGTTTATAAAACGCTTCATCAAACTTTGTCGCATTTTCTTTACGCCGCTCATCCATGATGTGTGAATACACTTCCGTTACCATCTGAGCAGTGGCATGTCCTGTGTCACCTTGCACATCTTTAATATTTCCTTGTGTCAGACCCAGTTTGTAGGTTGTTGAGCTATGACGCAAAGAATGAAAGACAACATCCGGAAATTCCGCCTTTGCCTTAAGACGTTTAAAAGCATGCTTTATCCAGTATTTTGCGCCGAAATCATAAATTTATTCGTTGAAAGGGTTTCCCATACCTTTCAGAGCCTGCTATTTCCCTAAAAAAGACTACTGAGGGTTCCTAAACCCTTAATTTGTTCCATCATTTCCTCAACCTGTTCCTTTAATTCACTCGGAACGTACAGAGGAAGACTAAATTTCATCCAGGCAAAGATTACCACCAATGACAAAATCGCTACAATAGCTACCATATAAGGCAATCTATCCGTATTAAACTCAACCCCTGCCTCTATTACCGGAATCATAAACACTAACCCTACCAACCAGGATAATATAAAAATCACAAAGCCCCATACTACATTCAAGCATAGGACAACAATACTTAAGGCAAGCAAAACACTTACTTCTACCGAACGAACTGACACAATGCAAATGACATGCCCAAAGGTTGTTTTTCCTTGAAACAGTTTTGCACCCAGGTACAATAATATTGCAATAGCAAGGGATATAATCAGAGAACCTATTATTGTAAGCAGAAATGCTTTCGGATAACTTAATATATTTTGGGCCTCTTCATCCTTCATCCGGGAAAGCGCTGAAGTTGCCACCTTCCCAATACTATTTACCTTGCTACAGATAATCAAAGCAAATATACCAGATACGATTGCCTGTACTGCCCAAAATCCGACTCCCAGTTTTGCATCACCAGTTGCCACAAACTCTTTTCCAGACTGTACTGGGTTCCTTAACACACCGATAAAGACACCCAATAATCTCTTTAGATACGCACCGGATACTCGCTTTGCCTGATTGAAGCTATCCTGATATTGCTGCAAATTAATCTGTTGTGCTTGATTCACTCCTTCCTGAGCCTGACCAGTCATCTGCCCGCCTGCCGGTTGTGGCGCTTCACCCATACTGCTATTTTGAGCGCTATGTACTTCCTGATCTCCCTGTACAGCCTGATTATCCTGCGCACTCTGACAATTACAGATTTCCCCCTCCTCTAATTTTTTTCCGCAATAAATACAAAATGCCATAATATTCCTTCTAAATCTACGCAGTCAAACAACCCATGATGTGCTCCTATAGCATAACTTATAATCTCTGCCGTGAACTTTTCCATCACCGGTGATGCTGTTCCATGGTAGAGATCCAGCAGATATATTACCCCGGCGAAGGTGTGATTGACAGAACCTCTTATCACATTTTTCCCGTTGTATGAATCCTCGAGGTAATCATTGAACTTCTTTGTCGCCTTCCCCATGTCGTGCAACAATCCCGCTAAATATGCCATGCTTCCTAATCCTATATGTTCTAAACTTGAGGAGGCGTATTTGGCAGTGTGGATACAATGTTCTCTTAAACTTTGATCTGTTCGCTTTCCGTTTTTTCCTGTTATGTGCGCAAGTAATTTCATCATTCGTCCCCCGGTAAAATAATCCTGATTCTCATTGCTGTATTTCCATTATTTTGCACGGCTTAATTTTTTAGCGAGTACTCCCAGCTGGAATCGAACCAGCAATTCACCCTTAGGAGGGAAACCATGGGGTTTTTCTGCTGTGTGGCAGAGTGGTATAAAATAGCCTGTAACCATGGAGATTTCGTTGGCTACAGGCGTTTTGTTTATTTTTTGATATTGGCTGAAATGGTGCGATTTCAGCTAATATTAAGGGGTGATGTTAGCAGAGTATTAGCAGAAAGTCGGGTTTGCTTTTATAAATCGGCCAATATCTTTTTACAAC
The DNA here is from genome assembly GCA_964484225.1 of uncultured Eubacterium sp. Lineage (GTDB taxonomy): Bacteria > Bacillota > Clostridia > Lachnospirales > Lachnospiraceae > Eubacterium_F. The sequence goes on from CAZAEM010000022.1 coordinate 40,820, forward strand.
TTTTTTGAATTTGCGGTAAGTCACTAACAAGTGCTTCCCAAGCTAATTCATAATCTACACCCTGATAGTTATGGGCATAGATGTTGCGAAGACCTCGTAATTCTTTCCAAGGAATTTCGGGATGTGCTTCACGAAAATTATCTGATATGTTACCTGCAAGTTCTCCGATCTGGATAATGCACATATTGCAGGCATTGAAAAAGACATAATCCGAGCAGAAAAGTTCTTTGTCATGATTAAAACGTTCAAGAGTTCCTTCAATTTGCTCACAATAATTTAGCATTTTTTGTAAAATAATTTTATTTCGATCGGTCAAATACAACAACCCCCTCACGGATAATATTATCATACAATGTCGAATCTTCTATCTTTCCGGAAAGAAGGTCGATCTTGCATCCAAAAACTTCTTGAAGATCTAAAATCATTCCGGACAATTTAAGAAGGCTACGAAGTTCTCCTTTATCAACTATATAGAAATCTAAGTCACTGTCAGTAGTTGCTTCTGAACGAGAATACGAGCCAAACAGTAAAATTTTGTTTACACCATATTCCGTAGCGATAGGTGCAAGATTTTCTTTGATTTCATCCAATAAATATATGGTGTTTGCCATAGGGGCGTCCTCCTCCCAATCATTTTGATAGTCCTATTATACCCCGAAAAAGGGGAAAAGTCTATAAATCTTTCGTTAATGTATGCAAATCCTCAGTGTAAAGTATGAACATATCAGTAACGTTCTATAAAGAAAAGAGGTGACTGATAATGTTGCGAAGATATACACTGTGTTCTCCTTCCGCACGTGAATCCATTGATTTGAGAAAGTATGAGAAGAAGATAGTGAAAGCTGTTCTAACGATAAAACCGGATGCCCAGGTACGTATTGATAAGGATTGCTATTATACTGATTTGACTCGAGGCGAGGCAATAAGAGTTGGGAAGGAAATGAGCAAAGTCTTTCCAAATAGCGCTCATGAAGTGGCAAGAAGACTTTTTAAGGGACAAGTTTGAAACAAATGAGTAGAGGGCAGCCAAGAAACAAAGGGCATAGCAAACAA
>CAZAEM010000023.1:0-40386 GCA_964484225.1 uncultured Eubacterium sp.
TGCCGGATATTGAATTTTCAAGGTGCATAGCTAAAATTTATGTGCGAAGTTTGAGATAATAAGCTAAAATTCTGCTACAAAAAGACTACTCTCTTTCATCCCATTTAACCAGTCAAACGGAGGCGTAAACTCCCCCTCTTTTGCTGTATATCGAATCTTTTCGCCTGAGTCCTTTAACGCATTTTCCGGATAATCCTTTGGATAGCCTTTTGGAATATACAGCTTATATGGAATACTATGTTCTTCACACCATTTGACAGCAAGATTCAGGCGCAGCCAACTCTCGATGAACAATGTCTCATCCCTAAGTCCTGCCATTTTCGCAAACATACAAAACTGCGACCACTGCTCGTTTTTTTCTATCTTGGAAAAATACGTCTCCAATTTTCTTAATCGCAAAGTATGAAAGAACCATTGATACGCCCACGAATATGTTTTCCCCTCAACCTTATAAAATCCTGCATCCGTCAATTTTTCTTCGTTCAATTTCGTTCGCTTTGTATAAAATTTTTTCCTGATCATCCATGGCTGATAAATTTCACAATCGTCATAAGAAAACCAATTGGTCTCCTCAAAATCATCTGTATCCTCCACCAAAGACCAATAGCAAAAGCTATCTCCTATAAATCCGTCTTTAAAAATTCCCCCCGGCACGTTCCCCGCCTGAACGTGCCACTCTCCCTCCTCATAATCATAATATGACTCAAATTTAATCGGCAAGCATATATTGCCATTTTCATCAATCATATATAAATCCTTCCTTCAAAAACAAAGTACATAGCCATTACTTCCCCTCATGTAATTCTTCAAACTTAAAGTTGTCGCTTTGTCAAAATTATTTTGAATTATTCTACAGAGATTGGATAAACCTCTCAATCTCATAATTGACTGCTTCCGGATTATCAACATTCGAGTTATGAGTTGCATTTTTTATCATTATAAGCGTAAATCCTGTGTTCTTTGCCCATAATTTATTATAGCTTTGTACCTTCCCTGTCTTATCCATTTCACCCAGTAAAATCATAGTCGGACATTCTATTTTCAAATCCGTATTGTCATCCAGAAATCCCGCATATCCAATTCCCATCAAATGACACAATTCCTTCTTTGTATAAGGAGAAAGCATTGATAACATATTCTCATACCCATCCTTTGTTACGGACACTTGTTTTGCAATCGCCTTTTTCATAGCATTAAATGGATATAGATATGACATCCACTCAATCTGACGCAGCAGCCATTTATCTGATTTTGAATAATATATCTCTCCATACGGCGTGGTATCTATTGCCACAAAAGCCGAAGCAAAAGAAGGAAACCTTGCCATAAAAGACTGTGCCATATATCCCCCCATGGACTGACCAACCATTATCGCAGAACTTATTCTATGTCTTTCAAGAATTTTTTTCAAAACCTCAGCCGCATTTTGGTAGGTAAATTCTTTGTACGATCTTGATTTTCCATGTGCCGGAGCATCCCATGCCACTATGTTGCATCTGTCACAGAAAAAGTCATATTGTTTTTCAAACATGGTATGGTCTGCTGTTAAACCATGTAAAAATATAATGGTTTTTCGCTCTTCGTCCCAAAAATCCGATAACCAATAATATACCTTTCCACGGTTCGTTTCAATATGTTTTTCTTTCATTTGTTTCCCCCTGTAGCTTCATTTTCTGTTTCTCAACAAACCGAAAGTTGTCTTTTTTCCGATTTCATCAGAGCGATGCTGTATATGCCCAATAACATATATATGATAACAAGTCCAATCAGGCTTATTATTTTATATCCGCTGAATGTAGTAAAGCAGTACGGCAGAGCGCATATATCAATAAAGCCATGCAGGATAATCGGCACCCACAGATTATTCGTCCTTTTGTATATCGCCCCAAAATACAAACCCATTCCGACAGTCGAAATTACTTTAAATAGAATTACAAGTGGATTCATGCCAATCATACCGGGAATATGTCCCAATCCGAAAATGACTGATGACACCCATATGGCAATGACCGTATGACATTCCTTTTTGTAAGCTATTTTGTCAACAATGTTAAGGAATAAACCTCTGACATATAGCTCCTCAATAATTGCCACACCAAAATAATATAAAACACCTTCAATCAAGATTTTCCATACACTCGGATTATAATCAAAAGGTGCAAGCCCTATGATAAATGCAATGCAAGATAAAATACCCGATGCATGTTCTAATTCCTCAAATTTATTTTTCCCATTTCCCAACAAGCCCTTCTGCTACATATCTGATTATATCACTTCAAACCATATAAATCCACAAAAAAGGACATCTCCACCACACTTACCGGCATCTTTTCTTAGCCGTCTTACTCCACTTCCCGTACCTTTTCTTCCCGTTTTGAACGGTATAGGCCCGTACCCGGACATAATACACCTTTTTCGATTTCAGCTTCCTGATCTTCTGCTTTGTCTTTTTCGTCACTTTTCCTTTCTTTTTCTTCCACTTCTTCGAAGTACTATACCATATTTTGTACCCTTTCGCCCCCGGACATTTTTTCCAGCTTACCTGAAGCGCCTGTTTCTTCGCTCTCAGTTTCAATCCGGTTACTTTTCCGGGTAAGAGTGACTGTTTCGTTTCCGTTTTCTTTGTTACTGCCGTGGTCTGGCTGCCCGGCTGCACCGGTTTCCCGTTCACTGCCGGTGTCCCGGTGGCAGTGGGATCTCCTGTCGGGTTCTGCGTCACAGACGGCGTTGGCGTCACAGGCTCGATCACCTTCCCATCCGAGGTTACTTTCCCCGCATTTGACCAGTATGTACGGCAGGCTGTGTTCAAGCGCAGGGCGGGTCTCACCCCGATTTATACATCATCAATATAACCCGTTGCACTCTTCACACTCCCCTTGGTCACACAACCCCAGGACACACAACGAGCTATTTTGTTATTCTCACCGGGACTGCGCAGCCACCACATTGCGAAAGCCCCCCTTGCCTCAACATACTCTGTATTTCCTGTGCTTCTTCCTGCATCTTCCTCGATCGGATTATCAGAAAAACCATAGTCAGGATTTAATGCATCGTCTTTCGAGAGCAGATACACCTGATCTATTGTATCCTCTCCACCCTCGGTGCCAAATTCTTCATGATCCGCATTGATTAACGGCGTATCCCGGATGGCTGACCTCTCAGAAGGTGTAAAGGCGTAATTCAGGAAATTATTATGGGTATAGTCCCTCCCATGCTGATTGGCACTCGCATCGTATCCATTGAGCCAGCTCCGTATCGTGGAATTTTCCCATGTGACGCCGAGCCAGGTTTCATTGTACGGCTGGTATGCAATCACCTTGTCTGCCAGCAGAAGTACATCATCACCATCTACCGACAGGACACGCCACTTGATTTTCTCCTTTGCGTCCTTTCGGTCAGCCGTTCCATCCTTGTTGGTATCGTTTTGCCAGTAGCGTCCGAAGTAAACACAGTCCCATGTCGTGACGCCATCGTCTCCCGTCACGGGAGGAACCGGTGGATCATTTTCACCAGAAAAAGGCGGATCCGGATCCGGTGTCCGTACCGGCTGTTCACCAGACACCGGGGGGTTACGGATGCCGGTGCCGGCAGAAAATTTTCCTCATCCTGCTCAGCTAAACTGTCTGACGCACACACGGTTCCGGCATACGTCCAACAGGAACGTTTTGACAAATCAAGATGCAGGACCGGACGGACGCAGTGATTTGCCAAGGGATGATCACCATCCGCATTGATATAACCATCTATACCATACGTATCTGTCCTCTCTGCGCCGCTGCCCACGAGAACCGCCCTGCTGCTGGGATATATTCCCTCAGGGTACTTGTCCTTGTCCAAAGTAGAGGGTGGTGCCCCCGATGATCGCAGCCACCATTCGTCCCCCTTGTAAAGAGACCGGGGGTTCCCTTTTTACACCAGATTCTACTTGTCTCCCACACATAGTCTGTATCTTTCGCCCGTCTCAAGCCTTTGTGAGCATCAATCGAAGGATAAAAACCATATTCCTTCGTAATTGCCTCTATTAACGAAAGCAGATACACCTTGTCTGTCGTATCATTTCCTCCCTCGGTGTTGTATACCCAGTTGTCACGGTTATTCACATTTGTCTCCCGGATGGCGGCCTGTTCCGAAGGGGAAAACGCAGTATCCAGAAAATTGTCGTCTGTATAATCCCTGCCACATTGATTCGCATCCCCGTTATATCCATTCAGCCAGCTGCGCATCGTAGAGGTCTCCCATGTAACCTCAGACTCGTCTTCATCGTAATGCTTCACATCCAAATTGCGGTTTGCGATAAGAAACGCATCGTCACCGTCCACCGACAATACGCGCCAGAGAATCGGTTCTTTGGCATCCTCTCTATCCGCTATTCCGTCATCATTCGTGTCACTCTGCCAGTAATGCCCAAAATAAACACAATCCCAGGTTCTGGGATCTATGGCCCATTCGCCGATCCGCGGGTTGCGTAATCCGTAGTCTGTCCCTTCCGTCATCTCCTCCGCCTTTTGCACCTCTTCTTGCGCCTCTGTCTGCTGCGGCGGCAAAAGGGCCGTCAAAAAAGAGCAAGGATCAGCAGAAGTGCCAGCCATTTTCTGTGTTTACCGGTATCCATCTGTTTCATAGCGCATTCCCTCCTCAAATTTCCTTAATTGTCCCCAAAATTCGTTCTTCATCCGGCAGTTTATCCTCAACAGTTACCTCTTTGTCCTTCCGGTATGCTATCTGCCAATTGACCTGACCACTTTTTCCACGGATTTACTGAATGACTGATACTGTTTTGCCGCTTCCTGCGTTGCCCCTGCAAACTGTACATCGGTGGGAAATTCTGCCACATAGGAAAACCCGTTCCATTTGCCAACCAGTTCATATGCCGGCAGCTCCTTATAGGCATCATCCTTATACTTTGTGATGGAAAACAGAAAGCCTTCTCCCGTTTCCTCATGACACCTTTTTGCATAAAATGACACAAAAGAATCCCTCTTGTTCTTCCCTGATTTCTCCACCGTGTAATTCCCCTTCCATGACGCCGGCAGTTTCAACGAAAAATCTTTGGTGCGATACAGATTCTTCCCCCTTCTCTTTACCGGCATAATGGTAAACGCTGAATCATACGATGCCGCATTTAACTTACGGTACTGTTTTTTTGCGGCCTTTGTGGCCCCCATAGTCTGAACATCCGTAGGAAACACCGCCACATAATTCATGCCGTTCCATTTGCCAGCCAGTTCATACATCGGCAAATCTGTATAGGAATCGTCCTTATAACGCATAATTGAGAACAGCCAGCCCTCTTTTGTCTGATTATAGCATTTTTTTTCATAAAATGCCACATAAGAACCTTGTTTATTGCCCTTGCTGCTCTTTTTAACATATTTTTTTCCCCATCCTGCCGGGAATTTTAATGTAAAGTCTGAAGCTGCTTTTACGGTAATCTTCTTTTTCGTGGCTGCAGATACAGTTTTTCCCTGAAAACCGCCAAACCCTGCCACAACAAGTGACAGGGTAAGAACGGCCGCCAAAAACGAACGGATACGTTGCATAAAACACCTCTTTATTTTTTAATTTTGATTTTCTTTTTGCTGCTCCATTTTCCATATGCGGTTTCCCCGTTTCCCTTTGTATATGCGCGCACACGGAAATAGTATGTCTTTTTCTTTTTCAGACCCTTCACGGTCACACTGGTGCCTTTGAATGACTTTTGTTTTTGTCCTTTCATAGAGGACTTTGTGGCATATGCCGCCTGATAACCCGTTGCGCCGGACACTTTCTTGGAAAGTGTGACTGTGACTTTTTTCCCTTTCTTATTTTTCAGTTTTTTGATTTTGGGTTTTCCGGGTTTTTTTACTTCCGTTTCTGTCGTCTGTGGATTCTGTGTCGGTTTTGCTGTCTGTGCCGGCTGTGTTGTTTTTGCCGGCTGTGTCGGCTGTGTCGTTTCTTCCGGCTTTTCTTCATCCGGCACGACGACTCCTTTTGGCGTTACCTGTCCGGCATAGGTCCAAAGTGTCGTGTCCGATAAATCCACATGCATGACCGGACGCACACCGAGATTTCTCGTTGCACTATCCTGCATCTCATTGATATCCATCGCCCCCCCATCACCAGCTACCCGTGCGGGATAACCGGCTTTTGATCCCTGAGAACGCAGCCAATACAGACCGGCGTCACTCTCTACCCAGGCCAAACTTTCCTGGGCTTTTGCAAAATCCGTAGCCGTCATTTTTCTTGTATCTTCCTCTTTTTCATCACTGCTAAACCCATAAGAAGTCTCCAGCATCTCCTCAATAGATGGGAGATAGATCTTGTCATTCGTATCGTTTCCTCCGGCTTCCCCCGACCACTGGTTGTCTGGAGTCGTCACCGTGGTTTCTTTGATTGCATTACTTTCTGCTTCGGTAAAAGCGGTCTTCATAAATGTATCATTCAGCCATGCTCTCGCATCACTCTTTTCCCATGTGATCTCCACCGAACTATCCCTGTAATACGGTGTTACATCAAGCACATGATCCGCTATCACAAATGCATCCGTACCATCCTCATTGATGGAAAGGACACGCCACTTAATCGGTTCATATTGAAAATATCCCTGCTCATGGCAAACAATATAATTATTTCCCTCCTCATCGGTCTGCACCGTATCGTCATCTTCTGAGAAGGCCAATACGGACGGAGTGATTTTCGTATTATAGTAATTTCCAAAATAGATACAATCCCACGTATTTTTGTTTAGATCCGTTTCATCCACAACCGGATTCTTTGGATAACTCTGTCCCGGCGCCATCGTAACGCCCGGCTGTGCGGTCGGACGCTCTGTCGGTACAGCCGGTGTGGCATCCACTGCAATTTCCGTCTTATCCTGATTGACCTTGCCTGCATATTCCCAAAGTCCCGTCTTTGTTAAATCCAGGTGAAGCACCGGGCGGACGCCATGCCCCTCATCATTGACAGCCGTTGAAAAGATACGATCCGTAGGAATTTCTCCGCCATCTGTACATAATACATATCCCTCAAACGCCCCCAGCGTCCTTAACAAATATCCACCTGTTTTATACCCCTCTTCGCCCGATTTTGCAAAATCCGTACTATCCGCCTGTCTCGTCTCTGTGTCAGAAAATCCCTTATCAATAGGATCATCTGTCGGATTAAAGTTATTTACAAAACCATATTTTTGGTTTACCATATCATCAAGCGAAGGCAGATAAATACGATCCTGTGTCGGTGTTCCATCCTCTAAATCACCATTATAATAAGAAGAATAACTCAGATTCTCAATCTCCGTTGTCTTGATCACCTCCTGCTCCTCCTCTGAAAATGCCGTTGTCATAAATGTTCCATTCAGCCATTCACGAACGTCACTATTCTCCCATGTAACGGTATTTGCCGCAGCTGTCTCACTAACATTGCTTTGAAATGCTTTGCCGTCCAGAGTCTCATCTGCCAGCAAAAACGCGTCCGTTCCGTCCTCGCTGACAGACAGCACACGCCACTTGATCGGCTCGTACTTATAACAGCTTTTGTCTGCCCGGACAATATATTTTGTACCATCATCATCCGTATGTACTACATCATCTTCCCCCTCTTCCGGCCTATTTCCCGGCTGGGGAACATACTTCGCCTGCCAGTAATTCCCAAAATAAACGCAATCCCATACTACATGCCCTTTCTCCGCCTCAATAACCGGATTACTCAGCGTCACCGCCATTTCGTCTGCGTTCGTTTCTGCCGCCTTTATCACAGCCGGCAGTCCGGGCGCGATAAACAAAGAGAGACACATGGCAGCTGTCAGCCCCCATGCTACTGCCCTCTTACCTCGTTGTTTCATTCTCATAACTTTTCCTCCATTCTTTTCCTGATATTCATTTTTATTTTATCGTTTCCGTCACCCTGTTTTTGATATGAACGCCATTCGTATCCGTATCAAATGTGGCTTTAAATGTGAAATTGCCAGATTTAAGCACCTTCACATAAAAAGTATCAAACTGCTTCCCGTTCTTGCAGGGGACAGCGTATGGCTGTATAGCATTGGGGTTTTGGGGATTTAGTCCCCAGCACTGGTGAAAACACTTTAGCGGTTTTTCTCCCTTTTCCATGTTTTTATATTGAGACTTAAATTCATTTCCCACCAGAGGCTCATTTTCATAACCATTGATATAAGCCCATACTTTGAAACGCCCCTCATCATCGCTGGGAGTCACGATCTGCAGCTGGTCCCCATAATAAAAATAACGCGCAGATACATTGGCTACCGGTTTATCAGCGGCCAGCGTATAGGTAATCTTAATCTTTTTGCCTGCCTTTACTTTTTTACCATTGACGGTAGCGTAATTTTTCTGCAGCTTCTTAACCGAAATCCTGCAGGAACAGAGCTTTCCGCCGCTACTCGCTTTAATCACACACTTTCCCTTTTTCTTTCCGGTTATCAGACCGTTTTTGTCCACGCTTGCAACGCTCTTTTTACTTGATACCCACTTTACCTTTTTTACTCCGCTAAATTTTAACTGCAGCGTTTCCCCCACACAGACCGTTGCTTTGGTTTTGGAAAGTTCCGCCTTTGCCTTCGCCCGGACTCCCGGCAGTGCCACTGAAATAATCCCTATCAGCATAGCTGCCGCCAAAACCGGTATTACCCTCTTTCTGCTTCGTTGCAATAATTTCATTATTACCTCCATAATTCCGCATAGAAATCTATGCAATTTATTTTTACCGTCTGTACCTCCGGCACAGACAGGTAAATTCTCATTCATACGTTTTCACCGGCACATAACAGTCTGCTATTGTAATTCCAAGCACCTGGTCGATATCTATCGCCTTCTCAAACTGTCCCACGTATTTCTGATAACTGTGCCCCTTCCTGTCATAGTATCCGATGCTCCCGCCGCTTATCAGACAATCCTCCTCTTCGTCGGGGCTGTCAACTGTAATCTCACTTCCATCTAGCATTTTTAATCGGATAACAAAACTCGTATCGGTTGTATTTCGCGTCTGCTCATCCACTCTTGACACATCGGAGATCAATGTCAGTCCCAAGGGCAGCAGCTTGATCTTTTTGATGTCCGCTTTTGCATACGAAAAGGAGAACTGCATATCTTTCGTCCCCTTCACCGTAATCTCCTTTGAATTCGTATAAGATGCGGTAAAGGGACAGCTCCACATCCCCTCCACCAACACCTTTGTGTCATCCTCATACTGCGGTCCATCCAGTAAATCCTTAAAAAACACCGTGATCTCTTTTCCCTCCTTCACCTGCTTATCCGTACCCACATTGACAATAAATGTGGCTACATTGCTTTTATTTTCCATGACCTCAAGAAGAGTACATTCCCGTGAACCAGGTATCACAGCGGAGACATTATAATTTGTCCCCTTGCAAAAGCCAAAATAGTCAAATGTCATTCCCTCTCTAAATTCAATCTCCGGCGGCGCCGTAATCTTTACCACGGCATATATATTCTGGGTGTCCATAACCACTTCCTGCAGTTCCATCATCAGATCCGGTTTGCTGACCGCATCCTCTTTTTTGCTCTCAACCCCCACTTTCTGTGATTCATCTTCACCCATGCCAAAAAAATCCAGGATTGTCTGCTTAAAGGTACGGAAAAAACTGGCTTCCGCCACCTCTGCACCGCTAAAAAAAAACACTCCGGTTATCATAATGCAAAGTGCAAGCATAACCAATGCCGCCTTTACAAACCATCTTTGCTTTGGAGCTGCAACTCCATCTTCCCGGATGGTTTTCAGGATCTCGTCAACTTTCTCATGATATGTCTCCGGCACCTGAAAATCCTTCGATAACTCTTTTACTTTCCTGTCAAATTTAGTCATTTCCATCCCACCCTTCCAATGCCTTCCGAAGTTCTGCCTTTCCCCTGTTCAATCTGGACTTGACCGTACCAACTGGAACATTCAACACATCAGAAATATCTCTGAGTGATAATCCCTGATAATAAAACAGCACGACAACCAGCCGGTAATCTTCTTTCATCTTCTGCAGCACATCCCACAATTCATCATAATGTGCCTCAATCGGCTTTGACAACACTTCTACCACCTCATCTCCAGGTAAATACAACCGTTTCTTCTTAATCTTCAATGCTTCATTTTTTGTAATCGTCAGCATCCAGGGCTTAAATTTGTGAAATACCTTGATTTGTCCCCTATTCTCATATGCCTTTAATATCGCATTACCCACAGCGTCTTCCGCATCCTTCTCATTTTTCAATATAGCCAGCGCCATAACATACAGATCATCTCTATACTTACTGACATTCTCACAAAACTTTTTCGCCTCCATATACTTACCTTTCCTCTTTTCCAACTCGTTTTCACTCTTTCATGCTTTCCCGTATTATTTCCCTCTACATATAAAGATATCTTGAAACCCGAAAAGGTTCCCAAAATATAATTAAATTATAGTCGTATTGCGACTATTTTTCAATCAAAACTTTATTTTTCCTTATAATTAAAAAAGGGGAATGACTATCGAGGTGATTTATATGGTTTATGAGAACATAAGAAGTCTGCGGGAGGACAGCGATAAAAAGCAACAGGAAATAGCAGATTACCTGCACATTAAACAAACTACCTATTCCAAATACGAGCTGGGAAAAATAAATATCCCAATAGAAATATTTATAAAACTTGCAGATTATTATCATGTATCTGTCGATTATTTATTGGGGCGGTCGAATAAAAAGAAATGATCTCAGTTATATTTTAATCCGTAATGAGAAAAACCCGCTGCCAATATAAGTTTAATCACTTAATCGACAGCGGGTCAACCATAAACAGCGCTAATCTCCGGTTTTAAAACAACGGGTTGATAGCCAAAATCTGCGGATCACCGGTTGCAGGCATGTTAAGTATCATTGTTGAAATCTTAACCGTATGTTCTGCATCAGACATCGTCTCTCTACACAAAATCATATGATTTGTTCCGCTCACGACCTGAGTAGACAGATACATCAATGGTTCATACTTCGCTCCAACTAAGTCTTTTGTTACTTGTGAAAATACAGTTGCTACTTTTTCGGGCAAATTGCAAACAGGATAATTTACTGCGTCCTTTGTAATTTCCCAACCTCCACATAAAGTCATATTTTCGTCTCCTTTCTTTTGTTTTTTGAAAATTAACTGTGGTACGATAACAGTATAATATATCTGGAAATACGGGACTTTGACAGTTAAATAATGGGATAATAACCGTAAACCGCATGGTTACGGTATTTTTTTGTCAAATTTTCTTCATTTTTATGTTGCGTGTGTTGTATGTATATGGTATACTATAGTTGGAGGTGGTGTAATATGAAGCTGTATTACGATAAACGGCTAAAAGATCCTACATACTATGGACAACAGGGATTCCGAAATGGAAAAAAAGTTACTTCTAAAAACATTAAAAATTTCGGGAAACATTCTGAGCTTCTCAAAATCACTGATGACCCCGAAGCGTATGTACGGGAAGAAATCAGAAAATGGAACGAGGAATACCGGGTTGGCCGTGTTGAGTATGATTTCAAAGTGGATTTCAACGAACGCATTCCGCATTCCGGTGACGAGGCATCTGCATCCAAGGCTGTAAACATCGGCTACTTTTATCTCCAGGAAATCATGCAGCATCTGAAACTTGGGGATTTCTTTTCCAGGGCAGCCAAAGGACGGAAGATAACTTTCGACTGCTACACAATCATGCGTTTTCTGACTTATGCGCGAATACTTGATCCCGGCTCAAAACTGTCCACATGGAAACACCTCGAAAACTATTATGAAAAACCCGACTTTGATTATCACCATATCCTCCGCTGTATGGATATCCTGTATGAAAACTTCGAAGCTTATCTTAGATGGACTTATGAGAAAAGCAATTCCGTTGTTACGCGGGATACCTCCGTCCTTTACTATGACTGTACAAACTTCTATTTCGAGTGCGAAAAAGAAGATGACATTGTCGTGGATGAAGTAACCGGCGAGGTCATGTGCGGGCTGAGGAAATATGGCGTCAGCAAAGAACACCGTCCAAACCCAATCGTGGAAATGGGGCTTTTTATGGATAAGAACGGCATCCCGATCTCTATGTGCCTGCATCCTGGGAACACGGGTGAACAGCTTACTGCCGTCCCACTGGAAAAGGAAATCCTGAAAATGACGGATGGTGCAAAGTTCATCTACTGTGCCGACGCAGGGCTAGGCTCTTATAACATCCGCAAATTTAACAGCATGGGCGGGCGCGCCTTTATCGTGACACAATCAATCAAAAAGCTTTCTGATACTCTTAAAACAGCAGTGTTTAACGATTATGGCTACAGGCTCCTGTCTGATGATAAACCGGTCAGTGTGGAAACACTGAAGGCCATGGACAAGTCCGACGAAAAAAATCTCGCCCTTTATAAAGACATGGCTTATAAAGTGATAAACGCTGATAAAGCCGTCGATCTCGGGCTGTATGATGAAACGGTCTTGAAAAACGGGAAGGTCAGAAAAGTAAAAGCAAAAGGGATGCTGAAGCAGCGGGTAATCATTACATTTTCAAGAAAGATGATGGAGTATCAGAGAACTATCCGTAACAGACAGATTGAAAGAGCAAGAAAGATGGTTGAACGTAATGACCCGGAAGAAATCAAAAAAGGCCCTAACGATGTCCGCCGCTTCATGAAGAGGACGGCAAAGACAAAATCCGGCGAAGAAGCCGTTGTCGAATATGTCATCGATGAAGAAAAAATCAGGGAAGAAGAAAAATATGACGGATACTATGCCGTAGCCACAAACCTTGATGATCCGGCAAAAGACATCCTTGAAGTCAGCCATAACCGGTATAAGATAGAGGACTGCTTCCGGATCATGAAAACAGATTTCTCCGGCCGTCCGGCATTCCACTGGACTGAGCCGAGAATCAAAGCGCACTTTCTCATCTGCTATACTGCCCTGCTTGTATACCGGCTTTTGGAAAACAGGCTGGATGCACAGGAAACACACGTCACGACAGAGAACCTGATAAAGACCTTGCAGAATATGAATGTAGTAAATGTACACGATATTGAATATATGGCTATATACAAAGGGAGCAGGACACTGGATTCATTAACGAAACTTTCCGGGCTAGAACTTGACCGCATGCACTACCGTCCAAAGGACTTGAATAAAAAAATTAAAAAAATTTTATGACACCCTCTAACATACAACATTTTTTGTTCAAAAAACAAGCCGGGAAGCCCATAAATAAAGGGTTCTCGGCTTATTAACTGTCAAAGTCGGGATAACAGTATAATATATCTGGAAATATTTTACAAGTGATTTTGGCAAAAAATTATCCCTCCTAAATTGCAAAAGTAAATTCTACCGTCTGTTTTCCTGATAGAAGTTACCTCTGCACAAATGGAATTTACGGTTTCATACAGAAACAATAATATTCCCTTCCTGCTTAGCCACCTCTAGCCTTACGACCGAGATGCTGTCAAGGGCTTGTCGCACCAGCGATGCGAAGCACCCTTGACTGCATTTCGGGCATAAGGCATAATCTCATGACAGCAGGAAGAAATATCCCTTGACATCAAAACAGAGCTGTGATAGTTTATTAAAAAGTTCAGGAGGATGCACTGCAATGACAATCAGAACAATGAGTATTGATGATTATGAAAAAGTATATCATCTTTGGATACATACAAAAGGCATGGGATTAAATACAACAGATGATTCAAGGGAAGGAATAGCCAAATACCTGATCAGAAATCCCAATACATGTTTTGCAGCCGAAGATAACGGAGAACTCGTGGGCGTTATCATGAGCGGACATGATGGACGCAGGGGATTTATCCATCACACTACGGTGAAAACAGAATATAGAGGAAGGGGAATAGGAAAAAACCTGGTTGATGCTGCTCTAACCGCTTTGGAAACGGAAGGTATACATAAAGTGGCTCTGGTGGCATTTGAGAAAAATGTATCAGGAAACATTTTCTGGGAAAAAGCAGGTTTTACTGCTAGGAATGATTTAATATACCGGAATAAAAATATACATGAGCTCAAAAGAGTTGACTTGATTTGAAATGGAGAAAAAAGATGAAAAAACATATTATCATTGCCGGGGTACCGCGGTCAGGGAAAAGTACAATTTCTCAGAGGATATCGGACCATTGGAGATATCAACATATAAGTATGGACTCCATAATCGCAGGAATTGAAAGTGTTTTTCCTGAAACAGGCATCAATTCTAACGCAGATACAGACCTTTGGGAAAATATCCAATATATCAGTTCTAAGATGGCATTATTTATACAGGCAATGATAGACAGCGGTGAATATAATGAATGTGATTACGGAATGGTAATTGATATATTTCAATTATTGCCGCAACACTATATTCAAACTATAGATTCTTCTGTTTGTGATATTTACTATTTCGGCACATCGGAAGTAACTCCTGAAAAGAGATATGAACTCTTGAAAAAGTACGATACACCAAAAGATTATACCTATTATAAATCTGAAGAAGAAAATAGAGAAACTTGTACAGACATTGTAAAGATAAGTAAAATGCTGAAAGAGCAATGCGGAATATATAAACTGCCATATTATGACACATCTTACAACAGGGAACAAGTATTCAAGTCCATTCTTGGTTTTTGAACTCTGTTATGAAGCATTGATTAGTAAAGGAATATATGTTTCCCTTATAAACGCAAACAAAATATACTTGTATTTTTCTCGCTCTCTGCTACAATTATACGTAAGGACGCAAGTTCTGTCAATCCTATATAAGAAATGAGGGAATCATTATGAGAAAGAAACTTGAATTAACAGAAGGCATCTTCCCAATGCCGGTTCTCATGGTAGCGACCTACAATGAAGATGGCAGTGTTAATGTTATGAATGCGGCATGGGGTACTATGCAGGCGAGGGACCATGTGGCTCTCAATTTGTCGGAGACACACAAAACAGTAAAAAATATCAAGGCAGCCGGCGCTTTTACGGTAAGCATTGCCGACGCCGCCCATGTAGTTGAAGCAGACTATTTTGGTGTTGTATCGGGCAACTCTACTTCAAACAAGTTTGAAAACAGCGGACTTACTGCAGGCAAAGCTGAGATGGTGAACGCACCGGTTATCAACGAATTTCCCCTTTGCTTAGAGTGCGAGTTTATCGAGTATCAAAGCGGGAAATATGGTTGTGGTGTTATTGGTAAGGTAGTAAATGTCACAGCAGATGAAAGCGTTATGGTGGATGGCAAGATTGATATGTCTCTGGTAAATGCCATCGCATTTGACCCATACACGCATGGCTACTATAAAGTAACAGAAAGAGCAGGCGAAGCATTCAAAGAAGGTTTGCAGCTCAAAAAATGATATGGATACATGGCAGGAGGGTCAATTCCCCAGGGCGAGGGCAGATAACACTTTTTTTATATCTTCATCAATGCAATGCTCTTAATCTCGTTTTCCAAAGCCGCTTCAAGGCATGAACGATAACAGTCGGAAAGCTATTCACAGTCTGTTTTCTGTAACCGCCCCGAGACAACCGGTCCCACCGTATGGATAACATAGCTGCATGGCAGATTATACCCCTTTGTGATCATTGCCCTGCCCGTCGGTTCTTCATAATCCCTGCATAAGTATGGATCGCATTGTCTATACACCCATGACAGGGGCAAAAACATCCCAGCATACGGCTGTTGGCGGCATTGACAATCGCATCAACCCTTAATGTTGTAATGACCCCCTGCCACAAATAAATGTCCTGCTCAATCTGCGGCAATTCAGCAAGTTCCGTTATTCCTCTGTCCTTTGTCTCTGACTGTAAATTTTCGTCTGACTATTTAAGAAATTCCTCAAAAAACGCTTGCACTATTTTTTCACTTGTGTTATTATATATTTAAGCAAGTAATCTATCATTGAGGTAAATTCAATTTCATCTTATTTCAAAATCCTTGCTTATTATCCGAGAAACAAATCAATACAGGCAGGGATGGCGAGATGAAAAGCTCTCCCTGTTGATGAAAAGGGGGAGGGAAAGTATGGAACACACAATTGCCACAGCCGATCCGGAATTACCGGGATACGATATTCCGAATGCTGTTCCGGGAGAAAAAGGAACTGTTGTCCCTATTTAATGCTGTTCATGGGACATCATATGAAAATCCGGATGAACTGGAGATCACGACACTTGAGAATGCGGTGTATATGTCCATGAAAAATGACATTTCCTGCGTGCTGGATATGCGGCTGGCCTTGTATGAACACCAGTCGACAGTGAATCCGAACATGCCGCTGAGGGATTTATTTTATGTTTCAAGATTACTGGAGGAAATGATACGGGAGCGGGATATCTACGGCGGGAAACGGATCATGTTACCGGTTCCGCAATTTATAGTGCTGTACAATGGAGAAGAGCCGCAGCCGGAGCGGAGAGAGTTTTATCTGTCCGAAAGTTTCGCCAGCAAACCGGATCATCCCAATCTCGAATTGATTGTGGTGCAGCTCAATATCAATCCGGGCTATAACCAGGAACTGATGAACAGCTGTAAAACGCTGAGAGAATATGTCCAATACACAGAACGTGTACGTCAGTATAGTAAGGAACTGCCATTGAGGGAAGCGGTGGAAAAGGCAGTTCGGGAATGTATCGAGGAAGATATTCTGGCAGATTTTTTAAGAAAAAACAAAGGGTGTAGTACATGGGGCGATACCTGCTTCGCCGGTACCGCCCCATGTACTACTAGTAGTGCTTCAAAGAAGCACTACAGGAAGGGGAGGTGGTCTCCATGAGTATATTCGAATACGACGAAGAGAAGCATATGAGAACAGTGCGGAGTGAGGGCTTTGAAGACGGGCTTGAACAAGGAATTAAACAAGTAATTTGCAAGATGCTACGTAAGGATTTATCTCCGGAGTTGATCAGCCAGTGTACAGAACAGCCAATTGATTACATCAACGAAATAAAAAGAGAACTGCTTTCAAAAACCTGAGAAAAGAAAAACACATGGAATATAAAGAAAATGCGTTATGCTATGAGGATTATTGTAAACTAAGGGAGAGCATCAAGTGGTTGCTCTTTTCAAAAGAGCAACCACAAAAGGCACTTGACAATAGCCTATATACAGTAATTGCCGTTGACAATAATCAAACGATTGGAATGGGAAGATTGTAAGTACCACAGGCATTGCATTGTCCTGTTATTCACGATAAAAATATTTTACAAAATCATATTTTGTAACACGGAAAGAATACTTCTCTCCTTCATAGGTAAACATGCGGATCAGATTCCCCTGACAATCATACTCTCCATATTTATGAGCAAAGCCGCTGCCAAATGTGATGTGGTTCTTATACTGCTGCACACCGCTGACCAGTCGGGAATACGGAAGTTCTATACATTGAACCAGCTCATACGTGCGCATATCCTCATCCACCAGATATTTATAATAATACGAATGAGGGTCATCCGAAAAATTCCCCGCTGTCGGGAAAAAAGTCCTCCAATTGTAAAATGGCAGCGTATAAGAAAATGCATAATTGTTATTAAACATATATAAATAATACTGCCCCTCCGGAAGTGCATCATCTTTTTCAACCGTGATGGTATGCTGTCCGCACTGCGCTACAAAGTCTCCTTTTTTCGTCAGATCAAGTGACGAAAAAATCGTATCATTATAAAGAGTTCCGTCATGAATCAGATAATCCACCGTCGGGGTGCCATACAAATCTGACACCTTGATAATAGTACTTTGCTCCCTGCTGCTGACTACGATTTCACCGTTATTGACAAGATCTAACGAGTTCAAATGAATCCAGTCAAGCTCAGTTCCGCCATAGGTGTTGATACTGGTACTGTCCCAGATGACCAGAGCCCTCACATCAGGCATGAGTTCCTCCCAATCCACCAAAAGACTTTTCTTTCCTGTTTTTATATTGACTGAAATAATTTCATCCTCGATCGTTTCCTTGCTGTCCTTGCTGACGAGGCAAATCAGCTTTTGGGTACTTTTGTCGTAGAGGAAGTCATGGTGCATCTTATACTGCCCCAGATAAATTTTTTTTACAACCCTGCCCAGCCGGTTTACAATCGCAAACTTGCGGGAACTCATAGGGTATATCAATTTCCCGCCCACGGTAATCAAGCGGTCGGCACGATAATTGTACAGAGGAAGCTTGCCGTGATTGAAGCCATTATTATCGTAAAAATATACATTGCTTTTAATATAGCGGTCATGCCCGATCATGGCGTACAGCCCATCGCTCACTTCCTCCGTCGTATTCGTCCCCTGCTGGATATCCTGAATGGCAGGTATATCGGAATCCGCTTTCATCTTGACCGTAAATTCTATCTTTTTGATCAGGGTATGCTTCTTATCATAAAACTCTAATGTGACCGTATTATCACTTCCCGCCACCAGATGGCTGATCAGATATTCCTGATTTTTGGAACATTTCTTTTTATTTTTCAGTACTCTGGTAATGGTTTCTGCGCCGTCTGCCTGAATCGTACACTTCACATAGCATTTGACCGGCGTTTTGGCGTAAAAGTAAACAGATGTGCTGAAGGTACCATACGGATTTAAAATAAGCAGCGGCTTAGCCATGGTGTGTTTGCCCTTGCTCTTTTTCTCGGTGATAAACTGCTTGGCTTTTTTCTGATAGGAATAGTTATATATGTTGGTCTCCGTCTGGGGAACCTTCCAAATCTTTATTTGATTTGTATTGCCGTTATCCTGTTCCACCGTCACCTTCTTATAGACGTTCTTATTTTTTGCCTGTACGGAATGGCCGACAAATACGCACATGACAAAAAGAGAGATTATAGAGATACCAAACACCCTGATCATATTCGTTCTAAAATTATGTTTCATTGTACACTCTCCTAGTATTTTGTATTGTTATTCTATCATGCTATCACTTTTTTTACCAGACCTTTTTGAACTTTAGCACTATCCACATGCTTCGAAAGGAGCGGTTGCAATACCCCGCCGAAAATGGTATGATAAACCCAAAAAAGGAGGGTTTATGTTAAAAGGCGTTTATCAGGCAAAAAGAAAAGACGGACAAATCTACTATCGAAGTTCTATCACCTTCTCCGGCAAGCACATCAGCCTGGGAAGTTTTGATACGGAAAAAAATGCCTTCCTGGCCTACTGCCAGGCAGACAGGCTGCTGCACGATCCCACCATCGTCCTGGAGGATTTCCGGGAAAAGCAATGTCCTCTCCCCTTTGCCAAGTGGGTGACTCTCCTGAATTTCCGGGACAACCATATCTACATCAAAACGCCGATCTATCTGAAGCAGAAATATTTCTACTATTATTTTGCCCCGGATGACTTCCTCATTTTTGACTCCGACGACCTCTTCTACTACAGTTCCCGGACCATCACCCGGCGGGGCGGCCACCTCTTTGTGGCAGACTACGGTATGCAGGTCAATATCCTGTCCCGCTACGGCATCAAAAACTATGGGGTGCCGGGCAGGGATTTCCGTTTCGTCAACGGGGACAAGAGGGATTTCCGCTATGAAAATATCGAGGTCATCAACCGCTTTCACGGAGTACAGAAAAAAACCGGAAAAGGCCGTGTATTTTATGAGACAAAGATCCACTGGAACGGGGACATCCTGGTGGGCCGCTATGAAAATGAAACGGAAGCCGCCATAGCCTACAACAAAGCGGCCTCCACTCTCATCACGAAAGGCTATGTAAAGGAATATCCCGTCAACTATATTGAGGAATTATCCGACCGCCGGTACCACGAGATCTTCAAAACAGTGCAAATATCGAAAAACATCCTGGCCCTCAAGAAAAAAAAGCTTACACCGAACCAATGACATACAGTATCATGTCAGCGATGACCAGCATACCGTTGAGCATGGAGCCGATCATCGGCGTGATCACATAGATCTCATCCTGCCGGTAACAGCGCACCGCCAGGATAAACCCCACCATACTGACAAAAAGATCCAGCAGCCCCAGATAACCTGCGAACTCCCCCAGACTTCCGCCCCGGAAACCGGACAGAAAGAACAAGGTCAGCAAAAGCCCCAGGGCAGCCACCCCGACACACAGGGAAACAATCCCCATGGGCGGATGATACTTGTCCGTGAACTGTATATGCCTCCTGTTTCCAAAACGAATCTGCATCTGTCTGCTCCTCTCATTTCCTCTCAAACAATCCGATGATTTTCTTGCTGATATAATAAATGATATATCCCGCCATGACCCCCATGGTATTGAGAAATAGATCATCCACATCAAAAATTCCCACCTTGGTCAAAAGCTGTACCGTCTCCACTCCGAGGCTGAAGAGGAAACCGAGAAACGACACAAAAAGAAAACTGCGAAAATAACCACCCCGGTATGTGGCCTCCCGCCGCTGTTCCCGGTACATCACCGGCACCAAAAAACCAAAGGGCATGAAAACCGCCACATTCCCAATAACGTTGATAAGAAAATAGGTAAACCCTATTTTGTCGTAATTGTTGATGTAGCGGCTCAGCTCTTTGAACAGAGTGAGATTATACTGATACGTGCTGTACGGCTCATCCCGCCCGTATTCCTCGCTGAAAAAGAGGAAGTATACGAGCAGGATCATATAACATATAAAACATATAGTCAAAAGATTGCTAATCAGTTTTTTCACTGTCTCAATGCGACTCCTAACGTCTCCAATTTACCCAGAATCTTATCCATACATGCCGTCACATCCCGCTCCTCCAGTGTGCGGTCTTTGGCACGGAAGCGGATGGAATAGGCCAGGGATTTCTCATCGGCACCCACATTTTCCCCCTCGTAGACGTCAAACAATTCATATTTCTCCAAAAGTTTTCCGCCGGCACTGCGGATCACTTCCTCCACCTGTCCGGCGAGGATTTCTCTCTTCATAACGAGGGAAATATCCCTGGTCACAGCAGGGAATTTTGCGATTCCCTTATATTTTACATCAAAAGAGGCATACTCTGCAAGTGTTTCTACATCCAAAATGCAAATATATACCCTGGTGCCGATATCATAGTTGTCCGCCACCTCGGGATGCACCTCTCCCAGGTACCCTGCCAGAGTTCCGCCGATCCGGATGTCCGCATGTCTTCCCGGGTGGAGATAGGGCCGTTCCGAGGACGGCTCGTAGTCTATCACCTGATGGATCCCCAGCTTCTCAAAAATCTCTTCCACACAGCCCTTCAGGTCAAAAAAGTCCCCCTGCCCGTACATTCCCATGGTCAGCTGCATTTTCTCCTCCGGCAGCTCCGTCAGGGGAAGGGATTTCGGCAGATAAATATTGGCCAGCTCATAAAGTCTGACGTTCTTGTTCCGGTGGTTGAAGTTGGTGGCAAGGCTTGTGAGCATGCCGTTCAGCGGGGAAGTCCTCATAATACTGTAGTCCACTCCCAGCGGGTTGGAAATCTCCACACAGCGGCGCCACTGGCTGTCCTCCGGCAGCAAAAGCTTATCAAATACCCTGGGGCTCTCGAAGGAATAGGTCATCCCCTCGGAAAAACCATACTGCTCCACCACGGTTCTGGCAATATTCCGGATCGTGGTCTGATAGGACACTCCCCCCTGGGTGGCCTCCCCGTTCGGAAGAGTGGTGGGTATCTTGTCATAGCCGTAGAATCTCGCCACTTCCTCCGCCAGATCCGCCAGGCACAATATGTCCTGCCTCCAGGTGGGCACGTGTACGCACTTCTTCTCCTTGTCCGGCGTCAACTCCACCATATCCCAGTACCCGCACATATCCTCTTCCGACACGTCGATCCCCAGAAGGGCGTTGATCCGATCTACGTCATAGTCCACCGTGATGGCCTCTCTCTTCTCCGGATACACATCCACGCAGCCCCCCACTACCTCCCCGGCTCCCAGCTCCTCGATCAGCTGGCAGGCACGGTTCATGGCTTCTATCGTGTTGTTGGGATCCAGGCCCTTCTCAAACTTGGCCTGGGCGTCGGTGCGCATACCCAGTTTTTTCCCGGACAGGCGGATGTTGGTGCCGTCAAAGCAGGCCGCCTCAAACAGCATCGTCTGAACATCATCCGTGATCTTGGAGTTTTCACCGCCCATGATACCCGCGATGCCGACGGATTTCTCCCCGTCGCAGATCATGAGGACAGAGGGATCCAGTTCCCTCTCCTGGCCGTCCAGAGTCTGGAATTTCTCCCCCGGCTCCGCCCGTTTGACCACGATCTTTCTCCCGCTTATGGTATCCAGGTCGTAGGCGTGCATCGGCTGCCCGCACTCCTCCATCACATAGTTTGTGATATCCACGATATTGTTGATCGGACGGATACCGGCGGCCGCCAGCCTTCTCTGCATCCACTCCGGCGAGGGCGCAAGCCGGATATTTTTTACCACCCGCGCCACATAGCGGGAGCAGAGCTCCGGCGCCTGTATTTCCACAGCGATATAGTCCTTCGTCTTCTCGTCATTTCCCACCTCACTCAGTCTGGGCGGCACAAAGGGCTTGCGGAAGGTGGCCGCCGCCTCCCTGGCGATCCCCAGAACACCGAAGCAGTCCACCCGGTTGGAGGTCACCTCGTACTCGAAGTTGGCATCCCTCAGTCCCAGCAGGGCAATGGCGTCGCTCCCCACCGGGGCGTCTTTATACTCCGGATTGTCACTGAGGATGTAAATGCCGTCCGGCGCCGCATCGGGATAGAAATCCGTGGAGGAGCCCAGCTCCTCGATGGAGCACATCATACCGTTGCTCTCCACCCCCCGGAGTTTTCCCTTTTTGATCTTGACGCCTCCGGGTACCTTCTTCCCGTCATGACCCGACGCCACACGGCCGCCGTCCAGGACCACCGGCACCTTCTGACCCTCTCTCACATTGGGAGCGCCGGTGACGATCTGGGTCACTGTCCCCTCCCCGTCGATGGCTACCTGGCAGACCACCAGTTTGTCTGCGTCCGGGTGTTTTTCTATCTTCTCGATCCTGCCCACAACGATCTTGTCCAGGCCGTCGTCAAGTTTCTCATAACCCTCCACTTTCGTTCCCGACATGGTCATTGCGTCCATATATTCCTGCTCTGCGCACTCCAGCTCCGGCACATAAGCTTTGATCCATGATAATGGTGTGTTCATTTTCATTCCCTCCAAATACTTTTATTTAAAACTGTTCCAGAAATCTCATATCATTTTCATACAAGAGCCGCATATCGTCGATCTCATATTTCAGGAGAGCGATCCGCTCCAGCCCTACGCCGAAGGCAAATCCCACATACTCGTCGGGGTCGATGCCGCTCATCTCCAGCACATGGGGATGGACCATGCCGCAGCCCAGGATCTCGATCCAGCCCTCGCCCTTGCAGAAACGGCATCCCCTGCCGCCGCATTTGAAACAGGATACATCCATCTCGGCACTCGGTTCGGTGAAAGGAAAATGGTGGGGGCGGAATTTCACTTTTGTCTCCTCCCCGAACAGCTGCCTGGCAAACTGCTCCAGCGTCCCCTTCAGATCCGCGAAAGTAACCTTTTTGTCGATTACCAGCCCCTCGATCTGATGAAATGAGGGGGAGTGGGTGGCGTCCACATCATCGCTTCGAAATACCCTGCCCGGCGAGATCATGCGGATGGGAAGTTTCCCCTCCTCCATGACGTGTACCTGCACCGACGAGGTCTGGGTGCGGAGGACGATCTTGTCGGTGATGTAGAAGGTATCCTGCTCATCCTTGGCCGGGTGGTTTTCCGGTATATTCAATGCCTCGAAGTTGTAGTAATCGTACTCTACCTCCGGCCCCTCTACCACCTCATAGCCCATGCCGATAAAGATTTTCTCCACTTCCTCCAGGGCGATGGTGTTGGGATGGCGGTGACCCATGGCAATCTTTCTCCCAGGCAGGGTCACATCGATGACTTCCGATTTCATCTTCTCCTCCCGAATCCGTCTCTCAAAGACCGCCTTCTTCTCCTCCAGCTTCTCCTCGATCTTTCTGCGGGCCTCGTTGACCATCTGACCCACCTGCGGCCGGTCTTCCGGCGCCACATCCTTCATGGATTTCAGCACGCCGGTCAGCTCTCCCTTCTTTCCGAGAAAGGCAATGCGTATGTCATTCAGCTTATCCAGTTCACCGGTCTTCTCGATCTGTCCCAGCGCGTTGTCCAGGATCTGTGATAATTTTTCTTTCATGTTCTCTCTTCCTTTCATTGCTCCGTTGAATTTTTCCCAACAAAAAAACCCCTGCAATCAATGCAAGGGACGAAATAATCCGCGGTACCACCCATCTTCCTGCCCATATACCGGTAGCAGGCTCTCATTCGGATACGATAACGCATATCAGGCGCCGCTCCCTACTCACCTGCGTTTTCTCACGCCGGGATATTCAAAAGCGGAACTCCGGTGGGAAATTCGATCACTGTCGGAACCTGGCAGGACTCTCAGCCGGTGATCCTGTCTCTCTGGAGGAATAACAGCCATCTCTAACACCATCAACGTCTTATTGGTTCTTACTGTAGCACAGGAGAACGGGGTATGTCAAGTGGTGAATTTTCTTTTTTCCGGACGGGCATTTCTCTCCCAGAACACGCGGTCGCGGTAACCCTGTATGGAGCTGTCCTCCTCCGCCATCTCCAGACGTTTCCGCGCCCAGGCGGCATAGAGTTCATTTTGCTCTATGACAACGTAGTTTCTCCCCAGCTTTTTCGCTGTCACGGCAGTGGTCCCGGAACCGGCAAAGGGATCAAATACCACATCCCCCTCCCCGCTGCTCGCCAGGATCATCTTTGCCAGCAGTTTCTCCGGTTTCTGGGTGGGATGTCCGGTATTTTCCGGCATGGACCAGTAGGGTATGGAGATGTCATCCCAGAAATTCGAGGGACAGGTATTCCTGAATTTCCCCGTCTCTGTCTCCTCCCAGTCCTTCGGCCTGCCGTCTGTCCTGTAGGGGGCGATCACTCTCTTTCGGATCTTCACATCCTCCAGGTGGAACGTGTACTGATCCCCCACTGTGGCAAACCAGATGTCCTCCATCCCGTTCTTCCAGTTCTTCCTGGCGCCCCTGCCCTTCTCCCGCTGCCATGTGATCCGGTTTCGCACTTTGAGATAGTGATAAAGCACCTCCCCGATGACCAGGCTGGACTGCCAGTCACAGCATACATAGACAGACGCCGTGTCCTTCAGCAATGGCAGTACCTTTTCCAGCCACCTCACGGTGTATTCCCGGTAACTCTCCTGACTCTGGCTGCTGAATTTCCTCCCGTGGTAGTCCTTTGCCAGATTGTAGGGCGGATCCACCACCAGAAGGTCCACAAACCCCTCCGGAAGCCTGTCCATCACTTCCATGCAGTCACCGATGATGAACTGATTGATCAGATCGGTGTTTTCCGTTATCTCATCCCCCCGCATACAGCCTGCCAAATATTTTTTTCCCTCTTCCAGGGAAAAGTCAATGGTTTTGTTGCGCGTCGATTTCTCTTTCATACTTTTCACCTCGGCTTTTCCTGTCAAAATTCCCATTGATTTTTCTTCCGCAATTACATATACTTAAAAAAAGAGTAAAGAAAAACGGAGAGAGCTGCCATGGACAATATTTTCATTTGGTTTATCAATAAATTCAACCAGCACCGGGTATCCATCCATGCTGCTCAGGTGGCATTTTTTATCATTGTCTCCTTTTTCCCTTTTCTGATGTTTTTGATCACACTGATCCGGTATACTCCCCTGAGCCAGGATGTCCTTATGAAAGCTGCCCAGTACCTGATCCCCGGCGATCTGAGCACCATGGTGGACAGCTGGCTCCAGGAAACCTACCAGACTGCCTCCGGCACGATCCTCTCCATCACTGTGATCACCGCCCTGTGGGCGGGTTCCAAGGGCTTTTCCAGCATTTCCTTTGAGCTGGACAGCATCTACGAGGTGGCGCACCGGCGCAATCTGATCCTGAGACGTCTGCTCTCCCTGGTCTACACCATCGTGTTTACCCTGATGATCATTATCAGCCTGATCCTGTTGGTCTACGGCAACCAGATCGTACAGATGATCAACAACTTCCTGCCGTTTCTGTCCAACCTGAAAATGATCCTGTTTGTGCTTCGGTCAGGCATAGCCTTTATGATCTTCTTTGTCTACTTTCTGTGCCTGTACCGCTTTGTTCCCAACCACAAGAGCCGGATAAGGGACGAACTGCCCGGCGCAGGCCTGGCGGCCTTCCTCTGGATCGCCTTCTCCTATCTCTACTCCCTGTACATCGATTACCACAGTTCCTTCTCTTCTGTCTACGGCAGCCTCACATACATGGTCCTGCTGATGCTGTGGATGTATTTCTGTATCATCATTCTGTTCACGGGTGCCCTGCTGAACCAGTTTTTGAGAGAGAAAAAGCATCTGCGTCTCCTCGCCTCCCTCAAAGAGATTCGCGGGATACTACACTCGTACCTGCAAAATAGAATGTGAGTATCTCTGTATATTTTTTCCCCTCTTTTGCCAGCGCGCTGGCGCCATACTGACTCATACCCACCCCGTGGCCGTAGCCGCCTCCGCGGAGTACATAGGAATCTCCCTTTTTCTCAATATAGAAAAATCCACTGGGAAGCAGAGACAGGCCTGTCACCTTTTTTTTGTCCTTTCGCGTGAATACCGTTTTTTCTCCGGCCAGCAGAGTGCGGATATTGTATTCCGAGTACACCTTGATCGATGCCTTTTCACCCTGTATCTCCAGCGCTCTGGCGACGCCTCCCGCTCCCCGTTCACAGATCCGGATATCCTGCACGGCACCCACCGAGGCTATCTCCTGGCTTTTATACTTCCCGTTGGGCTGTTTCACCTGGATCTGAGTGGGATTTGCCGCATATCTTCCCGCCAGGGATCTCTCTATGGATTTCTGAATATCTGCGGCGGACAGGGAGGTCTCCCACCGGTACCAGGGGGATTCGCTGTCGATGGTTTTCGGCGCATCGTCGATAAACCGGCAGAAATTCTTCTCCTGTGACAGATCTGTCTTCGTATCCTCCCAGGTCTGGATCCGGGGCGTCAGATAGGCCGTATCCTTTTTTGTAAACCAGACATCTTTTGTGCCGGAAGTGCTCCCTCCCGAGGAGGAGAAAAAATATGTGGCGGCCACCTTATTCTGATAACTGACCACCTCCCCGGCGGTAGCCTGCACCGCCTCGATGGATTTTTTGTCCTCTCTCAGATTGTTATAAACCTGAAAGGACACACTGTCATCTACATGGGCGCCGTACCTGCTGAGACGCTTCCCCTGTATCTGCTGAACGGCATAGCTCCGCGCGCAGACGGCCTGGGCTTTCAATGCCTCCGCCGGATACTCACTGGGCATCTCGCTGGGCACTACACTGTAGAGATATTCCTCCAGCGGCAGCTCGTTGATCAGATGCATGGCGGAGCCGGATTTTCGGATCTCCAGAGTCCCCCTGTACTCCGGCACCCCACACTGGCGTTTCAAATTTTCAATCCGTATTTTCCCGTTATCTCCGGGGGATATGATCATCCTGCCGGACAGCCCGGAGGCCTCCACCGTCACCTTCTCCCCCTTTTTGTAAAACCGCATCTGTTTCCCTTCTTTTATATTGAAATCCGCGGTGGCTGTCACATCGATCCTCTGAATATCGTAGGAAGTCCCCTCATTGTTTTTCAGGAGCACGCGTATTGTGTCCAGCCTGGTCTCTGTCACCACCACGGCGCAGATCTCCCGGCCCCCCACTACAAACTGCACATTGGAATATCCCACCATGATATCCTTCTCACTGCCCTGGGACACCTCCCCGTTTTTTGCTATCTTATAGATTTCACACCCCTGATCCAGATCCACCCCGCCGTATTCATCCAGCACGATCTTTTCCTCGTCCATAGAAAGGACTTTCCCCGTGATATATTCCGGCTTGGTGACGATCTTTACGATGGCGCCATCCTCCAGATAGAGATCGGCCACCCCTGTCACAGCCTGTCCCGTCACCGGTGATGCAGTGCCCCAGGTCTTCCTCTCCCCCCGGCAGAGAGCGGTCACCCCGTCGTCTGTCGAGTTTGTTATGTACACATTTTTTACCGTCTCCTTCTCACTTCTGTTCCGGCTCTCCTGCCATGACTGAAAAATCCACAGTCCTGCCATGGAACCGAGGATCAGGATAAATAAAATGATCACTCTGCATGTCCGTCTCAAAAAAAT
The DNA here is from genome assembly GCA_964484225.1 of uncultured Eubacterium sp. Taxonomy (GTDB): domain Bacteria; phylum Bacillota; class Clostridia; order Lachnospirales; family Lachnospiraceae; genus Eubacterium_F. Next base: position 28,080 of record CAZAEM010000023.1, read on the forward strand.
ACCCTCCTTTTCCCACGATAAGAGCATGTCTTAACATGATATCTATGCGGAAAAAAGAGGATTTATTCCTTGTCTACAGATATTCCTTTGCGATCTGCCATACATGCTGCTGCAATGCCTGGGCCGACTCCTCGATAAATTCCTGATCCAGAAGTTCATTGTTTGATATCACCCTCAGCCCGGCGCAGGGTACGCCAAAGGCATCACAGACCTCATACACTGCCGCCGTCTCCATGTCCTCGCAGCAGGTGTTGAATGTCTCTGTCAGCCAGACAATACGGTCATCCTCCCTGCTGAATATATCTCCTGTGGCCACCGTGCCGTGTATCATTCTTCCGGAAGTGTACTCCGCCCTGGCACAGATTTCCATCAGAGGTTCATCGCAGGAATAGTATTTCGTGTGAAATCCCTCCCAGGAAAAGGGATCGCTCCCCTCCCCCAGCTTTTTCTTTGGCATACTGAGGGCATTGATGTTGACTGCTTTCATCGCCATCACTGCATCTCCCACCGTCAGTTCCTTGATCTGCGCTCCCGACGTTCCCTGGTTCAACACCACCTCCGGACAAAACCGGTTCAGCGCGTAGGCAGTGGCCATGGAAGCCCTCACGGTCCCCATGCCGGTGAGACTGACGATATACTGTTTCACGCCGTCCTCCCCCACGTAAAAATCCATACCGTTCTCCTTGATACACCGATACCCGGAAAGCTGCTCCAACTGCCGGATCAGATAGTCTATCTCTATGAACATGGCGCCCTGGATCAATATCTTTTTCATTCTCTTGCCTCCAATCTCAATGTAACAGATTTTCAATCTGTTACTAGCCGTACTTCAAATAGAAGTACGGCAGCTACCACTCTAGCAGTACTGCACCCCAGGTGAGGCCGCCTCCGAAACCGGAGAGGATCAGTTTGTCCCCCGGCTCCAGGAGATGATTCCGGTTCAGCTCATCCAGCAGGATCGGGATACTGGCCGATGACGTGTTCCCGTACCTGTCCAGGTTCATGGGAAATTTCTCGATATCGACCTTCAGCCTCTTGGCGATCAGCTCTATAATGCGCACATTTGCCTGGTGAAGGATAAAATACTTTATATCCACTGTGTCGGTTTCCGTTTTTTTCAATATCTGTTTGATACAGCGGGGTACCGTGGTCACGGCGAAGCGGAATACCGCCTGCCCCTCCATCTGCAGATAATCCTTCTTTCTCTTGGAGGTGTGAAAGGGATTCTGGATGCCCCGCCCCCGGCAGGTCAGCACGTCTCCCTGGCTGCCGTCCGACCCGGTGATGCTGGCGATGAAACCGCCCTCTCCCTCTTCTCCCCGGACGACCGCCGCCCCGGCCCCGTCGCCAAAGAGAATGCAGGTGCTGCGGTCCGACCAGTCCACCTCCCGGGACAGAGTCTCCGACCCGATGACAAGTACAGTCCTTGCCATCCCCATATCAATATAGGCATATGCCGTGTTCAGCGAAAATAAAAAGCCGGAACAGGCGGCATTCAAATCAAAACAGGTGGCGCGGATCGCGCCGATGGACGCCTGCACCAAACAGGATGTATTTGGCACATAGGTATCTGCAGACAGGGTGGCCACAATGATCATGTCCAGCTCCTCCGGACTGATCCCTGCATCCTCAACGGCAGCCAGAGCCGCCTGAGTGGCCATATACGTGGTCCCCTCTTTGCCGTTGGATAAATGTCTCTCGTTGATTCCGGTTCTCTTCCTGATCCACTCGTCATCCGTATCAACGATCGTGGACAGGAACTGGTTGTCCGCCACTTTCCTGGGCAGATAACTCCCGGTACCAATAATTTTAACTGCCATCTCTACCTCCCCCTGATACTTCGTATCCCGGACAAAACTACTTAGTAGTATAATGCCTTTTCCCCGCCATTGTCAATCGTAGCAATGAAAACCACGTCATAGGTATCCCGTCACTACTTCATTGCATTATGAAAACGCTGACGGATAAATTTTTTGGCGGCGAAATAGGCCAGATCGTAAATCACCCAGACCACAACCCCCACCGGAATCATGGCATACCGATACCAGGAGGCCTTCAGCAGATCTCCGGACAGGATGACCTGCGGCGCCAGAAAGAGAAAGGGAAGGTAAATGGCCGCAAAGATCATCAGCCGGATCAGCCTGTGCAGCCAGATCTTTTTTTTCCCCGGCTGTGCTGCCGGTGTCTTCCGGCTCTTTGACAGGAGCATCCAGGTTCCCTCCGACAGGAGCAGATACCCTGCCAGGGCCAGGTACAGGAGCACATGGAGCTTATCGGGATTGATGATAAAATCCAGGGCCAGGCAGACACAGAAATACAGAATCCCGTATTTCATCCCATAGCGGCACACGGCAATCCCCGCCAGAAAAGCGGCGGCCGCCGTAAAAAATAAGGTATTGACGGCAATGAGCGTACCCAGCACAGCCAGAACTGTACTGAGAGCCGCCATCACCGACAATACGGCAATCGTCCTGGTCTTCTCGTTTAACAGCATCCGCACAGATCTCCTCCCATACACTCACACATGGTATCCGCGCACCAGAGATCACAACAGAGATTCCCGGTACCACAGGTGCTGCCCCCGTAGTTCCCGTAGCCTCCGTAACCACCGTAACCGCCATAGCCGCCGCCGAAGGGGCTCCCGCCAAAGGGACTGCCCCCGAAGGAGGCGGTTCCGCCGTTTTGCAGCTGCCGGTAATACTGCTGATACTCCGGGTTGCCCGGATCCATATCCACTGCCTTTTTGGCATAGTCCATAGCCACGACATTGTTTCCCAGTCCCAGGTTGGCAAAAGAACTGAAATAATACCATCTGGCACTGCGGTTCTCTATGGAGTTGAGTACATTGATGGCTTCGTTGTAGCGCCTGGCACGGATATAATTCATGGCCGCCATGAGGTGCTGATCCTCCTCCGAATAACTCTGTCCGGACTGGCCTCCGTATCCTCCGTAACTTTGGCTGGTCTTGCCGGATCTCTCATCCACGATCTGTTTGTATGCTTCCTGCACCTCCCGGAATTTCCCCTCTGCCCACTCCTTCTGTGTACTGTCGGAGTAGGAATCCGGGTGATACTTCCGGCTCAGCGTCCGGTACGCCTTCTTAATCTCTCTGTCTGTAGCGCCATTGGACACCCCAAGCACGCTGTATGGATCATTCATCATCTTTTTTCCGTTTCCTTTCGTAATCTGTCCACACGCCTTCATACAGGATATTGCGGAGAATGGCCAAATCCTGTTCGCAGGGCAGTTTTTCAAATTCCGCGATGGCCAGGCGGAGTGTTCCGTCCAGTATTCCGTGGATCCGCTCCTCAAACCCCTCTTTCCGGTACTCCTCCACAAAGGGATTATAACATCCTTTTGCGCTGTCGTCCACCACATCCATGCAGGCGTCCATAATATATATGAATTTCCCCAGATAGAACCCCATGGTGCGGAGGATCTCCTCGAAAGCGTCCTGACGCCACACAAAGAGCTCCGCCATCAGTTTACCAAAGGGCCTGGCCACGGCGTCGATATCACGGCAGTCCTCCTCTTCCAGCCGGGAGAGCTCCGCCAGCGACTTCTCCACTGCTGCCGCCTGCCTGGGATAGCGGGAGGCGATCTTCTTTTTCTTCCCGGCAAATGCCTTCATCCCCAGAAGACCGCTGACTTTTCTCTCATCCTTCCAGTCGTCCGCCAGATGGTCATGGGTGAGGAGCACATTCATGTCCGCCGCATACTCCGTGATCTCATTGTAGGCCATATACTGCTTTTTCGCCGGATGGATCAGACAACGCTTCCGCATCTCCACCTCTGCCGGCTCGTACAGGGACGAGAGCAGGAGGATCAGAAATGTCATGTCGTATGTCAGCGTCATCTGTCCCAGTCTCCCGTGCTTCCTGTGCAGCTGCCGGCACAGGCCGCAGTACATCCCTTTGTAGCGGGTAAATTCCCGCATCTTCAGTTCCGGCTTGTTCGCCGTCACATAACCAAACATACATCCTACCTCAAGTCTTTTTGATAAATTCAAAACGACACTTGGGACAGCGGATCGCGATCTTTCCCCTGCCCTTTGGCACCCTTATGGTCTGGTGACACTTGGGACAGCGGTAGAGCTTGTGGACGCCGTTTCTCTCCTTTATCCGCCGATGCCAGAATCGGAAATAATTCTTCACCGGATTCCATAATCGGAGAAATTTCTGATTTTCCGCCTGCCTCCTGTAAATATTCCTTGAGAGACTGCGGAAAAAATAAACCAGGATCACGGCATAGCCGGCAAACAACAGTACCGTGTACACCGTCGGCATACGCCGAAATATTGTCTGAAAAATAAACAGAACGATAAACACGCCAAACAGAAAGTTTCCCAGCTGGTCATTGCCATATCTGCCATACATAAACCGTCTAAGCCAATTCATCATAAGGAGTACTTCCTTTCCTGCTTTTCTAAATATCATACAATGAATTTGTGAACAGAGTATGACTGATCTGTTATTACTTTTCTCCCTCATAGGGATTCACATGCACCATACAGTGTTTGACCAGCGGAAAATTTTCCTCTATCCGGTGGTGTACCTGCTCGGCGATCCGATGGGCGTCCCGCAGTTTCATCTCGCCGTCCACACTGATCTCCATATCCACATAAATTTTGTTGCCGAATATCCTGGTCTTGATATCGTCCAGGCCGCACACCCCTTCCTGGTCCAGGGCCAGACTCTTCAGTTCCTCCACCGTCTCATCGTCACAGGCGGTATCCGTCATCCTGCCCACGGCGTCGATAAAGATATCCACCGCCGCTTTGAGGATAAAACCGCATATGATCACACTGGCCACGGAATCCAGTACGGGGAACCCGATCCTCGCTCCCAGCACACCCACAAAACTGCCGATGGATGACAGCGCGTCAGACCGGTGGTGCCAGGCGTCCGCTTTCATAGCCCCGGAATTGATCTCCCGGGCCGCATGGATCGTGTACCAGTACATACCCTCCTTGACAAATATCGAGACCAGCGCCGCGATCAGCGGGAGCATGGTTGGTATCTGCCATACATTCCCGCCGTTCACCCCGGCCAGGATATTCCGGATCCCGTCATAGCCGATCCCTATGCCGGTGCCCGCCAGGATCAGGGCCAGCAGTTCCGCCGCCACACTCTCCAGCCTCTCATGTCCGTACTGGTGGTTTTTGTCCGACTCCCGGTTGGAAATACGGACGCCGATGATGACCACCACCGTGCTGAACACATCGGAAGCCGAGTGCACGGCGTCAGACACCAGCGCGCTGGAATGGCCCAGGACGCCGGCCGCCAGCTTGCCGACGGCCAGCAGTATGTTCACTATAATGCTGTTGCGGGAGACCCGCATGGCAGTCTTTACTTCCTCATTTTTCATCCTTCACTCCTTTGGCTCCCGGTACCGGAAATACAAGATGGTATAGATCAAGGATATAACAAACCACATCCCGATCAGCACAAGGATCGCATAGTCTATCACCGAGATCGAATCAAAGCCCAGAAGGAAAAATTTCCCCAGCAGAATGATCAGCAGAAAAACGGTACAGGCCCAACAGCTGGCCATCTCACTTTTCCGGTTCCGGATCGGCCTTTTCTTTAACATATGTACCTCCTATTTTTTGCGTGAAAAAAGTCTCTTTTTCTCATAGGGCTTTGTCTCGATAGACGTCACCGTGTAGCCCGTCTCATCGATGGCCGCCCGGAGTTTCTCCTCGTCCAGTTCCTCCTTGGCGAGGATCACCGTCTGGTTCTTTGCGTGGGACGAGGTGACCTTCTCCACTGAAAAATGTTTGCGCACACACTCATTCACATGATTCTCGCACATCCCGCACATCATTCCCTCTACACCTACTGTAATCTCCTGCATAACTGATTCCTCCTAGAATATTTTTTCTTTATTTTCAATCCACCGTCATCTTAAAAAGATTCAGACGGAGTGCATTGCTGACCACACAAAAGCTGGACAGGCTCATGGCCGCGGCTCCGAACATGGGGTTTAAGGTCCACCCGAAAAGCGGAATCCACACACCCGCCGCCAGGGGTATCCCGATCACGTTGTAGATAAATGCCCAGAAGAGATTTTCGTGGATATTGCGCAGCGTGGCCCGGCTCAGGCGGATGGCCGCCGGCGCGTCTGTGAGCCTGCTCTTCATCAGCACCACGTCCGCCGCATCGATGGCGATATCCGTGCCGGCACCGATGGCGATGCCCGTATCCGCGCCGGTCAGTGCCGGGGCGTCGTTGATGCCGTCGCCCACCATAGCCACCTTCCCTCTTCCCTTCAGCCGGGCAATGGCCTCCGCCTTGCCCTCCGGCAGCACGGAAGCCACCACCTCATCGACCCCCGCCTGCGCACCGATGGCTCTGGCGGTTCGTTCATTATCCCCCGTCAGCATCACCACCTGTATTCCCATGTCCTGCAGTTCCCTCACGGCCCGGGGACTGTCCTCCTTGATGACGTCCGCCACGGCAAGGATACCCAGAAGTTTTCCGTCCTCACTGAAAAACAGCGGCGTCTTTCCCTCCTCCGAGAGTTCCTCCGCCCTCCGGACGATCTCCACTTCCACCGAGGCTTTCTCCCTGATAAATGCCAGATTTCCGCCGGCCAGTCTCTTTCCCTGCCGTTCTCCCATGAGGCCATTGCCCGGCACGGCCTGAAAGTCCGTGATCTCCTGTCCCTCTGTTCCCCTCTCCTCTCCGAAGGCGATGACCGCCCCGGCCAGGGGATGTTCGCTCTTTCGCTCCAGCGCGCAGGCCGCCGCCAGAAGTTCTTCCTCCGAGCAGCCCTTCGCCGGGAGGATGTCCGTCACCCTGGGCTCCCCGCTGGTGATGGTTCCTGTCTTGTCCAGCGCCACGATCTTTGTCTTGCCGGTCTCCTCCAGGGACACCGCCGTCTTGAACATGATGCCGTGTCTGGCCCCCATCCCGTTTCCTACCATGATGGCCACCGGGGTGGCCAGGCCCAGAGCGCAGGGACAGCTGATGACGAGCACGGAGATCCCCCGTGCCAGGGCAAACCCGATGGTCTGTCCGGTCAAAAGCCAAACAAGGATCGTCACTGCGGCAATGCCGATCACCACCGGCACGAACACACCGGACACCTTGTCCGCCACCTTGGCGATGGGTGCCTTGGTGGCCGCCACGTCACTGACCATCTGGATGATCTGGGACAGAGTGGTATCCTGCCCCACACGGGTGGCGGAGCACACGAGAAATCCGGACTGGTTCACGGTAGCCGCGCTCACACTGTCCCCCGGCGCCTTGTCCACCGGGATACTCTCCCCGGTGAGGGCCGACTCGTTCACCGCACTGGTTCCCTCCGTCACCACACCGTCCACCGGGATATTCTCCCCGGGTTTCACCAAAAAGATATCCCCGGTCTTCACCTGATCTATGGGTACTTCCACCTCCCCGTCCTCCCGCCGGAGTACCGCCGTTTTGGGAGAGAGTTTCATAAGTCCTTTCAGGGCATCCGTGGTCCTTCCCTTGGACCGTGCCTCCAGCATCTTTCCCACGGTGATGAGGGTGAGGATCATGGCCGCAGACTCAAAGTAGAATTCGTGCATACAGGCCATAACCGATCCCATATCATTTCGCATCTGGGCGTCGGTCATGGCAAACAGGGCATACAGACTGTACCCGTAAGCCGCCGCAGCTCCCAATGCCACCAGAGTGTCCATATTGGGCGCCCGGTGCCAGAGACTGCGGAATCCGCTGATGAAAAAATGCTGGTTTACCACCATGATCGCCGTGGTGAGGAGCAGCTGGATCAGGCCCATGGCCACATGATTGTCCTGCAAAAACCCCGGCATGGGCCAGCCCCACATCATATGCCCCATGGACACGTACATAAGAGGAATCAGGAGACACAGGGAGGCGATCAGCCTCTTTTTCATCTTCGGGGTCTCTCTGTCCGCCAGCACGTCCTCAGGGCCGCCGGATCTGTCCCCCGAAGTCGCCTCCTCCCCTTTTCGGGAGGCGCCATATCCCGCCTCCACTACAGCCTGAATGACCGCCTCGGGACTCGCCGTCCCCTCCACGCCCATGGAATTTGTCAGCAGGCTCACGGAACAGGATGTCACCCCCTCCACCTTGGAGACGGCTTTCTCCACCCGGGCACTGCAGGCGGCACAATTCATGCCGGTCACATTGTATTGTTCCATATCCTTCCACCTTCTTTGTCTCTATTCATCTCATCATTTTCCGGAGGAGATCCACCAGCTCATCGACGACTTCATCGTTCCCCCGGCGTATGTTCTCCACCACACAGGTTCTCATGTGGTTTGTCAAAAGAACCTTGCTGAAGCTCCCCAGGGCGGCGTTCACCGCCGATACCTGCACCAGGATATCGGTGCAATAGGCGTCCTGTTCCAGCATGTTCTGGATGCCGCGGACCTGACCCTCGATCCGCTTCAGCCGGTTCATAAGATCCCTGTACTCCTTCTCTGTACGCTCTTTTGTCCTGTGCGCCTGTGCCGGGCAGGAACATTCCTGTTTCTTATCTGACATCGCTGTCTCCCTCTCTTCTTATCCTTGCACTTTTGCCGGCAGATTATTCTGCGGATATACCCCTATGGGGTATCTGTGTCTGACACTATTGTATTCACTGTCCGGGGATTTGTCAAGTTGAATCTTTATAGAATCAATTTTGCTTAAATTTTTATTTTTGGTATCGTCAAACTGGGAAATCTGTGTTATTATTCGGTAGAAAAAAACGCTCCCTTTCTACTGTTTGTTTTGACAAACGGAAACCACAATACGATCATATTCAGGAGGTATTTTAGAATGAAGGTAGACAGAATACTGGAAATTATCATTTATCTGATCAACCACGACAATGTCCCGGCCAGTTATCTGGCGGAACGTTTTCATGTATCTATCAGAACAATACAGCGGGATATGGTCAGCATTTCGTCAATCGGCATACCTGTTTACGCAGAGAGCGGAAAATACGGGGGATATTCTATCTTGCCGACTTACAAAATAAAAAACAGTGACATCAGGAACGATGAACAGCAGATGATCATAAAAGCGCTGGAAAGTCTGGCGACCTCCTACACAAGTGATACCTTAAAAACGTTGATTGAAAAATACAACGCGATCATAGAAAAAGAGGGAGGACAAAAGGTATTCTGGGATTTTGGCGTGACAAGGGAAAATAAATACGTACAAGGCATAAATGATCTGTTAGAACAGGCTATTGCAGAAAGAAAACACATCACATTTAATTATCGAAATGCAAGCGGCAAAAAATCAAAACAATATATAGAACCGTTAGCCATACATTATAAATGGTATGCATGGTATCTATTTGCCTATTCTCCCGAAAAGAAGCAGTACCGGACATTCAAAGTTGCCCGAATACAGAATTTGCGTGTAAACAATATAATTTCCGTTATTGAACATGGGAATATTGAAAAACTTACAGATACAGAGAGCCGGATTTTTATTGACGTTCCGGCGAAAGAAAGGTTGTGGAAGGCATTGCTGCTCAGCTTCGGAGACAAAGTAAAGATAGCAGGACCGGAGGAATATAAACAAGAGTTGATTGACACGGCAAAAAATTTTTTATCTAATTACGACATATAGTTGTCGCCGGAAGGATGTATAATATAATTTATCAACACACTGACGAAGCACGAAAGGAGCCATATCTTATGAAAAAAGAAGAATTATTTACACCGATCAGAGAAAAATATGATGAATTAAAAAGGGCTTTAGAGGGAACAGACATAGAAAAAATAAGAAGATTGACATTGGAAGTCCACGCCATGGTACATCCCGCTGAAATATCCGGTAGAACCGAAAAGACGATTGCCGATTACGTTCTGGAGTATATGCTGTCGGGAAATCAGAACGCAATAGTACCAAGAGAGGACTATGATGTGGATCTGCATTATGCAGGAACAAGAAAGGTTCCTATGTGCTGGCAATTTTGGCATACATATCGTATTGAAGATCTGGTAAGCAACATTTTAATGGTGAATCAGAACCAGATTTTCAATGCAGAATGGCAGAGAAAAATCGGCGCCTCCATTACAGACACCGGAAATGCACTGGAATATGATGAAGCGGTGGAATTTGGAAAAGGGATAGATGTCCTCGCACTCCGTGATTATATGATTGCAGTAGGGAAAAACACACGCCGCATATTAGAAAGTTTAACATTGGAGCAGATACAATCTATGGTACCTGAAACATGGGCGATGAGGATATTGGAAGAAGGCGGAGTGACGACAGATTTCCGGTCTGTCTGGTTATTGGTATTCTGGGGAAGATTGACCAGGGGAGGTATGATTTTAACCCCCATGACGAATCATCATATGATGCATTTACCGCCCTGCCTGAATAATTTGCCGATTTTGAAGTAACTGACATGTGCATTTCCAAATTTCTGAAAGAATTCCTATCATAGAAATTGACTTTTCATAGATATATTGGTATTATGATGCCAGAGTCAAAAATCAACATTGCTCGCGCTTGCACGAGAACAAAGGGGGATTTGTATATGAGAAAATATGTTATGTCTGCATAGCACTGGCTATTGCAATCGAAAACATCAGGCAACATTGTTATAGCCAATGCTATTCCTAAAAAATATTGATTTAGGAGGCAGACATGGGCTATATAAGAGCAGAAGAAATTCTGCCCGTTGAAGTTATAGAGTTGATACAACAGTATGTCGATGGAGAAAATATTTATATCCCACGCAAGCCGGCACATAGACGGACGTGGGGTGCAGGCACACAGATCAGGCAGGAACTTTTGACGCGCAACCGGCAGATTTACGAGGATTATCTTGCAGGGAGCAAAACCTCGGAATTAGCCTGTAAATATTTTTTATCCGTAAAGAGCATACAGCGTATCCTGAGAAAAATGAGCGAGTAGGAATATGAGCTGATACCCGGGTATCGGCTCATATTTTTTTATAAAAATGCGTAAGGTGGCATGGGATCGTAGAGTGTGGTATCCTGACCACAGAATCAGAAATACAGGAGGAAATAAATATGCAATCCAACGAAAAATACCTGCAGGGTTTAAAACAATGGCTTCAAGACACGGCGGATACTCCATTGGAGGAGATGTCTGACTTTTTCACAAAGCGATTGGATGATTATGAGGAGCATATGTCTATCTGGGAAAAATCCTATCGGCAATTTGCCGAATTATTGCCTTCGGGATGCCAGAAAATTTTAGATCTCGGATGTGGAACCGGTCTGGAATTGGATAAGATCTGGCAGAAAGATCCGGATATTGATGTCACAGGCGTGGATCTGTGTCAAGGTATGCTGGAGAAACTGTCGGAAAAACATTCTGATAAGCACCTTACCACAGTATGCCAGGATTATTTCCAATACGACTTTGGCAACGGAAAATGGGATGCGGTCATTTCTTTTGAAAGCCTGCACCACTTCCTGCCGGAACGCAAAAAGACTCTGTACCGGAAGATCTATAATGGCCTGAAAAATGGCGGTGTGTTCATTTTAGGGGATTATTTTGCCTGCTGTGATGAGGAGGAGGAACTGTTGCGCGGCGTTTGCCAAAAAAGGAGAAAGCAGTCTGCCATACCGGATGATTGTTTCATTCATTTTGACATTCCACTGACCCTGGAACATGAGAGAGAACTACTGCAGGATGCTGGATTTATCATTGAAAAAGTGCTGGACAGCCCCGACGATCCGGACATCATTACAGCCGGAAAGGGGGACTGAGACAGTGGCTAAACATCTTCCGATTCTCTCATTTTATATGCTTTGAAAATAAAGGCGACAGTCCCGCCCCTGTTGGCATAGGCTTTCCTTCGCTTGTATATACTTTTACATCCGTATTTTCAACAACCGCAGTTGGTTCTTTTGTCTTGGCATTGTTCTCAAGTACCATCTTCCCTTCCTCACTGATTTCTACACTGTCTGCTTTCTGGATATCTGATTTATTACTCTCCTTCAATTTTTCTTTATATTCCTTCGCTTCTTCTCTGCGCTTTTCAATCGCCTGATCCCGCTTGAGTTCCTGTTCCCTGCGCTCTTCCTTCAATTCTTTTGCCAGTTCCTCTTGTGCCTTATCACTGTATTTTTGTGCTTCCTCTTGAAAATCTGAAACATATCCCATAGCACGCTCCATCATCGCAGTATCTCCTCTGCGCTCCGCCTCCCTATATATCCGCATTGGCGTCTCAGACAACTTCATGTTTACACTTGCACCAATTAGCCCTTCCATACTTCCCGCCTTCATAATGATCACCTAACCTTTCCTTGCTATCCAAAATCCTGAATCCGTGAAGTTCGAACACCTCAAACTTCTGTAACCACCTATATTAT
>CAZAEM010000024.1:0-37416 GCA_964484225.1 uncultured Eubacterium sp.
TGTTATAGTATAGGTTGTTCAACTTTTTCTGTCTACACTTATATACTAACACCAAAGGGGAATGAGATATTGAAAGAACCCAAGGAGGGAGCAGATGCTGAATGATTACATCCAATCCTACATAGCCGCTCGGAAAGAGGCAGACAAGGGCAAAATGGAGAAGATTGAAAGGGATTTGGCGAAGTTGGGGATGGATAAGATGACACGCACGGTACTCGTAAAGGATGCTGAAAAGAGCGAAAAAACTCAGTAAATATGCGGATTTTCTATTGACTAGGGTGGAGGTTGTGTTATCGTACGTTCGTAATAAAACAATACATATTACGGATTGGAGGTAGTAGCCATCAAGAAGAACTCGGAGGAGTTGAGAAAACTGAAACGGAGAGTTAAGAAGCTCGAAGTCGAGGTAGAACAGCTCAAGAAAAAGGACCGAGACAACAAGGCAGTCGAAATAGTTACTTGGACGGTAGCGATAATCGAATTAGCCACAGCCATCATCGCATTGGTAGCGACCTTGGCAGGTTGAAACGGTCCGGGGGAGGGGGAGTCATACCTCCCTCCCTGTTAATAAAGAATAGCACAGAAAGGAGACGGTGTAAATGAAAATCGTAAAAATGGTTTCTTGCCTTGGATTTGTAGTCGGGATTGCAGTATCTATCATCACAGGTAATGCTGTGGGAGCCATAGTCTCCCTTGGGTTGGCGAGTTTCAACCTTGGCATCCTGTGTGGAGAAAGGAGCAGGAAATGAAGGAATTTTATCATAAGGTAGACCGCAGGAGCCGGAAAGCAATGACCGAGTTCCTCAGCGAGCATTTCAGATATAACACAATGAACAGTTGGAACCTTTCGACATCGTACGCAAACAATCTCAAGATAGACCGGCTCGGCCTCACGAATGAGCAGGAGATGAAACTGCTTGACCTCATGGACTGTGAAGGTGTCTATGACAACATCAACGATAAGATTTGGGAGTTCGGCTATCAGCACGATTGGCAATGGCAAACCGGTTTCAACGGACGGAGCGGAGGGTATTTGGTTCTGTACCGTGGAGGATGGAAACCCGGAGAACATAAATCATACTGCACGACCTGCGGGCAGAGAAATTTCACTACGGTAGAAGAAACCGGATGCAGATGCGGAAGATGCGGCATGGAGACCCGAAGGAATTTCCCGATTCCTCCAAAGCAGATTTACACGCTGCCCGGCAAGGATGTTGACATGGACGAGGATTTCGAGGATTGGAGCATGGATATGCTGCGGGAGCGTGTTCAGTTGGTGGGGGAATTTGATATGCTCTGCGATGACATTGTTGCCGAGGCTGTTTGGATGGCAGACAATATGGAAGTCGAGGAACAGGAGGTCTATGTATCGACAACACAGAAAGTTCTGAAGGAGGCGGTCGGATGCTGAAAGCGGCAAGAGAAGAAAATCAAACCAAAGAATGGAAAGGAGAATGGAAGATGGAAAAAGATTATGTTGAAGGAGTAGTTGGAGAACTTAGGAAGATTTTGGGGAGCGGATACACAGTATCTACCAACGAGGTGCTTAAGAACAATGGCGTTAAGAAATGCGGCATCGCCATCAGGAAGGATGGGGATAACGTTGGACAAAACTTCTACTTGGAGGATATCGTCGGAGCAGACGAAGAAACCGCTCGTTGCGATGAGAAAGATGCGGCAAGACTCATCGCAGAGGCTTACCGGGAGCATTCCGATAACAGCACGGCAGGAATTATTGGAAAAGAAGCACGGTGTATGAACAAGGAGAAAATCCTCGACAGCGTTTATTACGGGATGGTAAACAGGAAGAAGAACGAAAGCATTCTCGAAAACTCGCCGCACATTCCGTTCCTCGACATTGCTGCCACCTTCCGTGTGGGAGTATCTTCCGAAGAGGACATGCAGGCAAGTTTCCTCGTAAGCCGTGACATATGTGACACATATGGGATTAAAATTCACGAGTTGTATGAGGCAGCAATGAAGAACACGGAAACCTGTGGATTCACCTGCATGAGCATTGCAAAGATGATGGCAGAAATAACCGGACTTCCGGTGGATGCGTTTGTATTTTACGAATTAGCAAATCAGTTGTATGTCCTCACGAACAGCAGTGGAGTATACGGAGCATCCGTCCTCATGTACACACAGTATTTCAGAGAACTTGCCGAAAGCATTGGAGACGACCTGTTCGTCCTGCCATCAAGTGTACATGAGGTGATTGCCGTTCCTGCAGGCAGTATGGAGCCGGGAAAGCTCAGGAACACTGTGTGCGAGATAAACGCCAACGAAGTGAAGGCAGAAGAGTTCCTCAGCAACAATGTCTACCTGTACAGGAAGGATGAGGACCAGTTAAGCGTTGCAGAGAAGTAGGAGCAAGCCAACAGGAACAGAACCATACAAAAATACCTATGCAGTTCTGAAAAAGCTGCTTGAGGCTATATCAGACAGAAAGGAGGGATAGAATGGCATACAATCAGAACGCAGACACATACTCCTGCGACATCTGCGGATTTGAGAATAAGTGGGATGCCAAAGACGATTTGAACGGCGAGTTGTGGGGATGCGAGAAATGCGGAGACACATTCTGCTCCAAGTGTTTCATCGACCGGTACGGCAGGGATGAATACATGAATATGATGCAGAACAGCAGTCAGATATATTGCCCTAAGTGTTGGGAGCAACAGAGGAAGGAGGCGAGAGTGAATGAATAGCATAGTTACGGAGTACAACGGCATCTGCTTTTTCTGCGGCAGACAGGCAGACGGAGAGCATCATTTGATATTCGGAACTGCGGGGCGTGAACTCAGCGATAAGGACGGTCTCAAGATTCCGGTCTGCAATAATTGTCACAATATGGGAGACAAGCTGCACCGCATCCACGACAATCCGATGGCTGAGAAGTTATCGAAGATGCTCGGACAGGCGATATTCGAGGGAAAGATTGGAACAAGAGAAGAATTTCGCAAAAGATATGGAAGGTCGTATTTTTGAAGGAGGGTAAAATGATGGAGGAATATACAATCAATTTTCTTGCGGATGTAGATGTTACTGTCGAGGCAAGTTCTCCAGATGAGGCAAGGGAAAAGGCAGAGAAAATGTTTGGAGAGTATCACGGCAAGAAGTTCGACTATGCTTATTTGTCGGAAATAAAATTCATCACTAAAGCAGATGGAACGGAGGTGTAAGTATGACTTGGGATGAGATATATGAAAGAGCGGATGGTGCATCCTGCGGAGAGCAGACTCTCAAGGCTAAGGATGAGGCGAGATGGCAGACCAAAAATCTGATGGTTGACTTGGGACATCCCGACCCGGAGCAGGAGGAGATACCGGAGGATTGCATCGAGGAATTCTGTAAGAAGATGAACATTAAGTTTGACGATAGCGGAAACGTCATCTCCATACAGTTGCCGAAACACATCAGGGAAATGGTGTACAGGCAGAAAGATGACGAGTATCTCCGTGAAGATATTATGAATGAATTGGGAGAACGAAAGAACCTCCCGGAAGTTTCCGATGAAATAATTTCCCGGATGATGCAGGAATACCGGCATATAGCAGATTGTAATGTAGCATATAACGCCACGATTGAAATGGCAGTAGACAGAGTTTTGAAAGGAGAATGAGATGGCAAAAGTTATTGAGTTGGTACTCGAATGTATGAAGGAAAAGAAGATGACGCAGACGGAGTTGGCGAAGTCGCTCGGAGAGGATGTCCGTGTCATCAATCAGCAGTTGAACAGACAGCAGGACCTCAAGGCTGAGAGATTTCTTGAAGTGATGGAGCATATCGGCTACCGTGTGGAGGTTGTTGATAATGATGGCATACGGAAGGTCTGCGAAGGAATTATTGATGAAATCCAATGCGGAGCAGTCAGAGGCAATATGTTCTATGCCGAAAAGGATGACGGCACGATTATCGGCATCTACTCCAAAGCGGAAGTATTCGAGGTCGAAGAATTTGGAAACAAAGCCGATTGTTTCGGGTGGCTTATTTCTCATGCCTGAGCCGTTGGAACGCTCCAAGAAATAAATGGAAATTTCCGAAAATTTCTCCGTAAAACCATTGACTTTCAAGGAGGTTATGCTATCGTACGTTTACGCTAAAACAAACAGAAAGCCAAGGAGGTAAGCAGCTATGATGAGAAGTGAGTTTATAGAAAGAATCGGATTTGAACCGACCGCTGATGAGTATGCAGAAATCGAGCAGGAATATATGGGATGCGACATCGACAAGGACCTGTTCTGCAAGCAATGGAAAAAGCAGGGTGGTATCGAAAGAATGATGAGACGCAGAGCAAGACGAATCGAGGAGTTGGAGGCACAGGTCGCTCAGAGAGCCAAGGAGTATGACGAACTCGACAAGGCGAGATGCACACAGGTCGAGAATATCACGAACAGAAAGAATGAGCAGATTAAGAAGTTGGAGAATGACATCAAGACTTTGAAATGGAATTGGGAGGAGACTGACAGACAGCTTGCCGATGCCAATGCAAGGGCAGATGAGGCAGAAAGAAAATTGGCAGTCCTCAAGGAGGCGTTTGCCATCATTACAGGGAAGGAGGAGCAGGAATGAGAGAGATTAAGACGGTTTACGGACTGATTGATGCGTACCGTGAAAAGCATCCAAACGGTCATTTCTTCGACCATGACACATTGAAGTTCTTCGGCGAAAGGTTGTCTGAGATGCGTCTCCTCAAACAGAAGGAGACCATCACGGACATATCCGGCGAAAAGCATGAGTGCTATGTTTTGAGCAGCTTGCAGAGAAAGAATCCGATGGGTCCGAGAAGAAAGTACACATATTTTGATGTTGAAACGCTCGATGATGTAATTGTTTAGGAGGTGGTAGGAATGAGTGGAATGACGATTAGTGATGCGGCTGATAGATGGGTTGCTGGAATGAACGCATATCCGGAGGATATGATACAGACCTTGATGACCGCAAAACCGGATGATTGGCACGAGGTAACGATGCCCTGTAAGTACAACAGAGTTTATGTCTACAATCTGCCGGAGAAGAAACTGAACGGAGAAGCGTATGAGAGTACGGAGAGTTGCGGCGAGATAATTGAATGCCTCGAAAATGACACATACCGCATCGAGATGGATGACGGAGAAGAAATCCTCGTAAAGACAGACGATTTTGAGGTAGACAGGGATGGATACCTGCCGATGTGGGGATGGCTGTGGAGTTTTGGAGATTCCGCTGATGATTATTGGATGGAAGAAATGGACGGCATCAAGAAAATGTCCGAGTGCGGTTTCAGAATCTACGAGCATGAGGAATGGGGATATTTCTTCGGAATAGATGGCTGCGGATACTCATTCTATGAGGGGCATTGGATTCCGGCGTATAAAGCAAGAGGTCTGAAATGGCATGATGAAGTTGCCGAGCAGAAGTATCAGATGATGTGGAAAGGGTATGAGAAAAAGACCATAGACGGCAAGGAGTATTGGTGCAACGGCGATGAGATTGTGGAGGAGGTAGTGAAATGACAGGAACCGAAAGTTTGCTCTGCTGTCTGCTTGACTGCGGAACCTTGGACCTTGGCATCCTTGATGATGTCGGGTATGACATCGGAGAAATCGCCGAAGATTTGCAGGATAATGGGATAAAGCCTACGCTGAACGCCATCACGGGTGAGATTTTTTACAAAGGTCAACAAGCACTCATCGAGAAGTTGGAGGAAAAAATCGGCGAATTGGAGTCAGAACGTGATGATTACGATGAGGACTCCGAGGAATATGAAACTTTGCAGGAACAGATTGACGAATTAGAGTGCTGCGACCCGGAAAGAGATATTGAATGGTTCTGCAACTGCCTTGATACTTCGATTTGGTTCTCTGATAATGAGGAGATTTACCGGAAGTATCTCGCAGATGAGATAAAGGAAGTTGAAAATGACATGGGATTTGAATTTTAAGGAGGTAGCACAATGGAAGTAAAATGCACACGAGACTGTAAACGGAAGGACAGCAAGGGGATATGCCTTGCATCCTCCATCACAATCGGGGATGCCGGATGCGGAGTGTTTCTCAAGGCTCCGGAGTTCGAGCCGTTCAGAGCGGATAATGTTGTCATCTACGACAAGGCAGGGATTCCGTCTGTAATGGTAAGGTTCTCAAGAGTGACGAACAAGGAACTGTTTGGCGGTCTTGAAAGGGTTCATCCTGCGTTCATCATCAACGGCGAGGTCTATGATGAAATCTACATCAGCAAGTACCCGAATGTCATCATCAATGGCAAGGCGTATTCGCTCCCGATGCAGCAGCCGGCGGTCAATGTTACATACGAGGAGGCACAGGCGGCTTGCCGCAGCAAGGGCGAGGGATGGCATCTGTGGACTGCGATGGAGAGAGGTCTCATTGCCAACATCTGCAAGCGTGACGATGTATTCCCTCACGGCAACACCGATTATGGGAAATGGCATGGCGATAGTTCTGAGCAGGGGCAGACATACGGAGGGGGAAAGACTCTGACAGGCTCCGGACCCGACACTTGGAACCACGACCACACGCCGTTCGGAGTATCCGACCTTTGCGGCAATATATGGGAATGGTTTGCAGGACTCAGACTCATTAACGGCGTACTCCAAATCGTTCCGAACAATGACGCTGCGGCGAATGATACCGACCTCTCGGAGAACAGCGAGAGATGGCAGAACATCACGGCAGACGACAGACCTGTTTGCATCATCGTAGAGGATGGCATCACATTTTCCAATAAGGCAGAGGAGGTCGATGGCGAAGATTGCTATGACGGCTGCGAATGGAAGGATGCGGGGTTTGATTTTGAGATTACAGAGGAGATGAAGGAACTTGGCTTGTATCCCGGCGAACCGAGAGCCTATCTGTATGCAGATACAGATGGCGAGTGTTTGCCGATTGCCGGGGGCGACTGGTCCTATGGTGCCCATGCGGGCGTGTTCTCTTTGGCCCTCCACGACTTGCGGTCGAACTCGTACAGCCACCTCGGTTTCCGCTCCGCTTTTTACTGTAAATTGGATTCTGAAAACTGATATTTGTAAGGCGGCTGTTAAGCCGCCGTATGAAGAAAGGAGACATATCAATGAATAAAGTGATTTTACTTGGGAGGTTATGTCGTGACCCCGAAATCAGATACTCACAGAATGAGAATAATACCTGTATTGCGAGATACACCTTGGCGGTAGACCGGCGTTTCAAGCAGGGAGGAGGGCAGGAGGCAGATTTTCCATCCTGCGTTGTGTTCGGGAAAGGAGCAGAATTTGCCGAGAAGTACCTCCATAAAGGCACGAAGATAGTCGTGGTAGGGAGGCTTGAGACAGGCTCATACACGAACAAGGATGGCGTAAAGGTATATACCACCGATGTCATTGTCGAGGAGCAGGAGTTCGCAGAGAGCAAGGCAGCATCTCAGAATAGCGGAGGAGGCAATTATCAGCAATCCTCAGCCAATAATTCCACCTCGGACGATGGTTTTATGAATATCCCGGATGACATTGATGAAGAACTGCCTTTTGTATAAGGAGGATACTATGGATAGAGAGTATTACAGGAAAAAATTCTTTGAAAAATGGGGTTCTCTGTATGCAGACGCAGAAAAAGACAAGGAAGATGGCGACCCCGGATATACTGCAACTATGGCATTTGAAGAATGTGCCAATGCGGAGGAAACTGTTGGCTATTATCTCGTGTACCATAAAGAGTATGCGTTGAAAGATTGGATGGACAATACGGCGGGAATTGATATGACTGAACAGGATAAAGAAGTAGACAAAATTCTTAAAAAATTGTTCAAGGAGGATGAATGATGACTATACAGGAACGGATAGGAGAGTATGTCAAGGCATACAAGGAACCTCCATACGGAAGGGAAGTAGATGGTACGGTCGAATTATTGGAGGAGGCGGCAGATGTCATCAATAGGTTGTCGGACACGGAGAGTAGGGATTTGGTATTTCGCCGGTGCATCTGCAAATATGGCACTCAACCCCAAATTGATGTCGCCATCGAGGAGATGTCGGAACTGACAAAGGCTCTCTTGAAATGGAGGAGAGCCAAGGGTGCTGAACTGACTGCGGCAAGGGATAACATCATAGATGAAATAGCAGATGTCCGTGTGATGTGCAGACAGATGGAAATTTTGTTCCAAGCCGAGGATGAGGTGGAACGCCGAATTGATTTTAAGGTAGAGCGGCAGTTGAAACGCCTCGAACAGAGGAAGGAGGATGCAAATGGCAAGGGAGAATAGATGTTACCTTAGATGCGGAACCTGCCGCTACCATCATCACGAAAATAGAAAACAGTATGACCGTATCCGCAAGATGGACCATTGCCAAATGACGTTGTGGGCAGAGTCCATCTATAAGTCCGGTTTCAACGATGGAATGGAGGCAGCAAATGAAGGAGCATTATCCATTGAACAGGTCAGAGATGCTCTGCTTTCCCTAAAGTGGTTCGGGAAAAAACGAGTAACAGCCGTGTGCGAGGAACTCGCAAAGAAAATGAATACCGAATCCGATTGACTGGCAATGCGGAGAATGATATTATAATGTGGAATTGTAAATTACAAAAGCGGAAAATTGGGTCGAAACTGTATCATGCGGGATGCCATGATGATATTACAGGACTGATTAAATGGAGGTTACTCTTTATGGATCGAGAGAAAGTGTTGTTTATCTATAATCCACTGGCGGGAAAAGGGGCGGTGAAGAACAGATTATCCGATGTGATAGAGATATTTATGCGCAATGAATTTGTGGTGACGGTGTATGCCACATTGGACAAGGGGGACGCCACTGAGATCGTGCGGCGGCATGGCGGCGAGGTGGACCGTATCGTGTGCGCCGGAGGGGACGGCACACTCCACGAAGTCACCTGCGCCCTGATGGAGATGGAGAGAGAGAAGCGCCCTCTGTGCGGGTACATACCCACCGGTACAGTCAATGACTTCTCCAACGGCATCAAACTGCCCAAAAGGGTTCTCGGCGCGGCGGAGATCGCGGCTTCCGGCAACGGTATGGCCTGTGATATAGGGGAGATGAACGGACAGTTTTTCACATATGTGGCGGCTTTCGGGGCGTTTACCTCGGTCTCTTATGAGACCTCCCAGGCCTCCAAGAACCTTTTGGGAAGGACGGCGTATATACTGGATGGAGTGACCAAGCTGAGTACGATCAAGAGTATCCATGTAAAAATTTCGACAGAAGACCAGTCACAGAAGCTGGACTGTATCCTCGGCATGGTAACCAATGCAAAGACCATCGGCGGTCTGAAATTTTTTAAAAAGAACCCGGTCGTACTGGACGACGGGCTGTTCGAGGGAGTGTTTATGAAAAAACCGAAAAATCCCATAGAGCTGAACCAGGTGATGAATTATCTGCTGACGGGCGAAATAAATTCGCAGGTGATCCTGTTCCACAGCAGCCGGATCGTGATAGAGGCGGAGGAACCGGTTCCCTACACTCTGGACGGGGAAAATGGCGGCGAGCACAAAAAAACGGTGATCGTCAATCACAGGAGGGCGATCACCTATCTGGTCAGCTGACTTACCCGGTGTTATTCCCTGTCCACGATGTCGTACCGGTTCTGTCTCAGCAGAGTTCTCGATTTTTCCGCATCCTCCTCGCTGTACAGTTCAATGCGGAGAACACCCTCTGCAAATTCCCGGTTGTGGATAATGCCGATATTTTTTATGCTGATGGCATGGACGGAGAGGATCGTAGCTATGGTGGCGATAGCGCCTGCACGGTCGTCGATATTTACGTATAATTCATAGGACCGGGCGATGAGACTGCTCTTCCTGTTGGGGATGGAATTGCGGTAGTCCCCGGCTTTCCGGAAAGTCTCGTGGATTTTCTCTATATTGTCATCGGCGATCATCTGCCGAAATTCCCTCAACTGCTGTTCAAAGAAGGAGAGAAAGTGGTCGATGCTCTCTCCGTTGGCGATGCAGATATCCTGCCACATTTCCGGTGAGGAGGAGGCGATCCTTGTAATATCCCGGAATCCCCCGGCGGCGAACGCTTTCATGTTGCCCTCCTCACTGTCGTGAAGCCGCACCATATTCACCAGGGAAACGGCGATGATGTGGGGTATATGGCTGATGGCCGCGGTGATCATATCATGTTTTTCCGGGGATAGGACGACGCAGGCAGCTCCGGTGAGGGAGACGATATCCCTCAGAAGAGAGAGTTTATCTTCCGGTGTCTCCTCCGTGGGCGTCAGGAGATAGAAGGCGTTTTCCAGGAGAATGTCCGTGGAGTTGGCATAGCCGGTCTTCTCGGAGCCCACCATGGGGTGTCCCCCGATAAAGCGGCGGGCAAGACCCAGTTCGGCAGCCCTCCGGCAGATATTTCCCTTGACGGAGCCCACGTCGGTGAGGATGCATTCCGGCCCAGTCACATCTCGCAGAGTCTCCAGGAAATCCAGATTCTTCAATACCGGGGCGCACAAAAAAATGACGTCACAGGATGACATCCGCTCGTCGATATCGTAGAGCAGTTCGTCGATGACACCCTCTCTGACGCCCTGATCCAGGTCAGGATTTTTGCGTCTGGTGTAGACGCGGATGACCGTCCCGCGCTCCCTTTTTTTCAGAGCGCGGGCGATCGATCCGCCGATCAGTCCAAAACCGATAAAGCCAAGTTCCAGTTGCTTCATAGCTATTTTCATCTCCCGGGTTTACCAGCCATCTGTTTACAGTTCCGAATAGCCGAAGCCATTGACAATGGCGTCAATTTTTTCTTTTTTCTTGCAGTAAGGGCATTCGAGAGGGCTGTAGGTCTGGTAATCCGGCAGATCCTCTGTGGAAAAGATGCTGTGAACCGGTTCCCCGTAGATTTCCCTGGCCGCACTGAATATGGCGGAGATACCCTGGATGATACCGCCGTAATACTGGATGCACTCCAGGCTTCTGGCGATGGTGCGCCCCGTAGTGGCGGAGGCCAGCAGCAGAAGGATGTTTTTGTTTTTCACCATGGGCTGCAGATTGTCCCGGAAGATCATCTGGCCGTTGCCATCAAACTCCGGTGTAACCACATACAGGCTGTTGTGACGGTTCAGGGACATGATCCCGTTTTTGCTCAGTTCCTCCGCCAGACATGCGCCGATGATCTCGCATCCGTCCATGCAGACGATGGTGTCCACCGGTTTGCTGTACTGATATTCCCCGGCCATGGCCCTGGCCACCTCCATGGCCTCGGAGTGACGCATTTTCAAAGTGGTCATATCCATGTAGTAATTAATGTGGGACTGGGTGGTGGCGAAATGTCCCGGTACGACTTTCAGATTAATTTTCCGGTATGCTTTGGAAGGTATCTTATATTCTCTGTCTAATAACATAGCAATACTCCTTTCCTGATCTCCAATATTTGCGCGGCACTTTTTTTCATTGTAAGGGATTACGGGGAAATATTCAAGGAGTTTGGGAAAAAAGTTTCAGTAGATAATTCCGGATGGGAGTGTTATACTGTGACTTACATCAGTTTCTGTCATATCTGGTGTTCATAATATCTGATCTGCAAAGACGAGGAGGAATCACATGAATCAACGGGAAAAACGTGCGATAATAAGAAAGCTTTTGACCCCGATCGTCATTATCATCGCTATTTTGCTATATCAGCCGGTCCGCAGGATGATCCAGCCGGATGAGGTGCAGGAGACCTCCGTAACCCGGCAGGACGGTGAACTGGCTGTGTCCTACATTGATGTGGGGCAGGGGGACTCCACTCTGATATCCAAGGGGAATTTCCATATGCTGATTGACGCCGGGAACAATAGTGAGGGGGATACAGTGGTCCGCTTTCTCCGGGAGGAGGGAGTGAAAAAACTGGATATCCTGGTGGGCACCCACCCGGACGCAGACCACATCGGCGGCCTGGACACGGTGATGGAGAACATGCCGGTGGATACACTGTACCTGCCGGAGGCAAAGAAGGACACTAAGACCTATCAGGATGTGGAGCAGGTGATGAATGAGAAAAACATCACTGCCGAGATGCCGGAGATAGGGAAAGAGCAGACATACGAGGAGAATGTTCTGATCCGTTTTCTGTCCCCGGCAAAGAATTACAGCGGCGCCAACGACAACTCTCTGGTGGTGCAGCTGGCCTACGGCAGGAACCGTTTTCTCTTTATGGGGGATGCGGAAAATGCGGCGGAGACAGATATGGTGAAAGCCGGGTACGACCTCCGCTGTGACGTGTTGAAGCTGGGGCACCACGGCAGCTGCACGGCCACGGGAAAAGAGTTTTTGGAGAAGGCAGATCCCACCTATGGCGTGATCAGCTGTGGGAAAGAGAATTCCTATGGACATCCCCATGCGGAGACACTGGCCCGGCTGGAGGATGAGGACGTCCAGGTTTACCGGACAGACACCATGGGAACCGTGCAGGCGGTCTCCGACGGGAAGAATGTGACGATGTCGACGAAGGAGGGGAGTAGGACTCCGTAGTGCGGCATCACTCCCCTATATATTTCTCCAGCTCGTGCAGTAATTTCTTCATATCGAGCGGTTTTGCCACGTGGGCGTTCATCCCACATTCCAGGCAGCGCTTGATATCCTCCGAGAATGCATCCGCTGTCATGGCTATGATGGGAATGTTCGCATCCGGCCTGTGGGTGTTTCGGATCTGCGTGGTGGCCTGGTAGCCGTCTACCACAGGCATGCGCAGGTCCATGAGGATGGCATCATAGTAACCCGGTTCCCGGGAGGTGAACATCTCCACACAGATCTTACCGTTTTCTGCCCATTCCAGTTCAAAGCCGTATGCGGACAGCAGGGATTGGCAGATCTCCCAGTTCAGGTCGTAGTCCTCGGCCACCAGAAGGCGCTTGCCCGTGAAGTCGTGCTCGGGATTCTCCTCAGCCTGGTGGGGGGTCGTCTCGCCGGGGGCAATGTAGGAGGACAGGCCGTGGTACAGCGTGGATTTGAACAGGGGCTTACATAGGAAACCGTTGATGCCGGCTGCCCTTGCCGTGTTCTCCACATCTCCCCAGTCGTAGGCGGAGACCAGAAGCATGGTGGAATCATCGCTGAGATAGGGGCCGAGTTGTTTTGCGGTCTCAATCCCATCCATGTCTGGCATCTTCCAGTCCAGGAGCACCATCTGATAGGGAGTTTTCTCCTCGTGGCGTTTTTTTGCCATCTCGATAGCCCGGGAACCAGTGGTAGCATACTCAGCCTCTATGCCCATATCCCGCAGATTTTTTGTGACGTCCTGACAGGACTGCCTGCTGTCGTCAACGAACAGGAGACTTAGGTCTGGCAGGTTCATATCCGTCTCCTGGAAAGTGTATCTTTTGAGATCCAGGCACACGTGGAACTCGCTGCCCTTGTCTGGCTCGCTCTTCACCTCGATGGTTCCCTTCATGGCGTCTACAATATACTTGGTGATCGTCATGCCGAGGCCGGACCCTTCGATCTGGTTGACCCTCTGGTCATCCTCCCGGACAAAGGAGTCAAAGATGCGTTTCTGGAATTCTTCTGACATACCGATGCCGGTGTCCCGCACCCATATGTGGGTTCGAACGTAATCCTCCCCCATCTCCGAGTCCTCCTGGTTTATATCCAGAGATATGGACCCTCCCTTTGGCGTATATTTAACCGCATTGGAGAGGAGGTTGCTCAGAATCTGGTACAGGCGCACGCTGTCTGAATATACCGTCTCGTTCTGTATATCGTATATGCAGATGTCAAACTTTTGTTTTTTGCTGTTTATCTGCGTCTGGACAATTGTTACGATGCCCCGGACCACATTGTCTAAAGAGATTGGTTCGGAATTGATGGATAGCTTGCCTGTCTCGATCTTGGACATGTCCAGTATGTCATTGATGAGGCCGAGAAGGTGGTTGCTGGAGAGCGTGATCCGATCCAGGGCGTCCTCCACGGCGGCATCATCCCCGATATTTGACCGGGCGATGGCCGTCATCCCCACAATAGCGTTCATGGGCGTGCGGATATCGTGGCTCATGTTTGAGAGAAACTCGCTTTTGGCCATATTGGCGCGGTCTGCCCTCCACCTTTCGTGTGCTATCGATTTCAGCTGCCGACTGGACATGCGGAAATAGAGGATGAAAATTACGACGAGGAGGATCAGTATGGTTCCGCAGGCTGTGATGGCGGCAAGGAGGTGTTTGTCCCCCAGGTCGTCCACCGTTGTATCCAATTCCCCGTACAGCATCACGGTCACGAGATACCACCCCGAATTTTCCAGGGGTGCACAGTATAAATATCTTCGCTGGCCGTCCACAGTCGCCATCATGGTGTAACTCTCATTCTTCGACATAGCCTCCTCAAACTGGTTCACGGTATCCTCCGGTGCCTTCCCGTCGAAGGAAACTGTCCGCAGCCAGTCCAGGTAATTATCGTTGTGGCTGTAGTCATTCCTCAGGACATAGGAGCCGTCCTTGCGTATGATGTGAGAGTACACAAGGGAGTCCTCCCTGGCCAGAGACAGGGAAGAATTGAGGTATTCTATGGGGAGGCCGGTCACCAGGGCGATGGATTTTTTGCCGTTTTTCATGGGATAAGCGGCTTTCGTGCCAAACAGCATGACCGTGTCCCCGGAGGAGGTGGTGCCCGATACAGTGATGGTTTCATCCCGGGTCAGATAAGTGCGGAAAAGCTCCTCGTTTTTCATGGTGACGGGGTCCCCATACAGGATATCCATCTGGCCATCTTCCGAATACAGCGCAAGGTAGGTGAAGTCACGCACCCGGCCGTTGAGCTTCATTTTGTTTACGAATTTTTTGTCATACTTTTTCACGGAATCTGGCGGCGTGCGCTGGGGGATGCCCTCCGTCATGGTCTGACAGAGTTCTACGATGGAGGTAAAGTGAGTCTCCAGCTGATCACTCATCTCCGATATGTAGATTTGGCAGACCTGATTCATTGCGATTTTGTTCTTTTCCAGCATATAGTTGCACATCCAGCTAAAAATGGCAATGCAGGCCACAACGATGATAATCAGGCTGATGCGCAGGAAACGATTCGTTTTTTTTCTCATGATTTTCACTCTTCTCTCTTTGCCTTGTCAGAAAACAGGAAGGTTGTTCTCTTTTATGTTTCGAATTTCATCGATGGATTGACGGTAGGCTTCGTCCAGTGCAGTGACCATTTCCTGGCTGGGGAGTTCATCCCGTCTCAGGACCTCCACAATATCACAGATTTTCTGATCGAGAAGCCGCAGGGAGAGGTTTTCGATGATGCCCTTCATTCTGTGGGCTGTCTCAAAGGCTTCTTTCACATTTTTTTCCTTCAGTGCCTGGCCCAGCTCCTCGTACAGCGTCCGTTCGGGCAGCTCAAAGAGGAAACGTTTGTACAGGCCTTCATTGGACATAAAGCGCTCTTTCGCACTGTCCAAATCAATAAATTCACTCACTTCCATAATCCTTCACTGGTGCGTGTCAGAATACAGCTCTATCACCTTTCTCGCATGTTCGAGACAGAGCATCATCTTCTCTGAGAACGCACCGCACTCTCCTTTCATGATCATATCGTATGCTTTTTCTTTGCTGTACGCCTTTTTGTACACCCGTTCCGTCACCAGTGCGTCGTACACATCCACCACGGACACCAGCTGGGCGGACAGGGGGATATCGTCTCCCTTGAGACTGTCCGGATATCCTCTGCCATCGTACCGCTCGTGGTGGTGACGGACGATGTCATAAGCTGTGGTGTACTGGTCGGATTCACGGAAATTTTCCAGTGTGGACAGGATCTCACAGCCCCGGGTCGTATGGCTCTTCATGACCTCCCATTCCCTGTCCGTCAGTCTGCCGGGTTTCATCAGGATGGAATCCGGTATGGAGATCTTCCCGATGTCGTGCAGGGTGGATGTGCGGACGATCGTCTCCATCTGTTGTTTGGACAGGCCGTCCTCCGGGTACAGCTTCCGATAGGTCTGTGCCATGATCCCTGTCATGCTTCTGACACGGCTTACGTGTTTGCTTGTGTTTACGTTTCGAAATTCCAGCAGGTTACTGACGGTGTCTATCAGGTTGTCGTAGAAATGCGTCAGCTGCTGTTCCTGCTTTGAGAGCTTCTGATTGGACTGCATCAAAAGTTCTTTCAGCTTTTTCTTGTCTTTGTACTGCTCTATCGTGTTGGTGATGCGGTGTTTCACAATCTGGGCGACGAAGGGTTTGTTGATGATGTCGGCAGCACCGAGGGAGTAGCACGCCAGCGCAATCTTCATGTCTGTGTTTGCCGTAATCAGAATGACAGGTATATTTTTGATGAGGTTGCTGGCATTGAGCACCTGCAGAACCTGATATCCGTTTACTTTGGGCATGATCAGGTCCAACAGGATGACAACCAGGTCCTTTTGGTGCTGCTGTATAGCGCGGATGGCTTCCTTCCCCTCCTCGGCCTGAATCACTTCATATTGGTCGCTGAAGATCTGGCAGAGCAGCTCTCTGTTGATCGCCTCATCGTCCACAATCAGAATCTTTTCACTCACGATGGTTTCCTCCTCCTCCTCTTTCTTTGATGCTCCCCGGCCAGTGAGAGCTCCCACACTACTTCTTCTATAACCTGCCTTTTGCCGTTCAGTATGACGGTTACGCCCTCTCTGATGCCGCCGGAGGCCTTGACATAGGCGTGTCTGGCGTGATTCTTGACATTGGTGAAATAATCAATCTCCCACTCCAGCGCTGTTTTTCGCTGCTCCTTGACCTCCAGGGCACGGCAGATTTTCTGATAGAGGGCATTGGAGGCGGATATGTCATCACCCAGCAGGCCTGTAAGCTTTTTCTTTCCCTCCGTCAGCTGGCGGCATTCCTTGTTCACTTTGAAATGTTCCTGCTGGTATTTGAGCATTCGCTTTTCAATCCAGGAGACATTGCCCACATCAATCGTGGTGCTTTTTTCACCGTAATTTCCTATAATGACGGATTCCACAGCCCTCGCTGCCGTAATTTCGCCGCCCATGATCCGGGCTTTGCTGCCGCGGGCCACCAAAATATTGTCTGTCTGGGCGATACAGTTCAGAAAATAATTCGCTTCGATGCGTCCCCGGGCCTCGATATTGGCGTACTCGAAGAAATTTGCCATCACCTTGCCGCCGGCCTGAATGTGTCCGTTGCCGTTGGCGTTCACTCCGCCTTTGATGATTACATTGGCTCCGGCTTTTATCTCCGCTCCCGCCACGGCCCCCTCCACGATCACGTCTCCGCTGGCGGTAATCACCGCCATGTCGCTGACAGAGCCTTTTATCTGCACGATACCGTCGTAGGTGATATTGCCGTTGTAGCGGTTGACATCCCCCTCCACGAGGAGCACATCCTGGACACTCAGTATATGTTGGTCTTCGTCCAGCACCACATATCCGTCTGTAGCGGCTGTGTAGGTGCCGGTCTCCTCGTCCATGGAAAAGCCCACGCCACTGAAAGGAGGCAGTTTCTTCCCTCCGCCCCCCTCGATGTACACGCCGGTCACCGTCTCACCGGGGTTCCCCTTGTACCCTCTGTGGTACCTGGCGAGCACCTGGCCCTTTTTTACCTTGTCCGCCACCACGACTCCTGTGTAGTCCACGCTGCCGTCTTCATGGACCTTTGGGCTCTCCGGCAGCAGCTTGTTGAAGAAAAAGTGGAAATGCCCGTCTTCCCCCATCTGGGGCAGGTTCCCCTCCGCCACCAGAGTTTCCCTGCCATATGCCTTCTGCTGGACCAGATTTCTCAGCTTATCCTCCTGTATCCCGTGGACGATCTCGTGGTTTATCAGGATTTTTTTGATCTCGCGGATTGTGTATGCGGACTGCTCCGGCAGTGTGATATAGGCTTTCATGGCATCATCGCTGATCCGGATACGTATCTGGCTTTCCTCGTCCAGGATTTCCCTGCCGAATCCCTCCGGCTCCTCCCTGTAGACAGCGGACAGCAGCTTTCTCCTCATGAGGGACATATCTGCTGTGGCATACATCAATCCGGCGTAGGAGGAAACATCCAGTCCGTCCCTCAGCCCCAGGCGGATCTCCCGCATCTGT
The DNA here is from genome assembly GCA_964484225.1 of uncultured Eubacterium sp. GTDB lineage: Bacteria > Bacillota > Clostridia > Lachnospirales > Lachnospiraceae > Eubacterium_F. The sequence continues at coordinate 17,972 of CAZAEM010000024.1, forward strand.
CCCGCAGAGAAGAGGGGCTCTTCGTAGAGGGTGGTATCCAATCCGTCCCTCAGTCCCAGGCGGATCTCTCGCATCTGCTTCCAGTTATAGCAGTCTCTGGCATAAACTTCCGCAGGCAGTCCCTGCCGAATGCCCAGCATGACTTCCTGTATCTGACTTTCGTGGAATCCCCTCTTTGCCATCCCCGCCTCTGTCAACTCAAAATCCGGAGAGAGATCCTCTTTCTCTTCCGGCTCTGGCGCAGCTGGGTCCAGCTGGCACAACTCGTCTATCGTACTCAAAATGTCAGTGATCTCGGCATCATTCGATGGCATGACGTCCAATTGGTCTAAACTGCGTTTCATGTCTTATTTCCCCTCTGTAGCTGCATTTTAAGTTACACCCTTCCTTCAAATTATAAGGGAACAAGCTTTTTTAGTCAAGAGCAAGAAAAAATAAGTGAATCAGTTGCATTTTCCGGCGAACCCATTTATAATAAACACGGTGAGAGGGAGAGGGAAGGGGAGGAGCAAAAGCAGACGGTCATGTGCTATATGGCAGATTGGAGAGGAAGATGACAGAGGAGAATAGGATTGTCCCGGTGGGCAGTTTCGATACAGGAGAGTTGTCAACAAAAATGATACCGCCAAATTTTATGGATCCGGATGCCCTGTTTGATGTGTTGAAAAAGACAGTCAGCAACTACCATCCCTCCAGTGATTTGGATATCATCACGAGAGCATATGAACTGGCGAAGGATGCCCACAAAGGGCAGAAACGCAAGTCCGGAGAGCCATATCTGATCCATCCGGTCTGTGTGGCGATTATCCTTGCCCAGCTGGAGATGGACAAGGAGACGATCGTGGGGGGGCTTCTCCACGATGTGGTGGAGGACACGCCCTACACCACAGATGATTTGACAGAGATGTTCAGTGCGGAGATCGCTGCACTGGTGGACGGCGTCACCAAGCTGACCCAGTTGAACTACTCGGTGGACAAGGCGGAACTGCAGGCGGAGAATCTGCGGAAGATGTTCTTAGCCATGGCCAAGGACATCCGCGTGATCATTATCAAGCTGGCGGACCGGCTGCACAACATGCGGACCCTGCAGTTTATGCGGCCGGAGAAGCAAAAGGAAAAATCCCGGGAGACCATGGATATCTATGCACCCATTGCCGGGCGGCTGGGGATATCCAAGGTGAAGGTGGAGCTGGATGATCTGTCCCTGCAGTATCTGGAGCCGGAGATATACAGAGAATTGAATGAGCGGTTCAATGCCATCAAGGGTTCCAAAGAGGCATTTGTGGCCACTATCATGGAGGAGGTGGATCTCCGTTTGAAGGAGAACGGGATCGTGGCTACCATAGACGGGCGTGTGAAGCACCTTTTCAGCATTTATCGGAAAATGGTCACACAGAACAAGACGCTGGATCAGATCTATGACCTCTTCGCCATCCGAATTATTGTGGACAACGACCAGGATTGTTACACCGCACTGGGTATCATACATGAGATGTACAAGCCCATACCTGGGCGCTTTAAGGATTACATTGCCATGCCGAAGCCGAATAAGTACCAGTCCCTCCACACAACTCTGATCGGACCCAACGGTCAGCCCTTTGAAATTCAGATCCGCACCCAGGAGATGCACAGGACGGCGGAGTATGGCATCGCTGCCCACTGGAAGTACAAGGAGTCCGGCGGCAGCGGGGGAAGCAGCAGCCAGAGCGAGGAAGAGAAGATGGCCTGGCTGCGGCGTATTCTGGAGTGGCAGCACGACATGGATGACAACAAGGAATTCCTGAGCGTGATCAAGAGCGACCTGGATCTGTTCTCCGACCGCATTTACTGCTTTACTCCGGATGGGGATGTGAAGAATCTCCCGGCGGGATCCACACCCATTGATTTTGCCTACTCGGTTCACAGCGCGGTGGGAAATAAGATGGTGGGAGCCAGGGTGAACGGCAATATTGTCAAGATGGATTACGTGATACAGAACGGCGACCGCATTGATATCATAACCAGCCAGAACAGCAAGGGCCCCAGCAGGGACTGGCTCAACATCGTCAGGAGTTCCCAGGCGAAAAATAAGATCAACCAGTGGTTCCGCAATGAGTTCAAGGAGGACAACATCATCCGGGGCAAAGAACTTTTGCACACCTACTGCAAGACCAAGGGGATCGACCTGGCGCCCCTTCTGAAAACCGAGTATATGGACGCCTGTATCCGCAAGTACGGATTCAAGGACTGGGAGTCCGTATGTGCCGCTGTGGGACACGGCGGCCTGAAAGAGGGACAGGTGGTCAACAAGCTTCAGGATGCCTTTGAAAAGAAAAACCGCAGGATCGTCTCGGACGCCCAGGTGAACCGGGTGGTGGAACATGCCAGAGAGGCCAGAGAAGTGGCAGTGCAGCATCCGGGGGAGAAGATGAAAAGCCGCAGCGGTATCATCGTGGAGGGAATGGATGATCTGGCGGTGCGTTTTTCCAAGTGCTGCAGCCCGGTGCCCGGGGATGAGATCGTGGGGTTTGTCACCAGAGGCCGGGGGGTGTCCATTCACCGGACGGACTGTGTCAACATGATCCATCTGCCGGCGGAGGAGCAGAACCGTCTCATCGAGGCGGAGTGGAGTCCGGAGGTGAAGGAAAATGATGCCTTCTATCCGGTGGAGATCGTCCTCTACTGTTTTAACCGCAGCGGCGTGCTGCTGGATATATCCAAGGTCTTTACCGAGAACGGCATAGATATAAAATCCATGAACGTCCGGACTACCAAGCAGGATAAAGCGGTGTTTACCATAGGATTCGAGACGAAGGGCGTGGAGCAGCTGAACCGTCTGGTCACGAAACTTCAGGGTGTGGAGAGCGTAAATGATATAGAGAGGAGAGCAGACGGATGAGCAGGGATATTCAGATTGAGACGATTGTGGTAGGGCCGGTCCAGACCAACTGTATGGTGGTGTACCGCTCCGGCAGCGGGGAATGTGTGGTCATCGATCCGGGGGAGGAAGCCGGAAGGATCGCCGACCGGATCCGGCAGAGAGGTTTGAAAAATCAGGGGATCCTGCTGACCCACGGCCATTTTGACCATATCACCGGCGTCAGTGAGCTGGTCTCCCTGGCGGGGGGTAAGGTGTATGCCTACGAAGGGGAGCGGGAGCTGATGATGACGCCGTCTCTCAACGGGAGTGATATGATGGGTTACGAGCTTGGGCTGGAGCCGGAATGTCTCCTGAGAGACGGGGAGACACTGTCACTGGCCGGTATGGATTTCCGGGTGATCCACACACCGGGACACACCAGCGGAAGCTGCTGTTTTTATATGGAGAAGGAGCAGATCCTATTCAGCGGCGACACGGTGTTTTTGGAGTCTGTGGGGCGGACGGATTTCCCCACGGGCAGCAGCAGCCAGCTGCTGGAGTCCCTTCGGAAAAAGGTGCTCACTCTGCCGGGAAATGTGAGGATATATCCGGGACACGGCCCGGATACCAGTGTGAGTTACGAGAAACAGAACAATCCCTATGCGGGGCTGGCATGGCAGTGATTGTCTGATATAGGAGAAGTCGGAAATGATAAAGATCGAGGTAAGGAAGGACGCGGCGCATCCGGAGGGAGAGTTTTTTTATGATCTGTGGGTGCTGGCGCTGAACTTTTACCCGGAACATGTCTGCAAGGTGACTGCCAGAGAAGACTGGTCTGACAGAGAGGGATATCCCCTGGCATGTTATGTGGATGATACCTGTATCCTCTCGGAACTGCTTCCGGAGGATTACAACAGAAATACAGTGAAGCAGACGCTGTACCGGGCATTTGTACGCCACAGCGGACGGAAGCGGGCCTGGGGGATCCTCACGGGGGTGCGCCCCACGAAGATTCCCCTGCGCATGATACAGAACGGCCTGTCCACCGGGGAGATCATGGAGAGTCTGAAAAAGGAGTACCTGGTCCGCCGGGACAAGAGGATACTGGCTATGGATGTGGCCAGGCGGGAATATGAGCTGACAAGGGATCTGGACCATGAGAGAGGGTACAACCTGTACATCGGCATTCCCTTCTGTCCCAGCATCTGCCACTACTGTTCCTTTTCCTCCTGTGATTACGGGAAATACCGGGACCGGGTAGGGGATTATCTCCGGGCTCTGGAAAAGGAGATGGCCTTTGCCGGAGAGCATTTTAAGGATCGGGAACTGCACAGTATCTATGTGGGAGGAGGTACGCCCACGGCGCTGAATGAGGGGGAACTGCAGGCTTTTCTGGAGATGGTCCACCGGTATTTTCCGGTGGCGGACGCCGCGGAATTTTCCCTGGAGGCGGGGAGGCCGGACAGCATCTCGGGAGAGAAACTGATCATTATGAAAAATGCCGGCGTCACGAGGATTTCCGTCAATCCCCAGACCATGAAACAGCAGACGCTGGATGCTCTCGGCAGGAAACACACGGTGGAACAGGTGAGGGAGGCGTTCCGCATGGCCAGGGAGGCGGGGTTTGACAACATCAATATGGATCTGATCGCCGGTCTCCCCGGGGAGGACGAGGTGGACTTTTACGGCACGATGAACCAGGTTATGGAGCTGGAACCGGACAGCGTGACGGTACATACTCTTGTGATAAAGAGAGCCTCGAGACTCAGGAGGGAGCAGATGGAGCAGGGAGACGGCCCCCGGCCGGAAGACACACTGATCCCAGTCCTGCAGACCTTCAGTGAACAGTTTTTGCGGGAGCAGGGCTATGCGCCCTACTATATGTACCGCCAGAAAAACAAGGCGGGGACCAGCCGGAACACGAACCAGGAGAATGTGGCCTACGCCCGCCCGGGAAAGGAATGTCTCTACAATATCCTGATGATGGAGGAGATGGAGGACATCGTGGCTCTGGGCAGCGGCGGGTCGTCCAAGCATGTTTTCCCCAGGGAGAACCGGATGGAGCGGGTGGAGAGCGTAAAAAATGTGGAACAGTACATTGACAGGATTGATGAGATGATAGAGAGAAAGAGACGCGAGTTTTGAATATATGGAATGAATAAATTCTGATTGGAGGAAGAGAAGATGGCATTGAAAAAAAAACCTGCCACGGGAATGAAAGATATACTGCCAAAGGAGATGCGGATCCGGGAGTACGTCATGGATCAGATCCGGGAGACTTACCGGACTTTTGGTTTTCAGTCTATCGAAACGCCCTGTGTGGAGCACATAGAAAACCTGAACAGCAAGCAGGGCGGTGAGAATGAGAAACTGATCTTTAAGATATTAAAGCGCGGGCAGAAACTGAACCTGGAGACGGCCGGGACGGAGGCGGATCTGGTGGACAGCGGTCTGCGCTATGACCTGACGGTGCCCCTGTCCCGGTACTATGCCAACCATGTGAGTGAACTGCCGTCGCCCTTCAAGGCACTCCAGATGGGGAATGTGTGGCGGGCAGACCGGCCTCAGAGAGGGCGCTTTCGCCAGTTTATGCAGTGTGACATAGACATTCTGGGGGAGCCCTCCTACCTGGCGGAGACAGAGCTGATACTGGCCACTACCACGCTCTTGGGCAGACTGGACTTCCAAAATTTTACCATCCGGATCAACAACCGGAAAATGCTGAAGGGGATGGCGAAGTACTGTGGTTTCCCGGAGGAGAGCTGTGATGATGTGTTCATCATCCTGGACAAGATGGACAAGATCGGCATGGAAGGCGTACAGGCGGAGCTGATCGAAGCCGGATACGGGGAGGAGGCTGTGGGAAAATGCCGGACATTGTTTGAGACAGTGACAGACGATATCCGGGGCATACAATACATGCGGGACACTCTGGGGGACTGCCTGGAGCCCGGCGTGGCTTCGGATCTGGAGACGATCATCACGACGGTGGAGAGTGTGAAGACCGCGGACTTCAAAATTTCTTTTGACCCCACTCTGGTCCGGGGCATGTCCTACTACACCGGTCCGATCTTTGAGATCGCCATGGACGAGTTCGGCGGCTCAGTGGGCGGCGGAGGCCGCTACGACGAGATGATCGGGAAATTTACCGGAAACGACGTCTGCGCCTGTGGATTTTCCATCGGGTTTGAGCGCATCGTCATGCTGCTTCTGGAGCGGGATTTCCAAGTGCCGGGGACGGCAGAGAAGAAGGCGTACCTGATCGACAAAAAAGCGCCGAGGGAGCTTGTGGCGTCGGTGATCGAGAGGGCGAAAGAGCAGAGGGACAAAGGAGTCCAGGTCAATATCAATGTCATGAAGAAAAATAAAAAATTCCAGAAAGAACAGCTCCGTGAGGAGGGGTATGAGGACATCGAGGAATTTTTTGCCGATGAGGCTAAATTTGTAAAATAGTAGACGGAGGAAAGAAAAATGGCGGAATCAATGAAAGGGCTGAAGCGCACTTGCCGCTGCGCGGAGCTTACAACGGAACATGTGGGACAGACGGTGACGGTCATGGGCTGGGTCCAGAAGAGCAGAAACAAGGGAGGTATTGTGTTTGTGGATCTCCGGGACCGCTCCGGTATCATCCAGATCATCTTCGAGGAGAGCAGTGCCCGGCCGGAGAATTTTGAGAAGGCGGCGAGACTGCGCAGCGAGTTTGTGGCTGCCGTCACCGGCCGGGTGGCGAAGCGTTCCGGCGCGGTCAATGAAAAACTGGCCACCGGCGCCATCGAGATCGTGGCAGAGGATCTGCGCATCCTGTCAGAGTCCGAGACGCCGCCTTTCCCCATTGAAGAAAATTCAAAGACAAAGGACGAGGTCCGTCTGAAATACCGCTATCTGGATCTGCGCCGTCCGGATCTGCAGAGGAATCTGATGCTGCGCAGCCAGGCGGCTATGGTGGTGCGCCGGTTTCTGGCGGAGGAGGGTTTTCTGGAGATTGAGACCCCCATGCTCAACAAGAGCACCCCGGAGGGGGCCAGGGATTACCTGGTGCCCAGCCGCGTACACCCCGGCAGTTTTTATGCGCTGCCTCAGAGTCCGCAGCTTTTCAAGCAGCTTTTGATGTGTTCCGGTTATGACAGGTATTTTCAGATCGCCAGATGTTTCCGGGACGAGGATCTGCGCGCGGACCGTCAGCCGGAATTCACCCAGATCGACATGGAGTTCTCCTTTGTCGATGTGGACGACGTCATTGAGGTAAATGAGAGACTTTTGAAACGTCTTTTCCAACTGGTGGATGTGGATGTCCCCCTGCCTCTGCCCCGTATGACCTGGCAGGAGGCCATGGACCGGTTTGGCTCTGACCGGCCGGACACCCGGTTCGGCATGGAGCTGGTGGATGTGACGGAGGTTGTGAAAAACTGTGGTTTCGGTGTGTTTGCCGGAGCCGTGGAAAACGGCGGCAGCGTTCGGGGCATCAACGCCAGTGGACAGGGGGGGATGCCCCGGAAAAAGATTGACAAGCTGGTGGAATTCGCCAGGGATTTCGGCGCGAAGGGCCTGGCCTATCTGTGTGTCAACGAGGACGGCAGCTATAAATCCTCCTTCGCCAAGTTTATGACAGAGGAAGAGCTGGGGGCCCTGGTGGCTGCCATGGACGGTAAGCCCGGCGACCTTCTCCTGTTTGCCGCGGACAGGAATAAAATCGTCTGGGATGTGCTGGGAAATCTCCGGCTGGAGCTGGCGAGACAGATGGATCTTCTGGACAGGGATAAGTTTAACTTCCTGTGGGTGACGGAGTTCCCCCTTCTGGAGTACAATGAGGATCTGGGGCGCTACCAGGCTATGCACCATCCCTTTACCATGCCCATGGAGGAAGATCTGCCGTACCTTGCCACTGACCCGGCCAGAGTCCGGGCAGAGGCCTATGACATCGTGCTGAACGGCACGGAGCTGGGGGGCGGCTCCGTCCGTATCCATCGGAATGACATTCAGGAGCAGATGTTTGAGGCGCTGGGATTTTCAAAGGAGGAGGCCAGGAGTCAGTTTGGATTCCTGCTGGAGGCGTTCCGGTACGGGGTGCCGCCCCACGCGGGACTGGCCTACGGTTTTGACCGCCTCATCATGTTGATGGCGAAACAGGACAGCATACGGGATGTCATCGCTTTCCCGAAGGTGAAGGACGCCTCCTGCCTGATGACGGAGGCACCGTCAGCGGTGGCGCCGGAGCAGCTGGAAGAACTGGGAATCGCTCTGGTAGAGGATTCCTTATGATCTACGGCGCATAGCGCCCACATAAATACAGAGAATGGAGGGAACATATGGGTATTACAACAAAAAAATTTGGAACGACGAAAGACGGGGCGGTAGTGACAAGTTACACCATCACAAATAAAAACGGTCTGAGTGTATCGGCGCTGGACTATGGCGCTGTCATCAACACCCTGATGGTGCCGGACAGGAACGGTAAGATGGACGACATCGTCCTGGGATTTGACGATGTGGCGGGATACGAGGTGAACGGCTGCTTTTTCGGCGCCTTTATCGGCCGTCACGGCAACCGCATCGGCCAGGCAAAATTCGAACTGAACGGGACGGCCTATCAGCTGGAGAAGAATGACGGGGAGAACAATCTGCACGGCGGCACGCCGGGGTATCACCATGTGATGTATCAGGCGGACACCACAGAGAACAGCGTGACTTTTTCCCGTGTCAGTCCGGACATGGAGCAGGGGTATCCGGGGAATCTGGATATCGCCGTCACCTACACGCTGACGGACAAGAATGAGTTGAAGATCGACTACAGGACCAGATCGGATAAGGACACGATCTGTAATCTCACCAACCACAGTTATTTTAATCTGAAGGGACATGACGGCGGTGAGATCACCGATCACAGGGTGCGGATCAAGGCCAACGGTTTTACCGCCACCACCGACGATCTGATTCCCACCGGGGAGATTGTGGACGTGACAGATACGCCCATGGATTTCCGCGAGACGAGAGTGATCGGCCGGGATATCGATTCGGACTATGAGCCCATTGTATTAGCCGGCGGATATGATCACAATTTTGTGCTGGATAAGCCGGAGGGAACATTTGCCATGGTGGCGGAGGTCTCCGAGGAGACGTCGGGAAGAAAGATGGAGGTGTACACGGATCTGCCGGGTATGCAGTTGTATTCCGGAAATTTCATCGTGAAAGAGGAGGGAAAAGGGGGACATACATACACAAAGCGCACAGGACTCTGCTTCGAGACCCAGTATTTTCCCAATTCCATGAATATCCCGAACTTCACATCCTGCGTCATCAAAGCGGGAGAGGAGTTCCACTCTTCCACGGTGTATAAGTTTGTGTAGAAACGGTCCTGCACAGCAGCCGGTGACATTATAAAGAATCCCCATGGCATCTGTCATGGGGAAAATGAAAAGAAGATGGCGGGGAACCATCTTCTTTTCCGTTATTATTAAAAAGAGGAGAAAGTTTGGTAATCTACCAAAACGCTTTATATCAGTGGATTTCTTACTGATATGCGTTTAGTATATCATTCATATATGAGGATTGTTTTGACAAAATGTAAACAAAATGTGAAAAAAATTTTTCCATTTTTTCATCCCACGGGGCCGCGGGTCAGCTCGGGCATTGTATTTAGCGATTGTCCGAAAGAAATGTCGAAACCGGTAGACTTTCGGGGGTTTTTATTGTAGTATGATATTGACAGAAGGGGAATATGCTGTCTGTGTATTTATATTCCTGAAAATGGTACCGTTTTTAATGAATAACGAAACAAGATATATCTGAATACTATAGGGTAAGGAAAAACTCCAGAAAAGGAGAATTACAGTGAGAAGTGTGTTAGGAAAACTGATACAGCAGGAGTTTGGACGGGAACGTTATCAAATATATACGAAAAAACTGAACAACAGAGAGAGCATGGACATATTTTGCGACATTTATGTCAGTCTGCTGGACAGATCACAGGACTGCCTGAACGAGTCGCTGGTCAAACTTCTGGATTCCGTGCAGGAGTCCATCCAGATCAGCAAAAATTTCGTTTACATTTCCCTGGGTTATCTGGTGACTGTGCTGGCTCTGTTTTTTTCCGGCGCCGTGTTGTGGATCCTTGTTCCCGCTCTGGCGGCGGCCAGCTTCTGCTACGGCTATAAATTTATCGAGTTTATGAAAAACCGCTATTGCGACAGGGATGTGAGGATTGTGCTGATCTATAAGATAGCTCTGTTCCATCGGCTGGAGGAGAACTGCGTAAAGGACCTGTAAACAAACTTTACAAAATCTTTCACTTCTGTTATACTCTGTATATTGAAAAACTGGGAAATTTGAAGACAGGCGGAGAGGAAGAGAGAGATGAATTATACAACACAGATGGATGCAGCGCGGAAGGACATCGTCACACCGGAGATGGAGATAGTCAGTGCTTATGAGAATATGGACATAGAGGAACTGCGGAAACTGGTTGCCCTGGGACAGGTGGCGATACCCGCCAACAGAAACCACAAATGCCTTCGCCCCTATGGCATAGGAAGCCGATTAAAGACAAAGATCAACGTCAATCTGGGGACCAGCAGGGACTGCCTGGATCTGGATGTGGAGATGCAGAAAGTCCGGGCGGCAGTGGACATGGGGGTAGAGTCCATCATGGACCTCAGTTCCTTCGGCGAAACCCGGAAATTTCGCCGAAAGCTCACCGGTGAATGCCCTGTGGTCATAGGCACCGTGCCAATCTACGATGCAGTGGTTTATTATAACAAGGCGCTGAAGGACATCACCAGCGACGAGTGGATGGATGTGGTGCGCATGCACGCCGAGGACGGGGTGGACTTTATGACTATCCACTGCGGGATCAACCGGGATACGGCCAGGCGGTTCAAGGAAAATCTCCGCCATACCAATATCGTCTCCCGGGGAGGTTCCATCATATTTGCCTGGATGGAACTGACGGGAAATGAAAATCCGTTTTATGAGAGATATGATGAACTTCTGGATATCTGTGAAAAATACGATGTGACTATCAGCCTTGGAGATGCCTGCCGTCCGGGGAGTATTGAGGACGCCGGGGACATTTCCCAGATATCTGAACTGGTGGCGCTGGGGGAACTGACCCAGCGGGCCTGGAAACACAATGTTCAGGTGATGATCGAGGGGCCGGGGCATATGCCGCTGAATCAGATCCGCGCCAACATGGAGATCCAGCAGACAGTCTGCAAGGGGGCGCCTTTCTATGTACTGGGGCCTCTGGTGACGGATGTGGCGCCGGGATATGATCATATTACCAGTGCCATCGGCGGAGCCATCGCCGCCACATACGGGGCGTCCTTCCTCTGCTATGTGACGCCGGCGGAGCATCTCCGTCTGCCCACGCTGGAGGATGTGAAAGAGGGCATCATGGCCTCCCGGATCGCCGCCCACGCCGCCGATGTGGCCAAGGGTCTTCCGGGGGCGGCAGACTGGGATTATGAGATGAGTGAGGCCAGACGCAACCTGGATTGGGAGCGGCAGTTTGAGCTGGCCATGGATCCGGAGAAGGCCCGCCGCTACCGGGCGGAGAGCAAACCCGAGAGGGAGGACACCTGCACCATGTGCGGAAAAATGTGCGCCGTCCGCAACATAAATAAAATCCTTCGGGGGGAGAATGTGGATATTATGGACTGAGAAGGGGATGTGCCGGACGGGATAATGAAATGAAAATGAAAACGGGCAGGTATTGCACTGCCCGTTTTTTGGGTGCTGTGTGTCCGGCGGTTCGTGCCGGTTCGTCTGTTTCGGATCAGTTCAGTTCCGCGATCCGGCTGACTCCCACGTAAATCTGAGAAATCTTATACCATGTCTTAAATCCCACGATGCCGTCCTGGGTCAGCTTAAATATCTTTTGGAAGGTTTTCACCGCCTCCTCCGTCTTGCTTCCGAAAATGCCGTCTACCGCAATTTTGGGTATCAGGGGATAAGCCCCGGCGATGACGTTCAGCTGGTTTTGCATCTGCCGCACTTTTTCGCCGGAGGAGCCGACTCTCAGGTTGTTGCCGTCCCAGGAGGAGGGGATGCCGGAGATTTCGTCTGTCTCGTTGATGAACATGGAGTCCCCGTAGTAGTTGCGCAGGATCTCGATGGCCGTGTAGCCCTGGTCGCCCAGTGCCTTGGAGCCCCACTGGCTCATCCAGTTCGGGCAGGACACATTTTTTCCGTCGCAGTACTGGGTGAGGATGGGCTGCTCTACGTTGGGGCGGGACAGAAAGTTGGCAAAGAGTTCGTCCACCACATCAGAGATGCTCTGGAAGATATTCCGGTTGGGGATCCACTTGTGATCGTAGGCGGTGGAGGAGCTGATGGTGAAATCATAGCCCTTGCCACGGTACCACTCCGTATACACCCGATTCAGGGTAAACGACTGGATCGCCAGCACATTCGCCTGTATCGTAGCCAGCGGCCAGGTGGAATAAATCTCGGAGCTGGCCACATTCTTGATGTAATCCCGGTATCGCACGGTATAATTTTTTGCACCGGCGTCCGAGGGGGGGCCGTTGTGGACTACCACGAACTCCGGGATGACCACCCGGCTCAGAACGATCTCACCGGTGTCCTCCACGGTCTTTATCTCGCTCTCCGGTATCTTCGGCGGATAATCCCCCCACAGGGTGTGATCCGGTATGACAAACAGCTCCGCGCTGTCACCGTCCTCCCGGGCTGCAGGGATCAGGCTGGCGTCCAGGAGGGCTGTCTCGCCGGAGAAAATTTCGGCGCCGCTCACCTCCAGGGTTTCAAATCCCGGTGCGCTGACGAAAACCGTGTACTCGCTGTAGGGTTTATCCGCAGTGGGATTCATGCTGTATTCCAGAGGCGGCGCTTCCAGTTCTACGTCCTCGATCTGCCCCTGGTTGTCTGTCTGTGTTTCCTCAACCACCCGCTCCGGTTCATTTTCATCCACGATCCGCACGGTGGCGTTGGCTATGGGGTAATTATTGGTCTCAGAGGTGACATTTACATTGAATTTTCCATATTCCATAGAAGAGTCCTTATTTTGGATGTTATACCATTCTATGTAAATGCAGGAAAAAGTTGCAAAATCCCCTTGACAAATATTCTCCCCGTTGTATAATTAACATGCTAATAATTAAGATGCTTATTAATTTTTTTGTTAAAACATAGCCACATCGGGGAGCAGACCCCCAAAAGACAGGAGGTGTGAGAGATGAAAACGGCGGGAAAAGACCCCTACAGTCTTCGGGAAGTGACGCGCCGGATGATCGTGGCGAACCAGATGCATCGCCGGATGATGGAGCAAAATCTTCTCGGAACCGGTCTGCACCGTGCCCAGCACAGGATTTTGATGACTTTGTCCCGTGAGACGTCGTGTTCTCAGGTGGAGCTGGCGAAGCTCCTGGAGGTATCTCCGGCTACCGTCGCCGTTTCTGTGAAGACACTGGAGAAGAACGGATGGATCACACGCCGGGTGCAGAGGAAGGATACCCGCGCCAACTTTGTGGAACTTACGGAAAAGGGAAAGGAGCTGGTGGAGGACAGCAGAGAATTTTTCGATGCAGTGGATTCGGAGATGTACCGGGGGTTCGACAGGGAAGACCTGATCCGGCTGAGCCGGTACATGGACGTTATATATGAGAACATGAATCATATGATGTCAGGGTCAAAAGGTCAACATTGCTCGTGCTTGCACGAGAGCAATGTTTGACCTTGTTGACCCGCCAAACATGAGGTGTAGCACTTCTTTGAAGTGCTACTAGTAACACATCAGTTGGGGGCAAAATACTTTTGTCCCCAACAACATTATTATTTAAAAAAGACAACAGGAGGTAAACATGAGACAGTATAGCAAATATATAAAACCCTATCTTTCGGCGTTTATCCTCGGCCCGATATTTATGATCGTGGAGGTTCTGGGGGAGGTGATCCTGCCCAAACTTCTCTCCATCCTCATCAACATCGGCTGCGGCCAGGCGCCGGGTGTGGAGGCGAGAGGCGTGTGGTTTGTGCTGGGGATGGGGCTTGCCATGATCGGCACGGCGCTTCTTATGATGCTGGGCGGTGTGATGGGTGCATGGTTTGGCACCAAGGCCTCCGTGAACTTTGCCGGGGATCTGAGAAGGGATCTGTTTGAAAAGGTACAGCAGTTCTCCTTTGCCAACATAGAGAAATTTTCCACAGGATCCCTGGTGACCAGGCTGACCAACGATATCACCAACATGCAGAATGTGGTAAACATGATACTGCGCATGATGCTCCGGTCACCGGGGATGCTGATCGGAGGGATGATCATGGCATTTATCATGAATACCAGGCTGGCGATGGTGTTCTGCGTCATTGTCCCGGTGCTGATCATCACGCTGGTGCTGATCGTGAAGACGGCGTTTCCCCGGTTTGATATCATGCAGACGAGAATCGACTCTTTGAATTCCCGTATCCAGGAAAACATCACCAACCAGAGAGTGGTGAAATCCTTTGTGCGGGACGATTTCGAGAGAGAGACATTTGACGATGCCAACGAGGAGTTGAAGGAGAAGACGCTGCGTGCCATGAAGATTGTCATTATGACCATGCCTGTTATGACCCTGTCCATGAACCTGGCGATCATGGCGGTGGTTTGGTTTGGCGGAAAACAGATCATCGTGGGCGATATGCCGGTGGGAGATCTGTCGGCCTTTACCATGTACGTAAACCAGATACTCATGTCCCTGATGATGGTGGCGATGATCATGATCCAGGGATCCCGTGCCCTGGCGTCCTCCAAGAGGATCAGGGAAGTGTTGAACACGGAGATCGATCTGAATGATGACGGGGCGTCAGAGAAGGAAAAACTGGTGACCCGGGGGGAGATCGAGTTCCGCCATGTGGGATTCCGTTATTATAAAAAACACGAGACCAATGTGCTGCAGGATATCAGTTTCAAGGCTTATCCCGGGGAGACAGTGGGGATCATAGGCTCCACCGGTTCCGGCAAGAGCTCGCTGGTACAGCTGATCCCGCGTCTGTACGACTGTGACGAGGGGGAGGTGCTGGTGGACGGCGTCAATGTGAAAGAGTATTCCCTGAACCATCTGCGCAATGGGGTGGCTATGGTTCTCCAGAAAAACACCCTGTTCTCCGGAACGATCATGGAGAATCTGCGCTGGGGGGATGAGAACGCCACCCAGGAGGAAGTGTACGAGATGGCGGCGGCGGCCCAGGCCGATCTCTTTGTAAGGGATTTTACCGACGGGTATGACATGGAACTGGGACAGGAGGGAGTCAACGTATCGGGAGGCCAGAAGCAGCGTCTCTGTATTGCCAGGGCACTGCTGAAGAAACCGAAGATCCTCATCCTGGATGACAGTACCAGCGCTGTGGATACAGCCACAGAGGCGAAGATACGACAGAGTTTTTCCGACTCCCTGAAGGACGCTACGAAGCTGATCATCGCCCAGCGGATTTCCTCTGTGGAGGGTGCGGACCGTATCCTTGTCATGGAGGAGGGCAGGATCGTGGGCCAGGGAACCCACGAGGAGTTGATCCAAAACTGCGAGACCTACCAGGAAATATATTATTCCCAAAAGGATAAGAGAGAGGAGGTGGCAGGATGAGCCAGTCAGAAAGAAAACCGGCCGGGGGGCCGGGAGTTCCTCCCATGGGGCCGGGGTCCAGGGGACCGGGGAGGCATGCCAGAGCATCCATGGGCGGAAAGCCCAAAAATTCCGGCGCTGTGATCAAACGTCTTATTTCATATATGGGGAAGGACAGGGGACTTGTGCTGATCGCTATTCTCTGCGTGCTGTTGTTCAGCGGCGCCACCCTGACGGGTTCCTACCTGCTGTCGCCCATCATTGATAAGATAACGGAGACGGCAAAGAATGTGGCGGCCGCCGGTCCGGAGACCAGGGATGCACTGATCCTGCAGGGGACGCTGGAACTTTTGAAAAATGTACTGATCATGCTGGGCGTCTACGGCCTGGGAGTGCTTGCGAATTATTTCCAGCAGAGGATCATGATCGGCGTGTCCCAGAGAGCGCTGATTGCCATCCGAAAGGATTTGTTTGACCATATCCAGAGACTGCCGGTCCGGTATTTTGATACCAACGCCACCGGCGATATCATGAGCCGGTTCACAAACGATGTGGACACCATCGGAGAACTGCTGAACAATACCGTGATCCAGTTGATATCCGGCATCATCAGTATTCTGGGGACACTGACCATCATGTTTATCATGAATGTCTATCTGGCGGCGCTCACCGTATTGCTGGTGCCCCTGATGCTGAAAGCCGGCGGGGGGATCGCCAAGCGGAGTTCTAAGTATTACAGAGCGCAACAGGCGGCTCTGGGCAGGCTCAACGGGTATATCGAGGAGATCGTGACGGGACAGAAGGTGGTAAAGGTATTCTGCCACGAGGAGAAAGCGGTGGAGGAATTTTCCGTATTAAACAACGATCTGCGGGGCAAGCAGATCAAAGCGCAGTTTTTTGGCGGTATCATGGGGCCTGTCATGGGAAACATCGGGCAGGTCTGTTATGGCCTGACGGCGGCCATCGGCGGCGTGTTCTGTCTGTTGGGCAGGATGACCATCGGAAATCTCACCGTGTTTGTCAATTATTCCAGGCAGTTCAGCCGTCCCATCAATGAGCTGTCCATGCAGGTCAACACGATCTTTTCTGCGCTGGCAGGGGCGGAGAGGGTGTTCACTGTGATGGATGCCGACCCGGAGAAACCGGATGCGGAAAATGCCATAGAGATGAAGGACATAAGGGGCGAGGTGAGGATGGAGCATGTCACATTCGGCTACAATCCGGACAAAGTGATATTAAAAGATATCAACCTCTACGCCCATGCAGGACAGAAGGTGGCTTTCGTGGGATCCACCGGGGCGGGAAAGACCACCATCACCAACCTTCTGAACCGTTTTTATGATATCCAGGAAGGCCGGATCACCATTGACGGTGTGAATATAAGAGATTACAAACGGGAAAGCCTGCGCTCCGGCATAGCCATGGTGCTGCAGGATACCCATCTGTTCAGCGGGACGGTGCGGGAAAATATCCGCTACGGGCGGCCGGATGCCACGGACGAGGAAGTGGAGCAGGCGGCCCGGACAGCCAGCGCCCATTCCTTTATCATGCGCCTGGAGGACGGTTATGACACCGTTCTGGAGGGCGACGGACTCAATCTGAGCCAGGGCCAGCGCCAGCTTCTGAATATCGCCAGGGCCGCCATCTCTCTCGCGCCTATTCTGGTGCTGGACGAGGCCACCAGTTCCGTGGACACCCGGACAGAGATGCACATTGATCACGGCATGGAGCGGTTGATGAAGAACAGGACGACCTTCGTGATCGCCCACCGGCTCTCCACGGTCCGCAATGCCGACTGTATCATGGTGCTGGAGCAGGGAGAGATCATAGAGCGGGGAACCCACAGGGAACTTCTGGAAAAGCAAGGGCGTTATTACCAGTTGTACACAGGAGCGGTAGAACTGACATAATATTGCCTTGTCAGAGTAATAAAATGAGACAAGAGCCAAAAGCGGACATCACAAAATGGGGCTGGACAAATAAAAAAGAATAGTATATCATACTGATGTAGAAAAAATAGGAAGGGGCGAAAAATTATCATGAAAAAAAATAAGGCAGCAAAAGTTGTTTTGGCACTGGTTATGTGCGCGATGTTTTCACTGGGTTTTGCCATGATGAGCGACAGGGCAGCGGCAGAGGGAGGAAATGTCATTCTGGTGGATTCGACTTCTTCCGGAAGTTCGATCGAGGTGACACCGGTACCCACTCTGATGCCTACGCCTTCCGCTGTACCTAAACCTACAGCGACGCCGGATATTTCCAAACTCAAGATAAACACGCAGAAAGTTGTGATCATGGCTAAAAAGAAATATACGCTCTCTGTCACGGGGGCTGCATCTCCCGTCCAGTGGAAGAGTTCGGATGCGACTGTGGCGACGGTCACAGACGGAGTGGTAAAGGGTCTGAAGAAGGGCGTTGTAGATATAACAGCTACAGTGAGTGGCGCCACGCTGAAGTGCAATGTGACTGTCGTGGCCAAGATGACCAAGAAAGACTTCGGCAAATTTACCAGCGAGAACTTTGTCGGCTACTGTCAGAGAAAGAATTATGATCAGGGCAACGGGTACGCCTGGGTTGGCCAGTGGAAGGGTGGAAGCAAGAAAAAATCCACCTACCGCGGCATCAAGATCGGCATGAAAAAGTCCAAGGTGAAGAATGCCTACGGGCAGTTTACTGCTAAAAAGTGCAGTTCCAAGGATCCGTTCACCAAGATGAAGGGATTGAAGAAGAATAAGGTCAAGACATACGGAGAAATGAAATACGGAAAATATCGTATCCGCTTCTATTTTAATAAGAACAACAAAGTGGTGGCGATCATATTCTCCTGCAACTTTAGCAAAATAACGCAGTCATCCCTGTCCAAGTATATGTAGACGGCGGAAGATAAAAAGGGGGCTGTACATTGGCTGATTGGTTATGGATCAGTCCGTGTACGGCCCCTTTTGAGATTTACAGACCTTCTGTCTCTGTCTCTTCCTCCGTCTCCTCTTCGTTTTCCTCATCCTCTTCCTCCTCGGTATCCGTCTTGGGCGGGAGAGACAGAAGAACCAGTGCCGTCATTAAAACGGCCAGTACGATGGGGGCGGCATAGACAACAGTCTTCGCTGTTTGAGGTGCAGCGGCCGGGTCGGTATTGAACCAGACAATGACGCCAAAATATACGATAAATATTATGGTGCCTGAAATCGCGCTGATAATCCTGGCCAGGCTGCTCTCATTGCCGCCGAATTTTGCTTTGGATACGCTATATACAAGAAAAAACGCCAGACCGGAATCGAAAAGACCAAACAACAGCATTCCCGGGTTCATAATAGTCAAATGGATCACCTCGTTTCACTGAATGCGAAAAAACTTCGCATGGACATATATTACCACAAAATGGGGAGCGGGTCAAATAATCTCAGATGTTGAGGAAATTGTCTTGCGTAAACCACCGGATTATCATATAATAAGGAAAGAAAACCGGAAGCCTGTGGGCGGGATTTATAAAAGGAGGAGCTCATGGAACAGGTCTTGTACAATATGCTGGTCTGCACATTAGTCATTCTTGTCACCCTGTTATTTTCATGGCTTTTTAGGAGGCGCTACTCTGTGCGATGGCGCTATTATATCTGGCTGCTGGTGATGTTCCGCCTGCTGCTTCCATTGGATGTATCGCTGCCCTTTGCCTACAGCATGAAAGGTGCTCTGACATATACTGTGGAGGCTGTCCCGGACAATATCATACGCTCCTGAAAATGAAATCAAAGTGCAGAGTTTGATACAATTCAGCGATAGCCTTGCCGCTTGAAAATCAAGGGGGTGCAAATCCATTTTAGGGGGTGCATTTCAAAGGCAGGGGGTGCAAAAACTGGACACGGTGATATAATCTATGTACATAAGAAATATCATCCATGGACAAGCAGCACCAAGCAGTGGACAGGAGGTTTACCAATGAAGTACACCAAGGAGCAACGCTTGGACATCGCCGCACTTTATTGAGGATATAGGCGCGTACTGCGGCTAACCGTCGTCAAGCAAAATACAGTTACCGATAAAAGAACCTTTAAAAAACG
>CAZAEM010000025.1:0-35690 GCA_964484225.1 uncultured Eubacterium sp.
AATAAATTGCTCAATTATAGGCTGTTCTCATCGACCAAGGATACAAAAGAGCCGAAATCCGGTGAAAATTATTACGATATGATACTGATGGATATTCGGATGCCGGTCATGAACGGATATGATGCCGCTGCGGCGATCCGAAAGCTGCCGCGCAGGGATGCCGCCGAAATTCCCATCATTGCCATGACCGCGGATGCTTTCACGGAAGATATACAGCGGAGCAGGAATGCCGGTATGAATGAGCATATTGCAAAACCGCTGGATATCGATAAGCTGATGAAGTGTCTGGAAACATGGCTTGGGAGGAAATAGAATTTGAGATAAAAGACTTTTCTTTGCCGCCGGGTAAAGAAATAAGTGTCAGGCTTTCTATCGTTAGGCCTTAGAAGATAGAAAGTTCTGGCACTATTTTTTTGAAGGAGGGATGTCATGAAACATCAGACAAACTTTTTCGAGTTTTTCAGATACACATTTTTAAGTGTCTTGGGAACACTGGGTGTATCCTGCTATATTTTAGCCGACACTTTTTTTATTGCTAAGGGCCTGGGGACAAACGGACTGGCCGCCCTGAACCTTGCTATTCCCATCTATAATTTTATTCATGGAACGGGTCTGATGCTCGGAATGGGCGGAGCCACGAGGTTTTGCATCTGCAAAAGTCAGCAAAAGCAGAAAGAAATTGATCGAATATTTACAAATACAATTTATCTTGCTTCTCTGTTCTCGGCCATATTCGTTTTGATCGGCTTATTTTTCATAAAAGGTCTTTCCCTGTTCTTGGGAGCAGACGAATATGTTTTGGAGATGACAGCAGCCCCCGTCTTGCTATGACCGCCATGATCACCGGTAGTTTTGCGAACATCCTATTGGATTATGTCTTTATTTTCCCAATGAAAATGGGAATCTTCGGAGCAATATTTGCTACGGGGTTATCCCCCGTTATCAGCATTATTATCATGCTTTCCCATTGGATAAAGGGTAAGCATACCTTCCATCTGTGCAGGACGGGAATCAGTCCGTATATTGCCCGGCAGGAATTAATATTGGGATTCCCGTCTTTGATCACCCAGCTCTCGCCAGGGATTGTAATGATTACATTTAATTCGATCATATTAAAATTGGCGGGAAACACGGGGGTTGCCGCCTACGGAGTCATTGCCAATATATCTCTTGTGGTCGTTTCCATTTATACAGGAATTGCGCAGGGCATGCAACCTCTTATCAGTTATTCTTATGGGAAAGGTCTGGACAAACATGTGCTGACCCTGCTGCGTTATGTCATGCGGACTATGCTGATAATGTCAGGGTTGATATATGTGATCACTTTCATCTTTGCACAGCCGATCACCTCAATTTTTAACAGCAAGAACAATGCTTCATTGCAGCAGATTGCTGTGACAGGGCTAAAGCTATATTTTATATCCAATCCTTTCGCTGGATACAATATCCTTTTATCCGCCTATTTCACTTCGATTGAAAGAGCTCTGCCCGCTCATATCCTCTCCACCCTCAGAAGCCTGATCCTTATTATCCCACTAGCGTTTTTGCTTTCTTCGCTGTGGAAAATGACCGGTATATGGCCACCTATCCGATTACCGAATCTCTTATTGCGCTCCTCGGATCCGTGATATACCGACACAGGGCCGCCACATAAAACAGATGCCGGGCCGAAAAATCATTGCCTATATCCCCATACTGTGATACAGTAAAACTATGGTATCAGAGACAATCTGAATCAAATGGTTTTTTGCAGAAAGGAGGATGGATGCTTATGAAAATCTACACTACGGACAAAATCAGAAATGTCGTCCTGCTCGGCCACAGCGGCTGCGGGAAGACGAGCCTTGTCGAGGCTATGGCGTATCTTGCGAAGATGACGACACGCATGGGAAAAGTTGCCGACGGCAACACGATCAGCGACTATGACAAAGAGGAGGTAACCCGGCATTTTTCCATCAACACTTCCGTGATCCCGATCATCTGGGAGGATACAAAGATCAATATTCTGGACACCCCCGGATTATTTGATTTCGTCGGGGAAGTCGAGGAGGCCGTCGCCGTCGCGGACGCCGCCATCATCGTGGTGTCAGGGAAACACGGCATCGAGGTGGGCACCAGAAAGGCGTGGGAGATCTGTGAGAAATATAAGCTGCCGCGCATGATATTTGTGACAAATATGGACAATGACAATGCCAGTTACCGGCAGGTGGTGCAGGATCTGCAGGATGTCTACGGGAAATGTATCGCACCGTTTCACCTCCCTGTGCGTGAAAACAAGGAATTTGTCGGATATGTAAATGTCCTGCAGCAGCGGGCGAAGCGCTGGGATTCTCACGGGGGTGTGGAGAAGATGGAGGTTCCGGAATACTCTGTCACAAACCTGGGGATCTGCAGGACAGCGCTGATGGAGGCCGTGGCGGAGACAAATGAAAACTTTCTCGACCGCTATCTGAACGGCGAGGAGTTCTCGGAAAATGAGCTTCGGCAGGCTCTCCGCCTGAATGTCGCCGAGGGCGAGATCGTACCCGTGCTGATGGGCTCCAACACACTGGCCCGCGGCATTTACACATTGATGGTGGATATCGTAAAGTATCTGCCAAGCCCGGAAAAGCGCAGCTGCTCCGGCATCAATGCAAAGACCAACGAGATATTTAACGCGGACTATGATTTCTCAAAGCCAAAATCCGCCTATGTCTGGAAAACCATCGCCGATCCTTTCATCGGCAAATATTCTTTGATCAAAGTAAACTCCGGCGTATTAAAGACAGATGACATTCTCTACAACCATCACAAGGGCGTAGAAGAAAAAATCGGAAAACTCTATGTGCTGCGGGGCAACAAACCCGAAGAGACAAAGGAACTCCACGCAGGCGATATCGGCGCGCTGGCCAGGCTCACGTCCGTGGCGACAACGGATTCCCTGTCTACGCAGAAAAATCCGATTCTCTATATCCGCACTGTCATCTCCACGCCCTATACATATAAAAGATACACGGTGGCCAAAAAAGGGGACGAGGATAAAGTTTCCCAGTCACTCCAAAAGCTGATGTCTGAGGATCTGACCATCAAGGCGGAAAATGATACCCTGAACGGCCAGACACTGCTCTACGGCATGGGAGACCAGCACCTGGATGTGGTGGCCTCCAAACTGTTAAACAGGTTTAAGGTAGAGATTGAACTGGCAAAACCCAAGATTGCTTTCCGCGAGACAATACTCAAAAAATCAGATGTGGAGTACAAATACAAGAAACAGACCGGCGGACACGGACAGTACGGCCATGTAAAGATGACCTTTGAACCCTCCGGGGATCTGGAATCGCCGTATGTATTCGAACAGAGAGTGGTGGGCGGCTCCGTGCCGAAAAATTATTTCCCCGCTGTGGAAAAAGGACTGCAGGAGTCGGTGGCAAGCGGCCCCCTGGCTTCCTATCCCGTCGTCGGCGTAAAGGCCGTGCTGTACGACGGCTCTTACCATACCGTGGACTCCTCCGAGATGGCATTCAAGATTGCCACTGTGCAGGCATTCAAAAAGGGCTTTATGGAGGCGGAACCGATCCTGCTGGAACCCATCGCCTCGCTGAAGGTACTGGCGCCTGACAAATACACCGGTGACATCATGGGCGATTTGAACAAACGGCGGGGCCGCATCCTCAGCATGACCCCGGACGATAAGGGTTATCAGGAGATCCTTGCCGACGTTCCGTATCTGGAGCTCTACGGCTACAATACGGATCTGCGCTCGATCACCGGCGGCAGCGGTACTTACTCATATTCCTTTGCCCGATATGAGCAGGCTCCCCCGGATGTTCAGGAGAGAGAGGTCTCCCTCAACTAAACACAGCTGCGCCGCTTTGCAGCGGATCACCTGAGATATCAGCCCGCGGATTCATCGGCGAGCAGATCCTCCATGATCTCCCGCAGGGTCTCAATCTCCCTGAAACCGGATTTCCCTTTCTCCTCCCTGGTCAGGATCAGCACCGGCGTGATGCCCTGCTGATCCGCCGCTGCCAGGTTGGCAGGCAGATCGTCCACGAACAGCGCCTCCTCCCCTCTCAGACCCATATCCTCCAGGGCGTGGGTGAACATCCGGGGATCCGGCTTTGTGACGCCCAGATAGCAGCTGTAGGTTCTGGACTCGATATACTCGAAAATCCCCGCCCTTTTCAGCACCCGGTCTGCCGTGGGCCAGGTATCCGATATAATGCCGATCCGATAGCGCTCCCGCAGCCGCGCAAAGACCTCCTGCAGCCCGTCGTAGAATATGTAGTTCTCCATATTGTATGTGCGGTCTCTGGCGATCTCCCGGACAGCCCGGTCACTGACGTCCAGTTCATAAAACTCGTCGATCATCGCCCGGTAGGAGGCCACATTCATCGCCAGCTCCTCCTCCTCGGTGCGCACGAAATTCCTCTGCGACAGCACCCGGTTCCCCGCCTCATAGGCTCTTGCAATGCGCTCTCCCGGGAGCCCGGCCATATATTCTCTCGGCACGTATTCATAAAATTTGTTGGTCGCCCTCCAGTCGTCGGTGTTCATCTGCAGCAGGGTGTACCCGATATCAAAAAAAATCCCCTTCAATCGATCCATTTTTCCCTCCTCTTTATTGCATTATACATTAAAATCGAATATAATGAAAGCATGTTTCAGGAAATAACAGAGAGGAGCAATGTACATATGGACGAAAATGAAAGAGAAGCAAATTCAATGGGGACATCCCCGGCAGAGGAGTCCGTCAATGCAGATCCCGCCGGCGATCCTGTGCAGGAGGAGACGGCGGCCGGCCAGTCAGAGCCGTTCCAGTACGAGAGCACGGTGGAGATCCCCAAGGAGCCGCAGAATCCGGCCCGGATGTTCACCGGGATCGTGGGTGCTATCCTGGGAATCCTGATCGGCATGGTGCTGTGGGTTGTGGTATACCAGCTGGGATTCATCGCCTCCATCGTGGGCATCGTCATGACCGTCTGTGCCTTCAAGGGCTTTGAACTGCTGGGCGGCGGCTACATCCCCACGCCGGGGATCATCATCTGTCTGGTTATGGAAATGGCCGCCATTTTTCTTGCGCACAACATCGCCATCTCTGTCTCCATCACCAGTGAGTTCAGCGAGATCTCTTTCCAGACCGCATTCCAGAAACTGATCCCGCAGATCATGGCGGACAGCGAACTGGCAGTGGATTACTGGAAGGATCTGCTCTTTGGCTATGGCCTGGCTCTGCTGGGTATCATCCCCATGGTGAGAGACCGCATGGCTCAGCGAAAGAAGTAAGCAAAGAGAAGGAGGACCGCGATGAAAGATCTGGCTCTGGGCAAAATGCCTGCCCTGGGATGGAATTCCTGGAATACTTTCACCTGGGATATAAACGAGAAGCTGATCCGGGAGACCGCCGACTGTCTGGTGTCGGAGGGCTACCGGGACGCCGGATATGAGTACATAGTGATGGACGACTGCTGGAGTCTGAAAGAGCGGGACGAGAAGGGAAACCTTGTCCCGGATCCCGTGAAATTTCCAAACGGGATAAAGGCCCTGGCAGACTATATCCATGAAAAGGGATTGAAATTCGGTATGTATTCCTGTGCCGGGACTCACACCTGCGCCGGGTATCCCGGCAGCTTTGAACACGAATTTCAGGACGCGAAACAATTTGCGGACTGGGGTGTGGATTATCTAAAATATGATTACTGTTTTAAACCCAGGCACGTCTGCGGCGAACTCCTTTACAAACGCATCAGTCTGGCGCTGAAAACCTGCGGGAGGGATATTCTTCTCAGCGCCTGCAACTGGGGCGAGGACAATGTCTACCAGTGGATCCGCGAATCCGGGGCACACTCTTACCGCTCTACGCCCGACATTCAGGACAACTGGGACAGCATCACCCGCATCGCCCTGTCACAGATAGAGAAAGAGCCCTACACCGGCTCTTTCTGCCACAACGACATGGATATGCTGGTGGTGGGTATGCACGGCAGCAGCAACGATGATTTCATCAAGGGGGAGGAAAACGGATGTACCGACACACAGTACAAGACTCATTTTTCCCTGTGGTGCATGATGGGGTCGCCGCTGATGATCGGCTGTGACATCCGCTCCGCCAGCGACACGACAAAAAAGATCCTGCAGAATACGGATCTCATCGCCATCAATCAGGATCCGGAGAGCCGCGGCGCCTATCGGGTCAGGGTGGAGCCCCAGTGGTTTGATGAGAAGGAGGCCTTTGTGCTGGTAAAAGTCCTGCAGGACGGCGATATTGCCATCGGCCTGTTTAATCTCAGCGACAGAGAGCGGGAGCTTTCCCTGATGTTCTGGGATATCGGTCTTCCCTGCTCTGCTGACGTCAGTCTCTCCCTGTACGACTGCTGGCAGCACCGGGAGCTGGGAAAATACAGAGAGCGTTTCGCTGCAAAGGTTCCGGCCTGTGACTGTGTCATCCTCCGGGCCGGACTGGAACGCCGGGATTAGACGGATAAATACAGAATTTTACAAAAAAATGCTTGTTTATCCATACCGAAGAAGTTAAAATGATGATGAAAGACAGAGAATTAAGGAGGGTTCACGCCATGGAGGGGAAAGAAAAAATTATATTGATAGCAGATGATGCGGAGGTCAATCGTGGTATACTCGGTACAATTTTTGAAGAACAGTATCGAATCCTTGAAGCGAAGGACGGCCAGGAGACGATAGAATTACTGGACCGGTACTACGAACATATTGTAATGCTGTTCCTGGATCTGATCATGCCGAAAAAGACCGGCCTTGAAGTGATGGAATACATGAAAAACAAAGGATATATGGATACCATACCCGTCATTATGATCACCGGGGAGGCCACTGCGGAGACAGACGTCAAGGCTTATGAGTACGGCGCCTCCGATATCATTTACAAGCCATTTCAGTCCAAAGTGGTGATGCGGCGCACCATCAATATCATGGAACTTTACGAAAACAGATTAAACCTGGAGAGAAAACTGGAGGAGCGGACGAAAGCCCTGGTGGACAGCCAGAAACAGCTGGAGAAGAACAACGAATTTCTGATCAATGCTCTGAGCTCCGTCGTAGAATTTCGGAGTCTGGAGTCCGGAGAACACATTCGGAGGGTTCGTTTCTTCACCCGCATTCTTCTGAATATTCTGCAAAAATATTATCCGGAATACAATCTGACCAAAGATCAGATCGACCAGATCGTCAATGCGTCGGCTCTGCACGATATCGGAAAAATCGCCATACCGGATAACATCCTTTTAAAACCCGGGAAACTGACGCCGGGTGAATTTGAGGAGATGAAGAAGCACACCACCTACGGCTGCCAGCTGCTGGAGAATTTCAAACAGGACGAGAGCGATTTCTACCGCTATTGCTATGATATCTGCCGCTACCACCATGAACGGTACGACGGCAATGGATATCCGGACAACCTGGCGGGTGAGGATATCCCCATCTGGGCACAGGTAGTCTCTATTGTGGACGTATACGACGCACTGGTGAGCAAGCGTGTCTATAAAACACCCTATGCGGCTGACGAGGCGGACAGAATGATCCACGATGGCGAATGCGGCGTCTTCTCCCCCAAAATACTGAAATGTTTTGACATAGCCAAGGATGATCTGTCTGCTTCTTCCGAAATCCTTTCCTATGCCGATTCCAACGGCGCCAGAGCATAAAAAAGAAATCTGAAAAAACGGGCTCTCACCTTATGGCCGAGAGCCTGATTTTTTTTACATATAGCAGCGCCCGGCTACGCGTTTGCTCTTTTTTCTTCAAAGTCATCCTCCTCCATCACCAAAATCTCATCCACATACACATGAAACACTCTGGCCAGGATCACCAGGTTGTCCACCGAGGGAAGCACCGCACCACGCTGCCACTTATAAATCGCCTGGGGAGTGGCAAAGCCAAATATGTCCTGCAGGTCTTTTACAGACAAACCTCTCTCTTCCCGCAGTCGTGTGATGTTTTCACCCGTCCTTACCATGTCGATGGTTGGATTGTTATTGTACACCTCTTATTCCCCCTTTTTTCTCCGCGATGCAAACTTGTGTTCGTTCTGTCCTGGAAAAAAAACCGCGGATCTCAATTTCATCAAGATACGCGGCTCATAAAACTATGTGTATCAACAAATTTCGTCGAATTGGATACTACACAGCCGATCACACGGTATCTTGAATGAATAATCTCCCTGGCCAAAATAAACCGCCAGATGACTCTGTTTTACATTATTCAAATCAAATGTAAGTCGTGTAATCACTGTTTTCGCCATGATCTTTTCCTTTCCGGACAATCTGTGTCCTTTCTTACTGAAACGTTATCAATATGCTACATAGTATATCATATAAAAATGGGTTTGTCATTATACCGTTGGTATAAAATTTTGCTCTTGTGCTCTGCCGCCAGATATGGTATATTAAATGCAGAAAGAGGGAAAGCCATAGAAGCAACTACCCTCAACAACACAAAACTGTTACTTAGGAACAGCCGTCATTATTGCGAGTAATGGCGGCTATTTTCGTTTTCCCTTGAAAATCGTGTAACACAATCCAAGCCTTTAGCTCTATGGTTTCCCATGAATGGATTATAGCACACTTTTCTTTGTCCAACAATATCATTTTCATGCCTGAAAAGGCGTGGAAAATAGTTCAAACCAGTGGTAATTTATCACCCCGCCGCATTCACGATCTCCTTGATGATCAGCAGCCGGTCTCCCTCCTTCACCTCTTCTTTTTCCATGTGGTTCATCTCCATGATCGTCCCCACCGTGGTATAAAATCTCTTGGCGATGTCCCACAGTTCCTCCCCGGCCTGGACCACATATCCCGTGATCCCCGGCTCGCGGCTCCTGGCTTTCCAGTCCATATCCTCCATCTCATAGCCGGATATGATCGGCTCCTCGATCCGCTCAAAAGCGATCACTTCCAAAGCCACCACCGCCTTGATCTCAATTTCCTTGTCTCCGACGATGGCGCCGCTGATCTGCTCCAAAGTACCCCGCAGCCATACATTGCTGGTCTCATCCATGCCGTCGGCCTCTACAAACTGTTCAAAGGGCAGCACACCCTTGACGTAGGCCAGAGGAATCCTCTCGTCCTCGGTGCGGTACAGTACACAGACGTCAATGACGCCCTCCACCTGGACTCCGTTTTCCTTTTTCTCCCTGTAATCAATCCTTACCTCCCCGCTGACGTCCCATATCTGCAGAGGCGTCTTGTCGGAGTCCACCTCGATCCTGCCGGTGACCCGCTCCTTGCTCTTGTTCTGTATCAGGAGATTCTCAAAGTAGGAATCCTCATACACCGGGCGGCACACAGAGGAAATGGAGTAGAAGTCCGTCAGCAGCTCCAGTCTGTCCTGGCCAAAGACCTTGATATCAAAATCCACCACCAGCTCCACGTCCAGGATCCGGCTCTCTCCGTCCTCATCCTCCTTGATCTCCATATCCCGGCTGTGGATGCCGGTCACGACCTGGGCCACCATCCCGTCCTCGCATCCGCTGCACTCGATCTTTCCCTCCACCGGCAGAGTATTCTCATAGAAACTCATGGCGGGTTCCTCATCTGTGCTGAGATAAATGACAAATACCTTCGCCTGGCCATCCACCTGCAGTTCGTTCTCGTTCATGCGGGTATTCATCTCCCCCAGACGGATATCGGAATAAAGGATCTGCCCGATGGCCTCCTTGGTCCCGGGGATCTTCCACTCATCCCTCACACGGAGAGTATCCTTTTTGCGAAATACGAGGCGGGATACATCCAGGGATTTTTTCTTCATAAAAACATTGTCGCCGTCCTCCAGATCCACCGCTCCCTCCCCGTCACACACGGTCTCCGCAGCCGCCTCCAGATTCAGGATCGCTTTCACGCCCAGCTTTCTGGAATTGATCAGTTCACTTCTCAGATCCTCGATGGTGGCAGTCACCGTCAGTTCATCATCCCGGTCCGCACAGGACAGAGGGATCGTCTCCTCAAAGGGAATACTCCCCTTCATCTCACTCACCGGCATATCGCCGTCTACCGCATACAACAGCTGAAACTTCAATTCCCCTTTCACCAGGGCACGCCCCTCTGACATTCTCGCTTCTTCAATCTGTACATTCCCCTGCTCTTTCATGATCGACAAAGCATCCGGCCTGGCGTCCGGTACGTTGAAATCCCTGTCCAGCGTAATCGCTTTGTTGTCACGGCAATTACATTTATTCATGTGAACCCGCTGCTTGATCAGTTCCAATCTGCCGCCTCCTCGTCCTTTATTCTGAAATAGTAGTATATATTCGGCAGTGGGGAAAAATATGACAAAAAAATAGAGCGACGCCAAAAACGCCACTCTCATTTTCATCTGTCGTCTGATGACCTGCTCACGTAACTAACACAGTGTCAACTGTACATCCCCTGTAATCACATCCGTGTAGCTGTAGGAGACCGTCTGGAAAGTATCCTCCAGCTCATTTTTCACCTTTACTAAAAAGATACATGGATAGATTTCAGAAATTATCCCTTCCGTTACATCATACTTATGCCGTCCCAGATTACTACGCACCCTCACTCTGCTTCCTTCATGCTTGGCTACCGCCTGTCGCACATTACCTACATTGGCATTTACCATAATAACCTCCTTTAGGACAAAGCCACGATATATTGTCAACCTTTCCTATAGTATACCACATAATGTGGAGATTGTCAATTTCTGGTTTCTTGCTCCGCTATTAACAGTATATGCAGGTATTGGCAATATTATGCAGATCAATTTCTGCTGTGCAAAATGGCGTCCAGAATATTTACCGCAACCTCCTCTTTGCTCAGCATGGGAAGCTCGATCACACCCTCCTCCATGATGATGGTCACCACGTTGGTATCGCACCCGAACCCGGCGCCCTCTGTCTTTAGATTGTTGGCCACGATCATGTCCGCCCGCTTTTTCCGAAGCTTTTCCCTGGAGTTTTCCATCATGTTTTCTGTCTCCATGGAAAAACCGCAGAGAAACTGGCCCTCTCTCTTGTGCTCTCCCAGCCAGGCCAGTATATCTGTGGTAGACTTCAACTCGAAGGTCATGCCGCTCTCTCTCTTCTTTTTAATCTTCTCAGAGCTAAACTGCTTCGGCGTGTAATCCGCCACGGCCGCTGCTTTGATGATGATGTCCTGCTCCGCCGCCACCTCCTTCACCGCCTGAAACATATCCCCGGCGCTGTTCACCTCTATATTTCTCGTGAAAACAGGCAGCTCCAGGTTTGTGGGTCCCGTCACAAGCGTCACGTCCGCCCCCCGGCGCATAGCGGTATTGGCCAGGGCATATCCCATCTTCCCCGTAGAATGATTGGTGATATAGCGCACCGGGTCGATATCCTCCCTGGTGGCTCCCGCCGTCACAAGGACCTTCAGGCCTGTCATATCTTTCTCAAACTGGATCTCCCGCTGGACATACTCCAGCAGGATCCGCTCCTCCGGCAGCCGTCCCTTCCCCTCCGCCTTGCAGGCGAGGACGCCGGAATCCGGCTCTATCACTTCCATACCGAAATCCCGGAGTTTTTGCATATTAGCCTGGGTCACCGGATTCTCGTACATATTGGTGTTCATGGCCGGGGCGATGATCTTCCGGCACTTGCAGGCCAGTGCTGTCGTCGTCAGCATGTCATCCGCTATGCCGGCGGCCAGCTTGGCGATCACGTTGGCGCTGGCCGGTGCCACCAGCATGACATCCGCCTTATTTCCCAGGGATACATGCTCTATATTGTAGTTGAAATTCCGGTCAAACGTATCCACGAGGCATTTGTGCCCCGTCAGCGTCTCAAAGGTGATGGGATGGATGAAATTTGTCGCATTCCTTGTCATGATCACATACACATCGGCATGCATTTTCAGGAGCATACTGGTGAGATTTGCCATCTTGTAGGCGGCAATACTCCCTGTCACACCCAGAATCACCACTTTGCCTTCTAACATATTTCCTCCATTCCTACTCAGACAGCTGTCCGTGCTTTTCGTAATTAGCCACTTTTTTGACGGCATTTTTCTCATCTACAAACACTACCAGCGGCTGGTGCTTCTCTGCCTCCTCCGGCGTCATATCACAGTAACTCATGATGATAATGTGATCGCCGGTCTGCACCATCCGGGCCGCCGCTCCGTTCAGACAGATCATCCCGCTGCCCCGCTCTCCCTCGATGGTATACGTCTCAAAACGGCTGCCGTTCTCCACATCCACAATCTGTACCTTCTCATATTCCAGGATCCCGGCCGCCTCCATCAGCACCGGATCCACCGTTATGCTCCCCACATAATTTAACTCCGCCTGGACCACTACAGCCCGGTGGATCTTTCCTTTCAGCATTTGAATGGTCATGACACTCTCCTTTCCATCCGCCTTGCCATTGCAGACAGTACGCTAAACCGTGATGATAAAATTGTCGATCAGTCTCGTCCCGCCGATGTACACTGCCACAGCAGTGAGGACGGTTCCCTTCAGAGTTTCCACCGGCTCCATATTTTCAAAATCCACCACTTCCACATAGTCGATTCTGGCCAGGGGCTCGGACTCGATGACGGACGTCACAGCCTTCCGGATCTCTTCCGCGCGCCGCTCCCCGGCGCGGACCAGCTCCTCCCCCCGCGTCAGCCCCCTGTGCAGGATGGGCGCAGCCTTTCTCTCCTCCGGCGAGAGGTAGGTGTTGCGCGAGCTTCTGGCCAGCCCGTCCTCCTCTCTTATGATGGGACAGCCCACGATCTCCAGGTCGAAGTTCAGATCCCTCACCATGCGGCGGATCACCGCCAGCTGCTGTGCGTCTTTCTCCCCGAAGTACGCCCTGTCCGGCCGCACGATGTTGAACAGCTTTCCCACCACCGTGCAGACCCCCCGGAAATGGGTGGGTCTGGACTTCCCGCAGAGCCCTTTGGTCAGGCCCTCCATATCTATATATGTGCAGAAATCTCCGCAGTACATATCCTCCTTCTCCGGGTGAAAGATCAGAGACGCCCCCGCCCGCTGACACACCGCCGAATCCCTCTCCATATCCCTGGGATATGTGGCCAGATCCTCCTTCGGGCCAAACTGGATGGGATTGACAAAGACACTGACCACCACCCTGTCATTTTCCGCCACAGCCCGGTGGATGAGGCTCTCATGCCCCTCGTGGAGATAACCCATAGTGGGGACCAGCCCCACGGACAGGCCCTCCGCTCTCCATTTTCCCACCTGCTGCCGCACAGACTCCACTGTAGAAACAATCTGCATCGCTCTATCTCCTTTACATCAATACAATTTTTCTATGATATCGTCGTCCATCTTGTACTCGTGCTCCTCCGCCGGGAAGGCACCGGATGAAACCTCCTCAATATATCCCCGGAAGGCCTCCTGCATCACTTCCCCCACATCGGCAAACCGCTTTACAAATTTGGGCGTGAAATCCGAGAACATGCCAAGCATATCCTGATACACCAGCACCTGGCCGTCACAGGCATTGCCCGCGCCGATCCCGATGGTGGGGATCTTCAGCTCTCCCGTGATCTTCTCCGCCAGCCTCTTCGGCACACACTCCAGAACCACCGCGAAGGCTCCGGCAGCCTCCACCTCCCTGGCGTCATCCAGCAGTTTCCTGGCCGCCGCCTCTGTTTTACCCTGAACCTTGTGCCCTCCAAAAGCGTGGATGGACTGGGGCGTCAGCCCCAGATGTGCGCACACCGGGATCCCGGTCTCTGTGATCGCCCGGATCTGGGGACCGACCTCCCGTCCGCCCTCCAGTTTCACCGCACCGGCCCGGCCCTCTTTCATCAGACGCCCCGCATTGACCACCGCGTCATAGACGGAGGTCTGATAGGACATGAAGGGCATATCAATGATCACCAGCGCATTTTTCGCCCCTCTTGCCACCGCCGCCCCATGGTGGATCATATCCTCCATGGTGACAGACAGCGTATCCTCATAACCCAGGATCACGTTCCCCAGGGAGTCCCCCACCAGGATACTGTTGATCCCCGCCTCGTCCATCAGCTTCGCCGTGGAATAGTCATAGGCTGTGAGCATGGTCAGCTTCTCGCCCTTTTCTTTTGCCTGTCGAAATGTTATCACTGAATTTTTCACTGTTCTTCCTCCAAAATCCGATTTATTTCTCCATAGTCCCGCTCCGGATTCTTCCGGCGGGCAATCTTCACCAGTTCCCGTCCCAAAAGCCTGTATACTTTTTCCTCGTCCTCCCTGAGCGAAGCAAGGTGTTTCCTCACCGTCCCCGCATCCCCCCGCTCCACAGGCCCGGTCAATGCCGCCTCCGGAGAGGTGGTGAGAAGATTGTCTATATTTCCCTGTATGAGAGGCCCGGACAGCCGCAGGGCCTCCTCCCTGTCCAGACCGCAGTCCGTGAGCATGGACAGCCCCATGTCACAGAGCCCGATCATCATATTGCTCATCATGGACGCCGCCGCATGATAACGGCCCTTTTTCTCCGGCGGAATGACAAAGCACTCGTTTCCCGTTTTTTCAAACAACGGGCGGACTACTGCCAGGGCATCCCTGTCCCCCTCCAGGGTAAACATAACTGTATCCAGTTTTTGAAACGATGTGAATCTGTCACGGAACGCATACATAGGATGAATGGAACAGCCGGAAACACCGAGTCTGTCCCGATCAGAAAATACATTGGATGATAACGAGCCACTGAAATGGCATACTGTTTTTCCCTGAACCGGTAATGCCGCAATGCAATTCCACACCCGGGAGATGTCATCATCTCCGGTGGCGATCATAAGGATATCGCTTGCCTCCACCAATTCCTCTAACATCTGAAAGGATTCTGTTTCTGCGAAAATCGCCGCTTCCTCCGCGCTCTTCTTTCGTCTGCTGAAATACCCGGCCAGCGACAGACCCTGCTCCTTGAAATACTTTCCCATGGAACAACCTACTCTGCCTGCGCCTATGATTCCAATTCTCATGTCATCACCTCCGAAGCCAGTGACAACACATTACCATCTGATGCAGTTTCCTATGAATACCGCTCAAGGGAAAGGATAACACAGAACAGAAGATTTTGCAAGTGCCAGGTTTGCGTCAACTTTCTCTTCCAGAATCGGCGCATAATTTCTTTACTCCTTTAACAAAACAGCGAAAGCTTTCTGATGTGTTTTCTTCTATTTGCATATGTACACCTATTCTTCTTGCTCCATCTAACTGTTGGTGCTTGGGAAAGAGTTTTTGTAATTCTTCTTTTGGATTGGCCATTTTATCTGGAATACGATATTTTTTCTTCGAGGATAAACTGCGCACATCTTTTTTATATGCACGTGAGACTGCGCTTAAATCTCCAAAATACCAGGATTCCAATTCTCTGCATACAATCCTGATCAACACTTCCCTTTTCGCCGGAAATACTATCTTCTCCAGTTTTTTCTTCAATTCAATGCAATCTGCACTATCTTGATCCTGAACAACCACAAATTTTGTATCTGGAGTATTCCATGCCTTTAATTTATGAGGAATAGACCGTTGTAAATCACTCTTACCACTATGTGGAATTGTTTTAAATAAAACATTTTCCGGAAGTATTTGAGGCAAAAGTATATCCAACAATTCTTTCATAGACCTCTCTTCCAGCAAAAAAATAATTGTCATTCCTTCCCTTTCACCTCTTCCACCAAAAGCTCCTGCCTCCACAATTGCCCCAACAAATCTCCTGCTTGATACAGTTCCTTTATAATTTTATTTTCAGATGCCTTGTATATTTTTGTGTATCCATTTTCTTTAACCATACAATACAGTTCCTCCAGGCGAACGGCATCCAAAAAATCGGGAGAATGAGTAGAAATAAACACCTGGCCCTCTTCTTCCGAGTACATCCGGAACTCTTCTGCCAATTCAAAGAGAAGATTTGGATATAATTGATTTTCCGGTTCCTCCACACAAAGCAAAGCGTGCTTCTCCGGATCCTTTAAAAGTACCAAATAGGTGAACATTTTAATCGTCCCATCTGACACAAAACGGGACACAAAAGGATCTTTGAAATTTCCATCCTGAAACCGTAAAACAATTCTTCCATCTTCTGTTTCCTGCGCCTCCACTTTAGAAACACCCGGCACTCTCTTTTCCATAGATTTCAAAATCTCCTGAAATATTTCCCTGTGATTGTCATACATATATTTTGCTACTAACGCCAGATTATCTCCGGATGTAGAAATTCTTTCGCTATATCCTGCATCTTTTGTGCTTCTGGCATCTTCTATATGAAAGTCAGAAACATACCAATCTTCTATCAATCTCCTCAGTTGAGAAACAGCTATAAACTCTTTAAACTGTCCCAGTCCCTTTATCGCCAAAATATCAGGCGAGTCCAATTTCTGTGGACTTCTATCCGCAAGTCTAACGTCCTCATACTTTATAAGTTCTCCATCCGCGGCCACTCCCGCTCCATATGAAAACTCCAGGACCTTCCATGGTGCCCCGGTCTGTCCACGTCGAAACCTCATAACTTCTTTTTTTATGGCGGGCTTTTTGTTTTCTAACAGACATATAGATAACTGATACGTAATAATAGGCTCGTCTTCTGAGGGACGAAATTTTAATTCGAATTCTATATCGCCTTCCTGACCTCTTGAAATCACTTCATGAAAGCCGCCCCTCTTTGCCAAAGCCGCACGTATATTTGATTGTAAAGCATCATGAATAAAGCCAAATACATCAAAGAAAGTGGTTTTCCCCACACCGTTCATTCCCAAAAACACTGCCATATTAGGCACATTTTCTACCACAACATCTTGAAACACCCTATAATTATGGACTCTTATAGATTCAATCCTCATAAGATACCACTCTCCTTTAATAAAATTTTTATCATATATGCTGTCCTTTTGCAAGAAATTTTTTCTTACATCAGACATAAGTTTCAAAGCCCGCAATCCTATCCCTTTGGCTAGTTTACATCAAGAGAATGAAGAGGAAGAAAAAAAGTAAGATCATTTCCATGGGCATTATGCTGGCCATGGTAGTTTCTCTGATCGTCGGCTGTGAGAGCGGCAATACCGGCTCTGCCACAGGGGAGAAACTGACAGAACAGCAGAAAGAGGCAAGTGAGACAACGAAAAAAAAGAATCAGGAGGTTTATGAGAAGCTCGACTTTGAGAATAAAGATGAATTTGATTGTGCAAAAAAGGGCCTGATCACCGCACCGGAGGAATTGGAATTAAAGGATGAAAACGGCAAAGTGATCTGGAGCCAGAAAGCATATGCATTTGTCGAAGATGCAGATGCACCCGATACAGTGAATCCCAGCCTTTGGCGGAATACCCAGCTCAACCATATCTACGGTCTGTTTGAGGTGACAGACGGGATTTACCAGGTGAGAGGTTATGACATGTCCAACATCACCTTTATCAAGGGAAAGACCGGATGGGTTTGTTCGATCCGCTGATGAGTGTAGAATGCAGCAAGGCCGCTTATGAGCTGGTCAGCAAGGAGCTGGGAAAATATCCGGTGAAGGGTATTATCATCAGCCACCCTCATGTCGATCATTACGGCGGGATCAAGGGGATCGTCACGGAGGAGCAGGTTAAAAAAGAAAAGATTCCGATCATTGTGCCGGAAAACTTTGAAGAACATGCGACCAGCGAAAACGTCTATGCGGGAAATGCCATGTCCAGGCGCTCCAGCCTGCAATACGGAATCTTCCTGAACGAAGATGCAAGGGGAACGCTGGCCATGGGAATCGGCATGGGACAGTCCAGAGGAACCACTTCCTATATTTCCCCCACAGATTCCATCACCAAAACAGGGGAAACCCGCACCATCGACGGCGTAAAAATGGAATTTCAGCTGACGCCGGGCACGGAAGCGCCGGCGGAGATGAACACGTGGTTCCCGGAGAAAAAGGCACTCTGGCTGGCGGAAAACTGTACCGGGACTTTACATAACCTGTATACACTCCGGGGCGCGCAGGTCCGTGACGGAAATGCCTGGGCAAGCTATATCATGGAAGCTTTATCTCTCTACGGTGATCAGGTGGAGACAGTATTCCAGTCTCACAACTGGCCGCACTGGGAAAACAAGAAGATCAAGACATATATGCAAGACACCGCGGCAGTATTACGGAACGGCAGCCCACAATGCCAAGGCGGTGTATCAGAAATATATGGGCTGGTACGATGCGAACCCCATTCACCTGGACGAACTGGCGCCTTCGGAGAGGGCCAAAAAGTTTGTAGAGTATATGGGTGATACAGACGAAGTGCTGAAAAAAGCACAGGAAGATTACAAAAAGGGAGAATATCAATGGGTGGCAGAGATCACCAATATTCTGGTATATGCCGACCCGGAAAATCAGCAGGCCCGTTACCTCTGTGCCGATGCGCTGGAGCAGCTGGGATATCAGGCGGAATCCGGCACATGGAGAAATGCCTACCTGACCGCAGCCAAGGAATTGCGCGAGGGCATGGAAACGGACAAGAAAAAACTGATTCAGATGGAGGGCGATACCTCTCTTCTGGCAAAGCTATGTGAAAATATTGTGGACTTTGAATATACATTCAATATTGTGGAGCCATAAAATTTACCGGAGATTCTGTCCGGCGACAGGGAAGACCGGTCCACCGCCAATGCCGTGGACCGGTCTTTTCTCATTTCTTCTCTGTATTGACAGAGAGCTGATACTCCCCACCCTCGCCGGTCACGCGGTAATGATGCACCACGCCCTTCCAGGTAAATTCTCCCTCTGCCTTTTTGTCAGCCATATCCTCCGTGATATCCAGTTTCTGCTCTCCACCCCCGATCAGGAGAAAGATTTTATCCCCCTCCTTACTGACTTCAAAATCTCCCTTGCCGGATCCCGGCAGTGCAATCTCCACATCTCCGTCCTCCGGGACATTGTCGATCGTCGCCGTCACCGTATCTCCGTTCTTTTCCAATGTCACATCATCCAGGTTCACTTCCTCCCCGTTGACATACATGGTTATCCTGCCAAACAATGAATCTCCCGTGGCCGCAAAACAGATTCCGTTTGTCGCCAACAGGCATACGGCAAGCACGGCAAGAGCCGCAGCAAATTTCATTGGTCTGCTGATTGATTTCTTTCTTTTCCCGTCCATGGCATCCTCCACCTTTCCCAAGAGATCAGGCGGCATATGAATCTCATCAAATGTCCTTTTAATGTCTTTCTCAGTCATTTTCTCACCTCCTGGTCGCCTTAGTCTTCCAACTGCATTTTTAATTGTTGCCTTCCCCGTGCAAGGCGGGTCCTGACCGTGGCTTCCTTCGTGTGAAGGAGACCGGCAATCTCTCTCGTGGAATACTCTTCATAGTAATACAGATATATGACAATGCGGTATTTTGGCGGCAGAGCCATCACTTCCTCATAAACCGGACCGGGAGTTTCCTCCTCCGGCTGTGTCGTCTCCGGCAGCATCTCCACCATATCCACATGCCTCCGCCAAAAGCAGTTCCATATATTTTTGCACTCGTTCACGGTCACCCGGATCAGCCACCGGCGAATATGTTCTTCGTCGACAAACTCCGGATTTTTTGACAGCAGTTTCAGAAACGCATTCTGTACCGCGTCCTCCGCATCCTGCACGGAATGGGAATAACTCAGGGCTACCCGGTACACCATATCCGCATATTTCCTCACGATCATGTCATAGTCATAGCCCACGGCTATTCACCTGCCTTTACTCATCTGTGCTGCAGCAAAATCAAAGAGCTCTCACTTAATGAACAAATGCGACAGGAAAAATGTTTCACATTTCAAGAAATTTTTTCTTTATCGTCTGTCGGAAAAAACTTTTCACCCCCTGCAGGGTAAAGCTGCGGTCATATCTCCGCAGACGGTTTCGCCCTGCTTTTTTATCCGAATACTGTTTCAATTTGTATGTAGTTATTCTACCATTGTCGTCCCAATGGGTGATCAGCGGGACCATTTTCGCCTCCTGGACCTTCACCCGGCCTTTTCCCCTCCGGCTCAGCGTAATCTTTGCCATCCCGCCGCAGTACTGCCTGAAAGCCCCTGTCTTGACGCCGGAGTAGGAGTTGACATAGTTTCCCAGGGAATAGAAGACCAGCATGCGATGCCCTTTCTTTCCCCTGACCCACCTCACCGGCTGGATCACGTGGGGATGCGTACCGATCACCAGATCCACCCCAAGTCCGGCAAGGGTTTTTGTCCAGGACTGCTGATAACTGTCCGGCATCGTCCGGTACTCCGTGCCCCAGTGCGGAAGTACCACGACAAAATCCGCCTTCTTTTTCGCCTTTCTCACATCCCGCTCCACCTTGCTCCGGGACATCATATTCAGCGCGTAGGGCATGTCCGGGGGCAGCGGCAGGCCATTGGTTCCGTACGTGTAGTTCAGCAGGGCAATGCGGATGACGTTTTTCTTCACGACTGTGATCTTCTCTGCCGCTTTCCTGCTGGCGTACATCCCGGTGACCTTGATATCAGGACACGCCTTCCTCCATTGGTTCAGGCAGGCCAGAAGCCCTGACCTGCCCTGATCCATAGAGTGGTTGGTGGCGTGCAGCACCACGTCAAACCCCGCCTTTCCGATGGCATTTGCCACCTCAAAACGCCCATTGAACCGGGGGAACCCGCTGATGCCCCCGGCCAGGATCACCTCCTGATTCACCAGGGAGACATCCGCCCCGCGGATATCCCTACGCACAAATCGGAAAAGATAGTCATAGTTGTACGACCCGTCGCTTCGGCGCCCGCTGTTGCTCACCGGCGTGTGCAGCAGCATATCCCCCACCATGGCAAGGGTCACCCTCTTTTCCACCGGTTCCGCCTTTTCCGTCACCGGCTTTTCCGGTGCTGTCTTCTCCGGCGTCTCTGCTTTCCCGGATCCTGTATCTGACGGAGATACCGTACCCGGATCCGCCGTCAGCTGCGCCGTCTCTGTCGCCGACACCGGCACCGTCTTCTCACCATCGGAAGAGAGATACCAGCCCGTCAATGCAAATAAGATCAACAGACTCACGACAGCAAAAACTCCCAGCCTGTGATACCCATTCCTTTTCTTCATACTATCCCTCTACATCAGATATGCTCCAGCGCCTGAGCCAGATCCTCGATCAGATCCCCGGCATCCTCCAGGCCACAGGAGTAGCGGACCAGATCCGGATACACCCCGCAGGCCTCCAGTTCCTCGTCCGACATCTGCCGGTGGGTAGCGCTGGCCGGGTGGAGACAGCAGGTTCTGGCATCCGCCACATGGGTCTCTATGGCGCTCAGTTTCAAATGCTTCATGAATTTTTCTGCGGCGGCTCTCCCGCCCTTCACACCAAAACTTACTACACCACAGGATCCCCCCGGCAGATATTTCTGCGCCAGATCATAATATTTATCTCCGGGAAGTCCACAGTAATTCACATAGCTTATTTTTTCATGCTGCGCTAAAAACTCCGCCACTGCCTGTCCGTTTTCACAGTGTTTTTTCATCCTCACGTGCAGGCTCTCCAGCCCCATGTTCAGGAGGAACGCATTCTGAGGCGCCTGTATAGACCCCAGATCCCGCATCAGCTGCGCTGTGGCTTTGGTGATATAAGCCCCCTCCAGCCCGAAACGCTCCACATAGGTGATCCCGTGATAACTGTCATCCGGTGTGCAAAGCCCCGGGTATTTATCCGCATATTTCATCCAGTCGAACCTGCCGCTGTCCACGATGCAGCCTCCCACGCCCGCCCCGTGGCCATCCATATACTTGGTGGTGGAGTGGGTGACAATGTCCGCTCCCCACTCAAAGGGACGGCAGTTCACCGGCGTGGCAAAGGTGTTGTCCACGATCAGCGGCACGCCGTGCTCGTGGGCCGCCCGGGCAAATTTTTCTATATCCAGGACCGTCAGCGCCGGATTGGCAATGGTCTCGCCGAACACCGCTCTCGTGTTAGGGCAAAATGCCTTCGCCAGCTCCTCCTCGGAACAATCCGGATCCACAAAGGTAAAATCAATCCCCATCTTTTTCATGGTGACAGCAAACAGATTGTAGGTTCCCCCATAGATCGAGTTGGAGGCCACCACGTGATCCCCGCAGGAGGCAATATTGAAAACGGCAAAGAAATTAGCCGCCTGCCCGGAGGAAGTCAGCATAGCCGCCGTACCGCCCTCCATCTCGCATATCTTTTTTGCCACCGTGTCGTTGGTAGGGTTCTGCAGCCTGGTGTAAAAATACCCCTCCGCCTCCAGGTCAAACAATTTTCCCATGTCCTCGATGGTGGCATATTTGAACGTGGTACTCTGAATAATCGGCACCTGTCTCGGCTCCCCGTTCCCGGGAACATAACCGCCCTGTACGCATTTGGTATCCATTCTGTAATCGCTCATATCTTCCTCCTTTTGGGTTTCTAATTACTTAGTATGCCATAAACGCGTGAATTTCTCAACCCGATATATTTTAAAATGGGGGGCGGTGATTACTTTTATGTGCCGTTAAAAGTTAAAGACTTGTTAAGAATTTTTATGCTATGATTAGAACGTGAAGAAAACAAAACGCAGAAAAAGAGGTATACACTATGTTCCAGAGGATATTGAAAAAAGACCTGAAACGCAAAAAGGCGATGAACGTGATTTTGCTTGTGTTTATCATACTTGCGTCAATGTTCGTATCGTCGGGCGTGAATAATATCATAAGCGTTACAACGGCACTTGACGATTATCTCGAAATGGCGGGCGCGCCCGATTACCTTGCGGCGACAATGAATAAATCAGGCGCGGTCGATATTGATGGGATTTTAAATTCTGCCGCTTCGGTGGAAAGCTTCGGCAGGGAAAAAATCCTGTATATGGAGTCCGATAATATCACCTTTGAGAATGAAAGCAAAACCGCCGCAAACATACTTTTACTTCAGAGTGACGGGGATATGTCCATGAATTATATTCTTGACGACGGCAGTATTCTTGAATCTGTAAAGAGCGGCGAGTTTTATATGACGGCGGGCATGGCGGAGGATAACGGGCTTGAGATCGGAGATAAGATGACTGTAAGGATCGGCGGCGTAAGCTGTGTGTTTAAGTTCGCGGGCGGTGTCAGGGACGCGGTTCTTGGCTCAAAGGGAATGTCCACACAGCGTTATATCATCAGAGCCGGGGACTTTGAGAAATTCATCTCCGCGGAAAATGTCGAGAAATTTTACGGCGGCGAGTTGATTTACATACGCACCTCGGATATGGAAAAAATGCTCTCCGAAACCAAGCCACTTATCGACAGCTCCACTCTCACAGCGGACAAGGCGACAATCAAATTTTCTTATGTTTTTGATATGCTGGTGGTCGGTATCCTCCTTGTGGTGAGCCTTATTCTTGTAGCCGTCGCGTTTGTGATCCTGCGGTTTACCATTGCCTTCACGCTCTCCGAGGAGTTCCGCGAGATCGGCGTTATGAAAGCGATCGGCATCCGCAATCGAAAGATCAGAGGTCTGTACCTTGCAAAATATGCGGCGCTTTCCGTGACCGGCACGGTTATCGGTCTCGCGCTTAGCTTTCCTTTCGGTGAAATGCTGATGCGCCTTTCCTCGAAATCCATTATGATAAACAATCGGAACGCGGCTTTTGCCAGCGTCCTTTGCGCGGTGCTCATGGTGGTTGTCATCATGCTGTTCTGCTACGGCTGTACGGGCAAAGTCGGGAAAATGTCGCCCATTGACGCTGTGCGAAACGGTCAGACGGGTGAGCGATTCCGCAAAAAGAGCATAATGGGCCTTGGGAGATCAAAGCTTCCCGCGACACCGTTTCTCGCGCTGAACGATGTCGTAAGCAGTCCGAAACGCTTCGGTATCATAACCTTCGCTTTCTTCCTTTGTCTGTCGCTTCTGCTGATCCTTTCGTCAACGGTTTCCACGATGAAAGGCGGTACTTTCGCCAACGCTTTGGGTCTTGCGGACTTCGA
Organism: uncultured Eubacterium sp.; assembly: GCA_964484225.1. GTDB lineage: Bacteria > Bacillota > Clostridia > Lachnospirales > Lachnospiraceae > Eubacterium_F. The sequence goes on from CAZAEM010000025.1 coordinate 23,826, forward strand.
CCTATCAGCAAAATGCGAGGTAATGGAGTTTATGACGGAGGACGGACATGAAAAGCTGAAAGAATACCTTTCGGATATGGAGGAAAATCTCGCAGAGAACAATATGCCCGCAAGCTGTATGCAGGAAATGATGTTCAAATTGCCCGTGTCACACGACGAAAACGAGTGCAGTATTTTCATCTATCAGGGCACAGGAACGACTGCGGATATGTACGAGTACATCGAGGGCACGCCGCCGCAGTCTGCCGACGAGGTCGCCCTGACCCGTCTTTCTGCGAATAAACTGAAAGCGGATATCGGCGATACGATTACAATAAAGACTATCGACGGCGACAAGAAATTTATGATAACGGCACTTTTTCAGTCCATGAACAATATGGGCGAGGGAGTGCGACTTCACGAGGACGAGGAAATAAATTACATACAAGCTCAGGGCGCGTTCTCCACACTGATCAAATTCACCGACGCTCCCGATAAAAAGGAAATCGCCCGCCGTATGGAAAAAATTCAGGAGCTTTATCCCGAATTTGAAAACGTCAAGAACTGCGCTGAATGCATATCGGACGCGCTCAAAGTTACGGATACAATGGATGCGATAAAACAAATGGTTGTTGTTCTCATGATCATTTTAGCGGCGCTGATCACTGTGCTTATGGAGCGCTCCTTTACCGTTAAGGAACAGGGGGAAATTGCGCTTATGAAAGCAATCGGCATACGAAACGGAAAAATCTACGCTTATCACACTTTACGCTTTGTTTTCGTCGGCGGTATGACGGTAATTGCTGCGGAACTTTTCGCCCTGCCGCTTACGCATCTCTGCATTGACCCGATTTTTAATATGATGGGTATGGAGCTTGCTGTTGACTATGTGATCAGCCCGTTTGAAATGTTCCTTGTTTTTCCCCTCTTGATTCTTGTTGCAACCGCGACAAGTGCGTTCCTCACCTCGCTGTATACCAAAAAAATAAAGTCCCTGGACACGGCTAATATCGAATAGGAAAGGAAATCGGATATGAATATTCTCGAAGTAAAGGATCTCTGTAAAACATATGTTATAAACAAGCGCCAGAACAATGTACTGAAAAACATCAATTTTACAATTGGCGAAGGAGAAATGGTCGCTGTTATGGGACCGTCTGGATCTGGAAAATCCACGCTGCTGTACGCAGTTTCGGGCATGGATGATCCTACCGCGGGAAAGGTTTTCTTCTGCGGGAAAAATATTGCAGGGATGAGTGAAAAGGAACTTCCAGACCTGCGCCTTGACGAGATGGGGTTCATTTTCCAGCAGATGTATATGCTGAAAAACCTCACGATATTGGATAATATCATACTTCCCGCAACACAATCCAAAAAGCTGCATGAACCCCGCAAGGAAACGGTGCGGCGCGGCCAGGATCTCATGCGCAGGCTCGGCATTATCGACATCGCCGACAACGACATCAACGAGGTTTCGGGCGGCCAGCTTCAGCGGGCGTGTATCTGCCGCAGTATGATAAACAATCCCAGGATGCTCTTTGCCGATGAACCCACAGGTGCTCTCAACCGAGCAAGTTCTGATGAAGTCATGAACGAGCTGCTCTCCTTAAACCGTGACGGTACGACGATCCTATGCGTGACCCACGACCCGAAGGTTGCCGCCAAGTGCAGCAGGGTTCTTTACATTGTGGACGGCGGTATCGTCAGCGAAAAAGAAATGGGACGTTTTGACGGCGGTGACAAAGGGCTCCGTGACCGTGAGAGAGAGCTGAACAACTGGCTGATGGAACAGGGTTGGTGATACTTGCAATATATCCGCCGATATGGTACAAAGATTCGTAGGAGGTGATCTTATGACCGATATTCTGATAGTAGAAGACGATAAGGAACTATCCGGCTTGCTGACCGACTTCCTGCGTGACGAAGGCTACACTGTGTCAAGCGTGGCTGGCGGAAAGCGTGCCATTCAGCTCTTTGAACGATATGGCGCAAGGCTTGTGGTGCTTGACATCAATCTCCCCGATGTGAACGGCTTTGCGGTCTGCTCCAAGCTCCGGGAAAATGCGGATACTCCTATACTAATCGTAAGTTCAAGGACGGGCAAGGAGGATAAGCTGAACGGCTTTGACCTCGGTGCTGATGATTATATAGAAAAGCCCTATGACATTGATATTCTTATTGCTAAGATTAAAGGGATATTCAAACGGCGGTATCAGTGTGATACATTGTCGGCGGACGGTGTGACACTCAATCTTGCAGATAAAACAGCGGTCATTGACGGAAAGCCTGTGGAACTGCCTGCAAAGGAATTTGACCTGTTGGCGCTTTTAATCGAGAATCAGGGCAAAGCTCTGAAAAAAGAGTACCTGTTTGGCACTGTCTGGGGCAGCGACAGCGATTCGGAGCTGCAAACGCTCCATGTGCATATCAACCGCCTTCGCCAGAAGTTAGGTGATGATCCTAAGAATGCCAAGCGTTTGTTGACCGTCTGGGGTGTGGGGTATAAGTTTGTATGAAGACTTTCAGAAGATTGTGTATTGTAGTGATAACGATATTTCTTTTGCTGACGGCAGTATTGAATCTATTTCTTGTGGGAGCGAAAGACAGTGATGAAGGCATTTATCGTGTTGAAGCCAAGCGGCTTGCAGATGAGATAGCGGAAACGGGCAGTTATGACCTTGAAAAATATCCCCATATTACGGGGGTGTTCAAGGCTGATGACGGCGGACTGTACATCTCCGATGAGCATTATCTGATCATAGAAGCAGGCGGTACGCTGTATCGTGTGGAGTATATGACCGGAAACGGACAGCACAGCATTGTGATTATAAACTGTGTATTTGGTGCGCTGTTTTTGCTGATAATTGGTCTTTTGTATTATATCCGGAGACATATTATCGTACCGTTCGGCAGGTTGAACGACGTTCCGCAGGAGCTTGCAAGGGGAAATCTTGCTGTCCCGATACCGGAGGAAAAAAGCCGTTTCTTCGGAAAATTCACATGGGGTGTGAATCTCTTGCGTGAGAGTATCGAGGACAGCCGCAAAAAAGAAATTGCGATGCAAAGGGACAAAAAGCTCCTGCTGCTTTCCCTTTCCCACGACATCAAAACGCCTTTGTCGGCAATCAAGCTTAATGCAGCAGCACTTGCCAAGGGATTATACAAGGACGAGGGAAAACAACGTGCTGTTGCTGAGAGTATTAATATCCGTGCAGATGAGATCGAGCGTTTTGTCAGTGAGATCACAAAGGCGGCAAGCGAGGACTTTATGAGCTTTGAGGTCACACAGGGAGAGGCTTTCTTAAGTGCTGTTATCACAAAAATAGATGCGAGATATGCTCCCCAGCTTGCCATGTCGGGAACAGAGTTTGCGATTCAGAAATATGATGACTGTATTCTTTCCTGCGACGCCGACCGCCTTGCAGAGTGCCTGCAAAATCTGATTGAAAATGCGATCAAATACGGTGACGGCAGACGAATTGAGATCAGCTTTGATAAAATGGACGGCTGTGAGCTTATCACGGTATCAAATACAGGCTGTACTCTTGAAGCGAAAGAACTGCCGCAGATATTTGAGAGCTTTCATCGTGGGAACAATGCAGATAAGGTGCAGGGCAACGGACTTGGACTTTTCATATGCAAAAGGCTGATGGGGCTTATGAATGGAGAGGTATATGCTGATATTCGTGGTGAATGCTTCTATATAACGCTTGTTGTGAAAATGGCGTAAATTCAAATCCGATCCCCATACAAATAGCCTGAATAAAAAATACAACCCCCGTCACGATGGGATGCATTACCACAAAGCTGGTCACTAAGTAGTCTGCAACACAGATTCCTGCAACTCGATTATTTCCTCCACTGACAACAAAGGAATTCCTTCCGCAATTTCTTCTACGGAGAGTTTCCCCATTTTCAGGAATTTTAGTGCCACCTGCTTTGCCTGTTCTTTTTCTCTTTCTCTCGCTTTCTTTTCTGCATATTCCTCTATAATAGTACACATACTATCACGTCCTTTCCCAACTTTCAGATTCTTAATCTCTGCACAAGTTTTTGGAAATTTACTGTTTTCCGGCACATCCGGACTGCTGTAAATTTTCATCAACTCCGCTATATCGCTATTATCATCAATTTCCGTATTGACATAAATCTCATAAAAGCCATTGTCTACCACATCCCCCGTTTCCCGCAAAACACGGTCTATATGGTATATAGTCTTCCCTTTTTCAAAAAAATCTTTCTTTGATATGTAAATCACATAGGCATCCGGTATCTTTCCAAACTTAATACCCTTTTCTGTCATATAAGTATCCATGTTGGAACCATTATACCGGACACGCCTCTGATGGTCATCATTGTCCTCTTTTTGAATTTCAACGTCATAATTATCATTTTCTATATCAATACAATACGCATCCAGCACCACCGAACGCCCTTTTATATTACGCAGACTTTTTTGTGCTGTAGCCTCCACTAAACGGAGACTTTTCTTTCCAGTTACAGTCTGGATCAGTTCCTCACAAAAATCACTATTCTCAACCAGCTTATGAAAAAAAGTATCTTCCATTGCTGTCAGTTTATCAACAATCTCTTGTGTTTCTTTGCTTACCATTTCTCCTGTATCTCTGCCTCCTTCAATTCCAATTAACTTCTATCTATAAGTATACGCAGTTTCAAATAAAATAGCAACTCTTTTCTATTTAAATCCCTGATCACATTTAGCAAGATAACAATTTACACCATCTAAGTTAATTCGGGTTATTCCAGACATTGTTCATGCGGTACAGTCCGGCGTGGCGGCAGGGCCGACAGACAGAACTTCCGTGCCACAAAATGATTGCAAGCCAGGAAAAGTTTTAGTATAATTGCTATTAAGAAAGGAGTCACCTTTATGTTTTGTAAATACTGTGGAACGGAATTAAACAATGACGCTGTCTTCTGTGAAAAGTGCGGCAGGCCGACGGGAAAGTCCCCTATGCCCCAGGAGAAAAAATCAGGGATGTCTGTGGCGTCCATGGTCCTGGGCATCTCCGGATTGATCGCATGGATTCTACCGCTCATCGGTTTTCCCGTCACCATAGCCGGCCTTATTCTGGGTATCAGCGGCAGAAAAAAAGGTGGAAAGGGAATGGCCACCGCCGGGATCGTACTCTGTATTATCACTCTGGTTCTGACCCTCTGCAATTCCGTGGCTGGCGCCTATATAGGGTATAAAAGAACATCCATGCCCTGGCAGGAAAAACCCCACGGTGATATGGTAATTCAAAACGAGACTGGCGAAACCGTCCTCACCATTGATGATGTGGACGCTGTCCAATGCGAAGCACAGGAATCTTCCGGTGAAACGGACTCTGTTATCCAAATTACATTAACCGATGAAGGAACCGAAAAATTTGCAGCGGCGACGGAGAAAGCAGCCGCGGCCTCTGAACGTCTTGACATTTTCGTAGGCGGGGAAGTAATCGCATCCCCCACCGTGATGGAGCCAATCACAGACGGTACAGTAGTCATTTCCGGCGGCTTCGATTCTTACGAAGAGGCAGAGGCTCTGTGCAGACAGATCCGGGGCGGCTGACACCCAGTGAATGTCACTGTAAGTGAAACACCTTTTGACCCCGGCATCATAAAACGTAGGAGGCTCTTATGAAAAAGAATGAGATTCCCGTATCCCCCCTGGCCAAAACCTGGATACTGGACTTAGACGGCACCATCGTAGTTCACAATGGCCCTTACATATACGGCGAGGACCGCTTTCTCCCCGGCGCCAGAGAATTTCTGGAGAATATACCGGAGCAGGACATGATCATCTTCCTCACTGCCCGGAGCAATTACGAGAAACCGCACACCCTGAAATTTCTGAAAGAAAATAACGTCCGCTATGACCATATCATTTTCAATGCCGGTCACGGCGAACGCATTTTGATCAACGATAATAAACCGGATGGCCTCGTCACCGCCATGGCCGTCAACACGGAGAGGGATGTATTCTGCCCGGTGAAGTTTGTGACGGACCACAGCCTGGGAACGATGTATGATTGATGTGATGATATGCCCTATTAGAATCTATGATACCAGCTCTCCCTCGTCATACAGCTGACATGCTCCGTCCGAATATCATCCATCAATTTCCAGTAAATATCCCTGTTCGTATGATGATAGGTAAATCCGCATTTCTCCTGCACCCGCTTGGATTTTGTATTTCCCTCGAAATATCCACACCAGATTTTTTCCAGTATCAAATCCTCAAAGCCATGACGCAGCATCTCTTTTACTGCCTCTGGAATCAGTCCCTGTGTCTACGCTCCGCTCCGGTCGTTGCTAAACAAGTGCCACTGGCACTTAGCAACCCAAAATGGCACTCCGATCCAGTAGCCGATCTCGCCCTCCGTATCCGGCAGGCTCAGGTTACTGGCGGCTCCTGCCATCAGCCCGATACTGCCAATTGCCTTCCTGTCCTCCCGCAAACACACAGCATAGGTTTCCTCCGCTGACAAAACTTCCCGTATGATCTCTCTGCTGTTCTCCTCACTGGTGCGAACCGGCCATCCGGCAATCGGCCCTACCTGCGGATCTTTCGCATATTCATATAAACTTTCCGCATCCTGCTCTCTCCACGGACGCAGGATCAATCTCTCCGTTTTCAGTTCCATCATTTCCTCCATTTCGTGCGGGTAAAAATATACTTGATTCAGTGGTTCCGTTTATGCTTCCCTGGTTTCATATCTTTCATAAAAGCCGATGGGTTCTAAATTCCTGTTTTTCACTTAAGCCAGAGTTTTATAAAATCCATAATCAAGAACACCGTGAATATCTTTCAGGCCGCCGGGTATGAGTTCTTGAACCATTAGACACTCAATATGCGGCAGGTGTACTTTCTCGCTTGCATAAATACCGTAATTTGCCGCTGTTTGGAATCCGCGAGACCGATAGTTCCGAGGATTGCCCTCAACCAAAACTGCTTTATAGCCAAGTTCTCTTGCCTTTTTCAGACCGTATTCTATAATCTCTTTGGAAATATGTTGTCGCTGCAACTCGGTTTTCACTGCGACAGGAGTTAAGAGCAGCAATTCATCTGAATACTTTCCTTCAAGATGAAATCTGGAAAACATAGAATATCCAATAATTTCATCGGTTTCATTGGTCATAATAAGCTCCAACTCTGAAACATAAAACTTCTTTGCACGAATTTCTTCTACCATCCGTCGAACCAGTTTTCCTTCTTCGGTATTTTTGTATTCGGAAAAAACCCTTTCCACCAGATCTAAAGAAGCAGTTTTATACTGTTCAGAGCAAGATTTAATGATGCGTTCCATTTTGTACCTCCACTTTAATCTTTTCTATACTGAACTAAAAATCACCTAACATGTACGCGTTATATCTTCCTCAACAAAACATGATGAAAAAAAGCAATCTTTCTATATTCTTCCCTGTCAGAAACCCGCTGTTCCAATCTCATCATCTCTCTCTGCCAGCCTTCCTCTACCTGAATCTCCTGATTTTGTTGTAAATCCCAAAAGACTCTCATTCCCAACACCTTTTCAATCCGCAGTCCCGGTGCCCACTTTATCAGATCTTCATCCTCATAATACGAAATTTCACCATACTGTGCAGACACACCACTCTTTCCATCTAATAAAACATTGGCATGGTCAAAGTTGTTCAAAAGAACAGCCATCTGCATTACCCGTCCCGGTTTATTATGTTTTAAAATCGAACAGAGACCGCCGCTTTTTAACAGCCTTTGAAATTCCTTCATAATTTCTGTGCGCTCTGCCGCATACTCCAATACGTTATGACACAGGATTACATCAAATGATTCGTCCGCATACTCAGACAATACTTTGATGTCACCACAAATCTGTTCCATCTCTTCCTGTGGATTTTGCTGTAAAACCTGCTCATCCGGTTCAATCCCGACGACTGTATTTTCCCCGGCATAGTAAGCCCCCATCACACCGTTGCCACAGCCGAATTCCAATATCTTTTTCCCAGAAAAATCACCTAATTGCTCCCATGTTAATTTTTTCTGCAGTTGTTCCCATACCCCCAATTCCTCTACCTTCATTTTCAACCTCCGAAATACTCTCGTAAATTGTAAAAGAGAAAGTCCGCAGGGCAGATTCCTGCTTATCCTGCGGATCACTTCTCATAAATTTATCACATCCGTCTAAACTTGTCAACATCCGAACCCTGCTTCGCCTCTGAGTATCCGGGCCCTACTTCGCCTCCGGGATCTCACTGATCTTTTTGCGATACGGCATCACTGTCACGGAACCGTCTTTATTCAGGCGGAACAACTGCGTAAACACATACTCGTCCCCGATACTGTAGCCTGTGCAGATAACCGCCCCGGGTTTCAGGTTCTTCCGGCCAAAAAATATTTCTTCTTTTGTCCCGGTAAACGATCCTTTTGCGCCGTCCTTTTCCTTTTCAAATTTCCATTTGAAATGATACTCTCCGTCTTTATCCGGCTTCGCCGTCTGCATATTCTCTTCCATCAGGTCAAAATCCCTCTGGATGACTTCCTCGATGTTCTTATCCAGATAATCGTGTACTTTCTTTGTCTCCGGATCTTCCGGTTCGTCTTCTTCCTCCGCTTCTTCACCCTCATCGGCTCCCGTCCATTCCTTCATCGTCTCAGCGGCTTTATCCGGATTCGCCAGACTCTCATCCATAGGCAGTGTAAAGAGCGCGTTCAACCCTTTATAATTTTCGTTTCTCCTTATCTCTCCCGTGTTTTTGTCATATATATACACAACCTTCTCTCCCGCCTTGTCTTCCGTCCCGCTCTCCGATTTTTTTACCACCTTGATCTCCGGTATCAGCTGGTCGCCATCCGTCACAGCGAGATAAATCTTTTTGTCCGCAAAGGCGGTCAGGCTGTCGCAGTCCACAACCTTATACAAAATGCCATCTTTCATAAAGGTTATAGCGCCGCCTCCCATGGTAAATATATTGATCTTGCGGGGGTCTTTTCCCTGGATATACGGTGAAACCATGAAACTCTGTTCCAGGTTCTCCATGACGTCCCCGTCTGCCATAGGACTTCCGTCTGCCCTGTCGATCGCCACCACGCAGTAGGTTCTGTCCTTTTTCAATTCACCGTTGGTCTCTGCCTCGTAGTCCGTCAGATCCTCACCGGAGAGAAGTCCCAGCAGCACCACATTATATCCACCATACTGCTGTCTCTCGCTCTTTGTATCAATGGCCGATCCCGACTGGAATCCCTCTGTCAGCTTCTTATCCTCTATCTCTTCCGCCACCTCAGTGGGCGACAGATAGCGCCACATGGCGTAGGCCGTCACGCCGCCCGTCAGAACGAGCACCACGGCAGCCACCGCGGCAACCCGGGGTATCCAGTGAACCTTCCTGCCGGCCTCTCCGGACAGACTGCTCTCCCTTTCCTCTACTCTGGCGCGCACCCGCTCACGGCTCTCTTCCGATGGCGTCACCGTATTGTAAGCATCTATGATTTCCTGATTCTTCATACTTTACCACCCTCCATCTTCTAATTCCAATTTTAACAATTTCCTTGCCTTTTGCAGATCATTCCTCACAGCGGACGCAGATTTTCCCATCATCCCGGCAATCTCTTCACTTCTGTAACCCTCATAGTAATACAGGTACACAGCCGCCTTGTACTTGTCCGGAAGCCCCATGACCGCCTCCATGGTATTGCTCACCTCAAAGGGCCGGCTCTGCGAAGGCACTCCCGCTGCCTCATCATAATTCCGGTTTTTCCGCCACCAGTGCTTCAGCTGGTTCTTGCAATGGTTGGACGCCGTAACCACGAGCCACCCCTTTATATGCTGTTCATTTTCAAACTCATCCAGATGGTCCATCAGTTTTATAAATGTCTCGGATACGGCATCCTCTGTGTCCGCAACGTTTTTCATGAACGAGAAACAGACGCGGTATACCATATCAAAATATGTCTCATAGAGCTCATGAAAATATTGCTTAGCCTGTTCTGTCATTTCTTCCTCCCCTCTGCACAAAAATAGCTGATCGGGTGCGCACCCTGCCTTTGTGCGAATAAATATTCATTCATATAGGATACAATCCTGTCGGCCAGATTGTCCCCTGAAAATAAAAAAATCAACAGCATGGATCTCTCCCCGCTGTTGACCTTTTCTACCTAGATTCCCACTTGCCCCTGTTCAGGCTGGAGGAACCGGAATAATTATTCCATTTAGGCTTCCACGAACCGTGAAACCACAACTGGTACTCTTTTTTTTCCTGCCCTCAAAGGGAATCGTATAGGAATATTTCACCTTGCCGTCTTTTACACAGACCACATACCCTCTTTTGGTCTTTACACATTTTTTGATCGCCGCCGTCCTCTCCACTTTATAATTCTTCCGGTCGTAGTATTTTATCTTGCTTTTTGTAAACCGGGCGTCATTTCCCCCGGAAGAACTCTGAAACCACCACTGTCCTTTCACGATGTCATAGGCCTTTTTGCTCAAGCCTGCCGCCTCTGCCCTCTGAGGCAGCGCAGATCCGGCCACAGCGGCTGTCAGTAATAGGACAACCATTCTTCTGCATCGTTTCATACGAAAACCTCCTCTATATGCGCGTCAGGGTCAAAGGATATTTTCCCCCGGACAATCCACCAGATCCATGACAAACCCGGCATCCTCCACAATATAAAACGAGCCGGGTTCCCGCTGCGTCTGATCCGATCCGGTTTCACAGGGCGAGCCCCGCCACGCAGCCGCCCACTCCTCAAAATCCCGCCTGGATGTGGTTCCCGTCAGCACAGCGGCAAACGGTACACCGGCGCGGAAAGCCGTCTCGGCATCAATGGTGGTATCGCCCACATACAGCGTCTCCCTCCGGTGGAGCCCCCATTCTCCCACCATCCTCAGCAGGCCCTCCGGATCCGGCTTCATCGCCTTCACGTCATCCCCGCCTATGATACGGTCAATGACGTCTGAAAAATCATACTTACTCAGGATTTCCTCTATCCGATAACGGGGTTTGGTGGATACAATCCCGATCCTGCAGCCTCGGGCCCTGAGCTGCGGAAGCACTTCCGCCGCCCGGGGAAATATGCGGGTACTGTCCGTCATCACCTCGTCCGCTTTTTCCTTGTAGTATTGGACAAACTGCTCCGCCCTCTCCGGGTCATCATCCCCGGTGAGGACAACATATGCCCTGTCCAATGGCATACCCACCGTTCTTCGGATGGCTTCCCTGGACGCCGGTCTGCCTCCCAGTCTGTCCAGCGCATGATCCATACCCTGCACGATCCCGTCTGTGGAATCGCCCAGAGTATAGTCAAAGTCAAAGACCACTGCCTTATAAGAGGGCCCGGTCACTGGCATAGCTTCGCCACCACCTGATTGATCAGCTTGCCGTCGGCCTTCCCCTTCAGTTCGGCCATGACGGTCTTCATGATCTGTCCCTTATTCTTTGTGGCAATCACGTCCGCAAATTTCGTGGTGAGGATCTCCCGGATCTCCTCCTCGGAGAGCATCTTCGGCGCATACTCCTCTATGACGGCCACTCTCGCCCGGTATTCCTCCATGAGATCCTGCCGCTCTGCAGGGCAGGCGTCTACCTGCTCCTTTGCCGTCTTCAACTCCTTAATGATGGCACGGTCCACCAGCTCATCCGGGATATCGTCCCTCTTTCCCTCGTCGATGGCAAGTTTTTTCACCGCCGACACCAGGGAGGAGATCGTGTCCTTTCTCGCCTTGTCTCTCGCTTTCATAGCGGCAACCATATCTTTCTGCAATGTCGTAAAATTCATTTTTCTCCCTTCTTTCTTAGCATGATGTGGAAAAGTGGAAGCACTTCTGCCGTACTTCCACTTCTCGTAATCCATGAGCCATCGGGGACTCGAACCCCGGACAACTTGATTAAAAGTCAAGTGCTCTA
>CAZAEM010000026.1:0-33933 GCA_964484225.1 uncultured Eubacterium sp.
AGGTTCATCCGACCGGTGGATCTTGGTCGGCAGGCTCATAATTCCGAGAGCCTATCCTGTTCCATCGCCTTGTATGCTTTGACATCATTGTTTCCGGGATGGTGCAGCAACATAAGGTCAATGTATTCAATATTTAATTTCTCCAGTGCCTCATCAATCGCCTGTTCCGGCTCATCAAACTGGTTCGGATATAGTTTCGTTGTCACAAAGATTTCTTCCCTCGGAATACCAGAGTTACGAATTGCCTCTCCCACTTCTGCTTCATTGTGATACATGTAAGCGGTATCAATGAGCCGCACGCCTTTTTCCAACGCTGTTGATACGGACTCGACACATACTTCATCCGTAAGGCTGTATGTTCCGATTCCATTCAATGGCATTTCATATCCACTGTTCAACATAACCGTTTTGGTTTCAAAATTGAATGTTCCTGTATCTGTCATAGCATTTTCGCTCCCCTGCATTGTCTCCTTTTTTTCATTATCCTCTATTTCCTGGCAGGCTGCCATAAGCAACAGAAGAAAAACAGAAATCATAATGCCGATTGCCTTTCTCATCTCATCCCTCCATTTCTGCCGATACCTTTTTTAACACTTTTGCCGGAACCCCACCTGCCACAGTCAATGCCGGTATGTCCTTTGTCACTACTGCACCGGCCGCCACAACAGCCCAGTCTCCAATCCTGACACCCGGCAGAATAGCGGCATTAGAACCAATCCATACATGGCTGCCGATTATGATGGGTGCATAATGGTTTTTCCGGTTATTGGCAGGGTTCAGATCGTGATTGATCGTTGCCAGCACTACATTGTGTCCTATGAACGTGCCATCCCCAATCACAATCCCGCCCTGATCCTGAAAGTGGCAGCCGGAATTGATAAATACATCTCTTCCGATGGTAATATTTTTTCCAAAGTCCGTATAAAACGGTGGAAACAGCCGAAAGGTATCATCCACCCTTTTCCCTGTCAGCCGCCCCATAATTTCCCGGATTTCCCCGGGTGTATGATACCGGCTGTAAAATATCAAATACATATAGAATATGCCATTATATACTTGAAAGGTATGGCATGTTCTGATATACTATAACAAAAATTTACTTGAGGAGGGTGCCAAATGGATATTCGGGTATTACAATATTTTCTTGCGGTGGCACGGGATGAGAGCATCTCAAAAGCCGCCGAAACGCTCCATATGACACAGCCGCCCCTGTCCAGGCAGATAAAAGATCTGGAAAATGAGCTAGGAAAGCAGTTACTGATCCGCGGCAGCAAAAAAATCACTCTGACCGAAGATGGAATGTTGCTGCGCAAACGTGCAGAGGAATTAGTAGATCTAATGGAAAAAACAAAAGCAGAGCTGGCTTCTTCTGATGAAAATATCAACGGAGAAATTTATATAGGATGCGGAGAAACAGAAGCTATCTCTTATCTGGCACAGGCCGCGAGAGATTTACAAAAAGGGCATCCCCTTATCCGCTACCACATCTACAGCGGTGACGAGGAGCGGGTTATAGAAAAACTGGAAAAAGGGCTGATTGATTTTGGACTTCTGGTAAATCCGGCAGATATAAGCAATTACGATTATATCCATCTCCCCACAAAAGACACGTGGGGAGTCCTGATGCGAAAAGACAGCCCGCTTTCCGAAAAAGAGAAGATCCGGGCAGAAGATTTGTGGGACAAACCCCTGATCCTATCCCATCAAACTTCGATCAACAGCGAGATGTTGCTTTGGCTGAAAACAGATTTATCCAAACTGAACATTACCGCCACCTATGATCTGGTCTATAATGCTGCTCAATTTGCAAAAAACGGACTGGGATATGTGATCGCATTGCACAGACTGATCAATACTACCGGAGACAGTGAACTCTGTTTCAGACCGCTTTTCCCCACTTTACAGGCAGAACTGTTTATTGTCTGGAAAAAATATCAGGTTTTTTCAAGAGCCTCCCGTGCGTTCCTGCAGCAATTGAAATCGTCCGTCCCCGATGGTTCTTGACATTTCAAGTCAAAAAAGCCGGCTTGTAGTAAATGCCCTCCCCGGTATCATGGGAAACACACTCATATTCTTGCTCTATCTCACGACTTTTCCCGTTAAAACCTTTCTGTCGACCGGAAATGGACGAAGGCCAGGATCCCCACGGGGATAAAATAGGCACACCAGAATTCCAGGGCGATCACGCCTCCCATGCTGCTTTCCCCGTCGGCCATAGAACGGAATACGCCCGTCATGGGCAGGATGAAGCAGCCGAAGAAGAAAATACCGTGGAGCATCATCAGGCGTTTCAGCCATCGATCCGCCGGCGTGCGCCCACAGACGGTCAGCCCCAGGAAAAATGTGGACAGCGCCATCATGCCATAACCCAGCAGGTCATAATGGAACATCAGTCCGCCCCTGGAATAATCCAACAGGCTTACAGCCTGATCCGTCAGCGTGTCAAGCCGGACGGTCGTTGTCTGCGCAAAATACACCAGCAGAATCAATACGGCGTAGATGACCGCAAATGCCATGCCTGCTGTTGCGGCAATGCGGTGCTCCCCTTCGCTTTCACAGTGGAATCCCGCCGCCATCATCACATACCCAATGGCCAGCAGCATACACACAATATAGCTTCCAAAATTAAAAGAAATCAGCATACAGACGGCAAACAAAAAAACGGAAAAGACAACAATCAAAGCTCCCGCTTTTGCAATGGTACGATCCATCCTGTTCCCTCCTTAAACAAGATTTTTTCCTATGTCCTCAAAAATCACTCATACTTTTGACTTACATAATCATCCGGCAAAAAATCACATTGGTTATCAGGCACTCCATGCGATTTTGCATATGCAATCATTGCATCCCAATTTTGTTTATCTTTTGCATTGATCGTATTTAATAATTGATAATGGACAGGGACAATTCCCGTTGCATCCAACCTGAATATTCTATTCCGAAACAAAATAATCGCTTGTGTATCTGTGTGAAATGTAATATACCATTCCTTATGTAATGCTGTACTCATATTTTTTGAAACTTGTTCACCGCTTCTTCTATTTCACTTTCCGGAATAGAAATTGTATATATTTTTAATAATCCCAAGAACCTTTTTCTTACATTTAAAATCGTATACTCCTGAACCATTTTCTTCTGTTTCAAACTAACATCAAGTACTTCTGCATGATAATTCTTCAACTTAGTTTTCCTCCTAACTTTGAATTTAGCGTTTGCAAAATATGTCGATGAAATGCAAAATTTCGTTCTTGAAACACACGTTTTGAATTGCTCGTTTTATAACGCATAGTTTATTATACTTGACCTTTATGTTTTTGTCAAGAGGGTACGAGCTTACCCTAATACTGGTAACGCCAAAGCATCTTCATCAAAAAAGCCAATATACCTGCTTTTACAGATATATTGGCTTCTTATACAACTTGCAGTTCTTATAACTTCCAGGTTAAATGGGTTACAAATTGGGTTAAAACCCCTTCTGTCATGCAGAAAGGGCGTCACAAAGATGCCCTATTCCATTGGTTTCACCAAACCCTGAATCCGATGCTCCGCCTCTTTATAAACTGCCTCATCATCCCTCACGGAAATGATGATGATCTTCATGACACTGCCCTCACGGACTAAATCATATACCACCCGGTATCCGAGGTTTTTAAGCTTTATCTTATAAAACCCACTCAACTTTGATGAGACGTGGTTGCCTAACGGCTTTCCGATTCCATCCGGTGGCGGCAGGGGACGTTCTGCTGTCTTGCCAATGGCTTTCAAAACCAGTTTCCGCACATATGGGTCCAACTTCCGCAAATCCTTCTGTGCCTCCCTGATATATTCCACTGTCCATTTCATAAACCGCACTCCTATTCCAGTTCCACGTCCACTGCATCCAGTTCACTCCGGGTAATGCCAAACTCCTGCATCATCTGCTCCTGTGTCCGGTTCTCAGAGGCATCATAATGTTCCATGCGCTCTTCTGCCTCCTCCCGAAGAATGAAATCCGAAAGCATCTCCATCAGCGACTCGTACTGTGCCGGCGAAATCAGTACACAGGCAGGTTTGTTGTTTTTTACCACAATCTTAGTTCCTGTCGTTTCCACCTCATCAAAAATTTTGTTTGCTTCCCCTTTATTAAAACGGGAAATGGGAACCATCGTTTTCAGCATCCCCGTTACAGACATCTGCTGCATCTTAATCCCTCCAATCCATCCATAGCATTTCCTATTCTGCATTTATTATACGATAAGGCAGATAATAATGTCAACAAATTTACAACAAATATATCGATAAATTTATCGTGTACCTTTTTAACTGTATGCATTGGTTTTACAATAAAAACAAAGGGACACATTGAACTGATAATTCCGAAAGAACTTCCGAAATGTCTATATTAAATACATCCACAATCTTTCGTGCCTCCTGATTGTCATTCTCTAATACAAAGCAAAAACTCCTGATCCCTGCTCTGCCGCCTGTGATTGAACATCATACCTTGGTTATCATCCAAACAAACAATTACTATCATCTTTTTCTCCAAAAAAAGCAAAAGACTCAAGGCCCAAACCAATGAGCCAAGAGTCCCTGTTTAATACTGTTTTATACATTCTGTAACAATTCTTCCTGCAGTTCTTTAACATCATCCGGTGTCAATTCAGAAAAAAATTGCATAATCTCATCCACCGATAATTTACCTGCCTTTACCATCTGAATCGCTGCTTCCTTCGCAGTTTCCTTTTTTCCCTCCTGCTGTGCCTCATATCTCTCGCTCTCGATATACTCCAGCAGAATTTCTTTTTCATCATACATTGCCAACATAATATTCTCGTCTCCACTTCGTTTCGGTCCGCGCATAACCAAGCTCCCCCGGAGCTTGTGCGCCCTCCTTTTCCCGCTCTGACAGATATTCTCTGAGTACATTCTTATCCTTACAGATACGGATGGTTTCTGTCACTGTCTTTCTGGTTCTCCCATGCAGCTTCCGCTGCTCATCATAAACTTTCGTAAATGCCACATACTGGCTGACGATATCGCCGCCATCACTTCCATAAAGAACCTTTACCTTTGCGTCCAGCTCGATTGCGCTTCCGTCAAAATGAGTAATTTTGACCGACAATAAAACCAACGTCATTATAAATTTCATTTGTCATAATATTATGAATCGTAATATCTGGGGCGATACCCGCCAAGGGCGGGTACCGCATCTGACAGTTCATCTTCCGTCACCTCTGTATCTTCCGGATGCAGGGTTTTGTATAACTGGAGCAAATATTTTTTATCCTGAAATAAGTTTGTGAAATACTGTACTTTATGGTATGCTTCGCAACCTCTTCATCCTTTATTCTGCTTTCTGCCGCATTTACTTCATTTTCATTTTTCATTTTGTCACCTCATAACCAGAGTCAGAAACCGTTTATGGTTTCAGCCTCTCTTTCATTATACAAAAGGTCTTCAGATACTTCAAGCACTATTTCCCTTTCAAATAGTGTAAAAAATTTGTGAAAGGCACCGCCCGCTATGGACGGCACCTCTCCTGTTATTACGCAACACTCCGTTTCAGCTGCCACAAGCCCCTGCCTGCGTGTTCAAACTGTTTCGGATTGCACTGCAGCGTCTGGCGGATCTTCTCCCGCCACCACATCCCGCCATGTTGCCTCCGGCAGATCCCTTATATCACATTCTTTTTTCTCCGTGAGCAGAACCGGCACAATCAGCCCGGTATCTTTTTTCACCACCATCACATACTCATGCAGGATGGGAATAGACCTCCTGCTGTAAATTGGCATAAGAATAAGGCGGCTCTGTTTAGAAACCGCCTAACATACTGTTTCCTTATATCCTTACGGTCAGGCCAACCAACAAATCTTCATCAATACCAACCAGATACCATTTGCTATTTATGTTCATCTCGATTCGTGTGGGAACCCATTTACTATCAAGCATAACCTCCATACCCATTCCACAGTGCAAGCCACCATAATACTTCTCCAGTCCAAACCGTATGTCCATACGCCCGCTTCTTTTGTCATAAACCAGTGAACCTATTCTCATCATATCGCCTCCATAAAATCTTTTGTACACAAAAAAGCCAATATACCTGCTTTTACAGATATATTGGCTTCTTATACACTTTTGCATCAATGTGCTTCTGCAGAAACTTATCCCGAAAATACGGGGCTTAGCGCTTACTCACCACTGGCAATGATCTCTTTTTTATTGTAGCTTCCGCAATTCTTGCAGACTCTGTGTGGTACCATCAGCGCACCGCACTTACTGCATTTCACCAAAGTAGGGGCTGTCATCTTCCAATTGGCTCTACGCTTATCTCTTCTCGCTTTTGATGATTTATTCTTAGGACAGATACTCATTGTCTATTACACCTCCTCTGAAATATTCGAACACTTTTACAATTATAGCGACTTGCCGCATGATTGTCAACCAATTTTTTCATATTTTACAGGAAATTCGTTACTATTCACAGCCGATTTGGACAGACACACAGGTTCGTCGTGCTTGCACGTAAGAAGCAGTGTATCTGTCCAAATCGGACTGCGAAGCAGGAACCTCCACCCGTTGTAACACATCTACGATGTGTTACTAGTAATGCTTCTTTGAAGCATTACATGAAATGAGCAATCTTAGCCCCGCAGGGGCGAGAAAGCACGCATAGCGTGCGGGATTGCGAGTTGTAGTACTTCTACGAAGTACTACTAGCAATACATCAAAGATGTATTGCATCGAATGTGGGTGGAGGGGCTGTGAATGGCAACGAAATTCGTTCCATATCACGTCCTACAGCAGCGCCACCGTCTCCCTGGCGATGGCCAGCTCCTCATTGGTGGGTATAACTGCGATCTTCACCCGGGAATCCGGCGTGGAGATAATCTTCTCCTCCCCGCGTACCTGATTGGCCTCCCGGTCCAGCTGCACTCCCATGTATCCGAAATGAGACAGGATCTGCTCTCTGACTATCACATTATTCTCCCCCACTCCCGCCGTGAATACAATGGCGTCCACACCGTCCATGGCGGCAATGTATGAGCCGATGTACTTGGCCGTGCGGTAACTGAACACTTCCACTGCCAGCTTCGCCTTTTCATTTCCCTTTTTGGAGGCATCGTCCAGATCCCGGAAGTCGCTGGACACGCCACCGGACAGCCCGAACACACCAGACTCCTTGTTCAGGATATTCAGGATATCCTCCAGAGGCTTGTCCAGGCAGTGTGCGAGATACTCCACGATGGTGGGGTCTATATCGCCACTGCGGGTGCCCATCACCAGACCCTCCAGAGGGGTCATTCCCATGCTGGTATCCACCGTCTTCCCGTTCTTTACAGCGGAGATACTGGCTCCATTCCCCAGGTGGCATACAATGACCTTGGAGTGGTCGGGATCCAGTTTCAGCATCTCGATGGCGCGCTTGGAAACGAAACTGTGACTGGTTCCATGGAAACCATAGCGGCGCACCTTATATTTTTCATAGTATTCATAGGGGATCCCGTACATATAGGCCACCGGCTCCATAGTCTGATGAAACGCCGTATCAAACACACCGATATTCGGCACAGAGGGCATGATCGCCTGACAGGCCCGAACGCCGATGAGATTGGCCGGGTTGTGCAGCGGCGCCAGCGGGCTGCACTCCTCCACTCCCCGGATCACCTCTTCGTCGAGGATCACCGACTTGGTAAACCTTTCGCCGCCGTGTACCAGGCGGTGCCCCACCGCATTGATCTCCTTCAGATCTTTGATGACGCCGTATTTCTCGTCCGTCAGAGCATCCAGGACCATACGGATACTGACCTCATGGTCCGGCATGTCTTTTTCTATCACTACCTTCTCGCCGCCTGCCGGTGTGTGATTCAATCTCCCGTCAATTCCGATCCTCTCACATAGTCCCACTGCCAGCGCTTTCTCCGTCTCGGAGTCGATCAGCTGGTATTTCAGCGAGGAACTTCCACAGTTGATAACTAATACTTTCATTTTTTCCTCCATTTCGCCGCGCTCTGTACCGTGCGGATATTAAAAATATATTCAATAACTCATTATACCCCCGATATTGGCAAATGGCAAGGATGATTTCCTGACCGATTCTCCTTCTTTGGCGGCATATTCCCCGGCATATACCGCATATCCTGAAAAAAAAGGACATTTTTCCATGATTCTGTTTGCCCTCATCTTCCTCGCCATGCTGCTCTTTTTTCCCGGAGTCGCCATGGCGGGCAGCCAGTACGGGGCCGGCCTCTGGCTCACTCAGCTCCTGCCCACACTGCTCCCCTTCTTTATCGCCATAAGACTCTTTGATGCCTGTCTGCCCAGGATATCCAGCAGCCGCGCCTTTCTCCTCACCGGGCTTCTCTGCGGCTATCCCACCGGCGCGGCTCTGGTGACGGCACAGTATGACCGGGGGCTGCTGACCAAAACCCGGGCCTACTTCTATCTCGGTTTCGTGAACAATCCGAGCCCCATGTTCGTCCTGGTCTTCTGCGGAGGCACCGTACTATCTCTCTCTCAGGGGGAATCTGCCATCCTGCTTGTCATTCTACTCATGTCGTCTTTCCTGGGGAGTCTGCTCTTCCGTTTTGTCTACGGGTTTTTTCGGCATTTCTCCCCGGAAAAGGAACCCGCTCCCCGGCCCGCGCCGCCGGAGTCTGTGCCGGAGAAAGGAAAATCCTTCTCCGCTCTTCTGGACAAAATTATTTTAGACAGTTTCATTCTCCTGGCAAAAATCGGCGGCTATGTCATCATTTTTTCTATTCTGGGGGAATTTATCGCCATGCTTTTCGCCGGGTCGGAGATCACCGCCCTCCTGTGTTCCGGCAGTCTGGAAATCACCAGCGGCATATCCTACCTGCAATCAGCATCTCTCCCGCTGTACGAAAAAAAAGTCCTGACAATGACGATGCTTGCCTTCGGCGGGCTCTCGGCTGCCGCCCAGACCGGCAGTATTCTGTCAAAATCAGAACTTTCCGTATTTCCTTATGTACTATGTAAAAGTATGTGCAGCGGCTTTGCCTGTCTGCTTTCCATTCTTTTATTCCACCGGCTGTGATGCCCCCGCAGCCTGGTTCGGCTCTGCCGCACCCTCCTGTGCTTCCCGGGCCACGGCCTGGTTCCCGTACTTTTCCGGCTCCAGCTGACTCATCAGTTCCTCCTTGTTGTTTCTCATTACCTGGAGACTGTTCTTCATGGCGCTGTCCAGCATGCGGTATTTATTTCCCATCTCATTCAGAGATGACTCCACAGACTTCTGTGCCTCCGTCAGAAGATCGTTGGTGTACATGAGGGACGCTCTCCTCATCTGCTCGCTCTCCTCCGCCGCCGCATTGACCAGCCGCTGGGCCTCCTCTGTAGCCTGCTTCATGATCTCTTCCGCACGCTGATACGCCGTCTGGACGATCTCATTCTGATCAAGGATCTGGGCGGTCTGCTGCTGAGCCTGTGTCAGCATGTCCTCCGCCTTCTGCTGGGCTTCGTTGAGTATGCCGTCCCGGTTGGTTATGATCTTCTGATAGCGCTTGATCTCCTCCGGCGCGCACAGTCTCAATTCATCCAGCAGATCATACAATTCCCCCCGATCCACCACCACTTTGTTGGGGTACAGTTTGGACGGCTTGCAGTCCTCCACATAATTGTAGATATCATCAATGGCATTCTCGATTCTTGATGGGTTCATTTTCTACCTCGTTTCTCCATATTCCTGTCCAGAGCGTACACGCAAAAACAGGTGCTGGTTTGTTTTATACTCCTTGATCCTGACAGACTCGTATTCCGCATCCGATATATAATCCGGTTTTGTATCCAGAGAGGACTCCAGGATCACAAGAGTCCCCGGGTGTACCACCCTGGATCCCGCCAGGATATGCAATATTTTCTTTTCCAAACCTTTCTTGTAAGGCGGGTCGGCATACACAATATCAAAAACCTGTCCCATCTTCTCCAGTTTGGATATCCCGTAAGTGACTTCCACCGGCAGCACCAGCGCCTGCTCACCCAGTCTCGTCTTTTTCAGATTTTCCCGGATGCAGCGCAGAGGTTCCTTCCCAAACTCCACAAACACCGCCTGTCTGGCTCCCCGGCTCAGCGCCTCGATCCCGATCCCCCCGCTGCCGCTGAACAGATCCAGAAAACAGCTTCCGGGGACATCGTCCTGGATAATATTAAACAAAGTCTCCTTGATACGGTCAGTGGTAGGTCTGGTATCTCTCCCCTCCGGCGCCACCAAAGGCAGCCGACGGGCTTTTCCAGCAATCACTCGCATGGTTTTTCCTCCGTACACGCTCAGATCAAAAATTCATACTTTCTTTATTGTATATGATATGAACTATTTTTTCAAGGGGTTATAGAGAAAAAATCACAATGTAACCTGTCCCAGAAATTGCTGCACACGGGCTTTCAGTCTCTCGTCTTTTTTGTACAGCAAAAGGATCTCTTCCTCTGTGAAAATTTTTGCCTCCTCCCCCGCCTGCCGGAGGATCTCGGCATCCTCAAACACATCCGCCAGCGCAAAAACCTGATCCCCGCTCTGGCGTATCCCGAAAAGGTCTCCCTGTCCCCGCAGCTTCAGATCCTCCTGTGCGATATAGAACCCATCGTTGGACGCTGCCAGGACGGATAGACGCTCCCTGCTCTCTTCGGACTCCTGTCCCGTCATAAATATGCAGTAGGACTGTTCCCTGCCCCGTCCCACACGGCCCCGCAGCTGGTGGAGCTGGGCCAGGCCAAACCGCTCTGCATTCTCCACCATCATCACTGTGGCATTTTCCACATCAATCCCCACCTCGATCACCGTGGTGGACACGAGGATATCCGTCTCCCCGGAGGCGAACCGCTCCATCACCGCATCTTTCTCCCGGGGCCGCATCTTCCCGTGCAGACTGTCGATCCGGACCGATGAGGGGAAAATACTGCGCAGCTCCTCCGTGTAGATCGTCACATTTTCCAGCTCCATCTCCTCACTTTCCTCCACCATGGGGCAGATGATATAGACCTGCCGCCCCCCGTCGATCTGGTCTTTCATAAACCTGTAGGCGTTGGGCCGGTAGTCCGTGTTCACCACACAGTTTTTGACCGGAAGACGATGGGCCGGCCTCTCGTCGATCACCGACAGATCCATATCCCCGTACAGGATCAGAGCCAATGTCCTGGGTATGGGGGTGGCGCTCATAGCCAGGACATGCGGTTCCTCTCCCTTTTTAAAAAGGGTTTCCCTCTGTCTGACGCCAAACCGGTGCTGTTCATCTGTGATCACCAGCGTCAGATTTCTAAATTCCACATTGTCCTGGATGATGGCGTGGGTTCCCACCACGATATCCCAC
This sequence comes from uncultured Eubacterium sp., assembly GCA_964484225.1. Classification (GTDB taxonomy): domain Bacteria; phylum Bacillota; class Clostridia; order Lachnospirales; family Lachnospiraceae; genus Eubacterium_F. The sequence continues at coordinate 11,307 of CAZAEM010000026.1, forward strand.
ATTCCCAGGGCGATCCTCTCCCGCGCCTCCCTCTTCTCCCCGGCGGTCAGCGCGCCCGTCAGCAGCCCGATCCGGACTCCCCTGTCCGCGAACATCCCACACAGCGTCCTGTAATGCTGCCTGGCCAGCACTTCCGTGGGCACCATAAAAGCCCCCTGTCCACCGTTCAGCACCGCCTGATACAGCGCGAGGATGGCCACGATGGTCTTGCCGGAGCCCACATCCCCCTGCACCAGACGGTTCATGACACAGCCGCCGGTCATATCCTCCATGATCTCACCATACACCCGTCTCTGGGCCTCCGTCAGCGAGTAGGGCAGGCTTCGGATCAGGTCTGTCCCCTCCGGCTTTTCCTCCAGCACGTGGGAGCTGGCCTGCCGTCCGTTTTTCTTTATGTATGACAGGGCCAGCGAATAGAGGAACAGTTCATCAAAGACCAGGCGTCTGCGCCCCTCCTCCCTCTCCCGCCGATTTGTGGGAAAATGGATCTGGCGCAGGGCTTTCTTGTACCCGGCAAGCCCCTGTCTCTTCCGCATATCCGCAGGGAGAAACTCCAGAAGGTCTTCCGTCTCGGACAGAGCCTGTCCCATGGCTTTTATGACTGCGTTGTTTGTGATACCCGCCGTCAGAGGGTAGATGGGGCGCATCTTCCCCACCTGTCTGGCAAACTCCTCCCTGGAGTAGATCCGGGGCTGTTCCAGGACCAGCCTGCCGTTCTTTTTCGCCACATTTCCCCGGAGAATGTAGCGCATCCCTATCCTCAGCTTGTTCCGCAAAAAGGGCATGTTAAACCATGTCACAGGAATGCTTCCGCTGTCATCCTGTAACACGATCTGAAGTATTTTTAATCTCCCGGCCGTCTTCATCTTCGGTCTGGCGGAAAGCCCCCCCTCCACCGCCGCCGTCTCCCCCTCTCGCAACGACACAATAGGCACAAGGGGCTTGAACTCATCGTAACCTCTGGGATAATGGGAGAGCAGATCCCCCACAGAAAAAATACCCATTCTGTTGAAACATTTCTCTGCCTTTTCGCCCACGCCCTTGATGGTGCGGACGCTGTCCGTCAGCTTCATGCCATTTACCTCACCTGCGATTTCTCTCCCCATTCTATCACAAAGGCAGAAATCCCTCAAGCAGAAGATATATAGGCAGTTGTTTTTTCCTTAACTATATGATAAAATACTGTGCGATGATTTTTCGCATGGACATATAACAAAAAACGGAGGGATACTATGAGAACGAAATATTTATGGAAAAAATTCACTGCGGTGCTGACTGTGGCTGCGCTGGCCGGGCAGCTGACATCCGGCCCTGCATCTACCAGCCGGGCCGCATCCGGCCAGACAGACCCCGCCCTGCTTCTGGACCGGGCAGGAAACATCTCGCTGCAGACCGGGGAACTGCCGGAGAACTGGCTGAGCAACGCCTACAACAGCGATACCGGCGAAGTCTACATACCCGATGACAGCCAGGGCTGTCTCCGGGCTTTCCCGGTAAAAAAAGACGGAACCTTTGATTCCCCGAAGATGATCCCCGTCGATGAGCCGCTGAAAAATCTTGAGGAAGAATTTGTCTGCGGAGAGATATCCGGCGTGACCATCGACACAGTGAACGACCGGATCGCCATCGCCGTTCAGGCGGAGGATTACCGGGAGAGCGGGCGTCTCCTTCTGACAGACTACGAGGGGAAGATCCTGGATCATTACGAAACCGGCGTGCAGCCGGAAATGGCAGCCTTCACCGGCGACGGCAGCCGGCTGATCACAGCCAATACCGGGAAGGCCGGACAGGACAGCGCCGAGGATGCTGCAGATCCCGCCGGCACAGTCACCGTCATCGACATTGCCGCGGACACGGAAAAAACTCTGGGCTTTGAGAACTTCGACACGGAACAGCTTTTGTCCAAGGGCGTAAATCTCCGCCAAAACGCCGGGGAAACCATCCCGGCGGAAAAAGATCTGGAGCCGTCCTCCGTGGCTGTGAAGAAGGACGGGAGCCGGGCATACCTCTCCCTGCCATCGGCCGGCAGCGTAGCCGTGGTAGATCTGGAGACATCGAAAATCTCCGATGTAGAGCCCATCGGCTGCGATGAAGATATCCGGCTGTGCGAGGAGGAGGCCAAAACCTATCTGCTCTTTCACGATGACGCACTCCACATACTGGATGCCGATACGATGAAAGAAGTATACAGGGGAGAGAGCCGGGGCATCGACGGCGGGACATCAACCACTACCGCCATGCTGAACGGAAAAATGTACGCCTTCTCCGCTCCCCAAAGCGGAGGTTATACCCTGGTCTACGATGTGACCGACCCGGCCCAGGCAGAATACGTGGACCGCATAGAAACGGGACAGACATCCACCTGCGGTCTCTCTTATATTCCAGCCAACCATTGGGCAGGGAAACAGCCCACCCTCTTATCCGCTGACACGACAGAAAAAGCCGTGTCAGCCTACTCCATAACCGGCAGGGCTGTCCAGGAGGCTGTGATCCTCTACACCAATGACGTACACTGTGAAATCAGCGGTTACTCCAAGCTGGCCTCTCTACGGGAGCAGGTGACGGAGGACGGATACCGGAATATCCTGGTGGATGCAGGGGACGCCATCCAGGGTGATACCATCGGTGCGCTGACAAAGGGAAGCGCCATCGTAGATCTGATGAACCAGACCGGCTATGAGTTTGCCGTTCCGGGCAACCACGAATTTGACTATACGATGGACACTTTCCTGAACCTGGCAGAGAACGAGGCGGACTACTCCTATCTCAGTGCAAACTTTGTGGATCTTACCACAGACAAGACCGTGTTCGACAGCTATCAGATGGTAAATGTAGGGGGAAGAAACATCGCCTTCGTGGGAATCTGCACCCCGGAGACCTACACTAAGTCCTCACCCGCCTATTTTCAGAATGATAAAGGTGAATTTATATACAGTTTCTGCGAGGGGGACAGCTTCTATCAGACGATCCAGAATGCCGTGGATCAGGCGAGAAACGATGGCGCTGACTCCGTGGTGGCCGTCGGCCACACCGGTATCGAGGGAACTACCGAGGGGTGGAAATCCGTTGACATCATAGCCAACACCAACGGGATCGACGTGTATTTAGACGCTCATTCCCACGAGACCATCGAGAGCGAAACCTATAAAAACAAGGACGGAGCCGACGTTCTGCTCTCTTCCACCGGGACCAAATTCGCCAATATCGGGGAACTGAAGATCGATCCCGACGGTGCGGTGTCTACCACCCTGTTGGAGACCGACGCGGTAAAAACAGATACCAGCCCGGAAGCAAAAGCCGCCTATGACGGGGTACAGACGAGCATTGATGCCTACAACAAGGTGATAGATGAGGAACTGAAGACCAAGATCGGAACAGCAGAGATCGAACTGGCCATCGACGACCCGGCCACCGGCATCCGTCTTATCCGCAATGGGGAGACCAATATGGGCGACTTTGTAGCGGACGCCTATCGGGCCATCTCCGACGCCGATATCGGTCTGGTGAACGGCGGAGGCATCCGCGCCGCTCTGCCGGCAGGGGACGTGTCCAAAAAGAGCCTGATGGATATCAACCCCTGGAACAATGCCATGTGCGTGATCGAGGCCAGCGGACAGCAGATCCTGGACGCCTTAGAGCACGGCGTCAAAAACTATCCTGAGGAATCCGGCGGTTTCCCACAGGTGTCCGGCCTGACCTTCGAGATCGACCCGACCGTGGCAGAATCTCCGGTCGTCACCGATGACAAGGGAGCGTTTCTCTCCATCGACCCGTCCAAAAAACGGCGGGTACACCACGTGATGGTAGGCAATGCGCCCCTGGATCCGGCAAAGACCTACACCATAGCCGGAAACCACTATATGCTTCAGGAGGGCGGCGACGGCTACACAAACTTCCAGAAAAGCACGGTAGTCCGTGAGGACGATCTGCCGGTGGACGCCGAGATGCTGATCCGGTATTTCACGGAAAATCTGGGCGGGACCATCACCGCCGAGCAGTACGGCAACGCCCTGGGCAGCGGCCGGATCAAGATCGCGGAGAACACCGCACAGCCCTCCGCCTCCCCGGCAGCCACTAACAAGCCGACCACCACATCCCAGGCTCCCGCATCCCAGACTCCCACCGGCACCCCTGCAGCGGCAACCCAGGCCCCCGCGGGAACCACGGAACCCAGGGCGGAAAAGATCACCGTCAAAAAGGCGGCGATCAAATCAGCAAAAAACCTTTCCGGCAAAAAAATAAAAGTGAAACTAAAGAAAATATCCGGTGCAAAGGGCTATCAGATCAAATACTCTACCAGCAAAAAATTTGCGAAAAAGAAGACAAAAAGCCTGACCACCAAAAAGACAACCCTGACCATCAAAAAGCTGAAAAAGAATAAGACATATTACCTCAAGGCCAGGACATGGAAAAAGGATTCCACCGGAAAGAAAGTGTACGGTGCCTATTCTAAAGTCAAACATGTGAAGATAAAGAAATAAACCGGGATATAAAAAGGGGACTGTGACAGGATATGCACAGTCCCCTTTATCATACTCTGTATAACTGACTTTCCGGAAAACAACCCGCATCAGAAACGGCTGAACCGGTCCGCCTCCTCTGAGAGATCTCCGGCCACCTGCCTGTTATCTCCCATGGCATCTGCGATCTCCCCGATATCTTTCACCAGATCGGAAGTATTGGCAGCCACATCCTTCGCACCGTTGGCGCTCTCGTCCACCGCCGTATTGATTCCGTTGATGGAATCCATAATGCTTCCCATGGATTGTTTCAGGTTGATGGACATGTCATTAAACCGGGTGACAATTCCGTTTACATGGATGGCGTCCTCATTGTACTGCTTGCCGGCATTCACAAAGCCCTCGTAATCCGGTAGTATATTCTCGTTGATGTACTTCACGATAGAATCCGCGCTCTCGCTCAACTCCCTCACGGCCTCGATCACCATATTGTTGATGGTCTGGATATTGTTCGCCGTCTCTTTGCTGGAGTTCGCCAGCTGGCTGATCTCATCTGCCACCACCGCAAAACCGTGTCCCGCCTCACCGGCCCTCGCCGCCTCGATGGACGCATTCAGTGAGAGAAGGTTGGTCTGGCTGGCGATACTCAGTATCTCGTTCGTCAGGTCATTGACGCGATCCACGCTCTTGCTGCTCTCGATGGCCTGCTGGAGTTTCGCGATGATATCATTGACCACATCGCTGGTATTCTGTTTATTCTCCACAGCCCCCTGCTCCAAATCTTCCGCCCGGGTCCTCATCCCCGTGGCATATTCACACAGACCCTGGGACTCGCTGGAGAGCTCTATGATATTTTCGTCCACCACATCCACATTGTCTTTGATCGTCGAGATGGAGGCGGAAATCTCCTCCATGGAAGCGGACAGTTCCTCCATCACGGAAGAAATGTTGAAAGAATTGTCATTGGCCGTTGACACCTTTCCGGATACCACATTCACGATGGAACCCAGTTTGCCGGAACTGGTGTTGATCTGTCCCATGATGCCCTGCAGCATCTCGATAAATGTGTTGATGCTCGCAGCCAGTGTGCCGATCTCATCCGTACAGAAACACTGCACGCGCTTAGTCAGGTCGCCCTGGCCCGCCTCGATGGTGGCGATCACATCCCGGAGCTGTTTGTTGATATTGATCAGTCTCTTGATCGCCCATTTCCAGGAAACCCATACCGCAAAGGCAAAAATCAGGATGCTCAGCACAAGCAGGATAATGATCGTGCGGACCACTCTGTTGTACACCTGCGTCTGATGGGTCTTGGCAGATTCCAGATCCTCTTTGTTCATATTGCGCATCTCCGTCAACTCTTCCGTCAACGCCATGCCTGCCTCTTTCAGATCCACGTTGGCGAGATCGGCGGCCTCATCCTTCTTCCCCTCTCCGCTCAATTTCAATATATTGTTATAAATTTCCAGATAGCCTGCATAGTCCGTCTTGAATTTCTGAAAACTCTCCTTCGCCTCCGCCGAATCCAGCAGACTTTCAAACTCAGCACATAGTCTGTCGATCTCATCACACAGGGACTGAGCCTCATCCTCAAGAGACTTTTTCTGATCATCCGTCTCCGCCACAATGTGCGCAAAAGCCACGCAGCGCAGCGTCTGATAGGAAGTGGACACGTCACCTAACTGTTCAATCTTCATGGCGTAATTTCCAGAAACCTCTTCGCTAGCATCCATGATCTGGCTGGCACTCCGGATGCTCACGAAAGAGAGAAAAACGAGCAGACACCCAAGAAGCGTAACCGGAATCAGAATCTTGTAGCGAATGCTCAGGTTTTTGAAGAACATCATCTTTTTTCCTCCTTCATACATACAATTTTATTTTCAATCGTAATTCTAATATCCATTATACCTACTTTTTTCATTCTTGTCTACACTTTCCGCGTTCTTTCTCACCCGTTTCTCATTCATTGTTGCCACATCTTTCATTTTATGCTAACATACCATAAAACCATTTATAACGGAGGCAGTCCTGTGAGAGATCGAAAAGAAAAACGTGTGCAAGAATCTATGGTGGAGCAGGTATTCCAGGTGCGCCCGGGACATTTAAACGGCGCCGGCCGCCTCTTCGGCGGCCAGTTGATGGAATGGATTGATGAGGTGGCAGGTCTGGTGGGCATCCGTCACTGCCAGGGTGACGTGATCACCGCCGCCGTGGACAATCTGAAATTTATCCGCGGCGCGTATCAGAAGGATTTCATCGTTCTGATCGGCAGACTGACCCATGTGGGAAATACGTCGATGGAGGTCCGGGTGGATACCTACGTGGAATCCCTGGACGGGACACGCAGGCCCATCAACCGGGCCTATCTCATCCTGGTGGCAGTGGACCGGGAAGGAAACCCCGTTCCCGTACCCGGCCTGATCATCGAGAGCGAGGCGGAGAAAGCCGAGTGGGAGGCGGGGATCCGGCGACGGGATATGCGCATTCAACGGAAGGAGGAGGGTTTTTAATCCCTCCCCCTTCCGCCATCCGGGCACGTCCGCCGGATTCCCGCGCCTATTTTTCAAATTCCCTGGCCACCTCTTCCAGCAGATTTCGGATTTCCAGGTGCTGGGGACAGGCCTTTTCACACTTTCCGCATTTGATACAGTCACTGGCTTTTCCATGCCCCTGCTGCGTATGTACCTGTTGATAATAGAACTCACTGTTCCAGTTTTTATACTGCTTCTTTGCATTCATGTCCGCAAACAGATCCGGTATCTGTATCTTTTGGGGACATCCGTCGACACAATACCGGCAGGCGGTACAGGGGATCAGATTCTGTGTCTTAATGATCCCGCATATCTTTTCTATGGCTGCATATTCTTTTTCATTGAGAGGCTGGAAATCTTTCATAACCCGGATATTCTCCTGCATCTGTTCCATATTGCTCATGCCGGAGAGCACCATGAAAACCTGTTTGCAGCTCGCCGCAAAACGGATTGCCAATCCGGCCTTGCTGATATTGCTGCTGTTGTTTCCGGGCTCAAGTTTGTTTAGAATATCCTCCGCGTCTTTCGGCAGATTTACAAGACTGCCCCCCTTGACCGGCTCCATGACAACCACAGGCTTGTTATGTTTCTCACACACCTCAAGACATTTTCTGCTCTGAACCCCCGGGTCGTCGTAATCCACATAATTTAACTGGATCTGCACCAGCTCCACTTCCGGATGATCTGTCAGGATCCGGTCAAGATACTCCGCATTGTCGTGGAAAGATAACCCGACATGCCGGATCTTTCCCTCGGCCTTTAACTCCTGCGCCACTTCATAGGCACGGCATTTCTGGTATTTCCCGTAATTTCCTTTTCCCTGGGCGTGCATCAGATAGAAATCAAAATAAGATACCCCGCAGGTTTCCAGCTGCTCCTCAAAAACCTTCCTGATATCTGCCTCGCATTCAAAATAATTCACCGTCAATTTGTCAGTAATGGTAAAAGACTCCCTCGGATAGCGTTTTACGACGCATTCCCTGACCGCAACCTCACTCAACCCTTCGTGATATCCTTTTGCCGTGTCAAAATAAGTAAAGCCGGCCTCCATAAACGCATCCACCATGCGGTTACATTCCTCGAAATCAATGTTCTCCCCCTGCATTGGCAGACGCATACAGCCGAATCCAAATTTACGGCTGTCTCTCACAAACTGCTCCATAGAACCACTTCTCCTCCTAATATATAAGTGTAGGGTTTCAGTACCCAACAGCCAGTTGGGACTTAATCCTCTCGTTGCTAAAGCTGTATAATGATAAGGCATCGGTCTGACGATTGCTCCTAGGACCATTAGGCGTCCGCCGGAAAGCCAGTCAGCCAGCCTATCATCTGCAGCTGTTCGATTTATGCAGGTTGGACTGCCATCGTGCATGTCCGCTTTCCGTTTGTTTCGGATTTGTTTCATCGCTATTTTCCAAACTTTGATTATAATTCAGCCTGAACTATTCTTCCAAAATTCAACTCATCTTGTAATAGTCCATAAACATATGCAGGACTCTCCCGATAAAGCCCAGTTTCCACATCTGAAATCTTGTCATAAATTGCTGAAGAATATAATTGGGACATCGCAACATCATACTCTATTTTCTGGGTTTCAACAATAATTTCCACTAAATCCTGAACCATATACTCTATCATTTGCTGTTGCTTTGTCATAATTACACACTCACTTTCCTCAATAGATTGACTGCTCTTTCGGTATGAAAAGAATACTGGTTTGTAGTTTCTTTATACACCATCCCACTTACCATACTTTCAAATGTTATAATTCCATTTTCGTACTGTCTGAAAAGAACTGCCATATCATCATTTGCTATCGGCCCAATCACAATATCATATTTATTGTCAAAGTTACATTCTGGACTTGAAAAATTATCGAATTTTCTGCTACGGTTCTTCATGACGAATCTCGCCCATTCCTCCGAGGTTTCAGTTCCAAAATCCTTGTATGGTCTGCACATGGCAAGGTCGATCACCTTAATATCCGTATTACTTCCATGATACAAGAACATCAGTAACTACCTCCGTTGTTTCTGCAAACCAGCGTCAAATCGTCAACAGCATCATTAAAGCTCAGCGTGTGCTCAATATCGTAGTTTTCCTTTATGAACTCTATCCCTTTATGGTCGTACAGATACACAAATGCCTCTTTAGAAGAGATATTATACCTATTCGCAAATTCATTTACGCATACTACGGTATAGTTTATTTTCTTTTTCAAGTTACTTACTCATCTTTTCACCTGCCTTCTCCTCTCATAAAGCATCTATGACATAATAATACCATTCATGGGTTATGAAAGCAAGCAACTGACTGTTGCTCCGTCATTTTTCCCAAAGGCACAAACTATTTTACACTACCTTTGCATCAACTTATTTCTTGTTTCTTTATCAAATTTCTCAAGAGCATAACGATATGCAATTCGCGGCATTTTCTTGCGATTTTTTATTAAATATTCCTTTACGCAATTGGGATTTACCAGCGATAGGACTTTCAACATCCAGCCATATCCTTTTAAAACTAAATTATGTTCAGCGGAAGCCCACTCCTGTCATCCTTCCTCTTCATACCCACCCGTAATTTCTATCACATTATCATCCTCATCTCTCAGGTGAAAATAGTAATATCCATCGTGGACTTTTCTGATCTCCGTCATCTCTCCTATCTGCAGTTCCCTGATCCTCTCGTACTCCCGTCTCAGATCCTCCACCCAGAAATTCAGCACAAATTTGTAGTCGCCGTCCCCATAGTGGTGACCCGCCAGATTCTCCTCATTCATCAGAGCCAGACATTTGCCGTCAAAGAAAAACTCGGCAAACCGATTGCCACAGTTCCTGGTGGACACCTGCATATCCAGCAATTTCTCGTAAAACGAAACCGCCCGCTCAAAATCCCTGACAATCAGATAGACAGAGCCGAGATGGAGTTTTTGCGGAAGTATCTGTTTCCGCGTCTCCGTATCCAGCAGGATCTCATCTGTTCCAACAGAAAACAACCGGCTCATCAAGATCACCTTGTCCGTATCCGGCACAGCCTGTTCCATCTCCCACTTGGATACGGCCTGCCTTGACACAGACAATTTCTCTGCCAGTTGCTCCTGCGTCAGTCCATTACTGATTCTTAACTGTTGGATTTTAATTCCGATACTCATTTTCCCAATCCTCCTTTTTTTATAATATAAGTCCCGCTCAAACCGCAGAGCGCAGCGCACTCCGTGGACTTATACCAGGATCATACCCTTAAAATCAATGAGTATCTACCACCTTATCTTGGAATTTCGGCAACCGGGAGTTGCGAAATCATTTTTCAATCATTATTCGTCCTTCCGTCTCACTTCCACAATATTGGGGCACTTGCTGTGCATCATATCCACCATCTTCTCCGACGGTTCAAACTTGATGAGAACCTTGTTCTCCTTCTCCGGCAGCCGGATAGCGATGCCGTACATATCCGCATCCTCCCTGGTGGACGAATAATCCTTGACCTCCAGATGCTGGTACCCCGCCAGCCGGTCAGAATCCAGAGGCGCCACAACATCCGCATCCTCAATCTCGATGCGGAGTATGTTCTTCCGCTTCTCCCCACCCTGGATCATGTCGAAATCCAGCTGACCGTCACAGTATACATATTCCCACTCCACATTGAACCGCGGCCAATACCAGATCAACAGGAATATGGCCCCCACTCCCACAAACATGATCAACGTGATGCGGGATAACAATGACGCTGCAAATATCATGAGAATAATAAGTATCAACAGCGTCTTTAAAACCACGGTTCCGGCTCCGTTTTTCTTCTTTGCGTTTGCCTCGGTATAAGTCGATTGTTCCATAATATCCTCCTGATCTGTGAGATCCCTTATGTATCCGCCCAAACATTTTTTCCGTACAAAATAATTATATGGAAATCGGAACAACCCGCAGAGGGTTCTTCCGATTTCCTGTACAGCGATATTTTAATTGTCAAATGAGCCCGTTTACATCATACCGCCCATACCGCCGGGAGCACCGGCCGGCATAGCAGGTGTCTCTTCTTTAATATTAGCAACAACGGACTCTGTTGTCAACAGGGTAGATGCCACACTCGTAGCATTCTGAAGAGCGCTTCTGGTCACTTTGGCGGGATCCAGGATACCGGAGTCCACCATGTCCACATACTGCCCGGTCAGGACGTCGAAACCAAATCCCGGTTTCTCCCCGCATACCTTATCAATGATCACAGAACCCTCCAGCCCTGCGTTCTCTGCGATACGGCGGAGCGGTGACTCCAGTGCCTTCAGGATAATATTGGCACCTGTCTTCTCGTCTCCCTCCAGGGAAGCTGCCACCTTGGCCACCTCTTTGCTGGCGTGGATATATGCGGAACCGCCGCCTGCGATGATGCCTTCCTCCACAGCTGCTCTCGTGGCTGCCAGGGCATCCTCCATGCGGAGTTTTGCCTCCTGCATCTCTGTCTCTGTGGCAGCACCCACACGGATCACAGCCACACCACCGGCCAGTTTGGCCAGTCTCTCCTGCAGTTTCTCACGGTCAAAGTCGGATGTTGTCTCCTCGATCTGATTCTTGATCTGTGCAATACGGGCTTCGATATCCGCCTTGTTCCCCTCGCCGTCCACGATGATGGTGTTCTCTTTCTGAACTTTGACGGACTTCGCACGGCCCAGCTGATCCATGGTAGTCTCCTTGAGATCCAGTCCCAACTCCTCAGAGATCACTTCGCCGCCGGTGAGGATGGCGATATCCTTCAGCATCTCTTTTCTCCTGTCGCCATAGCCCGGAGCCTTCACAGCCACGACATTGAATGTACCGCGCAGCTTGTTGATGACAAGTGTGCTGAGTGCTTCTCCCTCCACATCCTCTGCGATGATGAGCAGTCTCGCGCTGGCCTGGACTACCTGCTCCAGAAGCGGCAGGATCTCCTGAATATTGGAAATCTTTTTGTCCGTGATCAAAATGTACGGATCATCCAGCTCTGCTTCCATCTTGTCCATATTGGTAGCCATGTACGCGGACACATAGCCTCTGTCAAACTGCATACCTTCCACCATGTCGAGTTCCGTCATCATAGTCTTGGACTCCTCGATGGTGATGACGCCGTCGCCCGTCACCTTCTCCATGGCATCAGCGACCATCTCGCCCACCTTTTCATCCCCGGCAGAGATGGCGGCCACCTTGGCGATCTGTTCCTTGCCGGACAGATTGGAACTCATGTTTTTGATTGCCTCTACGGCTGCCTCTGTCGCTGCTTTCATACCCTTGCGGAGAATGATCGGGTTGGCCCCGGCCGCCAGGTTTTTCATACCCTCATTGATCATGGACTGTGCCAGCACAGTGGCTGTGGTAGTACCGTCACCGGCCACATCATTCGTCTTCGTGGCCACTTCCTTGACCAGCTGGGCTCCCATATTTTCAAAAGCATCTTCCAGTTCAATCTCTTTTGCGATCGTCACACCGTCGTTGGTGATGAGGGGTGCGCCGAAAGATTTGTCCAAAACCACATTTCTCCCTTTCGGTCCCAGCGTCACACGAACGGTATCTGATAATTTATTTACACCAGCCTCCAGGGCTGCTCTGGCGTCTGCGCCAAACTTGATTTCCTTAGCCATAATTCTTTCCCTCCATAGATAATATGCTTATGCTTACTCAACAATTGCCAAAATATCACTCTGCTTTACGATGACATACTCCTCGCCGTCCAGTTTTACATCTGTGCCGGCGTACTTGGAATAAATCACCTTGTCTCCTGTTTTCACTTCCATCTTTACTTCCTTGCCGTCTACGACACCGCCGGGCCCCACAGCCACGATCTCAGCCTGCTGCGGTTTTTCCTGCGCCTGCCCCGGCAGCACAATACCGGATTTGGTGGTTTCTTCTGCGTCCAACTGCTTCAATACTACTCTGTCCGCTAAGGGTACTAATTTCATTTCTACCTACCTCCATATTATAATTTCTATTGTTAGCACTCTTTTTTATCGAGTGCTAAACTCACTGGCTCTATAATATGCAATAATGGAAATAATTGCAATGTTTTCTCTCTTTCTATATCACTGATAATCTTTATGTATACTCTTTAATCCTCTTCTATTCTTACTTTTTCTCATTAAATCTCACTTTCTTTATATTCATAGTCTTCCCCTTGTCCCCTCCTTTCGAAGATGGTACAATGTAAGTATAAGAAGAGAGGTGTCCCCATGAAAGAAATACTCTACGATATACCCGTCAACGATATCTTCAGCAAGCCATGCGAATGTCCCGTCTGTGCCATGAGAAGGAAACTGGACGAAGAGGAAGTCGCCTTCGCCATGGGCCCCAGCTACATGGAGGACGACATTCGTCTGACCACAGACAAGGTCGGTTTCTGTTCCCGTCATCTACAGATGATGTATGACTTCAACAACCGGCTGGGTCTCGGCCTGATCCTCAACACACATCTGCAGAATATGATCTGTGAAGTGGAAAAATTACAGAAGAAGGGCCGGAAAACTTCCGGCGGGCTGTTCTCCAAAAAATCGGAAGCCGGTGTGGGCAGCTATGCGGAACACATATCCCGGTCCTGCTTTATCTGTGACCGGATCCGGCACACCTTTGAGCGGTATCTCATCACCACCCTCTGCCTCTACGAAAAGGATATGGATTTTCGGAAGAAATTCAAAGACAGCCGCGGTTTCTGTCTGGAGCACTACGGACTTTTGTATGACATGGCTCCCCGGCATCTCCACGGACAGGTTCTGGAGGATTTCACCCGTGATCTGGACCGGGTATTCCTGGACAATTTGAAACGTATGCAGGAGGAAGTCTCCTGGTTCGTAGACAAGTTCGACTATCGGAACACAGATAAACCCTGGAAGACGTCAAAGGACGCCCTTCCCCGGGCTATGACAAAGGTGAGTTCCGTGCTGCCGCCGGAGAAAGACGAATAGCCCGGCTTCGCGATCCCAAGACAGAAAAAGGGCATATCCAATGTCCGACAGGACGGATATGCCCGCATATATTTCTCGGATCTCTATTCCGCTCCGGATTTCAGTTTCTCTTTCAGATCAATCGCCTTATCCTTGATCCTTTTCTGTGCGTCCTTAGCCACAAGCACCTTGGAGACATAGCGCTTTGAGGCGTCCACCTTGCCCACACGGCGGGCCAGCTCAGCCAGAAGGTACAGCATCGTATACTGATCCATACCGCACATTGGAAAATCTTCCTTGCTGAATGCCGCTTCAAATCCCTCAAAGGCATTCTCCAGAAGTTCCTTTTCCTCTGTCACCAGTTTGGACACTTCCTCCTTGTCATACTCACCCTGCACCAGCTGCTCCCGTTTCCCGCGGTACAGCCATGCCAGTTTCAGGCAGGTGTAGGCTCTCTCACTGTTTTGGCCGTTTTTCACGACCGTGTTCAGAAGAGCCATCTTATGCTTCGTGATGGCGTCATCATAGGTATAGACCCGATTATCCACCGGCGGCGTCTTGAATGTGGCTGAAATCTTTTCTCTGATATTTTTCGCCTGGCTGGACATCACAAAGCTGAAATAGCGGTTCAATGCCGCATAACCGCACTGCGGACACATGATAGCGTCGTATTTCAGAGAGTCCACATCCTGGTATCTGGGACGCAGATCCGAATCCGCACCGATCAGGCGAACCTTGCCGGTCCGCACCATCCTGCTCTTAAACTCCGCGTCGCACACCGGACAGGTGTAAGTCTTGTCAAAAATGAAATCTTCCTCCGACACTTCTTTCTTCTGCTCTGTCTGCCCCTTTTCCTTTTTCTCAGGATCCTCCTGATATACATTTACTTTTTCCATGTTGGAAAGCCCCAGGCCCTCCAAGCCCTCAAAAATATTACCCATGTCTTTTTTCCTCCAACTCCAATTATTTGGGACGGTATGAACTTTTCAGCGAAACAATCCTGTTAAACACCTTATGTTCGTCAGTGGTGTCCCTGGTATCTACACAGAAGAAACCGGTACGCATAAACTGAAATTTGTCTCCCGGTTTCGCCTCTGCCAGGGCAGGCTCCATGTAACATTCCGGCAAAACCGTGAGAGAATTCGGATTCACATTCACCGAACCATCCTCGTTATACACGCCCTTTTCTTCATCCACGATATTTTCATAAAGACGCACCTCTGCCTTCACAGCCGTGGGAGCAGCCACCCAGTGGATCGTGCCCTTGACCTTCCGGCCGGTAAACCCGGAGCCGCTCCTGGTCTCCGGATCATATGTACAGTGTACTTCCGTGACATTGCCATCGGCGTCGGTCCTGTAATCCACACATTTCACAAAGTAAGCACTCATCAGGCGCACTTCATTTCCCGGAAAAAGGCGGAAATACTTCCGCGGCGGTTCGATCTTGAAATCTTCCCGCTCAATGTACAACTCCCTGGCAAACGGGACTTTCCTCGTACCCATCTCCGGATTCTCCTGGTTGTTCGGCACCTCCAGGTACTCAACTCTGCCCTCCTCATAGTTGTCAATGATCAGCCTGACAGGATCCAGCACAGCCATCATGCGGGGTTCTGTCATCTTCAGATCCTCGCGGATACAGTACTCCAGCATAGCATAGTCCACAGAGCTCTGGGACTTGGACACACCGCACAGCTCCATAAACTTTCGTATGGCAGAGGCCGTGTATCCCCTCCGCCTCAGAGCAGTGATCGTCACCAGCCGAGGATCGTCCCAGCCGTCCACAATGCCATCTTCTACCAATTTCTTGATATATCGTTTTCCTGTCACCACATTGGTCAGGTACATCTTTGCAAATTCAATCTGTCTCGGCGGATTCTCAAACTCACACTCCCGCACCACCCAGTCGTACAGGGGTCTGTGATCCTCAAACTCCAGCGTACAGATCGAGTGAGTAACCCCCTCGATGGCATCCTCGATGGGATGGGCAAAATCATACATGGGGTATACACACCAGGTATCGCCGGTATTGTGATGCGTGAGATGAGCCACACGATACAGGATCGGGTCACGCATGTTGATATTGGGCGAAGCCATATCAATCTTCGCCCGGAGGACCCGGGAACCGTCCTCAAACTCACCGTTCTTCATCCTCTCGAACAGATCCAGATTTTCCTCCACAGACCGGTCACGGTATGGGCTGTTCCTCCCCGGCTCCGTCAATGTCCCGCGGTACTCTCTGATCTCTTCCGGAGAGAGATCACACACATAGGCTTTTCCCTTCTCTATGAGCTTTCGCGCGCACTCATACATCTTATCAAAATAATCCGATGCAAAATACACCGGAGGTCTGTCTCCTTCACAAATCCACTCCACATCCGCCCTGATGGATTCCACAAATTCCTCTTTTTCTTTCTGCGGGTTCGTATCGTCAAAACGAAGATTGAAAGTGCCGCCGTACTGTCTGGCCAACCCCAGGTTCAGAATGATGGACTTGGCATGCCCGATATGGAGATAGCCATTGGGCTCCGGCGGAAAACGTGTCACCACATGGTCATACACCCCGTTTGCAAGATCCTTATCAATCTCATTCTCAATAAAATTCCTGCTCACAACTTCCTCTTTCTTTTCTGCCATACTAAAAAGCCTCCTTGCGTATCTTAGTATATGATAGCACAAAGAGACCTTTTAGGCAAGTCCCAACCGGAACCCTTTCTATTTGAAACTGTGACCGCCAATGCGGATCCTGGCATTTCTCAAATGTCCGTTAAAGTAATGAAATTTTCTCATCTGCACCTTTTTTCCCCTGGTTTTCACAACATCCTGTCCCTGCAGCGCTGCCTTCGCCGCCTTCAGGCATTCTTTGCGGCTTCCCCTCTTGTAGGCGCCGGCACTGTAACGTCTCATCTCCCTGCTCAGCTTCCCCTGGGCCACCGGGCCGAACTGCCCTCTCTGCCTGATCACTTTCTCAATACTGTTGGGGAAAGATTTGGAGCGTCTGCGGTTCATCACCACGCAGCCCACTGCCAGTTTCCCGGCATAACTCTGGTTTCCCGCCTCACAGTAAATGAGGGATGCCAGCATTTTCACTTCTCTATTTGTATACCCTTTCTCGCCTTTTATCTCAGCAGCCTGTGCCGGTGCGCTGACAGAAACAACTCCTGCTAACATAACTGCCGCCAACAACATAATAACCACTTTTCTGAAACTCATGATACAAAACTCCTTACATAATATTTTCGTTACACTTTGTAACATTTACGTAATAATTGTAACATAATTTTTCGAAAAATCAACCCTTTTTGTAAAAAAAATCGCTGCCATCTTTTGTAAGCAGCGATTTTACGGGGTTTGTAGTTATATTTTTTTGTAATTATTTGCGATATTTTGTAACAATTTCATCGAATGACAGACTGCCTCCAAACAGATCCAGGGCGGATCCCACCGTAAAATTCACTCTTCCCTCCCCCAGTTCCCGGATCCGGTCAATATCCTCCATGGAACCGATGCCTCCGGCGTAGGTTACAGGTACGGAATCCTCCTGAGAAAGCAGTCTCAGCAGGTCATCGTCCACACCGGTCCCCGTGCCCTCCACATTGACGGCATGTACCAGAAATTCGTCGCAGTAACCGCTCAATGTACGGATCAGTTCCCGGTTTAACGGCTGCCTGGTAAATTTCTGCCAGCGGTCCGTGACAATATAGTAGACCCCGCACCGGCTCCGGCAGCTCAGATCCAGCACCAGATGTTCCCTGCCGACGGTTTCCCGCAGACGCTCCAGACGGTCATAGCGAATCTCACCGTCCACAAACACGTAGGACGTGACTATGACATGGCTGGCTCCCGCTTCCAGAAAAACCCCCGCATTATCCGCCGTGATGCCGCCCCCCACCTGCAGGCTGTCCGGCCATGTACGCAGGGCAGACAGGGCCTGGGCCAGATCCTCCTCGTAATACCGGCTGTCCTTTGCATTCAACAGGATCATGTGGCCGCCGCGCAGGCCTCTCTCCTTATAGAGGGCGACATAATCCGCCGCCCCCATCTCTGAGACAAAATTTTCCCTGGCAAAATCCCGGTCATCCCTCAGGCTCCCCCCCACAATCTGCTTCACTTTGCCGTTGTGAATGTCAATACATGGTCTAAATTCCATTTTTCCCTCTTTCCGGTTAAAACTCACAGTCCCAGGATAGACTCCACCACATTCTGCATCTCGCTCTTGTCGCAGACTATGTCGTGCCGCACCGGCGCGGTCCGGATCTCCTCGATCGCTCTCGGCACCGGCACGCCGGAAAGCCTGTTCAGCTCATCCACCAGTTCAAAATCAGACATGTCATCGTATTTCTCCCTGTCTATGGCATCCATCACTGACCGGGTAAATTTGTAGGGACTGGCGGTGGAGGCGATCACGGTCTTCACACCTTCCCCCGCCGCCCTGTCATAGTACACCTGGGATGCCACGGCGGTGTGGGTATCCACGATATAGGCCGCCCTGTCGTAGAGACGCCGGATGGCCTCCGCCGTCTGCTCCTCGGTGGCAAATCCCCCCACAAAGCAATCCAGTTTCTCTCTCATATCCTCCGTGATCTCATACTCGCCCCTCTCCGTCAGCGCGTCCATGAAAGATCTCGTCCTGTCGGCGTCCTCCCCGGCGATCCGGTAGATCAGCCGTTCCAGGTTGCTGGAGATCAGAATATCCATGGAAGGGGATGAGGTGAGGATAAACTCCCTCTTTCTGTCATATTTTCCCGTGCCAAAAAAGTCATACAGCACCTTGTTCTCATTGGAGGCGCAGTACAGCGTCTCGATGGGAAGTCCCATATTTTTCGCATAGTACGCCGCCAGGATATTTCCAAAATTCCCGGTGGGCACCACCACGTTGATCCGCTCGCCGCAGGCCATGCCCTGTTTCAGGAGCCTGCCGTAGGCGTATACATAGTATACGATCTGCGGCACAAGGCGGCCTATGTTGATGGAGTTTGCCGAGGAAAACTGATAGCCCCTGGCATCCATCCTCTCCGCCAGCTCCCTGGAGTTAAACATCTTCTTCACTCCGGTCTGTGCATCGTCAAAATTCCCGATGATCCCCACCACATGGGTATTCTCCCCCTTCTGGGTGACCATCTGTTTCTCCTGGATCGGACTGACGCCGTTCTTCGGATAGAACACAATGATGCTGGTACCCTTCACGTCCGCGAATCCCGCCAGCGCCGCCTTCCCGGTATCCCCGGAGGTGGCGGTCAGGATCACGATCTCATTCTCCACGCCGTTTTTCTTCGCCGCCGTGGTCATGAGATAGGGCAGGATGGACAAGGCCATGTCCTTGAAGGCGATGGTCTTTCCGTGGAACAGCTCCAGATAGTATGCGCCGTCTTTCTCCACCAGAGGCGTCACCTCGCCGGTGTCGAATTTGTCGTCATAGGCGCCGCAGATACAGGTCTTCAGCTCCTCCTCCGTGAAATCACTGAGGAACAGTTTCATCACCTCGTAGGCGGTCTCCTGATAATTCATATCCGAGAGCATCGCCAGGGGAATGTCAAGTTCCGGGATCCGCTCCGGCACAAACAGCCCTCCGTCGTCCGCCAGCCCCTTCAGGATCGCCTGGGAGGCCGTCACCTTCTCACTGTTGCTTCTTGTACTTTTATACATGATACTCATATGAAATCCATCCTTTACTGTAAATATAATGATGATGTTAGAATATCATGTTTGAACCAGTTTTACAAGAGGCAGGGGGATTCTTTATGGTCAAAACTCCGGCTACCGGTAAAATTCATGGCACCCATACTTGAACAGCCTGGTCAGATCCCTGTCAAACCACGACACATTGCCGGGACTCGAAGCGCTGCGGCACATGAAATACAGCGCTCCCCTGGAGTAATCGCGGCCGTCCAGTGCCGCCTGAACGGCCCTCCTGGTCGTAGAAGAGACCGACACACTATAGTAACTTCCATTAGAAACCGGGGAAAACTGACGATGGGCGAACACCACTTTTTTTACAGAATTGGGAAAATTTTTTGATTTTACACGATTTAGCACCACGTTTGCCACCAGAACCCTGCCCTTCAGATCCTGGTCTCCCGCTTCCGCTTCCACAATGCGCTCCAGGATGCGGCGGCTCTCCGCACTGGCGGACACAGCCGCTATCTCTTTTATCTTCTTTGGTTTCAGTCTCCTGATCTCCGTGGTGGCACGGCGGTACTCCTCATCCATCTGTTCATTCTCCCGGCGGGCTTCCTCCGATGTCTCCGCCACACCCTGCCAGAACAGCTGATCGTTCTCCTCCAGAAGACACATGGATTCCACTGCCGTACCAAGCTGACTGGCCGTTTTGTACAGGCGGCCCGGCTCTGCCTGAACCTGGGGATACCAGCCGATAAAGATGGCGGACACCAGCAGGATATACAGAATTGCTACAACTTTATTACGAACTTCTTTCAAATCGCATACACCTCATTTCCGGCAAAATCTCCTGAATAAACTTCACCTCTATTACTTAAAGTATATGCAATATATTAAAAATTATTACAAGAATGTTACATTTTTTAGAAATTTATTACTTTTTAATTAATGTTAATTATTCTCCTGCCGTACTCCCTTTGGGAACAAAAAAGGTATCCCGATACCCCTTTTCCAATTTCAGGAGAGCGATCTTTTTGTCAATCCCCCCTGCATACCCGGTGAGGCTGCCGTTGGAGCCGACTACCCTGTGGCAGGGCACGATGATCGATATTTTATTGCGCGATACCGCACCGCCGACCGCCTGGGCCGACATTCGCTCCAGTCCTCTCTCCCCCGCCAGCTGCTTTGCGATACTGCCATAGGTTCTCGTCTGACCGTAGGGGATGCTGCACAGTATTTTCCATACCTGATTCTGGAACTCCGTACCCGTGAGATGGAGGGGCAGATCAAAGTCCGGCTCTCTCCCCGAAAAATAAATATCCAGCCATCTTCCCGCCTGCTTCAGCACAGGCACCTCTCTCTCCTCGTGTTCCTCATGGAGACAGCGGGCGAAATGCTTCTGCCCATCCAACCACAGGCCGGTCAGCCCTGTCTCATCGGCGGTCAGCAGAATACCGCCAAGAGGCGACTCATATTTCCATGTGTATTGCATGATCTCTTTCCTCCCTTTTCATGGATTTCTTCTTGACTTCACTCCGGCAATAAAGTAGTATTTGTTTGTAAAAAATAATTGACGGAATACCCGGCTACTACTACAGAAAGGGATGCATGATACCAATGGAAAAAACGAACAAGATGGGACAAATGCATGAGGGAAAACTCTTGTTGTCCATGGGCGCGCCAATGATGCTGTCCATGCTTGTGCAGGCACTCTATAATATTGTTGACAGCTTTTTTGTCGCCCGCATTCCCAACATGGGGGATGCGGCAGTCAACGCCCTGACCCTCGCTTTCCCCGTACAAATGCTGATGGTGGCCCTCACTGTAGGCACCGGCGTCGGCGTCGGAGCCGCCCTCTCCCACTCTCTCGGCAGGGGGGACCGGGAGGAGGCGAGCCGGACAGCCGGCAATGCCATGTTTCTCTATTTCTTTTATTATATCATTTTACTGCTATTCGGTCTACTGGGTGTAAGGGCATACGTTGCCGGCCAGACAGCGGATGAAACCGTCATGAGTCTGAGCATCTCCTACCTTCGCATTGTCACCTGCCTCAGTTTCGGAAACATGGGGGAGAAATGTTTTGAGAAACTCCTGCAGGCCACGGGTAAGACTACGTTCTCCATGATCGGACAGCTCACCGGTTCAATCATCAATGTAATTTTAGACCCCATATTTATCTTCGGTTATCTGGGACTGCCTGCCATGGGAGTCTCCGGGGCGGCCATCGCTACGGTGATCGGCCAGTGCTGCGCTATCTTAGTCAGCGGTACTCTTCACTTCCGTCGGAACAATGAATTGATTCATAAACGTCAGTACCTGTACCCCCAAAAAAAGATCATAAAAAAAATACTCCGGGTTGGCGCCCCCGCCATTCTGATGCAGGCCCTCACCAGTTTTATGACTTACGGGATGAATCTTGTCCTGGCCGGCATTTCTGATGCGTCAGTGACCGCCTTCGGCGTGTACTATAAACTGCAAAGTTTTATTTTCATGCCGGCATTCGGGCTAAACAATGCCTCCGTGCCCATCATCGGATTCAACCATGGCGCCGGAAACCGGGAGCGTATCCGGAACACCATACGCTATGGCCTGATCTTTGTCACCGTTATCATGGTCTTCGGATTCATTTTATTCCAGTGTTTCGACTCACAGATCGTGGGCATCTTCGCACTGTCCGAAACCGTCTCCGACCTGTGCGTACGCGCGCTGCAGATCATCTCTTTTGGCTTCGTATTTGCCGGAGTCAATATCATCCTGCAGGGCGTCTGTCAGGCACTGGGAAACGGCGCAAACTCTTTGATCATCTCTCTGCTGCGCCTGATCGTAGGAGTGATTCCCCCTGCCGCCATCCTGGCCGGAATGCAGGGGGCAGAGCAGTTTGTCTGGCTGGTGTTCCCCTTTGCGGAGATCATCGCTTTTTTCGCTGCCGTCATATTGACCATACGACTGTATCGAAAGGTTTAGTATCTTGTATCGTTGATATATGCACTTATGCAGGATATATTCTGCTGATTGACTGTGCAAAGGCAGAGGAAGGATTGAAGACCACACCTAATTCGGAGTGTGCGTGGTATAATTCTTTAGTGAAGTATCACAGATTGAGCAATCGAAAAAAGAGCAAC
>CAZAEM010000027.1:0-33386 GCA_964484225.1 uncultured Eubacterium sp.
TTAAGACATCGCCCTTTCACGGCGGTAACACGGGTTCGATTCCCGTAGGGGTCATAAGGACCTTTAGCTCAGTTGGTTAGAGCATCCGGCTCATAACCGGACGGTCCGGGGTTCGAGTCCCCGAGGGTCCATTTTTTACTATATTCTGGCCCAGTGGCTCAGTTGGTTAGAGCGCCGCCCTGTCACGGCGGAGGTCGTGGGTTCGAGTCCCATCTGGGTCGTTTTGCCAGTATGAAAACGGATATTGGCAAGATGCTGGTGTGGCGGAACTGGCAGACGCCCAGGACTTAAAATCCTGTGGGTGGAAACACCCGTACCGGTTCGATCCCGGTTACCAGCATGAAACAGAGAGGGACTGTATTGGATACGGTCCCTTTTGCTTTTGGCATCATAGAATAAAAGAAAAGGCAAAAATATGGAAATCTATGTGGTGCAGAGCGGTGATACGATAGACCGGATTGCCGGGAGTTTCGATACCACCATAGCAGAAATATCTTACGCGAATCAGATTCCCTACCCCTACCGGCTGGCGGTGGGTCAGGCGCTTTTGATACCTGCCGGGACATCCGGCGTGGAGCGGCGCATCGTGACGGCGGGCGGGTATGCCTATCCCTTTATCAGTCCCTGGGTGCTGCAGGAGACCCTGCCCTATCTCACGTACCTTTTTGTGTTTTCTTATGGGTTTACCACAGAGGGTCAGCTGATCCCGCCGGGGCGGGATCCCCGGTGGATGCTGGATGCCGCTGTGGAAAGAGAGTCTGAGCCTGTCCTCACACTGACGCCCCTGGGAGCCGACGGGCGGTTCAATAACAATCTGATCCACGAAGTTCTGTTGAGCGATGAGGCGAGAGAGAACCTGATCCGGAATCTCCTGGCCGAGACGGAGACGGAGGGATACGGGGGCGTGGACGTGGATTTCGAGTATATCCTGGCAGAGGACAGAGACCGGTTTACCGCCTTCGTGGGGGAACTCCGCCAGAGGATGAATGAAGCGGGTCGGCGGGTCAGCGTGGCCCTGGCCCCGAAGACCAGTGCGGACCAGCCGGGACTTCTCTATGAGGGGAAGGATTACCGGGGGCTGGCTGAGGCGGCAGATGAGGTGTTACTGATGACCTATGAGTGGGGATACACTTACGGCCCGGCCATGGCGGTGGCCCCTCTGAACAAGGTGCGCCAGGTTCTGGAGTACGCGCTGACGGAGATGTCCCCGGATAAGATAAACCTGGGGATTCCCAACTACGGCTACGACTGGACCCTGCCCTATGTCCGGGGAGAGAGCCGGGCGGTGACTATCGGCCATGTGGAGGCGGTGCAGATCGCCATTGAAAACAGTGTCAGTATCCGGTATGATGAGCTGGCTCAGTCACCTTATTTCACCTATATGCGCGACGGCAGGGAACACGAGGTCTGGTTTGAGGATGTGAGGAGCCTCCGGGCGAAATACAGCCTGCTGGACGAGTACGGTCTGAAGGGCATCGGCGTGTGGCAGATCATGCGTTTGTTCCGTGCCATGTGGCTGTTGTATGGAGATATGTTCTATATCCGGTAAGGATGAAGATTACAGGAAAGAGAGGATCGCGAAGGATGATATCAAGGCAGGAATTACACCAATGGCTGCTGGCTGAGGCGGCGGGTGATTACAAAGATTTTTCGGCGGGCCTCATTCCCGGCTGTGACAACATGCTGGGGGTGAGGATTCCGGTGCTGAGAAAGAAGGCCAG
This sequence comes from uncultured Eubacterium sp., assembly GCA_964484225.1. GTDB lineage: Bacteria > Bacillota > Clostridia > Lachnospirales > Lachnospiraceae > Eubacterium_F. The sequence goes on from CAZAEM010000027.1 coordinate 1,722, forward strand.
GGAGCTGGCGAGAGACGACTGGCGCAGTTTTCTCTCGGAATCCGGTGATGACTATTTCGAGGAGACCATGATTGCCGGGATGGTGATCGGATACGGGAAGATGGATATCGGAGAGCGGATCGAACATTTCCGCCGTTTTGTCCCCAGGATAAAAAACTGGTCTGTGAATGACTGTGTCTGCTCCACGATCAAACTGAAACCGGAGGAGAGGGAGCCCTTCTGGGATTTTTTGATGGAATACAGAGATTCCCGCAGAGAATACGAGATCCGGGTGGTGGCGGTTATGCTGATGGACCAGTATCTCCTGCCGGAATACATAGAGAGGGTGATGGGCGTTTTGGATTCCCTCTGTGACGACAGTTACTATGCCAGTATGGGGATCGCCTGGGCCATCGCCACGGCCTATGCGAAATTTCCGGAGGAGACGAAAGGTCTGCTCACAGGGGAAAACCATCTGACAGCCTCCACTTACAACCGGGCGATCCGGAAAATGATAGAATCCAATCGGGTGCCCAGGGAGGAAAAAAACGTTTTGCGCACATGGAAGAGGAAAGAATGAGATCCGGCGGCCGCAGATGATCTGCGGCCGCCGGATCCAAAAGGTATCCGACCTATCGTTTGTTCCGGTATTCCACCGGGGTGATGTCGTATTTTTTCTTAAATATCCGATTGAAATGTTCCACACTGGGATACCCCACGGACACGGCGATGTTCTCCACTGTCATATTGCCGTGTTTTAAGAGTGTCCGGGCTTTTTTCAGCCGCACGTTGGTCAGCAGTTCCACAAAGGTTTTCCCCGATTTCTCGTGAATATATTTGCTGATATACGGCTCTGAGAGGTGGAAATTTTCCGCCATGGCTTCCAGAGTCACATCCCGGTAGTTGGCCTGGATGTAGTTCAGCATACTGATCAGCCGCTCGTCTTTGCAGGATTCGTTTTCCCGGATGGCGGGCAGTTTGTTTACGGCCACACACAGAGCGTGGATAGAGGCCTTGATAATATCCTCGTCCATGCCGACTCCCCAGTATATCTCTCCCTGGCAGGTGACGCCCACGTAGGCGATGGCCTTGGAGGAGGAGCCCTGAGTCAGAGCGTGCTCCTCATAGGAGGACAGCTGATAGCTGACGCCGAAATACTGCTTGATGGTATTGCTTACCGCGTCTAAGCGGCCGTTTCCGTTGGCATCCACGATGGTCTTCTTGTCCCCGCAGGCGATGGTGGCCTCGGCCATGATGCCGTCCACCTGCTTAAAGTGGCACTCCGTTATCTGAAAATAGGGGGTGGGCTGGATGTAGTGATCCTCAAAGATCTCATACACCCACTGGGGCGACAGTTCCTTGTGTTCTTTGTCGGACACGTGTTTCATAAGATACCCCACTTCCTCGCGCATGGCGTCGGGCAGTGAGATGCCGAAATTCTGTTTCAGGATGTAGTTTACGCCGCCCTTTCCCGACTGGCTGTTGATGCGGATCACGTCGCTGTCGTAGGTGCGGCCCACGTCCTTCGGATCCACCGGCAGATAGGGGACACTCCAGAGTTTCAGTTTCTTGTCCTCCCGCCACTGCATTCCCTTGGCGATGGCGTCCTGATGGGAGCCGGAGAAGGCGGTGAAGACCAGGTCGCCGGCGTAGGGCTGGCGTTCATACACGTGCATCCGGGTGAATTTTTCATAATTGGCCCGGATTTTTGGCATGTTGGAGAAATCCAGTCCCGGATCCACGCCGTGGGTAAACATGTTCATGGCCAGTGTCACGATATCTACATTGCCGGTGCGCTCCCCGTTTCCAAACAGGGTTCCCTCGATGCGCTCCGCTCCGGCCAGCACGCCGAGTTCTGAGGTGGCTACACCGCTGCCCCGGTCATTGTGGGGGTGCAGGCACAGTATCACGGCGTTGCGGTATTTCAGGTGTTTGTGGATGTATTCCACCTGGGTGGCAAACACATGGGGCATGGCATTTTCCACGGTGGCAGGGATGTTGATGATCGCCTTATTGTCCTCTGTGGGCTGCCACACATCCAGAACGGCATTGCAGACCTCCACGGCGTAATCCACTTCTGTGCCGGGGAAACTCTCCGGGCTGTACTGGAAAGAGAAACTGCCGTCTGTCTCGTCAGCCAGCTTTTTTAAGAGAATTGCACCGTCCACGGCAATCTGTTTGATCTCCTCCTTGGATTTCTTAAAGACCTGCTCACGCTGGGCGACAGAGGTGGAATTGTACAAATGTACCACCGCGTGGGGAGCGCCCTTCACGGCCTCGAAGGTCTTCTTGATGATATGCTCCCTCGCCTGAGTCAGCACCTGCACGGTCACGTCGTCAGGGATCATATTGCGGTCGATCAGGGCCCGCATAAATTCGTACTCCGTCTCGGAGGCGGCGGGGAAGCCCACTTCGATCTCCTTAAATCCGATATCCACTAACATCTGGAAAAACTGCAGTTTTTCATCCAGGCTCATGGGTTCGATCAAAGCCTGGTTGCCGTCCCGCAGATCCACGGAACACCAGATGGGCGGTTTGTCGATGTAATCTTTTTTCACCCAGTCATAGGTGCATTCCGGCGGCATGAAATAGGCTCTCTCATACTTGTCATAATTTTTCATTTCTATTTTCCTCCATTCTCTGATTTCCTGCCGGATTTTTCTGTCCGGTCGGGCGGTGTGAATCGAGCGAAAAAAAACTCCCGACTCCACAACCGTTTCGATTGTAGAGACGAAAGACTGTCGGCTTTCGCGGTACCACTCTACTTCATGCTCTCGCATGCCCTCATCAGCACTATCATGCTTTATCCCTGTAACGGAGGATATCCCGGTGTGATCTACTGCCTGTTCAACCACACAGCTCCGAGGCGAGTTCACTGTATTTCCTCTACTGCCTTGCACCGGCCGGCAGCTCTCTGGGAGAAGTAGGACAGCTACTATTCCTCATCCTTGCATTTGATACACTACATCCTATCACAGGGAGGTGAAAATAGCAATGATTAAATTTAATCATTTTTATTGATCTATTTTAATCACGCAAATTTAATCAAACAAAAGATTGGATCCCGGTGTTACGCCGGATTCCCCTCCAGCAGTTTCTCCACGGAAGCAAGCTTTACGCAGAGGACGAACACCCTGGTTGCCTCCACCATTTCTTCCGGTTCCGGGAAGGAGGGTGCAATACGTATGTTGGAATCTTCGGGGTCCTTTCCGTAGGGGAAAGTTGCGCCTGCTCCGGTTAAGACCATGCCAAGATCAGCGCATTTTCCGACGATGGATTTTGCGCACCCCGGCAGTGCGTCAAATGAGATGAAATACCCGCCCTTTGGGTTTGTCCAGGTACCGATCCCAAGACCGGCAAGCTCGGATTCTAAAATATTTATCACGGCCTCAAACTTTGGCCGCAGGAGCGCGGCGTGTTTTTTCATATGGGCATTCATGCCGTCGATGTTCTGGAAGAACCTGACATGGCGCAGCTGGTTGATCTTGTCGTGCCCAATGATCTGGGTTGTCATGAATTTTTTCAGGTACTCCATATTCTCAAGGGAGGTGGCGATGGCCGATACCCCGGAGCCCGGAAAGGCTACTTTTGAGGTGGAGCCAAAGATGTATACCATGTCCGGGTTGCCGGCTTTCTCGCATTCCTCCAGAATATTTAAAATCTCCACCGGTTCTTCTTTGTACAGGTGGTGGATGCAGTAGGCATTGTCCCAGAAAATGCGGAAATCCGCCGCTTTCGGTTTCAGGTTGGCGAAACGCCGCACAACTTCATCGGAATAGGATATTCCGGTGGGGTTCGAATATTTCGGGACGCACCAGATCCCCTTGACAGAATCGTCATGGTTTACATAGCTCTCCACCATATCCATGTCCGGGCCGTCCTCGTTCAGCGGGATATTGACCATCTCGATCCCGAACAGCTCAGTGATCTTAAAATGCCTGTCATATCCCGGCACCGGGCACAGAAATTTTACTTTATCCAGCCTGCACCATGGCGTGGAGCCGTTTACGCCCTTGACCATCGAGCGGACAACCGTATCGTACATGATATTCAGGCTGGAGTTTCCGCACACTACCACATTCTCCTTTTTCACCCCGAGCATATCCGCCATCAGCTGCCGGCACTCGCCAATTCCATCCCAGTCGCCATAATTCCGGGTATCGTTTCCCAGCAGGGTGTACATATTCGAACTGTGGTTGATCACATCCAGCATAGGCATGGACAATACCAGCTGGGATGCGCCCGGCTTGCCTCTTGCCATGTTCAGGGAAAGACCTTTTTTCTCCTCTTCCTTGTACTGCTCCTCCAAATCTGCTTTTAATGTCAGGAGTTCATCGCGTGACATATCCGTGTATGCTTTCATTCCGGTAACTTCTCCTTTCCGTCTTTTCGTATTTGATTGTACCTCTTTTTTTCAGTTTAATCAACTGCTTGCCGAAAAAATGCTTAAATTTAGCAGGCCTATCCCTTGACAGTCCCTTTTTCATAATGTATTATGGGGATTGAGAAAATGTAGTGCGGGAGAGGAGTACACGGCTGTCCTCGACAGAGAGAAGGGTTCACTGGCTGGAAGACCCTTTGGAGCAGAGGCTGTGGAAGGTAGCTTCCAAACAGCGCTTCTGAACAGGAGATTTCCCCTGTGGAGTCTCGAAAGTAGGAGGCGACGGGTCGTTCCGTTATGGACGCAATGAGGAATACCGGATACTTTCGTGTTTCCGGTGTTTGAATAAAGGTGGTACCACGGCATCTGTCGTCCTTTAGGCGTGCCGTGGCAGCGAGAGAATTTTCAGAGTCTGTCATATGGCAGGCTCTTTTGTTATTCATTGCAGATTTATGATTATGGAGGTTGGAAATGAAAAAGGAACTGGAAAAGACATACGATCCGGCGGACATTGAGGACCGCCTGTATGCCAAATGGATCAACAAAAAATATTTTCACGCGGAGGTAAATGCGAATAAGAAACCCTACACCATTGTGATTCCCCCGCCAAACATTACGGGTCAGCTCCACATGGGGCACGCATTGGACAATACCCTTCAGGATATCCTGATCCGTTTCAGACGTATGCAGGGGTATGAGACCCTCTGGATGCCGGGGACGGATCATGCATCCATTGCCACGGAGGCCAAGATCGTGGAGGCGATGAAGGAGGAGGGCCTGACCAAGGAGGACATCGGCCGGGAGAAGTTTCTGGAGCGGGCCTGGGACTGGAAGAAGACCTACGGCGGACGCATTGTATCCCAGTTGAAGAAGATGGGCTCCTCCTGCGACTGGGACCGGGAGCGCTTTACCATGGACGAGGGCTGCAACAGGGCGGTGAAAGAGGTGTTTGTCAACCTGTACAACAAGGGACTGATCTACCGGGGGGAGCGCATCATCAACTGGTGTCCCCACTGTCTCACTTCCATCTCCGACGCCGAGGTGGAGTACGAGGATCAGAAAGGACATTTCTGGCATCTGCGCTACCCCTTTGCGGACGGCAGCGGTTATATCAATCTGGCCACCACCCGTCCGGAGACCCTGCTGGGAGACACGGCAGTGGCGGTAAATCCGAATGACGGGAGATATAAGGACATGGTGGGCAAGACGCTGATCCTGCCGCTGGTACACAGAGAGATCCCGCTGATCGCCGACGACTATGTGGATATGGAATTTGGTACCGGCGTGGTAAAGATCACCCCGGCTCACGATCCAAACGACTTTGAAGTCGGACTGCGCCACGACCTCCCCATCATCAATGTGATGACAGAGGATGCAAAAATCGTAGAGGATTATGAAAAATACGCCGGTATGGACCGCTACGAGGCCAGAAAGGCTATAGTGGCCGATCTGGAGGCGGAGGGTGCCCTGGTGAAGACGGAGGACCACGACCACAATGTGGGGACCTGTTATCGCTGCGGAACTACGGTGGAGCCGCGGGTATCCAAGCAGTGGTTTGTGAAAATGAAACCGCTGGCGGGGCCGGCCATCAACGCGGTGAAGGAAGGCAAGACGAATTTTGTGCCGGATCATTTCAACAAGACCTATTTCCACTGGCTGGAGAATATCCGTGACTGGTGTATTTCCCGACAGCTGTGGTGGGGGCATCAGATTCCGGCTTTCTACTGCGATGACTGCGGTGAGCTGGTTGTCACGAAGGAAAACAGCGCAGTCTGCCCGAAATGCGGTAAGCCGATGCGGCAGGATCCGGATACACTGGATACCTGGTTCAGCTCGGCACTCTGGCCCTTTAGCACTCTGGGCTGGCCGGATGAGACGGAGGAGATGAAATATTTTTACCCCACCAGCACGCTTGTGACCGGATATGATATCATTCCTTTCTGGGTAATGCGAATGATGTTCTCCGGTCTGGAGCACACAGGGCAGGTGCCCTTTGATACGGTGCTGATCCACGGACTGGTGAGGGATTCCCAGGGGAGAAAGATGAGCAAATCCCTGGGGAATGGCATCGATCCCCTGGAGGTCATCGACAAATATGGGGCGGACGCCCTGCGTCTCACCCTGGTCACCGGAAACGCGCCGGGAAATGATATGCGTTTTTACTGGGAGCGGGTGGAAGCCAGCCGGAACTTTGCCAACAAAGTGTGGAACGCCTCCCGGTTTATCATGATGAACTTTGCGCAGAATGAGGGACTGGATTATGAGCATGTCACGGCAGAGCAGCTGACTCAGGCGGATCACTGGATCCTCTCCAGGGTAAACAACCTGGTGAGAGATGTGACGGCGCTGATGGAGACATTTGAACTGGGCATCGCTGTGCAGAAGATTTATGATTTCATATGGGAAGAGTTCTGCGACTGGTATATCGAGATGGTGAAGCCCCGTCTCTACAGCGAGACAGATGACACAAAGGCCGCCGCCCTCTACACATTGAAGACGGTGCTGACAGAGGCTTTGAAACTTCTCCACCCCTATATGCCGTTTATCACGGAAGAGATTTACTGTACACTGATGGACAGCGAGGAGATTTCCATCATGGTAAGCCCGTGGCCGGAGTACACGGACAGCCGCAATTTCGCTGAGGATGAGGCGAAGGTGGAGCGTATCAAGGAGGCGGTGAAGGGAATCCGGAACATCCGCGGGGAGATGAATGTGCCCCCCAGCCGGAAAGCGTCGGTGATCGTTGTGTCGGAAAAGGATGAGGTGCTAAAGGTATTCGAGGACAGCAAGGTGTTCTTCGCCACTCTGGGCTATGCCAGCGACGTGATCTTCCAGAGAGATAAGTCCGGCATTGATGACTCTGCGGTATCGGTTGCGATCACGGACGGAGCAATCTACATTCCCTTTGAGGAACTGGTGGATATCGAAAAAGAGATAGAGCGTCTGAAAAAGGAGGAGAAGAAGCTGGAGGGAGAACTGAAACGCTCCAGGGGGATGCTCGGCAATCCCAACTTCGTGAACAAGGCGCCGGAGAAAAAAATTGCGGAGGAAAGGGCGAAACTGGAGAAATACGAGGGTATGATGGCCCAGGTTCGGGAAAGGCTTGCGCAGTTGAACGGGTAATGGATTTCGTGAAATGGATTTGAGGTAGACAAAATGAACAAAAATGAGAGGATGTCAGAGTAAATTTGACATTCTCTCATTTTTGACGGGTATCTGACGCAGAATGCTCTTGACATTGGATAAAAAATCCGGCTATAATAAAATGGCAATTTAGTTTGGACGAATCTTGCTGCCAGAGTTTACTTGCACGGTAATGAAGGGAGAGAACGTCATGGCATAATATCTGGCAAAACATGACCCCGCATTATTCCTGCAAAGAGACATTCGCGATCTTGCTCAGGTTGCCGATGAAATGCAGTTTTTTGGGTTTATGACGATTGTTGCTGCCCGTACCGCGAAGCCTGTTGTCTATGAGGAGCTGGCAAATGCCGCCGGTATTTCAGCGCCAACAGCAAAAAAATGGCTTTCTATTCTGGCCTCATCTCATGTGATTGCCCTTGTGCAGCCATACCACAACAATACCCTGAAACGAGTGGTCAAAATGCCCCTGCTTCACTTTTTAGATACGGGTCTGGCCGCATATCTCTTAAAATGGGGGAATCCCGAAGTGCTGGAAAAGGGAGCAATGTCCGGCGCGTTCTTTGAGAGTTATGTGTTTTCGGAAATTTACAAGAGCTATTTGAACGCAGGGAAAGAACCCCCGCTCTACTATTACAGGGATAAAGATCAAAAGGAAATAGATCTTCTGATCTATCAAAATGGCGTGCTTTCCCCGATCGAAATGAAAAAGGCGGCCTCCCCCGGCAGGACAGCAATCAAGAATTTCAAGGTTTTAGAGCCTGTGACCCGGGAAGAAAGTTTCGGAGGTTTGGAGTCCCTGAAGGTAGAGATCGGGACAGGAAATGTGATCTGCATGGCAAACGATTTGCTGCCTGTGGATGAAAAAAACTGGTATGTGCCGGCCTGGTTGATTTGACCGTTTTTGCTTATAGAAGGAGGGATAAACAGGATGGATTATTATGAACCGCCGTTTCACATGAGCAATTCTATCATAGATTTACTTATGTCTATTAGCGAGCTGCTTGGCAGGATTACTGTTCTTCAACCGGATAATGTCACGCCCAGACTTAGGAAAGAAAATCGAATCAGAACAATTCACTCATCCCTTGCGATAGAACATAATTCGCTTAGCAGGGAACAAGTGACGGCAATTATTAACGGGAAAAGAGTATTGGGAAATCCAAATGAAATAAAAGAAGTTCAAAATGCTTATCAGGCATATGAACTTATGTTGTCACTGAATCCTTATTCCATAGATGATCTTTTGAAAGCTCATCGACTTATGATGCAGGATTTGATTAAAGAAAATGGAAAGTTTCGTTCCGGGGCTGTAGGTGTGTATGAAGGCGACAGGGTAATTCATGTGGCACCGCCTGCAGAGTTTGTAGCCGGACAGTTAAAGGATTTGATCAGTTGGTATCAGAAATCAGATTTGCAGACTTTAATAAAAAGTGCTATATTTCATTATGAGTTTGAGTTTGTCCATCCCTTTGCAGATGGAAACGGGCGTATGGGCAGACTATGGCATACAGTTTTGCTGGGGGAATGGAAGGAGATTTTTTATTGGCTTCCCATCGAAGATTTAATTCGTACAAGACAGAATGAGTATTACGACGCTCTGGGAAAATCAGATAAGAATGGCGATAGTAGTGAATTTGTTCAAATGATGTTACATGTAATTCGTGATACTTTGAAAGATTATGAAGACAATACCGACCAAGATACCGACCAAGATACCGACCAAGTCAAAACAGATAATCCTAATCTGATAAAACTAATTGAAGTGATCGGAGATGATACATTGTCTGCGGTGGAGATTATGAGTAGAATTGGACTGAATCACAGGCCAACCTTTAGAAAAAATTATTTAGATCCGGCTTTAGAACTCGGTTTGGTTGAGCGGACGATACCGGATAAACCGAATAGTAAAAATCAGCGTTATAGAAGGAAATAGATTTCATTCTGCGAGACGTGAGCAGGGGGCGGCTTTGAACCGCCGCCCCCTGTCTGTTCTTTATTTTTTTGACATTCTTTTCATCGGTTATTCTTTCAATAGTTCTTCATAGGAAACATTCAGAATTTTGGCAAAATATTTCAGCTCGATATCGGTCACAAAACGCTGTCCGGATTCGATTCGCTGGATAGCGTTTTTATCCAGTTCCAATCCTTCCAATTGAAGTTTGTCAGCGAGAGCGCGCTGAGAGGTTTTTGGAATGAGGTTCTTTCGTAGGTGTGCAATATTGTGGCCGGAGATATTATTCTTTCCCGACTGTGCCTTGTTTTTGTACATAGAAAGAGTGTTACAATCACTTGATTACACAATAGATACAGGGATCTTTTAGTACCCAGAAAAATATTTATTTCTTGTTATCAAAGCAAGCATATGCTAAACTGAATAGAGAATGACAGGTACAATATGTCTGTCAGTTGTTGTTATAGCCATAAATATTTTATGGTAGAGGGGAGAAAGAATATGAAAAAAATGAGAAAACGACAACACATGCGCGCACTGGCACTGATGCTGGCTGTCATCGTAGCAGTCACTACAGCTCCTGCTTCAGTGGAAGCCAAATCGGTAAAACCGAAACTAAACAAAACAAGACTGAAAATAGTGAAAGGAAAAACGGCGAAGCTGAAGGTTCGAAATGTCAGGTCAAAGAATATCAGGAAAACCGTTTGGACAGTGAACAAAAGCGGAAAGAAGGTTGTAGCGTTTACCCAAAAGAGTAAAAATTCGATAACACTTAAGGGGAAGAAAAAAGGGACAGCAAAGATAACAGCAAAAATCAGTGTGGGCAGGAAGGTATATAAAAGGACGGCAAAGGTGACGGTAAAACTTCCTGCATCAGATAAGAAAGACTCCGACGATGAGGAAGAGGATGAAGTGGAGATAGAAGAGGACAAGGGAGATAATACGCCCTCCTCAACGAAAACACCAAATCAAATGCCGAATACGCCAGAACCGGTGAAAACAGAACCAGAGGCAACAAAACCGGCAGCACCGGTGGCAACAGAAGATATGCCAGTTCTTTCAGATACGTCGAAACCGGTGATCCCATTGAGGGAGTTGACGTTTGTTAATGCGCCCGGTAAACTGAGCTGTGGAGATCCGGAAGCAGAGACGGAGGGAAGTTCGGCTACGGTGCAAGTAGCATACGATCCGGCGAATGCGACCCAGAGGGATCTGGTATGGAAGAGCAGTGACGAGACGCTGGCCACGGTAGATGCCAATGGGTTGGTGACAGCGAATAGCAAGGGAAAAACCGGTAGAGTGACCATCACTGCCATTAGCAAGGAGAATGCGACGATATCTGCAAGCGTGATAATCGAAATCTACAGCTTGCAGCCAGTCAGTAAGGATTACAGTGTGCTGGACAGTCCGGATACGAAATTATTGCCCAAAGGGGAAATCACAGGGGCAGGTCAGACACCGGTGTCTGATGTAGATACGTTTAAGTTAGAGAATGGTCAGTTGAAAGGTACGTTCAATGACAGGAATGTTTGTATCGTTCTTGACTTGGGACGAGAGATAGATGTGAGCAAATACGGTGGCGTGGAAATAGAGGGAATATGCCCAGGGTCTCTGGCTTTGGAATTCTACAGCAGTTCTTTCGATATGTATCAGACGAAGGATAATGGATATGAGATGAACTGGTGGGAAACCACGATCGGAAAGAGCTACCCGTTCTATGTAGGAAGCTGCCCTTGGAGATATGAGGGCGGCGGTATGAACTACCTGAAACAGGCATCGAACGGTTATAGAGGGCCGGATTATCCGGATGACCCGCAGAGTGTGCTCCCGGCGGAAGAGTCGGTGTGCTATTCCCTGGAGAAACTGACAGATTCCTCCAGCAGCGGTGCTTGGGATAAGGTGCGTTATATCGTTATCAAGACCAACCAGAATCCGCTCCTGTCCAGCCAGTATACCTTTGACAGGAAGACGGAAGTAGAGTATACCATCACCGACCTGGAGTTCCTGGCTGAGGAAGTGGTAGACGATATGGATGAGGGCCACTTCATCGTGTACAACTCAGAGGCGGAAGAGGCACAGCTGAACGTGGCATCCAGTGAAAACAAGGTGACATCCTACTATGTAGACAAGATTTCGAAGGATAAACCGGCGGATAAGCGCGATACGACGATGAATCTGTCACAGATGAAGTATGTTAAGGTGAAGGTGAAGGATACCGACACGGTGAAACTGAGTCTGGTCAAGGACGGAGATACAGTAGAGGATGCTGTCGTGGTCGGCGAGGAAGCCGGAAGCGGCGACCGCTCTGTATACTTCTCGCTGGATGACGTGGATGAGGATGACCTGGAGAATGTGGATCAGATCTGTGTGGAGACGGCCGCTGGCGGCAAGGTCACATGGGTATCTGCCACAGGAGGCGAGATCAGTTACAAGCTGGATGGTTCAGAGAAGAAGATTGAAGTGAAAGACGGTAAGGTGACGGAAGTGACGCTGAACGAATACGGGACGGAGGACCCGGACTGGACACCGGGGGCAATAGCTACCGCAAAGCCAAGTGTGGCGCCGACGGAACCTACCAAAATGCCAAATACGCCACAACCATCGAATATTCCCGGCACCGCAGCCCCGTATGTGCTGACGATTTCAGAAGAGATGGAGGCAGACGGGACAAAGAATAAAGAGGATTACCGTCGGGATGTGGACTGGTCTGAACCGGGCCAGGTGACATTTACCAACGTGAATGCCTATAACGGTGGTCTTATGCTGAAACTCCAGGAAAACGGCGAGCCGATGGATATGTCTGGATACAAATACATTGAAGCAGACGTGGAGACATGGGCGGATGGAGGAGATGAAGTGTTTCTGAAATCCTTTACAGATTCCTCCAGTATCTGGTCAAATATTGATGGTGGTAAATATGAGGGAGAAACAAAGACTGGAAGACGCACCGTTCGATTTGATATCACGGATTACAAAAAAGCATTAAAATCTATTGCGGCGATTATGATTTCACCGAAAGGTGATGGGTCAAGCGATGTGCAGACATCACTGACACTGTACAATGTGCGTTTTGTGTCTGAGGGATGGGAAGATGAGCCGGAGGAGTCTCCGACAACATAATAATGGAAAAAAGACCCCCTATGAGGGAAACAACAATAATCATGAAACGAGGAACAGGATTATGACAAAAAAGAGGACAACAGCATTTTTTCTGACCATGGCATTTTTCATCATGTGCATGGCTCCCATGGCGGACAGTTCCAGATCCGCCGCGGCGGAGCCGGACACGTACGGAAAAGTAGTATATTCGGAGCATGGCGACGGTGTGAGCGGTATCGTTATCAATCTGGGCGAGGAAAAGCGGGAAAGCAAGAGTTCAAAAAAACTCTACCGCTACGGAGACCAGAATGAACAGTTCTACAACAGCGAGGAGTTTCGCTACGGCGCCGCCTTGGATGCTCAGATGAATAATTATCTGACAGGGGAGGGTGAAACTCCCGAGGTGGAAACGCTCACGGAGGCGGAGCTTTCTAAATACGAATCGAGAGGGTATTTCGGCCTTGAGACGAAGGTGACATTTGACCTGTCTTCTGAGAATTTAGAATATACAGGACGTGACGAAGAGCTGCTGTCGTGGACACTGCAGGTATTGGGACGGTATCCCAGTCTCAGCATCTTCTTTACGGCTATTTCCTTTTCATATTCTACCCGGAGTTCCGGGGAATACTACAGCAGAGTATCCATTTACAGCCCCATCGTCAAAGATGAGATACCGGAAAAAATAGCAAGATACAAGAGCAGGATGGCACAGTTGGAAAAAGAGGCTCTTGAGAGTTCTATGACGGATGAGGAGAAACTGCTTTTGGTTCACGATAAGTTAGTCATTATGTCGGAGTATGCACCCATTGACGTGACGAGTGATGAGACGGACGTGAGGTATCACATACCCCTTGCCACGGTTTTGGATGGGCAGGGCGTATGCCAGTCCTACTCTGCGGCGATGAATCAGGCTGTCACGGATCTGGGGCTGGAGACAGTTCAGGTCGAAGGAGAAAACCACGTATGGAATGCGGTCAGGCTGAATGACAGGTGGTATTACATTGATGTCACATGGGATGATCCGACCAATATGGACCGGGATTTTGTTAACCATGAATATTTTCTGTTTCCAGAGGATGCAAGGCATGTCATGCTTGCCGAAACAGAGGAAAAGTATGGTTCCCTTTTATCCAACATGGGGACAGAATACAACGATTTTTTTCCAAAGAAAAATGATTTGAAAACGCAGATGTGTTTCTGGAATGGCAAATGGTATTACGCGAAAAACGGATCTGTTTATGAGTGGACTCCGGGGCAGACCAGTGCCACTGTTTTCCCGGGGATTTCCCCTGATGCTTCCAGAGCCTGCGGCGTCTTTGACGGAAATCTGTATTATTCCGGAAGTGACGGGATTTATCAATATCAGGAAGAAAGTATCCTTATAGATTCTGCGGAGACGAAGAGTATGATCGTTCCCGGATCAACCCTGTATTATTTGTCCGGGAGTGATGTGTGGACGCCGCTGGTGTTGAAGGAGGAGGAGCCTATTGTCCTGCCCACACCGAAAGCGAGCCAGGAACCGACAGAGATTCCCACAACGAGCCCTACAACGAGTCCAACAATGAGGCCCACAGCAATTCCGACAACGACTCCTACAGTGAGCCCGATACCGAGTTCTGCCGCCACACCGAGTCCCGCAGCGACAGCAAGTCCTGCGGTATCGGAGACCCCGGTGCCGACGGTGCAGGTGACAGTGAGCCCGATACCGAGCTCTGCCGCCACACCGAGCCCCGCAGCGACAGCAAGTCCTGCGGTATCGGAGACCCCGGTGCCGACGGTGCAGGTGACAGTGAGCCCGACACAGGGCTCTGCCGCCACACCGAGCCCCGCAGCGACAGCAAGTCCTGCGGCGACAGAGACTCCGGCGCCGATGGTACAGGTGACAGTCAGTCCCGCTCCGTTGCCCACGTCCGTCGATGGTTCGTACTTGACGCCGACTCCCATTGTCCCGGCCAGTCCCGGTTCCGTTATTACGCCGGATGTCACTGCTGTTTCCGCTGCGGGCAATGTGGATGCAGGGCCAGAGAGCAAGACCGGTCTTTCCAGACCGTCAAAGCCGGTGATCAAGTCGGTTAAAAACATAAAGAAACGCAAAGTGAAAGTGACTCTGAAAAAGAAGGTGAAGAATGCGGCGGGATACCAGGTTCAGTATTCTGTCAAAAAGAACTTCGGGGGAGCATCCTCCCTTACGACAAAAAAGAAAACATTCATAATAAAGAATTTGAAAAAGAATAAAACCTGTTATATCCGTGTCCGCGCCTATGTGTTGGATGGCAGAGAGAAAGTGTACGGCAGCTGGAGTAAGAGGAAGAAGGTGAAGATCAGGAAATAAAATGGTTGTTAATTTTTCTAAAAGATGCTATCATAAATATAGCAGTTGTAAATGTGTTTGAGGAAAATAAAGCGAGATCGTACTGACGTGCAAAGGCCCGTCCTGAGCAGAAAGGCGATGAAATGTGGAAGGCCGGTTTGGTCTGTCCATATCTTGTTGATCTTATGTCCGGATGTACGAGGTATATCCGGACTTTTTATCTGGTGTTTGACGGAGGGGGAAATGTATGGAGAAGAGAATTGCTCTCATTGGGATCATAGTAGAGGACGGAGAGGCGGCGGAACAGATCAATGAGATCCTGCACGAATACCGCCAGTACATGGTTGGGAGGATGGGAGTTCCCTACCGGGAGAGGAATCTGTCTGTCATCAGTGTCATCCTGGACGCGGAGAATGATATTATCAGCGCCGTGTCCGGCAAACTGGGGATGGTACGGGGCGTCAGTTCCAAGACAATTTACGCTACCAAGTAAAATGTAAAATAAAGGACAGGAGGAATGGAGAATGTTTAAGTATGATCCAAAATCCAGCGTGGCCGATGAGTTTATAAACCATGCGGAAATTCAGGAGTCGCTGGCCTATGCGCAGGAGAACAAGGCAAACAAGGAAGTCATCGACGCTATTCTGGAAAAGGCGAGGGAGATGAAGGGCGTCACCCACAGGGAGGCTGCCGTTCTCCTGGAGTGTGAACTGGAGGAGGAGAACCGGGAGATCGAGAGACTGGCCAAAGAGATCAAGGAACGGTTTTACGGCAAGCGCATCGTGATGTTTGCACCACTGTATCTGTCGAATTACTGTATCAATGGCTGTCTCTACTGCCCGTATCATCTGAAGAACAAGCACATTGCCAGAAAGAAACTGACACAGGAGGAGATCAAACAGGAGGTGATCGCCCTTCAGGATATGGGGCATAAGCGGCTGGCGATCGAGGCGGGGGAGGATCCGGTGAACAATCCCATAGAATACATACTGGAGAGCATCCACACCATCTATGGCATACACCACAAAAACGGGGCCATTCGCCGCGTCAATGTCAATATTGCCGCCACTACTGTGGAGAACTACAGGAAACTGAAAGATGCGGGGATCGGAACCTACATTTTGTTTCAGGAGACTTACAACCGGGAGGGGTATGAAAAACTTCATCCCACCGGGCCGAAAAAAGATTACCGGTATCACACGGAGGCCATGGACCGCGCCATGGACGCGGGCATCGACGATGTGGGATGCGGCGTGCTCTTTGGACTGGATATGTACCGCTATGAGCTGGTGGGGATCATCATGCACGCGGAGCATCTGGAGGCCAAGTACGGTGTGGGCCCCCACACCATCAGCGTGCCGCGGGTGTGTCCGGCGGACGACATTGACCCGGATACATTTGACAACGGGATATCGGACGAGATATTTCAGAAGATCGTGGCGGTTATCCGCATCGCGGTGCCCTATACCGGCATGATCGTGTCTACCAGGGAGTCTCAGAAAAGCCGTGAGAAGGTGCTGGATCTGGGAATCAGCCAGATCAGCGGCGGTTCCCGCACCAGTGTGGGCGGCTACGTGGAGGAGGAGCCGGAGGAACAGAACTCCGCGCAGTTTGACGTCAGCGACAGGAGAACGCTGGATCAGGTGGTGAACTGGCTGCTGGGTATGGGGTACATCCCCAGTTTCTGCACGGCCTGTTATCGGGAGGGGCGCACCGGAGACCGATTCATGTCCCTGTTGAAATCCGGTCAGATCGTGAACTGCTGTCAGCCCAATGCGCTGATGACGCTGAAGGAATATCTGGAGGATTACGCCTCGGAGGATACCAGGGCAAAGGGGGAGAAACTGATCCGGGAGCAGCTGGAGGTCATCACCAATCCCACGGTGAAGAAAAAAGCGTCGGAATATATAGAAAATATTCATAACGGAGAGCGTGATTTCCGTTTTTAATGAGAGTGTTGAGATAAAAAAGTGATTTTCCTAAAGCACAAAGCGAGATGTCTTGACAAATTTCAGGGGGATGTTATGAATTTGTAACATCCCCCTGAATCCGTTTTCGTTCTGATCCATTTTAGCTCTGATATAGATTTCGCTTGTCGACAACCCGCACAGCTTTCCCTTCGCTTCGCGGAATGGCTTTGGGCTCTACCAGAGTGACCTCGGCCAGGATTCCCAGCATGGCCTTCAGACCGGAGACCAGTTTCTTCCTGGCCAGTTCGAGGTCCAGAGTGTTGTCGGCTGCCATGGCGGGTGTCAGTTCTACCTGGATTTCGATGCGGTCGCTGTTGTTCTTGCGTGTGACGATGATCTGATAGTTTGCGGCATACCCCTGGTTGATCAGTACGGTCTCGATCTGTGAGGGGAATACATTGACGCCCTTCACGATCAGCATATCGTCGCTGCGGCCCAGAGGTTTGGACATTTTTACATGGGTGCGTCCGCAGGAGCATTTCTTGCGGCTCAGCACGGCGATGTCTCTCGTGCGGTAGCGGAGAAGCGGGAAAGCTTCCTTGGTGATACAGGTAAATACCAGCTCGCCCTTCTCCCCGTCCGGCAGAACCTCTCCGGTGACGGGGTTGATGATCTCTGCGATAAAGTGATCTTCGTTTATGTGCATTCCGGTCTGCTCGGAGCACTCGAAGGAGACGCCGGGGCCGGATATCTCTGTCAGGCCATAGATGTCGTAGGCTTTGATTCCCAGTGCTTCCTCGATGTCATGCCGCATTTCCTCGGTCCAGGCCTCTGCGCCGAAGATGCCGGCTTTCAGTTTGATCTTGTCCCGAAGGCCCCTCTCGTGGATGGCCTCGCCCAGGTAAGCGGCGTAGGAGGGCGTACAACAGAGTATCGTGGCGCCCAGATCCGTCATAAACTGAACCTGACGCTCGGTGTTTCCCGAGGACATGGGGAGGGTCAGGCTGCCCACTTTGTGGGAACCGCCGTTGAGCCCCGGGCCGCCGGTGAACAAACCGTAGCCGTAGCACACATGTACCACATCTTCCTTGCTGCCGCCGGCGGCCACGATAGCCCGGGCGCAGCACTCATCCCAGAGATCAATGTCGTGCTGGGTATAAAAAGCTACCACGCGGCGTCCGGTGGTACCGCTGGTAGACTGGATTCTCACGCAGTCTGAGAGGGGAGTTGCCAGAAGCCCGTAGGGATAAGCATCCCGCAGATCGTCTTTCGTGAGAAACGGGAGTTTATGTAAATCTTCCACAGACCGGATATCGCCGGGTTCCAATCCCTTGTTCTGCATTTTTGTACGGTAGTAGGGTACATTGTCGTACACGTGTCTCACCTGCTTTACCAGGCGTTCGTCCTGCCATGCGCGGATCTGCTCCGGTGAGGCACATTCGATTTCCTTTTGAAAATAGTTGCTCATTTTTCCATCCTTCCTTCAATATTTTAGATCTGTAATGAAAAATCCTTTCATAATGATACCACAATCAGGGGGCGGAGGGCAAGAAAAAGGACTGCACGATGCAGCCCCTTTTGTTATAATCCATTGCAATTCTTAACTTTTACATAAAAATATATATAAAAATTGGTTCATTAAATTCGATTATAACTTTGTCACGTTTGCAGCCTGCGGCCCCTTTTCTCCATCGATTACTTCGAATTCTACTTCATCGCCCTCATCCAGAACTTTGAAGCCGTCCATCTGAAGAGCAGAAAAATGTACGAATACATCATTTCCTTCTTCGTCAGAAATGAATCCGAAACCTTTTTTGGCGTTAAACCATTTTACTGTACCTTTCATGTGTTTTGCCTCCTAACAAAATTTTTAACACAAAACTACCATATCATATAAGGGCCGAAAAGTCAAAAGGAATTTTTACATAATTGCAATAAATTTGAAAGTGTGCTACTGTATAAATGTTGGAAAAGTATAACAGACTATTTTTAATAGGAAAAAAGTATAAAATCATAAAGTGAGGTTTGTAGAATGAATACAGAAAACTGCAAGGCATATCGTCTGATCGAGCGGCAGGAGATGCCGGAGCTGAAAAGCGTGGGTTACCTGGCTGAGCACAGAAAGACAAGAGCCAGGGTGGTTCTGTTGGAGAACCGGGATGACAATAAGGTGTTTTCTATCGGATTCCGCACTCCGCCCGGGGATTCCACCGGGGTGGCGCATATCGTGGAGCATACGGTGCTGTGCGGCTCCAGGGATTTTCCGGTGAAAGATCCCTTTATCGAGCTGGCCAAGGGATCGCTGAACACATTTCTCAACGCCATGACATACCCGGATAAAACCGTGTATCCGGTGGCCAGCTGCAATGACAGAGACTTTCAGAACCTGATGCATGTGTATCTGGATGCGGTTTTTTATCCCAATATATATAATGAAGAGAAAATATTCCGGCAGGAGGGCTGGCATTATGAACTGGACAGCCCGGATGCGGAGCTGAAATATAACGGCGTGGTGTTTAACGAGATGAAGGGGGTATATTCCTCTCCGGATCAGCTTCTGGCCAGGAATATCCAGCAGTCTCTTTTTCCGGACACCGCCTACGGCGTCGAGTCCGGGGGAGACCCGGTGGCGATCCCGGATCTGACATATGAGGATTATCTGGATTTCCACAGGCGCTATTATCATCCCAGCAACAGCTATATCTACCTGTACGGGGATATGGACATGGAGGAAAAGCTGAACTGGATGGACGAAAACTACCTGTCCGGCTTTGACTATCTGGAAGTGGATTCCCGGGTGGAGACTCAGCCGGCCTTTGATGAGATGCAGGAAAAAAACGGATTTTATTCCGTGACAGAGGGGGAGGAGACAGAGGGCAGGGCGTACTTCAGTTACAACGCCGTCTGCGGAGACAGTCTGGACCGCAATCTCTATCAGGCATTCCGGGTGCTGGAATACACGCTGGTACAGTCGGTGGGGGCGCCTCTGAAACAGGCTCTTCTGGATGCGGGGATAGGCAGTGAGATTGAGAGCAGCTACGACGAGAGTGTGAAACAGCCCTATTTTTCTATAGTGGCAAAGAATGTCAGGATGGATCAGAAGCAGGATTTCCTGAGAGTGATCCGGGAAACTCTGTCGGACATTGTGAAGTCCGGACTCAATGAGAAATCTTTGCGTGCGGCCATCAACTGCATGGAATTTCAGTATCGGGAGGCGGATTTTGGCAATTATCCCAAGGGCCTGATGTACGGCCTTCAGATTTTCGACAGCTGGCTCTACGATGATACGAAGCCCTTTATCCATATCCGGGCCAACGACACTTTTGCATTTCTGAAAAGCCGGATTGGCACGGGGTATTTCGAGAATATCATTCAGAAGATGCTTTTGGATAATCCACATACGAGTTTTGTCAGCGTGGAGCCGAAGGTGGGACTCACTGCCCGGATGGATCAGGAGGAGAGGGAGAGGCTCTCTGCCTATCGGGCGGGACTGTCCCCGGAGGAGGTGCAGGAGCTCGTGGAGCGGACGAAGGCATTGAAAGCCTACCAGGAGGAGCCTACGCCGCCGGAGGCCCTGAAATGTATCCCGATCCTCGCCAGGGAGGATATCGGGAAGAAAGCCAGGCCCTTTTACAATGAGGAGAGGAGGATGGCCGGGCGGAAGACACTGTACCATGACGTGTTTACCAACGGGATCAGCTATATCCGGCTTCTGTTTGATGTGGAGGATATGAAGGAATATCTGCCCTATATCAGTCTCCTGACCGAATTGATCGGATTTGTGGACACAGAGAAGCGGGACAAACAGGAGCTGAGCAATGAAATGCTGCTCCACGCGGGGAGCTACTCTGTCAACACAGGGGTCTACGAGAGCAGGAAAGATGGCAGTATCCGTCTGACTTTCGAGATAGGGGCGAAGGTTCTGTATCCGAAGACAGCCAAGGTGCTGGAACTGTTTTTAGAGATGATGACCCTGTCCCGTCTGGGGGATGAGAAACGCCTGCGGGAGGTTGTCGGGGAGGTGCGCTCCTCCAGACAGATCAGTCTCCAGGCCACGGGACACACCACGGCCAGCTCCAGAGCCCTCTCCTATCTGTCTGAAAGCCATTATTACATGGAGCAGATGAAAGGAATAGGAATGTATGATTTCCTCTGTGATCTGGAAGAAAATTTTGACGAGAGAAAAGAGGGTCTGAAGGCTGTTCTGCAGAAACTGGCAGATACGATTTTTACAAAGGATCGGCTTTTTATTGATATCACGGCGGACGATGAGGGTTATGAGAGCCTGGAGAAAAATATCGGGGTACTGTTGAACGGGCTGCCCGAGAGCGCTCTCCAGCCCGATGTGGAACCCTTCTGGAAGATGCCGGAGAGGAAGGGAAATGAGGGGTTCAAGACGGCGGGGAAAGTCCAGTATGTAGCCAGAGCCGGCAGTTTTGCTGAAAAGGGGATTCCCTACAGCGGTGTGTTCAAGGTGGTCAAGACCATACTCAGCTATGATTATCTCTGGAATGAAGTCCGGGTAAAGGGAGGCGCTTACGGGGTCATGTGTGATTTTTGGGACAGCGGCCGCGGGTATCTTGTGTCCTACCGGGATCCGAATCTGGCGGAGACCAACCGGGTGTATCAGGGAGTGCCGGAGTATCTGAGGAATTTTTCCGAGGATGAGAGAGGGATGATGAAGTATATCATCGGCACCATCAGCCGCATGGACACGCCTTTGACGCCTCGGACTGCGGGAAACCGGTCTTTCCAGGCGTACATGACGGAGGTCACCCCGGAGGCGGAACAGAGAGAGCGGGATGAAGTCCTGGCTGCCGACAGCGGGGCGGTTCGGAGAGTGGCGGACATGGTGGAGGCCATCCTGTCCGACGGATATATCTGCGTGCTGGGCGGTGAAGAGAAAGTAGAGCGGGCACGGGAACTGTTCGAGACAATCCGAATTTTAAGGTAAGCAATTGTCATAGAGACGTTGAAGAGAAGAGGTAGGACATGGAGGAAAATTTTAAATCCGGGTTTGCCGCTCTGGTGGGCCGGCCGAATGTGGGGAAATCGACTCTGATGAATTACATCATTGGCCAGAAGATCGCCATCACATCCGACAAACCCCAGACAACCAGAAACCGGATCCAGACCGTGTATCACGACCGGCGGGGGCAGATCGTTTTTCTGGATACGCCGGGGATACACAAGGCGAAAAACAAACTGGGAGAGTATATGGTGAAGACGGCTCAGAGCACATTCTCTGAGGTGGATCTGGTGCTCTGGCTGGTGGAGGCGACCACATTTATCGGCAGAGGGGAGCGTCACATCGCGGAGGAACTGAAAGGTTCGTCTGCACCGGTGATCCTTGTGATGAACAAGATCGACAGGATCCGGAAGGATGAACTGCTCACCTGCATCGATGCTTACAAGGATCTGATGGACTTCGCCGAGATCGTGCCGGTCTCGGCCAGGACAGGGGAGAGTGTGGAGCATTTGCTGACCACGATATTTTCCTATCTGCAGGAGGGCCCCCGGTTCTACGACGAGGATACGGTCACGGATCAGCCGGAGAGACAGATCGTGGCAGAGATGATCCGGGAGAAGGCGCTGCGCCTTCTGTCTGATGAGATCCCCCACGGCATCGCCGTGTCCATAGAACGGATGAAAATGAGGCCGGGGAAGAGAAATCTGTACGATATAGACGCCACCCTGATCTGCGAGAAGGATTCTCACAAGGGGATCATCATCGGCAAACAGGGGAGTATGCTGAAAAAGATCGGCACAAACGCCAGGGAGGATATCGAGGAATTTCTCCGGGCGAAAGTCAATTTAAAACTCTGGGTCAAGATAAAAAAAGACTGGCGTGACAGTGATTTTTTGCTGAAAAATTACGGTTACAGCCCGGACCGGCAATAGACCTTGGAATAATGTCCCAGCATAGCAAAGCATTTCAATGGACATCCTATTGGTAACAAAAAAATACCAAAGGAGGAAGATATGAGGAACGAAGAGAGCTGGAACACATTTACCCGGACCGGGCGGGTGGAAGATTATTTAAGTTATCGGGGATCGGAGAGGAGCGGGTACGCCGCCGGGCAGAACGGATACGGTTCACGAAAGGGAGGAGAACGTGAAAGAGCGAGTGACGGGCATGGTGCTGTCGGCAGCTACCATTGGTGAATACGACAAACGTGTGGTTCTTCTGACAAGAGAGCGGGGGCGGATCGCTGCTTTTGCCAGGGGAGCCAGACGACCCAGAAGCCCGTTGTCCGCTTCCACGGAACCCTTTACCTTTGGTGAATTTTTTATTTACCGCGGCAGGGACTCCTATACCATAGAGCAGGTGGAAGTGCAGGAATACTTTCCGGGAATGAGGAAAAATCTGGATTCTCTGTATATGGGGTTGTATTTCTGTGAGGTGGCCGCCTACTTCACCAGGGAGGGGATGGAGGCAAAAGATGAGCTGAATCTTCTGTACATTTCCCTGAAAGCTCTTCTGTCGCCGGCGCTGAACAGAAAACTGGTGCGCTACATATATGAGTTCCGTATGTTGTATATCCAGGGAGAATCCCCCCGGATTTTTGAGTGTATCCGGTGCGGGGGCAAAGAGGGCCTGCACCATTTCTCTCCGGAGAGAGCGGGCCTCGTCTGCGATTCCTGTCATCGGGAGGCAAAGACACGCTCTGAGAAGGGAGAACAGGGCATCCGCATTTCAGAGACCACCACATACACGCTGCAGCGGATCCTCTCCTCACCTCTGGAGAAACTCTACACGTTTTCTGTTGGGAATAATATCCTGGAAGAACTGGAACAGGTGGTGGGGAGATACTTCAGGGCGCACACGGATAAGACGTTCCAAAGCCTGTCTTTACTATAAATCTTTATGATCCATCATCTTGAGCAATGCCCAAAGATATGTTATAATTTATCCATGCGATGTTTTGTCGCATGGATCTACGCGGCATCAGCCGCCTCCGATATCCATGCGATGTTTTGTCGCATGGATCTACGCGGCATCAGCCGCCTCCGATATCCATGCGATGTTTTGTCGCATGGATAATTGCGGCATCAGCCGCCTCCGATATGAAAGTAAGAGAAGGGGGGAGTTTCCATGAAGAGAATTCTGGCTTTGATTCTTGCGGCAGCACTCTCGATCGGATGTGCGGGAGGCACAGGGTGCGCGGCTGCCACAAATTATGACAAATATTCCAATGCAAAACACGGCTTCGGCCTGGGATTAAATACCACCCATCAGACGCCCGGGAACGGGGAGGCCGTGGTTTTCCCCAAATATAATGCCATATACCATGTAAAGACAAAAGAAAAGAAGATTTATCTGTCTTTCGACTGCGGCTACGAGAACGGACACACCGGGACAATTCTGGACACATTGAAAAAGTATGATGTGAAGGCGATTTTTTTCGTCACCAAACCATACATACAGCAATGCCCGGGACTTGTGAAACGGATGAAAAAAGAGGGGCATCTGGTGGGAAACCACACGGTGAACCATCCCTCCCTGCCCTCCTGTACTGTGGAGCGGATCCAGAAGGAGATCAGGGATTGTGCCAGTTATATGAAGAAAAAGACCGGCTACAAGATGGACCGTTATCTGCGTCCCCCCATGGGAGAGTGGAGCAACCGGGTGCTGAAAGTGGCGCAGGACATGGGCTACACTACTGTTTTCTGGAGCATGGCGTTCTACGATTACGACGAGGCCAACCAGCCGGGGGCAGCTGCGATCTACAACCAGTTTATGAAATATTATCACAAGGGGGCCCTGCCCCTGATCCATGTGATCTCCCGATCGGACACGGAGGCACTGCCTTCTATTTTAAAAGACATGCTGAAAAAGGGGTATACGTTCTCCCGTCTGGATGAGGCCGGGCAACAGGTATACGCGGCGAAGGTGAAGCAGAAAGTAAAGCAGAGTACCTACCGCCGTGAGAACGGGGATATCGTGCAAAATTACGAGTGCCGTTATCCGGTGATATCCGGAGTGGGGAAGGCCGGAGGTGTGATCAACGGGACGATAGAGGAAAAGCGGAAGTCCTTTAAGCAATATGCGGATAATGCATACCTTGCCGCCAGCTGGCGGCTGGGCGCGGAGCCTGTCGGTGAGGAGACGACGGTCGGGGCTTATGAACAGAAAATGAAAGTAGTCTACAATCAGCAGGGGATTTTGTCACTGCGGGTGAAAAAATACCACTGTGCACCGGGAGCAGCCTGCGGCGTAACGGAGGATGACAGTGCTGTGTATTCCCTGAAGACGGGAGAAAAAGTGACTCTTGCCAGGCTGTTGGGCCTGTCGTCAGACAGAAAGGCAAACTCACGGGTGAAAAAGGGCCTGCGAAAGAAGTATGGCAATACAGCGGAATGGAAAGAAAAGATCAGGGGTGTGAAGTCCGGGGATTACAGTTATTATCTGACAAAGAAGGGGAAGATCCGGATCGTGTTCGGGCCCGGTTATTTTGCGTCCTCTCCCACAACGCTGACACTGGAGCGGTAGCAGCTATGCCGGCCGCTGCCTGACGCCTGACAGCGGTCAGATGCGCCCACTTACCGAAAAAAACGACCACCTGCAGAAAATGGGTTTACAGCCCATTTTTTGCCGTTATAATGGAGTTTGTAGATCACAGGACAACCCATGCAATGAAGGAGTGAGGTATGAATATACGAATTGAACTGGATGAACGGCAGGGGGAAGATGGAAAGGATGCATTCTGTCCAAAAACAGGAATGGAATCAAAAAAGAAATGAGGTTGAGAGATGATGAAAACGAAAGTATTCTGGGGAGTTTTTATGTTGTTGCTGGGAGTGTATCTGATCGTGGGACAGCTGGGTTACCTGCCGGAGGTGGGGGTGTTCACGATCCTTCTCACAGGGGTTTGTATCGCAGCCTTTGTCCATGGCGTTGTCCACGCCGGGTTTGGTGAAATGCTCTTTTCCCTGGCTGTCGTGGCGATTTTGTACGATGACTGGCTGGGCATCACGGCTATCACACCCTGGACGGTGCTGCTTGCGGCTCTGTTTGGAACCATCGGCCTGGAACTCATTTTTGGGAAAATGAAAAAGAAACACAGGGCGAAATGGTATCATAATACCTGGCAATCCCACTGGCAGTCTCATTCCTCTCATCATCCGGCAAACGGGGAGGAAACAGGTCAGGGCCAGGGACATGACGATGAAGAACGCATAGAGGATAATGGTGAACATATAGAGATCAACAGCAGATTCGGCTCCGTGATCCGCTATGTCACATCTGACAATTTCCGCTGTGCCGATATTGATACAAAATTCAGCGGGATAACCCTGTATCTGGACGAGGCGAAGGTATCGGGCAACGCTACGGTGAACATAGATGCCAGTTTTTCCGGGATTGAACTGTATGTGCCGAAGAGCTGGCAGGTCATCAACCACACGAACACAACCCTGGGCGGCGTGGACGAGAAGCACAGGAGAACCGGAGAGACTTTTGCGACACTGACGCTGGAGGGAAATGTGACATTCAGCGGGGTTACCGTGTATTATGTGTGAGAGATGCAGCTGTGAATGGTGACATGATTTCAAAATCCCCTTGAAAATCCCCCAGTGAGATAGTACAATAGACATAACTGTTTGAGATTGGAGGATAAGGCAGACGATGGAAAAGACAATGGAAAAGATAGTAGCGCTGGCAAAGAATCGGGGATTTATCTATCCGGGTTCAGAGATATATGGCGGTCTGGCCAACACATGGGATTATGGAAATCTCGGTGTGGAATTAAAGAACAATGTGAAGAATGCCTGGTGGCAGAAATTTATCCGGGAAAACAAGTACAATGTGGGCGTGGACTGCGCGATCCTGATGAACCCGCAGACATGGGTGGCGTCCGGGCATCTGGGCGGCTTTTCCGATCCGCTGATGGACTGCCGGGAATGCCATGAGCGTTTTCGCGCCGATCAGTTGATCGAGGAGTTTGCCGGTGATCACGATATGGATCTGGGCGGTTCGGTAGACGGATGGGACAAAGAAAAGATGGAGCAGTTTATCCGGGACAACAAGATCGCCTGCCCCAGCTGCGGCAAACATAATTTTACCGAGATCCGCCAGTTCAACCTGATGTTTAAGACTTTCCAGGGCGTGACGGAGGATGCCAAGAACACCGTATATCTCCGTCCGGAGACGGCTCAGGGTATTTTCGTGAATTTCAAAAATGTACAGAGAACATCCCGGAAGAAGATTCCATTCGGTATCGGACAGATCGGGAAATCCTTCCGAAATGAGATCACTCCCGGGAACTTCACGTTCCGCACCCGGGAGTTTGAACAGATGGAGCTGGAGTTTTTCTGTGAGCCGGGCACCGACATGGAGTGGTTTGCTTACTGGAGACAGTTCTGTATCGACTGGCTTAAGAATCTCGGCATGAAGGAGGATGAACTCCGCGCCAGGGATCATTCCCCGGAGGAGCTGAGTTTCTACAGCAAGGGGACCACCGATCTGGAATTTTTGTTCCCCTTTGGATGGGGAGAACTGTGGGGTATCGCAGACCGGACGGACTACGACCTGACCAGACACCAGGAGACTTCCGGCGAGCCCATGGATTATTTTGATGATCAGAAGAAGGAGAAATATATTCCCTATGTCATTGAGCCGTCCCTGGGGGCGGACCGTGTGACGCTGGCATTCCTCTGCAGTGCCTACGACGAGGAGGAGATCGGGGAGGGCGACGTCCGGACGGTACTTCATTTCCACCCGGCTCTGGCTCCGGTGAAAATCGGCGTTTTGCCCCTGTCAAAGAAATTGAATGAAAAAGCGGAAAAGGTGTTTGAGGAATTGAGTAAATTCTACAATTGTGAATATGATGACCGCGGCAACATCGGCAAGCGATACCGCCGCCAGGATGAGATCGGTACGCCGTACTGTGTCACATACGATTTCGATTCCGAGGAGGACGGGATGGTGACCGTCCGCGACCGGGATACGATGGAGCAGGAGCGGGTGAAGATTTCCGAACTGGAAGAATATTTCCGGGGCAGGTTTACATTCTAAGAAAAGAGAGTTGGTATCATGGGGCTGCAGAGACAGGCTTATCTGATTGTGTTGGCTGGCGTGGTTGTGCTGGTGCTGGCCGTGTCCGTATTTTTCTTTCCCCGGGAGAGTATTCAGCAGACGGCGGGCACCCAGGCCTCCATCACGGCGGTGCAGGAGACTGCTCTGCCCTCGTCCGCACCGGCGCCCACCACAGACCCTGCCAGGAAGATCGCCACCTGGTTCCAGGGACCGAAGGCGTGGAAAAGCCGGCTGGACTGGTCCGGGGAGTGGGGAAAAAATTTCTATAACGGCGGTTCCTTCGGTGGTTTCGGGTGCGGTCTGTGCTGTATGGCAAACGTCTACTGTTCCCTGACCCCCTATCAATGTTCCCCGCTGGATATGTACGGATTCGCCAAGAGTCAGACGGAGTACCGGGGAGGAGGCGCGATCGACTGGGGGTATATCAAAGAAACCATGCGGGCCTGCGGCTTTACCAGTGATGTCTGGAGAAAACCGCGGGATTACGAGAAGTTCAGAAAACAGGTGGAGACGTCGCTGGCGGTGATCGTGGTGGTGAGCAGCAACGACAGCGAGTGTTACTGGAAGGATACCCCGGGGCACTATGTCACCCTGCTGATGTACGATGCCGACACCGACAGGATCTTTCTGGGAGATTCGGGAGATCCGTCCCACAACCGGCAGTGGGTGGCCCTGAAAAAGATATACAGATCCATGAAAAAAGCGAACAACTGGCAATATCTGGCCTTCACAGACTACAACAAGGCCAGGGATAAATGGAAAAACACGTCTTTTTCGGGAAACTGTGTGATACCGGAATACTGGAAACAGTAAAAAAACCAGGATTTTCCTAAAAAAACCTTTAATCTCAAAATCTTTTGTGTTACAATATTCACAGCGACTTTGGACGAGTCAGTCCGGTCAAGTCAAAATACAAATTTTTAGGAGGAATTGAAAAACATGGCAAAATGGGTTTATTTGTTCAGCGAAGGGAATGCGAACATGAGAGAACTCCTTGGCGGTAAGGGTGCCAACCTGGCAGAGATGACCAATATCGGTCTTCCTGTACCTCAGGGTTTCACGATTACCACGGAGGCGTGTACACAGTATTATGAGGATGGGCGTGAAATCAACGATGAGATCCAGGCTCAGATCAATGAGTACATCGGCAAGATGGAGGAGATTACCGGTAAAAAGTTTGGTGACAAGGAGAATCCGCTTCTTGTATCCGTCCGCTCCGGTGCCCGCGCTTCGATGCCTGGTATGATGGACACGATTTTGAATCTCGGTTTGAATGAGACCGTTGTAAACACCATCGCAAACCAGTCAGGTAACCCGCGCTGGGCATGGGATTGCTATAGAAGATTTATTCAGATGTACTCGGATGTGGTTATGGAAGTCGGAAAGAAATATTTTGAGCAGCTGATCGACGAGATGAAGGAAAGCAGAGGAGTACAGCAGGATGTGGATCTGACTGCAGACGACCTGAAAGAGCTGGCCAACCAGTTCAAGGCAGAGTACAAAGAGAAGATCGGTTCGGATTTCCCGGACGATCCGAAAGAGCAGCTGATGGGCGCCATCAAGGCCGTGTTCCGTTCCTGGGACAATCCCCGTGCCAACGTGTACCGCCGCGACAACGACATCCCCTATTCCTGGGGTACAGCGGTAAACGTACAGTCCATGGCATTCGGTAACATGGGAGATGACTGCGGTACGGGCGTTGCCTTCACCCGCGACCCGGCTACCGGTGAAAAAGGTCTGTTCGGCGAGTTCCTCACCAACGCGCAGGGCGAGGACGTAGTGGCCGGTGTTCGTACGCCTATGAAGATCACAGAGATGGAAGACAAGTTCCCGGAGGCTTTCGCGCAGTTCAAGGATGTGTGCAAGACTCTGGAGGATCACTATAGAGATATGCAGGATATGGAGTTTACTGTCGAGCACGGCAAGCTGTACATGCTGCAGACGCGTAACGGAAAGAGAACGGCTCAGGCTGCACTGAAGATTGCCTGCGACCTTGTGGACGAGGGCATGAGAACGGAGCAGGAGGCTGTGGCCATGATTGATCCGCGTAACCTGGATACCTTGCTCCACCCGCAGTTTGACGCGGCTGCACTGAAGGCAGCCACACCGATGGCTAAGGCTCTGGGTGCTTCCCCGGGAGCTGCCTGCGGCAAGATCGTATTCACGGCGGAGGACGCCGAGGAGTGGAATGCCCGTGGTGAGAAAGTCGTTCTTGTTCGTCTGGAGACATCCCCGGAGGATATCACAGGCATGAAGGCTTCCCAGGGTATCCTGACCGTCCGCGGCGGTATGACAAGCCATGCAGCCGTGGTTGCCCGTGGTATGGGTACCTGCTGTGTATCCGGCTGTGGCGACATCAACATGGACGAGGCAAACAAGAAGTTCACTCTGGGCGGCAAGGAGTTCCATGAAGGAGATCCCATCTCTATCGATGGTTCCACCGGAAATATTTACGACGGCATCATCCCGACGGTAGACGCTACCATTGCCGGAGAGTTCGGTCGTGTTATGGACTGGGCAGATAAGTACCGTACCATGAAAGTACGTACCAACGCGGACACACCGGCAGATGCCAGGAAAGCCCGCGAGCTGGGTGCAGAGGGTATCGGCCTCTGCCGTACCGAGCATATGTTCTTTGAGGAAGACAGAATTGCCGCATTCCGCGAGATGATCTGCGCAGACACCGTGGAGGAGAGAGAGGCGGCACTGGACAAGATCCTTCCGTATCAGCAGGGAGATTTCAAGAAATTGTACGAGGCGCTGGAGGGAAATCCGGTTACCATCCGTTTCCTGGATCCGCCGTTGCATGAGTTCGTCCCGACGGAGGAAGCGGACATCAAGAAGCTGGCAGACGCACAGGGCAAGAGTGTGGAGGATATCAAGGCTATCATCGCTTCCCTGCACGAGTTCAACCCGATGATGGGTCACCGTGGCTGCCGTCTGGCTGTCACCTACCCGGAGATTGCCAAGATGCAGACGAAGGCTGTGATTCGTGCCGCCATCGAGGTTCAGAAAGCCCATGCGGACTGGAACGTAAAACCGGAGATCATGATCCCGTTGATTGGCGATATCAAAGAGTTGAAATATGTCAAGAAATTTGTTGTTGAGACGGCAGACGCAGAGATTGCGGCAGCAGGAGTGAAACTTGAGTACGAGGTAGGAACCATGATTGAGATCCCCCGTGCCGCTCTGACGGCAGACGAGATCGCCAAGGAGGCTGACTTCTTCTGCTTCGGAACCAACGACCTTACTCAGATGACTTTCGGCTTCTCCCGCGATGACGCCGGCAAGTTCCTGGATGCTTACTATGACGCCAAGATTTTCGAGAACGATCCCTTTGCCAAGCTGGATCAGACCGGCGTCGGCAAGCTGATGGATATGGCTTTGAAACTTGGCAGACCGGTGAACAGCAAACTTCACTGCGGCATCTGCGGCGAGCACGGCGGCGACCCGTCTTCGGTAGAGTTCTGCAATAAGATCGGGTTGGATTACGTGTCCTGCTCACCGTTCCGTGTGCCGATTGCCAGACTGGCGGCAGCACAGGCAGCGATTGCACAGAAGTAGGATAGTGGAAAAATCCAATAGAGGATACGATTAGTATAATGAACTGCCCCTTTGTATCGTTGGATACGAGGGGCGGTTTTTCACGCCACTATTTTAGAGGAAAAAGACGCTTAGCAAATGGTAGGATTGTTGAAAAATGGCAGTACGTTGGTTGTATTTTGGTAGATGGCGTCTTGGGTAGTATTTCTCCCTGAAGCGCATTGAAATTTGTAGTGGATATAGTGTAGAGGGTTTGTTATAATTCTTTAGTGAAGTATCACAGATTGAGCAATCGAAAAAAGAGCAACT
>CAZAEM010000028.1:0-33245 GCA_964484225.1 uncultured Eubacterium sp.
AACAGACTATCAGTTCATCTCCAAAAGCAAGATGAAGAACATCCAGAAAAAAAGTAAGGGCAGGAAATAAATTACCAAACATCGTGACTATAAACGAAATCGCTACAAGCACTGCAAACTGGGTGCTGTAGCGATTTTGTGTCACTTAAACTGTCAAAGTCGAGATTATAAACTAAATGCGGGGATAAGTCAAGAATCAGAGGGGATTTTTAAGGGGATCCGTGCCCCTCGGGCACTGTCAATATGAAGGGATTGCCCTGACGGAGAGATCCCCCTTGGCAATTCCCGGGTACCTGTGCTATACTGTATAGACAGAAAGGAGTAGACCATGGCATTTGACGGAATTACAGTCGCGGCGCTGGCCCGGGAGCTGAATGACAGGCTGCGGGACGGTCATTTGCAGAAGATTGCCCAGCCGGAGCCGGATGAACTGCTTTTAACCATAAAAAATAATCGGGAGAACCACCGTCTGCAGATCTCGGTAAACGCTTCCCTGCCCCTGATGCATCTGACCGGACAGACCAAAGCCTCCCCCATGACAGCCCCGAATTTCTGTATGCTTCTGCGCAAGCACTTAAATTCCGCCCGCATCCTCTCCGTGGAGCAGATCGGATTTGAGCGGGTGATACAGATTCGGATGTCCAACCTGAATGAACTGGGAGATGAGGTGGAGCGCTCCCTCATGATCGAATTGATGGGGAAGCACAGCAATATCATTTTTGTGGACGACCAGGGCAGGATCGTGGACAGCATCAAGCACGTAAACGGACTGGTGAGCTCTGTGCGGGAGGTACTCCCCGGGCGGGATTACTTCATTCCCAATACCAGAAACAAAGTCAGTCCCTTTGATGTCACCACAGAATTTTGGAACGAAACCCTGTTCCGGCGCCCCATGTCTGTGGCGAAAGCGCTGTACAGCACGATCACCGGGTTCAGCGCCACCATCGCCCAGGAACTCTCCTACCGGAGCCGCCTGGACGGGGACCGGCCCATGGCCTCCCTGAACGGAAACGAGCGGTCTGCCCTGATGAACGCCTACCGCGGGCTGCTGACTCAGATAGAGGAGGGGGCATTTACCCCCTGCATCGTTTTCGACGGACCGGTACCCCTGGAGTTTGAAGCGGTAGCCCTCACCATGTATGAGGGCAGGGAAAAGAGGGAATATGATTCCATCTCGGAGGTGATTGAATCCTTTTACGGGGAGAGGGACGTCATCAGCCGGATCCGGCAGAAGTCTGCGGATCTGAGAAAGAATGTGACCACCCTGCTGGAGCGCTGTCAGAAGAAGATGGATATCCAGAGGAAACAGCTCCGGGACACAGAAAAGAAAGAAAAGTTCAAGGTGTACGGGGAACTCCTGAACACCTATGGTTACCAGCTGACCCCGGAGGATAAAAACCTCACCTGTACAAATTATTATGACGGCACGGAAGTCACCATTCCGGTGGACAACACACTCTCCCCCTCGGAGAATGCTAACCGGTATTTCGGAAAATACAACAAAATGAAACGGACCTTTGAGGCGGTCAGCGGGCAGATGAGGGAAAACCGGGAGATGATCGACCATCTGGAGTCCATCCTCACAGAGCTGGATATCGCCAGACGGGAGGAGGATCTGGCATTTATCCGGCAGGAGCTGGCGGACAGCGGATACATCAAAAAGAAGCGCCCCACCGGAAAAAAGGGACAGCGGATGCCAAAGAGCAAGCCCCTGCACTTTGTCTCCTCCGACGGCTATGACATTTACGTGGGAAAAAATAATTATCAGAATGAGGAACTGACCTTTAAGATGGCTACCGGCAATGACTGGTGGTTCCACGCCAAGAATATGCCCGGCTCCCATGTCATCGTCAAATGCCGCAACGAGGAACCTCCCACGCGGACCTTCGAGGAGGCCGCCGGTCTGGCCGCCTATTTCTCCCGGGGAAAGGGATCGGAAAAGCTGGAGATCGATTACACCCAGAGGAAGAATGTGAAAAAACCCAACGGCGGCAAGCCCGGTTTTGTCATTTACCACACAAACTATTCCATGGTTGCCAGTACCCGTATTGAACAGATCCGGTGTGTCAATGACGAGGACGCCATTTTTCTGGAAAGGAGCCATCTCACATGAGTATCGCTTATGACTGTCACCTGCACACGGATTTCTCCACGGACAGCAGTACACCCATGGAGAACCAGCTGCTGCAGGCAAAGAGGATCGGACTGAGGGGAGTCTGCGTCACGGATCATATGGATTATGATTTCCCGGAGGAGGAATACCCCCGTGGGGCCAATCCCTTTGTCTTCGATCCTGTCCCCTACCGGAAACAGATAAAAGAGCTGAAAAAGAAATTTCCGGAGCTGGAGATTTTCACGGGGGTGGAATGCGGTCTGCAAAATGATCCCCACACAATAGAGCAGCTGGATCAGCTGATGGCACTGGGAAACTGGGATTTTCGCATCGGCTCGATGCATCTGATCGACGGGAAGGACCCCTACCCTCCTGCTTTCTGGGAGGGCCGGGATCCGGCAGAGTGTCTCCGCCGCTACTTTGAGCTGACTTACGAGAGCATTCTCTCCTTCCACGACTTTGATTCCCTGGGGCATCTGGACTACGCGGTGCGCTACGCCCCGGCAGATTACCGGTATCGGCCGGAGGATTTTATGGATATTGTGGATGCCATACTCGCCTTTCTGGTAAAGAAGGAGATTGCCCTGGAGGTCAACACCTCCGGCTTGAAAACCGCCCGGTCTGTCCCCAATCCCCACTGGGATATCCTGCGCCGCTACGTACAGTCCGGCGGCCGGCTGATCACCATCGGCTCAGACGCCCACGTGCCGGAATATGTGGGGTATCGCTTTTCCGATGTGGCTGATAAAATAAAAGAAATCGGCCTGCAGGAATACGTGGTGTATCAAAACTGCAGACCGGTTTTCTATGAAATATGACGCCACTAACGTCTCTGGTTCCGCTTCAGAAAAGAGAGGTAGGCCGGATTCATACTCCGGTTTTTTTCCAGGATCTCCTTTAATTTATCTACAGTGTAATCCACGTCCTCCCGGGTGGTGGAGTCACTGATGGTAAACCGAACAGTTCCTCGTGCGATCTCCTCCGGCAGGCCGATGCCCCGCAGAACGTGGGAAGAAACGGACTGCCCTGCTGTGCAGGCGCTTCCGCTGGAGGCACATATACCCTCCATGTCCAGCAGGATCACCATGGTCCCCCCGTCTACGAAAGAAAAGCTGAAATTGATATTGTTGGCCAGGCGTTTTTTTCTGGGGCCGTTCAGCCGGCAGAAGGGGATCTCCGACTCGATCCGGTGTATCATGTAATCCCGAAGTTTTTCCTCTCTCTCCCGCCGTTTTGCCATGGTTTTCCAGGCGAGTTCCGCCGCTTTGCCCATGCCGGCGATAGCCGGGACATTCTCCGTCCCCGCCCGCATACCCCTCTCCTGTCCTCCTCCGTGGAGAAAAGAGGGAAGGCGGACGCCCTCCCGTACATAGAGAAAACCGGAGCCCTTGGGGCCGTGGAACTTGTGGCTGCTGGCGCTCAGCAGATCCACACCCCATTTCCCGGGATACAGCGAGATATGCCCGAAGGCCTGCACTGCGTCCGTGTGAAAGATCACGTCCCTGTCCCGCAGGAGATCTCCGATCTCTTCTATGGGCTGGATCGAACCGATTTCGTTGTTGGCGGTCATAACAGATACCAGAATAGTGTCTCTTCTCAGGCTTCGAAGCAACCGCTCCGGCTCCACAAGACCCCGTTCGTCCACATCCAGATAGGTGATTTCGAAACCTCTTTTTTTCAGATACTCACAGGTGTGGAGGATGGCGTGGTGCTCGATCCGGCTTGTGATGATATGGCGGCCCTTGTTCTCCATCTGCTCCGCTATGCCGATCAGAGCCCAGTTATCACTCTCTGTCCCCCCGGAAGTAAAATAGATGTTCTGAGGCTCACAGCCAAGCACATCGGCAATAGACTTGCGGGCCTGCAGCAAAACCTTCTTGTTGTCTGCCCCCAGATCGTATACGGCAGATGGATTCCCGTACTCCTCCCTCAAAAAAGGCATCATATATGATAGTACTTCTTCGGAAATTTTCGTAGTGGCTGCATTATCCATATAAACTCGTTTGTTCATGTGGAAAATCTCCCTTTCGTATCTATTATATGAATTATTTTATTCATAAATCGACATAAAGTTCGGTTTTTATATCCAAAGTCCTAACGGATAATGATCCGGTGATAGAGACCGTTCTTTTTTACCACATGCTCACTGTGGACAGCCGGTTTCGATTTCTCCTTTGGCATTTCCCCTGCTTTCGGAACTTTCCTCTCCGTCTGTTCCGGTCTCTCCTCTCTCTCTTCCTTCTGTATTCCTCCCCCTGTATTGGGGATATCCTCCAGAGAGTAGGCAAAACCGCTTTCCCTGTCCGCCTTATCCTTTACAGTTCTCCATTTGCGCTCCAGATCGTTGATGGTGGGTACTTTGTCGTATTCGCTGATCCCGGGAGATTCCTCCGTCAGGGGCTGGGTCACAGGTTCCATCCCGAGATCAAAATCCGGCTTGACATACTTGGGAAGGGTCGGACGAATGACCGGCTCCGGCTCGGCCTCCAATTCCGGTTCCGGGATGCGCTGCGGTTCTATTTCAAATTCCAATCCCAATCCCGGTTCCTCTTTCGGCTCCTCTTCCGGTTCTTCTTCCATCTCCGATTTCATCTCTTTTTCCTCTTCCTCCTCTGAATCCTCTTCTTCCGGTTCCAGTTCTGACACGATATGATCTTCCTCATACAGTATCTCATCGGCGGGAATCGCATCATCCAATTCCTTGTGTGCGTCCTCCCGCTCAATGATATCCGCCATATCCTCTCGGGCTGACTCATTCATCCTGCGAATGCTGTCGGACAGATCCAGACGGTTGAGGAGTGTGTTCAATTTGGTGTCATCCTCCTCGTCCAGCACACCCTCTTCACCGGTCAGCAGTACATTGTCCTTATTGACAAACTGCTCCATATCCGTATCGCTGTTTGCCAGGGTGTTGAGCAGTGTGTCATCCTTGCTCTCCGAAGCCAGGGTCTGTGTGATCGTCATATTCTCACTTTCATTCGGGTCCGGCACCGACACAGGCATTTCCCCCACATCGTCTGTTCCGTAGTCCACGGGTTCCGCCATGATTTTCAGGATATCGTCTTCCTCCTCCGGGATCTCCTCGTGGTCATCACGGATCGCGGAGTCCGGTTCCGCGATAGCATTTAATATTTCTTCCGCGATCAACGGCGAGTCATCCTTTGACAAAGTATTGTTGTTCATGGTCTCCGTACTCAGTCCCACCGGGACATGCAGCAGGGACTCCCGTTCCGGCGAGGACTCTCCCGCCAGGACCGGCGACAGAACAGGCGTCTGCTCCGGCTCGTCATCCGGCTCCGGCGCAATGTTCTCCGGATAGGAGACCGGCCCGGAAATGATATCCTGCCCCGGTTCCTCCGCCGGCACCTCCTCCACATTTAATTCTACAGCAGTCTCCTGTTGCGGTATTGATACCTCCGGGCCCAAAGTCGTAGCCGGCTCCGGGGCCGCTATTTGTTCTACGGCTGTCTCATCAACGGGGCCAGCCGCCTGCTCATATGCCTGCGGTGCAACCCACTCGGGGATTTCGGATGTGGATGTCACGGCGGATGCCGTCGGTACCGGTTCCGGTTTATTCACAGGTTCTGCAGTCACAGCCGGTCCTTCAGCCACAGCCGGTCCTTCAGCAACGACCGATCTTTCAGCCACAGCCGGTCCTGTTGTCTCCGGCTGTGCCGTCGGCGCCGCTGCCTCCCACGTCTCGTTTTTCCCTTCCACATTGTCGTCTGTCTCCGGATTTCTTTCCGTGACGCTCTCCTCTTCCGTTTCCTCCGTCTCTTCCGTCCCGTCGTCGGTCTCCACCGCCTCTTCCTCTTCCCCCGGTTTGTCTGCCAGCAGGGTATTATGGAAACCGTAGGCGGCAAAAACAGGAAGCAGAAATGTCATGTAATAGAAATGGCTTCCGGGCTCGGCGAACAGGAGATAATAGATCAGCACTCCCAGGAAGGACAGGCACAGGGCCCCGGCGTAAGAGGATTTTTTCCGAATAGTATAATATCCTGCAGCACTGCCGAGGAACAGAAGCACCGAGGGGAAAATCCCGCTGTCGAAGGGAAGGTACAGATAACTCACCGCTTTGGAATATTTGTCCGTCACG
This sequence comes from uncultured Eubacterium sp., assembly GCA_964484225.1. Classification (GTDB taxonomy): domain Bacteria; phylum Bacillota; class Clostridia; order Lachnospirales; family Lachnospiraceae; genus Eubacterium_F. Next base: position 6,210 of record CAZAEM010000028.1, read on the forward strand.
GCGGCCCCCAGAGCTATCAGATCCGTATTTTCCAGGTATATGTTGTCCAGTTCCAGCACCGGGAGGGAATACAGATCCCGGAAGAATACCATGACAACCGCCAGGATCACTGCCGTAAACAGGACAAACAGACCTGCCAGGATCGGGCCGGAAACCAGCTTGCTCCCCTGCTCTTTCGCCGTGGCAAATACAAGGGAAAACGTACAGCCCACCAAAAGAACGCATACCAGCGGGTTCAAAACGATCGCCAGAGTAAATACGATCGCCAGGAAAAAGCACCCGGCTCCCAGCATGAAACCGTTATCCGAATAGGCTTTCACAAAATATTTTACGTAGAGCAGATAAAGGGCAAAAGGAATTAAAAAGCAGAGCATATTGATGTATTCACTTCCCACAAAAGCAGTGCCGGATATGGTAAGCATAAAAAACAGACCCAGGGCGATGGCCAAAAGCCCGCACAGCCGTCCTCCCATCAGCCGCGCCGTCAGATAGATGGCGGACAGCAGGATGAAGATCACAAGGGCATTGTCCCAGCCCTTGTCCAGGTTGGCGTAGAACATGCTTCCCCCGGCCAGGAGAAAGACCAGGATCTCCACCACAATCATCAATGCTGTGTTCTCGTGGAAGAATCCGAGGTATCCCCCTTCCTTGATAAAATATGCCAGAATCAAATATAGAATAATTCCCAATCCGAGGATACACGCACACAGATTCCGGTTTTCCGCCCCCACAATGGTCATATAGGCCACATTCACAAAGCCAAGGCCAAATGCAAGGATAAAAAACAGGGAATAAAGGCATGTCAGTAGATTTCTTTTTAATTCCACAACATTCGCTCCTTTTTTACATAAATATACATATATATAATACTATAAATACAATATGTTTACAACATTTTTTCATCCCGGATTTCATAGAATAATAAAAAAACGAGTATCCATTGAAAAATAAATTAGTTAAGGGGACGATCATTCTGACCGCCGCCGGCATCATCACGAGGATCATCGGATTTATCTACCGGATCTTTCTGGCCGGGGCACTGGGAGAGACGGATCTCGGTATATATCAGCTGATCTTTCCCGTGTATTCCATTTGTTTTACCATATATGCAGCCGGGATACAGACAGCCGTATCCCAGATGATATCCCACGAGCGGAGAGACAACCACCCGGGGATACTGAAGAGCGGTATTTTTCTGTCGTTGATCGCCGCCTTCACCCTCTCTCTGCTGCTCTCCCTCTGCTCCCGGTGGATCGGCATCCATTTTCTGGGGTCGGCGGAGACCATCGAGCTCTTGCAGGTGCTTGCCCTGATCTTTCCCTTCTGTGGAGTGACATCCGTCATCAACGGATATTTTTATGGGATCAGCGAGGCAGGGATCCCGGCCGTCACCCAGATCATCGAGCAGCTGTTTCGGGTATTTTTTGTGGTGGGGATATCCTTTCTGCTTTATGCCGGGACGCTCCGGACGACTCTGGCCGTGGCGGGTCTGATCGCGGGGGAGGCCGCCTCAAATATATACAATGTCTGGCATCTTCTGAGAAGGGAATCGCCGCGCGTGATATGGAAAAGCCGTTTTCAGATAAAAAAGATGCTCGCCCTGTCTGTGCCCCTGAGCGCCAACAAACTGGTGATCTCTCTTCTGGGCAGTGTAGAGTCCGTGCTGATCCCTGCCATGCTGGTGCGGTACGGGTACTCGGACAATCAGGCCCTGGCTCTGTTCGGAATCCTCACAGGCATCGTCCTGCCCTTCATCCTGTTCCCGGGAACGATCACCAACTCCCTGTCCGTCCTGCTTCTCCCGGCCATCTCCCATGCCATAGGGCGGGAGGAGCATCAGACCGTACGGCAGACCACCGCTGTCACCAGCCAGTACTCCATCCTTCTGGGAGTGCTGGCCAGCAGTCTGTTTCTGAACTTCGGCCGGGATATCGGACATTATATATTCCAGAGCGAGAATGCCGGAAAGCTGCTGTGTGCCCTGGCTCTTCTGTGTCCGTTTCTCTATGTATCCACCACGCTCACCAGCGTGATCAACGGACTGGGAAAGACGGGGATCACTTTCTTCCACACGGTGGTGGGGCTGTCCATAAGGATCTTTTTCCTGGTGTTTGTGACGCCAGAATGCGGTATCTATGGCTATCTCCTTGGCATGACGCTGAGCCAGATCACACTCTGCCTGCTGAACGCCGTATATCTGATACGGAAATACCACATCACCCTGTCCCTGATGAATCACTTTGTCTGGCCGATGATATTCTGCTGCAGTATTTTCTATCTGGCAAAACTGTGCGGCCAGCATCTGCAGGCAGCCATGGATCTCCATCCTCTATGGCAGTTTGTCTTTCTGATTCCCGCCGCTCTGGTGATCCTCCTGTACATGTGGCGATTCCGGCTCATATCGCTGTTTGATTTCAAAAAATAGTCTTTACGCCTGCTCCTCCAGCATGGCGAGAAACTGTTTCTCCGTGATGATGGGGATATCCAGTTCTCTGGCCCGGCGGTTCTTGGAGGATGTGGAGGCGGCATCATTGTTCAGGAGATAACTGGTCTTTGAACTGACGGAACCGGCCACTTTCCCGCCCAGCGCCTCAATCCGGTCTTTGCACTCCTGACGGTTTTTGTAGTGTTCCAGGCTGCCGGTGATGACAAACGTGAGACCGGCCAGGGGCTGCTCCCCTCTCTCCCGGGGATATTGGATCCGCAGGATCCGGTCCAGTTCCTCCACCAGAGCCTGATTCCTCTCATCGGCAAAGTACTCCACAAAGTTTCCTGCCAAAATTTCCCCGATGCCATCAATCTCTGCCAGCATCTCCACGGTCAGCTCCCTCATGCTCCGCAGGGGCAGCGGATAGTGTTCCACGATGAGTTTTGCCATGCTGAGACCGATTCCCCGGATCCCCAGGCTGTAGATCACCCGGTCCACCGTCACATCCTTTGCCCGTTCTGTGGCTTCCATGAGATTCTGAAAAGATTTTTCACCGAATCCCTCCATCTCCACCAGCCTGTCCCGGTAGCGCTCCAGGGAGAAAAGATCCGGTATATCCTTTATCATCCTCTCGTTGATCAGCTTCTCCAGCGTGGCCTCTGACAAACCGTCTATGTTCATGGCATTCCGGCTCACAAAGTGACTGAGGGATTTGACCTTTTTGGCATAGCACGCCGGATTTCCGCACACGAGAACCACAGAGCCGTTTTCACTGACCAGCTCCGTGTCCTCTCCGCAGACGGGACAGGAGGCGGGGATCTCCAGGTTGTTGCTCTTCGTCTTGTTCTCATAGATCTGCGGGATGATCATATTCGCTTTGTATACGGATATGGTGTCCCCTATCCCCAGTTTCAGTTCCTTCACGATGCTGATGTTGTGTACGCTGGCGCGTGTCACAGTGGTCCCCTCCAGTTCCACCGGATCAAATATGGCCACCGGGTTGATCAGACCTGTCCGTGAGGCGCTCCACTCCATTTCCCGCAAAGTTGTATCGGCCAGCTCATCCTGCCACTTGTAGGCGATGGAATCCCTGGGGAATTTGGCGGTCCGCCCGAGTGACCGGCTGTAGGCCACATCGTCGAAGGTCAGTACCAGGCCGTCGCTGGGGAGATCGCTGGTTTTCACTTCCTCAGAGAAATCGGAAACCGCTCTCTCAAGTCCCGTCTCCTCCACCTCCCGGTAGGGAACGACGTCAAATCCCAGCTCTTCCAGCCAGTCCAGCCCCTGTTTTTTGCCGGTAAATTCCACCTCGTAGTCCGTGGAGATGATGTTGTACACATAATAGCGCACATGGCGCCCGGCGGTGATCTCATTGTTCAGCTGCCGCACCGCACCGCTGCAGAGGTTTCTGGGATTTTTGTATTTCTCGCTGATCTCCGCCATGCTGCGGTTCAGTTCCTCAAAATCGGAATAGCGGATCAGGGCCTCTCCCCGCAGGACAAGCAGGCCGGGAAAGGCGATCTTTCCGGGGATATTTTCAAATGTCCTCGCATTGTTGGTGATGACCTCTCCCACCTCCCCGTTTCCCCGGGTGAGGGCCTTCGTGAGCACACCGTTCTCATAGGTTAGTATGATGCTGAGCCCATCCAGTTTCAGGGACAGAAGCCCTCTCTCGCTCCCCAGCCAGTCCCGGAGCTCCCGGACCTCCTTCGTCTTTCCCAGCGACAGCATAGGGGCTATATGTCTCTCCTTGGGAAGTTCCGACAGTGTCTCATAGCCCACACGGATCGTGGGACTGGTGTTCATCACCACGCCGGTCCTCTCCTCCAGAGCCGTGAGTTCGTCGTACAGCCTGTCGTACTCGTAGTTGGACATGATCTCTCCCTGTCCCCGGTAGTACACTTTGGACGCCCTGTTCAGCACATCCACCAGTTCCTTCATGCGAAGGATATTCGAATCCTGATCCATCATTCTCTCCCTCTCTCCATTCTTCTTTTCAGCTCGGCGGTCTCCTCCCGGGAGAGATATCTCCATTTCCCTTCCGGCAGGTCTCCCAGCTCAATATTTACTACCCTTATTCTCTTCAAAGCGCGCACCCGGTATTCAAAGTATTCGCACATCCTGCGTATCTGGCGGTTAATTCCCTGGGTCAGGATGATATGGAATTTCCGTCCCTGTCTCCGGGTGACGCGGCATGGTCTGGTCATGGTGTCCAATATGGGCACTCCGGATTCCATGGCTTTGGCGATCTCCGGCGTCAGAGGGCGGTCCAGGGTCACGACGTATTCTTTCTCGTGACAGTGCCGGGCCCGCAGAATGTCATCCATCAGCTGTCCGTTGTTGGTCAGCAGGATCAGTCCGGTGGAGTCCTTGTCCAGTCTTCCCACCGGATAGATCCTTTCCGGAAAATGGATGTAATCCACTATATTATTCTTCTCCTGCCTGCTGGTGGTACACACGACACCGGCCGGTTTGTGAAAGGCGATCAGGATCTCGTCTACGGGACCGCCAATCTCCTTCCCGTCCACACAGACCCGCTCCGTGCCCTGCAGCATCATGCCTTTTCCCGCCGCGATGCCGTCCACCGTGACCCGCCCCTCCTCCAGCATACAGTCCGCCTCCCGCCTGGAACACACGCCGCACCGGCTCAGATATTTGTTTATTCTCACTCCGTCACTCATAATCCCTCCATATAAACAAAACATAGCCGCATGGGGGAGCTTGCCCACCAATGAGACTATGTTTTATCGTGTCTGCCAACGGTACATTTGTCTGTCACTGCCCGCCGGCAGCTGCATCGCTTGCGCTGACTGCCGGGCTGGAAACGGACTGGATCTCCTTGTCCATCTTCTGGTAAAATTGTTTGAATGTCTCGTCATTGTCGATGGCTTCCTGCAGCCGGTCCACCACATCCTGTTTCAGCTCCTCAATGTCGCTGTTCTTGTCGGCGGCGGTGATGAAATTCATCTGTTCGTCATCCAGTGCGCTGAGGTATATGGTGTATTTCCCGTCGGAAGTCACCGTGACAAAAAATGCCGTGAGGCACGGGGCCAGCGTCTGGATATTTTTCAGTTTCATATCGTACTCCGCATAGACGCGATAGGACTCGGACTCCTCGTTCTTGATGACATAACAGTTGATATTACTGTAATCCTCCACATATTCGGCCATGGCGGTAAATTTTTCTTTCGGGATCTGGTTGGAATCACTCACCAGAGTCGATAAACTCTCCATATTTACTGTTTTTTTCGCGTTGAAATAGTCCTCGATCAGCTTGTTTATCTCCTCGTTCTCATTGACCGCCAGCTCGGCATCCTCCGCACTGTTCGGATCAGAGCCGCCGGTGGGGATGAGGGTGAGGATCAGAAAACTCAGGGCCAGCGTGACGATGGATATGATAATTACCAGTTTTTTATATTTTAATTTCATAAAGATTCCAGCTTTCTAAAATTTTCTACATTTACCACCATAGTATAACAATTTTTCAATGATTTGTCTATGATTTTTTCAAATCCCTCTTTACAAATCACTCAGTCTTGATATATAATGAGAGAAGTGTGGCAGATTGCTGGTCTGTTGCATTCCATGCATCTGTAGCTCAGCTGGATAGAGTAGAGGTTTCCGAAGCCTTTGGTCGCAGGTTCAAATCCTGTCAGGTGCACAGCCGGGGAATCACAAGTATGTGGTTCCCTTTTTTGTTGAAAGAGAAAACCCCTTTCCGGCAGAATACAGCGGTCAGTATTTGAATCTTCTCTCTTTGCGATCGTAAAAATAGGCGTGTTCCGACAGAATCTCATCTTCTCTCACATGGCTGCCGTTGACATCCTGTACGATCCGGGACAGTTCTTCCCGTGTCTCAATGCCCCTGTCCGGCAGCACGAGTACTTCGTGTATGCTGCTGGGCAATATGTAGAGATCGCTGTCATATCGCCCGGCCAGATCCGCAATCACATTCTCGTACAGCAGGGCAGATGCCCCGTTGACTCCCTGGGTATTGGTCAGGATCGTCATGGGAATGAGCTCTTCGGATTCCACCCCCGCATCCGGCAGCCCCAGATATTCTGTCAGGACATGACCCATACTCTCCAGCCGGGCCGGAAACAGTCTGGGGGTATTTTCCGCCGCCAGTTTCATCAGCTGTCCCACATTCGTCTGCCACCGCTCCATCAGCTCCTGACTGATGCGCAGGGATTCCAGTCCTCTGTCTGACATATCACAGACTACGTAGAAGAGGATCGCCAGATCCAGAAACGGCAGATACGGTACTCCTTTCAGCATTGTCTCGTTTCTCTTCCGGGATACAAGGCGGAATACGATCTTATCCCGGCAGGACTCATAGTCCACAGAAAAGGTCCTGTATTTTTCCGCCTGCAGTTCCAGATTCTGAATGATCCCGTCGATCTGTTCAGACGCCTCATCCAGAGTAATCTTCTTTGCCAGATAATCCCTGTAGAAATCATCTACATAGATGGTGGGGGACATGGCATCTCCCTTCTTATTGATAATGATACCGTACCGCCGACTGTCATTATTTTTTGTGATGATCTCGCAGTGAATGGAATAGTCTTTGGGGGAGTAAAACCCGCCCAGTCTGGAGGCAATCTGCTCCATAAAATCTTTTTTCGTCATATAGACTCCCTTCCCATTATCGCAAATATTTCCCTGTGTAGAAAAATTGTAGCAGATGGAGAGAGGAAATGCAAGGATTGTTTCACGCTTTTTTCAGGCGTTTTACGCCCAAAGCCGCTGTAAATGATAATACCAGGGGGACTGCCGTATCTGCGATTTGCAATTACGACAGTCCCCCCTAAACGGATATTATGAATGGATCGAACTGTCAGACAATACCCTGAGCTGTCATGGCCTCTGCCACTTTTTCAAACCCGGCGATGTTGGCGCCGACTACATAGTTTTTCTCAAAACCATATTTCTTTGACGCATCATCGCAGGCGTGGAAAATGTTCACCATGATACCCTGGAGCTTGGAGTCCACTTCCTCGAAGGTCCAGCTCAGCCTCTCGCTGTTCTGGGACATCTCCAGTGCGGAGGTAGCCACGCCGCCGGCATTGGAAGCCTTGCCGGGCGCAAACAGAACACCGTTTTTCTGAAGATATTCCGTGGCATCCATTGTCGTAGGCATGTTGGCGCCCTCTGCCACAGCGATTATACCGTTTGCCACAAGAGCCTTGGCGTCATCCAGATCCAGCTCGTTCTGGGTGGCGCAGGGAAGAGCCACGTCACACTTCACAGTCCAGACACCTCTGCCCTCGTGGTACTCTGCACTCTTCCTTGCTGCGGCATACTCGGTCAGTCTCGCTCTCTTCACTTCCTTCACTTCCTTGAGAAGATCCACATCGACTCCCTCCGGATCATAGATCCAGCCGGTGGAGTCGGAGACTGTCACCACTTTGGCCCCCATCTGCTGTGCTTTCTGGGTGGCATAGATGGCTACGTTTCCGGCGCCGGACACACACACTGTCTTGCCGGACATGTCATGGCCGTTGCACTTCATCATCTCCTCTGTATAATACAAAAGCCCATAGCCGGTGGCCTCTGTGCGGGCCAGGGAACCGCCGAAGGTGAGACCCTTTCCGGTCAGAACGCCCTCGTAGGCATTGCGGATTTTTTTGTACTGACCGAACAGGTAGCCGATCTCTCTTCCACCCACGCCGATATCCCCGGCGGGAACATCGGTATCCGGGCCGATATGTCTGTAAAGCTCTGTCATAAAGCTCTGGCAGAAGGACATTACCTCACGGTCGGACTTTCCCTTGGGATCGAAATCACAACCGCCCTTGCCTCCGCCGATGGGAAGTCCGGTGAGAGAATTTTTGAAAATCTGCTCAAATCCCAAGAATTTAATAATGCCGAGGTTTACGGACGGATGGAAACGCAAACCTCCCTTGTATGGTCCGATAGCGCTGTTAAACTGTACGCGGTAACCGGTGTTTACCTGCACCTGGCCCTTGTCGTCTACCCAGGGCACGCGGAATTTGATCTGTCTCTCCGGATTTACCAGGCGCTCCAGCAGAGCATCTCTGCGATACTGTTCCTCATTTTTTTCCACCACGGGGCGAAGGGATTCCAACACCTCTTTCGCGGCCTGGTGAAACTCTGGCTCTGCCGGATTTTTCTCGATCAACTGCTCCAGCACTTCGTCTACATATGACATAATTACAACCTCCTTCGTTTTTTTGTCATTACCCATTATAAACAGCACAGCAAAAAAAGTCAATGGGATGCGAGATAACTGTTGGTATACCTGTCATCCCCGCTGACGTCCCCGCCAAACCAGGGCGGCGGGGAAAAAGACTGACTCTCTTCCACTGTGTCAAACTCCACTTCCGCCAGGAGAAATCCCTCCCGCTCCCCGTGGAAGACATCCAGCTCAATGATGTATTTCCCATAGGGTATTCGATAGCGGGTTTTGGTGATCAGTTTCCCGTCCGTTTTCTGCCGGAGATGCCGGTATGCCGTCTCTGTCAGGGGAAATTCCGCCTCGTTATTTACATTCACCTTCACCGTTTCCCCCGGCTGTGATCCCACGCCACCCCGGCTTTTGTAAGTCAGGATATAGTCCTCATTTTTTTTGCGGATACGAAGAACGGGTTCACGGCAGAGATACCCCTGTTCGATCTCCCATTTCTCATATCTCTCGAGGTTCTCCGGCAATGCCGCCACCAGATATTTCTTCTCAATCTCCATGAACTGAACTCTCCCTCCTGTGGTCTCTTTGCAGTCCCGTGTTTCTCTGCTCACAGTTTCCCTCACGATATGACAGAGAAATCCTTGAACGGATAAAAACGGAACCAGGCCCTTCCCTCGATCTGCGAGCGCTTGATCGGCCCCACTTCCTCTTTCCGGCTGTCCATGCTGGAATTGCGGTTGTCTCCCAAAATGAAATATTCATCCTCTCCCAGCACAATCTCGTCCTTTGCGATACCGGGATCCTCCATCTCCTCCAGGCCGAAATTCTCCAGAAGGGGAACACCGTTGATCAGGATTTCCCCGTCCACGATCTGGACCACCTCCCCCGGCAGTCCCACGACCCTCTTGATAAAGTTTGTATCATCGTTGAAGGGAAATACCACAACATCAAACCGCTCCGGATCGTGGAAATAGTAACTGACTTTTTCCACGATCACCTGGTCACCATTGGACAATGACGGTTCCATGGAATTGCCCTCCACGGAGGTGTTGTGAGCCACAAATGTCGTCACGAGAAATGCCAGGATCAGCGCTGAAAGGGCGCAGATCAGTATGCTGCATATCCTCCTCAGAAACGGATGGCGCTCACTGTACTCTTCCTCCACTCCGCTTTCCCCGGAGTCAGCGGGCTCCTGTTTTTCTTTGTCCCGTTTCCCGGCCTTCTCTCTTTTCTTCTCTTCCTTCTCCCGGTTTTTTCGCTCCTCTCTCTCCTGCTTTTCCTTCTCCCGCTCTTCCCTCTCCTTCTCTTTCTGCTCCAGCCGCTCTCTCTTCTTCGCCGCTCTCCCTGTCTCCTTCTCCTTCTCTGCCGGCACCGGCCCGGTTTCGTTCCGTCCGGTTTCCTCTCTGTTTTCACCCGCATGATCCAGATGCAGTACATTTTCCCTGTCCCTGACAGGAATCGTATCCACACCGGAGACCGACTCTTTTGCAGGAGTTTTCTCCGCCGCCGGCTTCGCCTGAGCCGGGCCGGCCGCCTCGGAGACCGATGTCCCGCCGTTATTCCGGGCGAGCTGCTCCTGATTCTGCTTCAATATAAAATCAATCTCATTAAACACAGCCGCAGGCTTGGATTCCAGGCCCCGCAGCTGCTCCTCCGGCGATGGAAGCGGTTTATTCTTTTTTAGAAATTCTTCTATTTCCCGGCAAACCTGCAGGCTGTCCTCAATTTCTTCCTCCACTGTCATGGCTATCCCCCTCCTCCGATCTCAATTCTTCGGTTTCTCGATGGTGATATGGCCCAGACGGCCATTGCGAAAATCATCCAGCAGCACAAATGCCGCCTTGGCAAGATCCTCCTGTCCACCTTTCTGTATACATCCCCTTTTTTCCGCGATCCGGCGCAAAACCTCCGGGGAATCCGATTGTTCATCCACGCTGTAATGTTCCTTTAGCACTCCCCTGTATTCCTCCGACAGAAATTCAATGAGATCCAGGGCCAGATCTTCACTGACGATCAGCTCGTCCCGTATAGAGCCGATAAAGGCCAGGTGCTGCCCCACCGTCTGATCCTCGAATTTTGGCCAGAGTATCCCGGGCGTGTCCAGGAGTTCCACCTGTTTGTTCAGCCGGATCCACTGCTTGCCTTTGGTGACGCCGGGACGATTCCCTGTCCTGGTGCAGGCCTTCCCGGCAAAACTGTTGATAAAAGTGGATTTTCCCACATTGGGTATCCCCACGATCATCGCACGGACCGGGCGGTTTAAAATGCCCCGCTTTCTGTCCCGCTCTATCTTTTTCCTGCAGGCTTCCCGGATCAGATCGTGTACCCTTTTCAGTTCATTTTTCTTCCTGGAATCCACAGCCAGAGCCAGATATCCTTTCCCTTCATAGTATCGAAGCCAGGAATCCGTGAGCCGGGAATCCGCCATGTCACTCTTGTTCAACAGGATCACCCGGGACTTCCCCGACGCCAGCTGATCTATATCCGGATTCTTGCTGCTCCGGGGGATGCGGGCATCCACAAGTTCGATCACCACATCAATGAGTTTGATATCCTCCTGCATGGCGCGTTTTGCCTTGGTCATATGACCGGGATACCACTGAAAATGCATGTCTTCCTCCCTGTCTACTGTTCTCCCTCATCTGTCTCATCTTCCTTTTTCTCCTCCGGACCGCCGATCAGCGCGAAGGGATTCAGCCTCAGCATCACTTTGCCGATGATGTTCTCTCTCTTCACTTTTGTAAAAGAGGTGTTTCGGCTGTCATCCATATCTCTCCTGTTGTCACAGAGAACAAAGTATTCGTCCTCCCCCAGTTTCAGTTCATGGTTTACCCGTCCCGCCGACGCCATGGGTTCAAAGGGGTATTTCTCTTCCAGTTCTTCCCCGTCGATATACACCTTTCCCTCTTTGATCTGAACGGTCTCTCCGGGAAGTCCGATGACCCTGCGGATCAGAACCATGGAATCATCCAACACCACTTCCTCCCCCTCCTGCTGCTCCGGGTAAAATGCGATGATGGCATTCCGCCCCGGTGACAGAAGGGTGTAAGCCGCCCGATTGACGATCACATCCTCGCCGTTGTATAGGGTGGTCTCCATGGCACTCCCTATCACACCCACTTTCTTCAGGGCAAATTCCACGATCAGCCAGGCCAGCAATATCACTAACCCCACTGCGATGATCAACCAGATGGTCTCCTTGAGGATCTGGATTCTTCGCTCTTTCTTCCGCTCTTCTTCAAACCTCAGGTTCACCTGGTCTCACCTCCCTGTATACAACAATGGGGACAAACACTGTTGTCCCCTTAAAAAGCAAATGGAAATTTATTTTACCAATTCTTTTACCTTGGCTGCCTTACCGACACGTCCACGCAGATAATTCAATTTGGCTCTCCTTACTTTACCAAGACGCACAACCTCCACTTTTTCCACAATGGGTGAGTGGACGGGCCAAGTCTTTTCTACGCCCACGCCGTTGGAAAACTTGCGCACGGTAAAGGTCTCTCTGTTGCTTCCACCCTGTCTCTTCAGCACAACGCCCTCAAATACCTGGGTTCTCTCTCTCTGGCCCTCTTTTACCTTGGCGTGTACCCTGACAGTATCGCCCACATGGAACTCCGGCACCTCCGCCTTCAGCTGTCCCTCTTCAATCTTCTTGATCATCTCGTTCATTGTTGTTCCTCCTGATTCATTTTTGATGTTCTTGGCATTTTGGCATCCCTCGATGCGGGGTTCATAACGAAATTTACGAACGGTACCAGAGGACCATCTACTTTTTTCACAACATTCAAATCATAACATGAGAGGAGGATGCCTGTCAAGATTTTTTTGCTCATCCGCAGGGACAATCCGCAGGACAATCAGTTCTCAACAATCACGCAGTCATCACTGGCCGGATCGTATTCCCAGTGTGCCATTATGCCAATCCGTCTGCTCCACACGCTCCAGGAACCATTGCCTTGTCTCCTCATCCCTCACGTAGCACATCAGTTTATCACCGAGACCTGTGTTCCTAAACATGGATGTGGGGTTTGTGACGGAAGACACATCAAACCTTTTCCCCAGATGTAAATGTTCCAGATTACACTACATAAATTCAAAAAACATATTGGACATATCCGTCACCTTGGATGTGTCAAATTTATCTCCCAGGGAAAATTCCTTGCCGGAGCCATTGGAATCCGCAAACATAAAACTCATATTTGTGACGTGGGAGGTGTCCAGATTTTCCAGCCCGGTCGCAGGAAGAGGTTCCCTGTCTTGTATTCTCATGTTTATCTGTGAAAACAAATAAGAAGAGTTTTCATTGGCAATGACGCCTCCATCCTGTCCGATCGTCATCTCATATCGCCCGTCTCCATCCTGGTCACTGTACCATGCCATGACGCTCCCATTCTGCTTCTCTGAGAGATCAAAACTGCCCAGTGCAGAATCCGGTACATTTTTTGTGTTGGAAATATGGATTATCTCGATGTCTTCCCGCCAGATTCCCGTCTCAAAAAACTGCATATCTTCGACATCATACCCAGTTTCGGGTGCATAGTGGCCTAAGTCTAAATATTCCTTGTGGAGCCCAATCTCTACCTTGAGCCGATCATACTCCGCTATAGGTCCCGGCGTAGATCTTATCTTCAGCACATAGTCATCGTAATCGTACTGTATATCCGTCGGCACTGCACTCGGTTCGCCGCTCGCCGTGGGTTCCGGTGAAACAGTGGGTGCTGCCGTCTCCGCCGGTTCCGTGGAAACGGTGAGCGCTGTAGTTGCCGTGGGTTCTGTACCTGTGGAGGGGTTCAGTGAATGGACGGGTAACCCGGTGGCTGCCGGCTTTTCACTTGCTGCCTGGGATGCCGCTGCAGATGGCTCTGTTGTTTCTGACTTTTTCTGCCTCTCTGTCACTGTGACCTTGCAGATCAGTTTTTTCTTCCCCAGTTTGCACTGTACCTTCGCCGTACCCTTTCTCTTTCCCTGAATTTTTACGCTGGCTTTCTTCTTTGACACCAGGCGGACGTTTTTCTTTCCTGATTTTACGGACCACTTTGCTTTTTTCTTACTTCCTTTTACCTTGACAGTGACACTTTTTCCCTTCTCTACCCGAACAGACTTTTTTTGCAACCTGGGGGTGGCAGCTGCCGCCCGGTCTGCCGGGAATAATCCAAGCACAAGGGATATAAGCAAAGAGAATGGAACGATTTTTTCATTACAGTATTCATACGATCTGCCTCCTATCCGCTTTACCAATTTTTCCCATTGTAACACGAAGTATAAATCCTGTCTAGACCTCCTCCCCGAACCGCACAGCGATGGAGTTGGCGTGGGCGCTGAGGTGTTCCGCCCTGGCAAATTTTATAATGTCGTCATGCGCGGCAAAAAGCGCTTCCTCCGAGTAGGAGATGACGCTGGATTTCTTGATGAAATCATCCACGGAAAGGGGCGAGAAAAATTTTGCGGTGCCGTTGGTGGGGAGGACATGGTTGGGCCCTGCGAAGTAGTCCCCCAGGGGCTCACTGCTGTACTCTCCCAGGAATATGGCTCCGGCGTTCTTCACCTTTGTCATGGTCGCAAAGGGGTTGGCGGTGAGGATCTCCAGGTGCTCGGAGGCGATCTCGTTTACCACATCCAGGGCGGACTCCATGTCAGGCGCCAGCAGGATATAGCCATAATTTTCAAGGGATTTCTCGATGATCTCCCGCCGGGACAGTCTTTTGACGAAGTATTCTACCTGTTCCGACACCTGTTCGGCCAGTTTCTCACTGGTGGTGACCAGGATGGCGGAGGCCAGTTCGTCGTGCTCTGCCTGGGACAGCATATCCGCCGCCACATAGCGGGGATTGGCCGTCTCATCCGCCAGTACCATGATCTCGCTGGGGCCTGCCACCGAATCAATACTCACATGTCCGTAGACGGTTTTCTTGGCCAGTGCCACAAATATATTGCCGGGGCCGCAGATCTTGTCCACCTTTCGTATGGACTCCGTACCATAGGCCAGGGCGGCGATGGCCTGGGCGCCTCCCGCCTTGTAGATCTCGGTGGCTCCCGCCAGGTCCGCGGCCACCAGTGTGGCTGCCGTCACTTTCCCGTCAGCGGAAGGAGGGGTAACCATGACAATGCGCTCCACCGAGGCCACACGGGCGGGGACGATGTTCATCAGAACGCTGGAGGGATAGGCCGCTTTGCCCCCCGGCACATAGACCCCCACGCTGGCCAGGGGTGTGATGCGCTGACCCAGGATGACGCCGTCCTCCCGGGTGTGAAACCAGCTGTTGCGGATCTGTCTCTCGTGGTAATCGCGGATGTTGGCGATGGATTTCTTCATCACTTCGATCAGATCCCTGTCCACCTGCCCGTAGGCCTCACGGATTTCCTCCGGCGTCACCCGGATCGTGTCGGCTGTCACTTTCGCCCCGTCAAATTTTTCGGTGTAGGAAAAGAGGGCCCGATCCCCTTTCCTCTTTACCTCATCCAGGATCTGGTCGACGGTGTCCTGGTATTTCTCATAATTGTCGGGATTTCTTTTCAACAGATTTTCCAGTATATTGTTTTTCGTCTCCTCGTTTATTCGGATGATTCGCATATTTTTCCTCCTGTCACAACGCCATTTTCAGATCCTTCACCAGTTTGGTGATCCTCTCCCGCTGCAGCTTCATGCTGGCCTCGTTCACGATCACCCGGGCGGAGAGAGGACATATCTTCTCCAGAACCTCCAGCCCGTTTGCCCGCAGGGTGGATCCCGTCTCCACGATATCCACGATCACCTCCGCCAGTCCCACGATGGGCGCCAGCTCCACCGAGCCGTTCAGCTTTATGATCTCCACCGTCTGATGTTTCTGGTTGTAAAAATATTCTTTGGCGATCCTCGGGTACTTGGAAGCCACCCGTATCACCTGATTTTTCTTCAACAGTTCCCTGGCGGTGACGGGGCCGGCCACGCACATATCACACTTACCCAGCCCCAGATCCAGGACCTCCAGCACCTTTCTCCCCTCCTCCATGATGGTGTCCGATCCCACTACGCCGATGTCGGCCGCACCGTATTCCACATAGGTGGGGACGTCGGAGGTTTTTGAGAGAAAGAATTTCAGCCCCAGTTCCTCATTTACAAAAATCAGTTTTCTTGTTTCTCTATCTTTCATTTCCTCACAGGTGATCCCTGTGTGCTCCAGCAGGGCCAGCGTCTGTTCCGCCAGACGTCCCTTGGCCAGTGCGATGGTTAAATATCTCATGTTCTGCCTCCCGTTCCGTGATCTCTCATCGTGCATTCCTCCGGTCAGTTCCCGTCTGTTTCCGTATCGTCCGTCAGCTGAAACTCTGTCACTTCCCCTGTGTCATCGATATAGAGGATGGAGGACACCTCGTTGCGGCGTCCGAAGGCTTTGTACTCATCCAGCGGAGTTTCCGCATTCTTTCTCATCAGCCGGACCGGTTTGTTTTCAGAGCGGAGCTCATTCCCGATCTCGATGGCCTTCCCGCGGTTTGCGGAGCGGTACAGAACCAGGGTATCCGTCTCTCTGGCGTTGATCTCCACCTCCTGGCTGGACAGTGCCTCCATCAGCTGATCCAGCACAAAGGCCAGACCTACCGCCGGGGTTTTCTTTCCAAACTGTTCCACCAGGCTGTCGTAGCGCCCTCCTGTTGCGATGGCGTCGCCGGTTCCGTAGGTATAGGCTTTAAAAATGATGCCGGTATAGTATTCATAGTGGGACAGTAGTCCCAGGTCAAAGGTGATATACTCCTCCATCCCGTAAGCCCGGATGATCTCGTGTATTTTTTCCAGGCGGTCCAGAGCCGCCAACGTTCTGGGATTGGCAGTCCGCTCTCTGGCAAAGGAGATGGTGTCCACGTTTCCGAAAAGATCCGGCAGTTTCACCAGGAGTTCCCTGCACTCCGCCGGGATATTTTTCTTCTCCATCATGTCTTCCACCGCGAAGATATTTTTGTTGGCAAAATATACCTTCAGCTGTTCCGTCTCCTCCCGGGACAGCCCGGCCTCCTCCACAATGCCCCGGAAGATGTCTGCGTGGCCGATGTCCACCTTAAATTCCCGCAGCCCCGTCTTTTTCAGGCATTCGATGGTCATGCCGATGATCTCCCCGTCCGCGTCGGAGGAGTCATCGTTCATCAGCTCGGCTCCCACCTGGGTGATCTCCGACAGTTTTCCCTGGTAGCCGCTGCGGTGGACAAAGGTATTCCCTGTGTAACAGAGCCGGATCTGCATCTCCTCCCCGCCGTAATACTTGGCGACACACCGGGCGATGGACGGTGTGATGTCCGGCCGCAGCACCAGTGTATTGTTGTACTGGTCAAAGAATTTGAACATATCTTTCGACTTCACAGTGCCTCTCTCCCGGTTGAAAATATCGAAAAATTCAAATGTGGGGGTCTGGATATCCTTGAACCCGTAAAGTTTCATGGTACTGTGGATCTCGTTCTCTACCTTATATCTCTTCTCACAGTCCTCCCCGTATATATCCCGGACGCCCTCCGGCGTAAACAACAGGGATTTCTGACAGGAATTTTCGCTCATGGAAATGCTCCTCCAATCTACTGGTATACGGCGGAGGGCTGTTCCAGTTTGGGGGAGTAGCCCGCCGCCTCTAATTTCTCAATGATGGAATCCTTGTGCTCATTGCCGAAGGCTTCCATGGTGATCTTGAGTTCCACCGCGGCGTTGCGGTTAATGCTGACGAACTGGTTGTGCTCCAGACGGATGATATTTCCCTGGGCCCCGGCGATCACGTCCGCCACCCGGAGCAGCTCACCGGGCCGGTCGGGAAGCTGGATGCTCACGGTGAACACCCGCCCTCTCTGGATCAGGCCGTGCTGTACCACGGAGGACATGGTGATCACATCCATATTCCCGCCGCTCAGGATACACACGATCTTCTTTCCCCGGCAGTCCAGCTGCCGCAGTGCCGACACCGTGAGTAGTCCGGAATTTTCCACCACCATCTTGTGATTCTCCACCACATCCAGGAAGTTTACGATCAGGTCATGGTCGTCCACGGTGATGATGTCGTCCACATTTTCCTGAATATAGGGAAATATCCTGCTGCCGGGCGTCTTCACCGCCGTGCCGTCGGCGATGGTGCTGACCTTCGGCAGGGAAACCACCTCACCCTTGCGAAGGGATTCCTGCATACAGTTGGCTCCCGCCGGTTCCACGCCGATGACTTTGATCTTGGGATTCAAAAGCTTCGCCAGGGTGGACACACCGCACACCAGGCCGCCGCCGCCCACCGGCGCAAGGATCATGTCCACCGTGGGCAGTTCCTTGATGATCTCCATGGCGATGGAACCCTGTCCGGTGGCCACCGCCTCGTCGTCAAAGGGATGGATGAAGGTGTAACCCTTCTCCTTCGCCAGTTTCAGCGCATAGTCGCAGGAGTCGTCGTAGACATCCCCGTGGAGGACCACTTCGGCGCCGTAGCCCTTGGTCCGGTTTACCTTGATCAGCGGCGTCGTGTCCGGCATGACGATCACTGCCCTGACGCCGAAGAGCTTGGCGGCGTACGCCACACCCTGGGCGTGGTTTCCCGCCGATGCGGTGATGAGGCCCCTCTGCCTCTCCTCCTCCGAGAGAGTGCTGATCTTGTAGTAGGCACCGCGCACTTTGTAGGCGCCGGTATACTGCATGTTCTCCGGCTTCAAATAGACCTTTCCGCCAGTCTGTCCGCTGTAGTACTCACTGTATATCAGATTGGTGGGCAGGATCACCTTCTTCACGATCTCACTGGCTTCCTCGAATTTATCTAACGTCATCATAGTTCTCAACCTTCCTTTTATTCAATGTCAAAGAGTGCGTTCACAAACTCCTCTGCGTCAAAGCGCTGCAGATCGCCGATCTGCTCCCCGATCCCGATGTATTTCACCGGGATATTCAACTGGGACTGTATGGCGATGGCGATACCGCCCTTGGCCGTGCCGTCCAGCTTGGTGAGTATCACCCCCGACACCTCCGCCACCTCGCTGAATTCCCGGGCCTGGGCCAGGGCGTTCTGGCCGGTGGTGCCGTCCACCACGATCATGGTCTCCAGCAGGGCCTCCGGGTACTCTTTCTCAATGATGGTGTGGATCTTGTGCAGCTCCGCCATAAGATTCTTCTTGTTGTGGAGACGCCCCGCCGTGTCGCAGAGCAGGATATCCACATCCCTGGCTTTGGCCGCCGCCACGGCGTCGTACACGATGGCGGCGGGATCCGATCCCTCCTGTCCGGCGATGATGTCCGTCCCCGCCCGGTCAGCCCACTCCTTCAGCTGGTCAATGGCGCCGGCGCGGAAGGTGTCCGCCGCGGCAAGCATCACTTTCTTTCCCATATCTTTTAACTGTCCCGCCAGTTTTCCCACACTGGTGGTCTTTCCCACACCGTTGACACCGATCAGCAGGATGACGGATTTCCGATCCAGAAATTCGTAGGCGTTCTCATGCACCTGCATCTGGTCTTTGATGGTGTCAATAAGGATCTGTTTGCAGGCGCTGGCCTCCTTGATCTTATCCTCCCTGACCCGCTCCTTCAGTCCGTCAATGATCCGCATACTGGTATCGATGCCGATGTCTCCCATGACGAGAAGCTCCTCCAGCTCCTCGTAGAAATCATCGTCAATATCCGAAAATCCGGTAAAGAGAGAATCCATCCCTGACACAAAAGATTTTCTCGTCTTCTCCAGCCCGTTTTTTAATTTTTTGAAAAAACCGATCTTTTCTTCCATAAATACCTCCATCTAATCTTCTAACTGCTCTTCTATCAGCTTGACTGACACCAGGGTGGATACCCCCTTCTCCTGCATGGTGATACCGTACAGGACGTCTGCCGCCTCCATCGTTCCCTTCCTGTGGGTGATGACGATAAACTGGGTGTTCTTCGTCAGCTTATGTAGATACTTAGCATACCGTTTTACGTTGGAATCGTCAAGGGCTGCCTCAATCTCATCCAGAAGGCAGAAGGGGGAGGGCTTTAAGTTCTGTATGGCAAAGAGCAGAGCAATAGCCGTCAGGGCTTTCTCCCCGCCGGAGAGCTGCATCATGTTTCCCAGCTTCTTGCCCGGCGGCTGGGCGTTGATGGTGATGCCGGCCTCCAGCACGTCCTCGTCCTCCACCAGCTCCAGAGTCCCCTTGCCGCCGCCGAACAGCTCCCGGAACACCTTGTTGAACTGGCTCTGTATATCGGCAAATTTCTCTGTGAACTGTTTTCTCATCTCCTCGTCCAGATCGGCAATGATCTTTCTCAGCGCCTCCTCCGACTCGATGAGGTCATCGTGCTGGGTTTTCAGAAGATCATACCTCTCACGGACGGTCTTGTAGTCTTCGATGGCGTTGACATTTACATCTCCCAGATCCCGGATCTTCGTCCTGGTATCACTCACATTGGCTTTCATGCGGGTGTATGAGATGGACTGATCCAGCTCATACTCCAGGGTACTGCGATAGGTCAGCTCGTACTCGTTCCACATATAGTCGACCCTGTCCTCCAGTTTCTCCTCCAGGTTGTTCCGGCGGGAATCCAAGCGGAAACTCTCCTTGTCCAGCTCATTGATGTGCTCCATCAGCGCATCCCTCCGGGCAAAGAAATCCTTCTGGGAGAGCATTTTCTCCTCTTTCTTTTTTCCGTCCTCCTCGATCTCTTTCAGAAGCCTCCCGGTCTCTTCCTCCATGGCGGCGGATTTCTCCCGAAATCCCCGGATGGCCTCCCTCATCTGTTCCATCGCCTCGTCGGAGCTGTTCTGTTCTTCCATCAGGCTCCGATGCTCTGTCCGGATTTCCTCCACGCTGTTCTGGATACGCCGTATATTTTCGGATATATAGTTGCTTTTCTGTTGAAAGGAGGATATCTCCAGACGGAAATTGGCCAGCTCCTCCTGTTTTTCCATCTGTCCGTCGTGCAGCTTCTCCAGTTCCTCCGTCAGCCGCTGCACTGCCGCCTTGGCCTCTTCCTCCCTCTGCCGGCTCTCTTCCAGATCCTTTCCGATCCGGGTCAGAGAGTCCTCCAGCTGGTTTTTCTGATTCTCTATCTCGATTCCGTCGCCTGCGATGGCGCGGTACTCCTTCTCCTTCTGCTCCTTCACAGAGACAGCCTGGTCGTACTTGATACCCGCGGTGTTTTTCTTCAGCTCCAGTTCCCGGAGCAGCTCATTTTTCTCGGCGGCATGTCTCACGGTATCTTCCACCTGTTTTTGGAGATTTACAATCTCCTGT
Source organism: uncultured Eubacterium sp. (assembly GCA_964484225.1). GTDB lineage: Bacteria > Bacillota > Clostridia > Lachnospirales > Lachnospiraceae > Eubacterium_F. The sequence continues at coordinate 26,975 of CAZAEM010000028.1, forward strand.
TTCATCTCATTCAGCTGTTTTTGTATCTCCTGGATGGCCGCCGCGCGCTCCTCCATCTCCCGGCGTCTGCCCAGAAGATTGCTGTTGTTCTTAAATGCGCCGCCGGACATGGAGCCCCCGGGATTCAAAAGCTCACCCTCCAGGGTGACAATGCGGATGGAATACCTGTATTTCCTGCTGATCTTCATGGCGTGCTCCACCGTGTCCACCAGGAGATATCGGCCCAGAAGATACTCCACCACCGAATCATAGCGGGCCTCGCGCTCCACGTGGGAAGCCACGTTTCCCAGCACCCCCGGTTCCGACAGGATGCCTTCCGGGAACGGCTTGTTTCCCGGCGTCACCGTGGTCAGGGGTAAAAATGTGGCGCGTCCGTATTTCTTCTCCTTCAGCATATCGATCATCTTTTTTGCCACGTGTTCATCCCTGGTGACAATATTCTGTATGTTACCGCCCAATGCGGTTTCTACAGCTGTCTCATAACGCCCCTCCACCTGGATGATGTCGGCTACCACTCCCAGGATCCCCGGATTCTTTTCTCTCTGCTCCATGACGCGCCGGGTACTCTGTCCGTAACCCTCGTATCTCTCCGCGATATTTTTCAGAGAGTCCAGCCTGGAATTTTCTATGTGATATTTCTCCAGCAGCTTTTGTTGTTCTTTTTGCCGGTCCCGGATCTCCTGCCTCTTCCGGTCCGCCTCGGCCAGAAGGGCTTTGTGAGCCACGTACTCGTTATCCAGCTCCTTTTTGGTCGCCTTCAGGGCTTCTTCCTCCCGCTCCATCTCCTGGGTCGCGGTGGAGACCTGGGACTGGTTGGCCAGGATCTTCTGATTCAGTTCCGCCTTCCGGAGTTTGTTCTGCTCCATCATGGACTTTGCCTTCTGCTGCTCCACCGTGATCCGGGAGGAGGTGTTCATGGAGTCCAGGATCGTCTCATTCTCCTGGTTCAGCTCGATTTCTTTTTCCAGTATCTCCTTCTCGATGGCGTTCAGTTCTGCCTGCGATGTATCTTCCCGGGCCTGCATCTCCTTCAGCCGGCCTGTGGCGTCCTTCTGCTCCTCCCGGTATGCGGCCAGTTCCTCCTCCACGGCCCGCCGGGACTCCTCCAGAGCGTCGGTGCGCTCCCTGTAGTATTCCTTTCCCTGGGTGGCCGCCGCAATCTTCTCCCGGGTGATCCGGATCTCGCTCTCAAAATTTGTCATCAGAAGTTTGTTCTGGTTCACCTTTTCTTTTTTCCGCTCAATGGCCCGGTCAAACTCCGCGATGGTATTCTCCGCCTCGTCGTAAGCAGACTTGGAGCGCTCCTTCTCCTCCTTGGCCGCCTCCAGTTCCTTTTTCGTATTCTCCACATTTTTATCAATCTCGGATATCTCATCCTGGAGACTTTCGTAATCCATGCGGAAAAGGCCGATCTCATAGCTTTTCAGATTTTCCCTCAGTGTCATGTACTCCCTGGCCTTCCGCGCCTGGGTCTCCAGCGGCCCCACCTGTTTTTCCAGCTCCGCGAGAATATCCTCCACCCGCAGGAGATTCTGGCTCTCCACCTCCAGATTCTTCTCTGCGGCCATTTTTCTCTTTTTAAATTTCACAATCCCGGCAGCCTCGTCAAAGAGCTCCCGCCTGTCCTCCGGCCTTCCGCTGAGGATCTTGTCGATCTGTCCCTGGCCGATGATTGAGTACCCCTCTTTTCCGATCCCCGTGTCAAAAAACAATTCCTGCACATCCCTGCGCCGGCATGTGGCTCCGTTCAGCAGATATTCGCTCTCCCCGGACCGGTACACTCTCCGGGCCACCTTCACTTCCTCGTAGGGGAGATTCAGCTGATGGTCTTCATTGGATATGGTCAGTGCCACGTAGGCGTAACTCTGCGGTTTTCTGAGCTCGGTCCCGGAGAAGATCACATCCTGCATACTGGTTCCCCTGAGCTGCTTTGCGCTCTGCTCTCCCAGAACCCACCGCACCGCGTCCGCCACGTTGCTCTTCCCGCTTCCGTTGGGCCCCACGATCCCGGTGATACCGTTATGAAATTCAAATACCAGTTTCCTGGCAAAGGATTTGAACCCCTGCACTTCTATACTTTTCAAATACATGCTCTACTTCTCCTGTTTCAACATCAGTATGGTCTGGTAAGCCGCCTGTTGTTCGGCGCGTTTCTTGGTCCCTCCGCTCCCCGCTCCGTAGTCCTTCTCATTGATCCGGCAGATCACCCGAAACTCTTTCCTGTGATCCGGCCCCTTCTCCTCCAGTACGGGGTAGGTGATATTTGTCTTCTCGTGCATCCGCCCCTGGACGATCTCCTGCAGCACTGTCTTGCTGTCGTAAAACAGTTGTTTCGTCTCGATATCCGACAGGACATACCGGGTGATAAATGCCCTGGCGGGCTCCAGGCCCCCGTCCAGATAGACCGCCCCGATCACCGCCTCAAATGCGTCGGAAAGGATGGAGTCCCGCTTGTTTCCCCCCACGTGACGCTCCCCTTTTCCCATTTGCAGGCAGCTCCCCAGGTCGATCTCCCTGGCTGAGGCGGCCAGGCTCATCTCACACACGAGACTGGCCCGCAGCTTCGTCATCTTTCCCTCTTCCATTTTTTCCCTGCTGGAAAATATAAATTCACTGCTCACCAGCTCCAGCACCGCATCTCCCAGAAACTCCAGGCGCTCGTTGTTGGACTCGTACCTCCAATGTTTTTCATTGGAGTAGGAACTGTGTGTCAGTGCGTTTTTCAGTAAGTTGATATTGTGGAATTTATATCCGATCTGATTTTGCAGCTTCTCTAATGTCTGCTCATTCATGGATCCTGTCTCTGATCTTGTCATTGATTTTATTCTCCTTAAATGCGATACACTGGGTGAGGGCGGTTTTGATCTCAGCGCTCCTGGAATTTCCGTGGGCTTTTACCACCAGCCCTCTCAGTCCTAAGAGCGGCGCCCCACCCTGGCTGTGTACATCAAAGGTTTTCATAAGACCTTTCATAGCCGGTTTTACCATGAGGCCGCCCAGCTTTGTCCGCAGGCTGGACATGATCCCCTCCTTGATGCATCCCAGGAGGGTCTTGGCCACACCCTCATACAATTTCAGGATCACATTTCCCACAAAGGCCTCGCACACCAGCACGTCCACATCTCCCCGGGGAATGTCCCTGGCTTCCACGCTGCCCGCAAAGTGTATTCCCGGGCACTCCTTCAGCAGGGGATAGGTTTCCTTCACAAGCTGATTCCCCTTTTCTTCCTCCGTGCCGATATTGACTATGCCCACAGTGGGATTTTTCTTTCCCATCACGTTCTCGTAGTAGATGGATCCCATCTGGGCAAACTGCAGGAGATGTTCCGGCCTGGCGTCCACATTGGCTCCGCAGTCGATCAGAAGAGAAAATCCGTTTTTGCCGGGGACGAAGGGGGCCAGGGCCGGACGTTTGATCCCCTTGATGCGTCCCACCACTACCTGTCCGCCCACCAGGATGGCTCCTGTGCTGCCGGCGGACACCACCGCGTCCGCTTTGCCCTCCCGCACCAGTTTCATGGCCACCACCAGCGAGGACTCCTTCTTTTCCTTCACCGCTTTTGTGGGTACATCCCCCATCCCGATCTCCTCCGGGGCATGTACCACTTCGATCCGGCCGTCCCATCCGTCATATTTCTTCAGCTCCGCCTGTATCCGGTTTTCTTTCCCCACCAGGATCACTCGCATCTCCGAGTGCTCTCTGACTGCCTCCACCGCACCTTTCACCGTCTCCGCCGGTGCATAATCGCCTCCCATGGCGTCCAGCGCGATCACAACCTCACTCATGGGCCACCCCTCCAATTCTCAAAATGATGTGTATTCCGCTTGTTTTCCGCAATACACAGATATAATAATTTTACAGGAAAACAGGGAGAAAAGCAACTGTTTTTTCGGAGGCTGCAGGGCATTTCATATAGCGATTGCCCTGGATAACAAAAAAAGAAAACCATCCCGAAAAGATGGCCTTCCAATTTTCCTTCCCTACTCTTTCTGATAAAAGAACGACTCAATCCCCTGGAAACCAAACTGCTTCGCTCCGATGATCTGCTCGGTACTCCCCACAAACAAGATCCCTCCCTGGAGCAGCGAGTTCGCAAATTTCCTGTAGATCTCCGCTTTCGTTGTATCGGTGAAATAAATCAGCACATTCCGGCAGACCAGCAAATGTATCCGTCTGGGATATAAATCCTTCAACAGATCCATCTGTCTGAACGTAATACGCGACTTCAGCTGATCGGAAACCCGGACAAACCCCGGCCCATCCTGAACCATATATTTCTCCCGGTATTCCCCGGGCAGTCCCTTCACGCTCTTTTCCGTGTAAACTCCCCTCTTCGCCTTCTCCAGGACCTCCTTGTCCAGATCTGTGGCAAGGATCTCAAACTGGTGGGGCTCCAGCAGCTCACTCATCACCATGGCCAGCGAATAGGGTTCATCACCGGTGGAGCAGGCAGCGCTCCATATGGATATTTTCTTCCCAAAACGACGGATCAGCTCAGGGAAAATTTTTGTTTTCAGTGTCTCCCACTGACCGGGATTTCGATAAAACTCTGAGACATTAATGGTCAGGTGTGTCACGAAATCATTGTATATCTTTTTATCTCTCTTGAGCAGAGAGATAAAACTCCGATAACTGCCTGCGCCGCTCTTGGTGATAAAATTGTTAATACGGCGCTTCATCTGAGCTTCCTTGTAGGAATTAAGGTCTATCCCCGACAACTGGAGATAGTCCTTTTTGAACGATTCATAACTGTCTGTCATTCTGCATCTGCCGCTTCTTCCGGCTCCTCCTCGGCCTCTGGCTCTTCCGCTTCCGCCTCAGCTGTCTCCCGCTGAACTGCTTCCTGCTGGGCTGCTTCCTGCTGGGCTGCCTTTCTATTCTCTATCTCAACTGCCTTGATACTCAGGCTGATCTTTTTGGTATCCGCGTTGAAATCAACGATCTTGGCCGTGATCTCCTGGCCGACTTTCAACACATCCGACGGTTTCTCCACATGCTCTATGGAGATCTGGGATACGTGGAGCAGAGCGTCAATCCCCTCCTCCAGCTCGACAAAAGCGCCAAAGTCTGTCATGCGGGCCACTTTTCCGGTGATCATCGTGCCGATCTGGTATTTCTCCGCCGCATTTCTCCAGGGGTTGTTCTCCTCCAGCTTGAGGGTCAGCGCAATCTTGGAATCCACGATGTCCTTGATCATCACATTGACGGTGTCACCCACCTTGAATATTTTCTTGGGATCCTCTACCCGTCCCCAGGACATCTCGGAGATATGGAGCAGTCCGTCCGCTCCCCCCAGGTCGATAAACGCCCCGAAGTCCGTGAGATTTTTGACGGTTCCCTCCACCATCATGCCAACTTCTATCCTGGCCAGCAGCTCTTCCTGCTTCTTTTTCTTCTCGGCCACGATCAGCTGTTTTCTGTCGCCGATGATCCTTCTCTTGTGGGGGTTCACCTCAGTCAGCACAAACTGGATCTCCTGATCCTGGTACTTGGTGAGATCCCTCTCGTACACATCCGACACCAGGCTGGCCGGCACAAACACACGGCCCTCGCCGTATGCGACACTCAGGCCACCCTTCAGAACCATCGTCACCTTCCCGGTGAGCACTTCCTGATTCTCGAATGCCTCCTCAAAGATCTTGTTCATCTTGTCCTGCTGCAATCTCTTGTAGGTGAGAAGAACCTGGCCCTCGCCGTCGTTTACCTTGAGAACCTTCACAGTCATTTTGTCGCCGACCTTGACTACCTCTGTCAAATCAATGTCCGCATTGTTGCTGTACTCATTCTTTGTCAAAATACCGTCTGCTTTATATCCAATGTTTAAGATAATCTCATTGTCCTTAACTCCGATGACGGTCCCTTCTACAACCTCGCCATTGCGGATTGTGACTAATGAATCTTCTAACATTTCTTCAAAACTTAAATCTGACATGCCTTTAGAACCTCCTGAATAATATTATTTGGGGTTGATGCCCCAGCGGTAATGCCTAGGCTTGTAAATGAATCGAGCGAAATGGCACTCAGGTCATCTACTGTCTGTATAAAAAAAGTGTTCTCACACTGATTTTTACATATTTCATACAATTTGCGTGAATTGGAACTGTGTTTTCCCCCGATCACAAGCATGGCATCCGATCTGGCTGCCAGCTGTTCCGCCTCCTGCTGTCTGGTCGATGTTGCGTTGCATATAGTATTCACAGCAAGTATATCATAACCTTTTTTTGAAATAATTTCAACTAATTCTTGAAATTTTTTGTAATTAAATGTCGT
>CAZAEM010000029.1:0-31424 GCA_964484225.1 uncultured Eubacterium sp.
AAGCCCATAAAATCAGGTGCTTTGTATAGTACCGTAGATTGGGAAGGTTTTATTTGGGATAGATAAAAATTTGAAAAATGTTGTACGAATCGAACGTGTTGCTGAGTATGATGGAATGGTGACGAGAACAAAAGCAGATTTTCATATGTTACAAAAGATGGATGGCAAGGTTGTCTTTATTCATATTCCGGCAGTAAAAAATGTGTCAGAAGATATGATGGCAGAAATAAGAGAAAAATTTTCAGATGAGCAAGTTTTTCATTTGCTAAATAATAGTGTATATGACTTAAAGTGGCAATGCCGGAAGAAAAATTTGCATTTTTTAAAAAAAGTGCTATTATAAGATATGCGAGAGAGGAAAGTTTGTGGGATTAGCACGAAAACTGGATACGTGCAGGGGTAAAATACGAATAGGAGGCGTGCGAAAATGTTAGTAGCACAGGTAATGGCAGTAGTTATATTTATCGCGATGTTTTTGCTCATTGTGATAGATAAGATTGAGCGTCAGTATGTGACCCTGGGGTGCGGTCTTTTGACAATGGTGCTTGTCTTTGGTTTATGTATGCACAGTTGGAGGGCTATCTGGAATACACTGAGCCTGCACAGTATATTTACCGTGGATTTCTGGTACCGCGCAGGAGACGCAGTGGAGTCTTCATCGGGGATCAACTGGGCCACGATCATATTCATTGCGGGAATGATGGTCATGGTGGAGGGAATGGCCCGGGTCGGGTTTTTCCGCTGGCTGTGTATGTGGATCGCGAAACTGGTGCATTACAAAACGATTCCGATTTTTATCACGTTTATGATCATGTCCTCGGTTCTGGCCATGTTCATTGACAGTATCACGGTTATCCTGTTTTTGGCGGCAGTGACCATTGAGTTGGCGAAATTGCTGAAGTTTAACCCGATTCCCATGGTGATGGCGGAGATTTTCTGCGCGAATCTGGGCGGTTCGGCTACCATGTGCGGAGATCCGCCAAATATCATTATCGGAACGGCTATGGGGTATTCGTTTGGCGATTTTGTGACCAATACGGGATTGATCGCGGGGGTTTCCCTGATCGTGGTAGTGCTGTATTTTTATCTTGTATTTCGCAAAGAGTTGAAAAAAACTTCCGGGGAGACTGTGTCGGTGGAAGCCCAGCCGGATCCCAGGGATGCCATAAAAAATAAAAAGGGTTTTGTGATCAGCACGGTGATTTTCCTCTGCGCCGTGGTGCTTCTTATCACCCATGCCATCACGGGGCTGACGGTGGCGTTTATCGGCGTGTTTATCACAGCCATCACCCTGCTGACAGCGGGAAAAGCGGCGCCCCGGCTGCTCAAATCGCTGGATTACAAGACGCTGCTGTTTTTCGTCGGCTTGTTTATCGTGGTGGGAGGTTTGGAGGAGACAGGAATTTTGAATGTGATCGCCGGCTTCATAGAAAATATCAGCGGAGGGAATCTGTTTGTCATGGTGGCGATCATCCTGTGGATCTCTGCGGCGGCCAGCGCCGTGGTGGACAATATTCCCTTTGCGGCTACCATGGTGCCGGTGGTCATCCGGTTGGCAAGCCTGTCGGGAGGAGGATCGGCGCTGCAGACGGTTCTGGCCTGGGCGCTCTCTATGGGAACAGATATCGGCGGCAGTGCCACACCCATCGGCGCATCGGCCAATGTGGTGGGCATCGCCGTGGCGGAGAAAGAGGGCTATCACATTGGCTGGGGGAAATATTGCCGGGCGGCTGTCCCCGCTACGGTGCTGGTTCTGCTGATATCCATGGCCATTATCTTCCTGCGCTATGGGAACATATTGGCATAGGAGCAATCCGTAGACATCCGTTGGGGCAAAATATCTCTTGACCTCAACACCATATTATTTATTGTCTGGAGGTGGCGTAGTGGTTTCATATGATGTGATCATCATCGGGGCCGGACCGGGAGGGATCTTTTCTGCCTACGAACTGGTAAAACAGAAAGCCGACTTAAGCATTGCCGTGTTTGAGGCGGGCACTTCGCTGGAGCAGAGAAAATGCCCTATCGACGGAGATAAAGTGAAATCCTGTATTCATTGTAAATCCTGCGCCATCATGAACGGGTTTGGCGGCGCCGGAGCATTTTCGGATGGGAAGTACAACATTACAAACCAGTTCGGCGGGACTTTGCATGAGTATATAGGGAAGAGGCGTGCCATAGAGCTGATGAACTACGTAGACCGGATCAACCTGTCCCACGGGGGAGAGGGGACGGCGCTCTACTCCACTGCCAGTACGGAGATAAAGAAGCTCTGTGTGCAAAATGACCTGCATCTCCTGGATGCGTCGGTGAGGCATTTGGGCACCGATATCAATTATGTAGTGTTGAAGAATCTTTACGAGGAGCTGAAAGATAAGGTAAAATTCTATTTCCGGACGCCGGTGAAGACTGTGCGCAAACTGGAGCAGGGCTATCGGATCGAGACGGAATCCGGTCAGTACGAGTGCAGCCGCTGTATTATTTCCGCCGGCCGCAGCGGCAGCAAGTGGATGGAGGGGATCTGTGAAAAACTGGATATTCCCACCAAATCAAACCGTGTGGACATCGGAGTGCGGGTGGAGCTGCCCGCCGAGGTGTTTGCCCATCTGACGGACGAGCTGTATGAGTGCAAGATTGTCTACCGGACAAGACAGTTCGAGGATCTGGTGCGCACCTTCTGCATGAATCCCAAGGGTGTGGTGGTCAATGAGAACACCAACGGCATTGTGACGGTGAACGGACACAGCTACGAGGATGCAAAACGGCATACGGAAAATACGAATTTCGCTCTTCTGGTGGCCAAACATTTCTCGGAGCCCTTCAAGGACAGCAACGGATACGGGGAGAGCATCGCCCGCCTGTCCAATATGCTGGGAGGCGGTGTGATCGTGCAGCGCTTCGGTGATCTGATCCGGGGGAGACGGAGCAATCAGAAGAGGATTGATGAGGGATTTTTGACGCCCACTCTGGCGGCAACGCCGGGGGATCTGAGTCTGGTCATGCCCAAGCGCATACTGGACGGCATCGTGGAGATGATCTATGCCCTGGACAAGATCGCGCCGGGGACGGCCAACGACGACACCCTTCTCTACGGTGTGGAGGTAAAATTTTATAATATGGAGGTGGAGATTGACAAGCACCTGGAGACGAGACACCGGGGACTGTTTGTCATCGGCGACTGCAGCGGAGTGACCCATTCCCTGTCCCATGCCTCCGCCAGCGGCGTGCATGTGGCCCGGTGCATTGCGGCGGATATATAAGACGGGCTTTGAATTGAAAAAAGATATTGCCATCTCCGAACATTTGTGCTATTATTAAAAATAGAACGAACGTTCGGAGGCGTTTTTATGGCTTTATCACAGGAAATTTTTCAAAAACTGGAAATTCTCACGGGAGCTGCCAAGTATGATGTGGCCTGCACCTCCAGCGGTGTGGACCGGGGCGGAGCGAAGGGGACTATGGGAAATGCGGTGAAGGCCGGGATATGCCACTGCTTCGGGGCCGACGGCAGATGTATCTCTCTCCTGAAGATATTGCAGACCAACGAGTGTGTCTACGACTGCAAATATTGTGTCAACCGTGTTTCCAACGATGTGCCCCGTGCCTCCTTTACGCCGGAGGAGATTGCGGAGCTGACCATTTCTTTTTATAGAAGGAATTATATCGAGGGGCTTTTTCTCAGCTCCGGTATCCGCCGGAATCCGGATTACACCATGGAGCAGATCTATCAGGCCATCTATATGCTGCGCACCCGGTATCGTTTCAACGGCTATATCCATGTAAAGACGATTCCCGGGGCGGATCCGCTGCTCATTGAGAAGACGGGGTGGTATGCGGATCGCATGAGTGTAAATCTGGAGCTGCCCACGGCGGAGGGCCTGCGCGCTCTGGCGCCTCAGAAGAACCGCCGGAAGATCCTCACGCCCATGCGCCAGGTTCAGATAGGACGGAGGGAGAGCCTGCTGCTGGAGGGATATGAGGAGCGGCGGAGTCTGCCGTCTGCTCCCTCTGACAGCGGAGAACTGCTTCCGGAGGTGCGTACACAGACATCGCTGCAGGAGTATCATCCGGGGAATCAATTTGTACCGGCGGGGCAGAGTACCCAGATGATCATCGGGGCCACCGGGGAGAGCGATTATGAGATCGTCCACGTGGCGGAGGCATTGTACAACAACTTTGATCTGAAGCGGGTGTTTTACTCGGCCTTTGTCAACACCACAAAGGATGAAATGCTGCCGGACACATCGGAGACCGGCCCGCCTCTCCTGCGGGAGCACCGGCTGTATCAGGCGGATTTTCTGATGAGGTTTTATCAATTCCGTGCGGATGAGATCATCACCGCAGATCAGCCGAAGCTGAATGTGGATCTGGATCCCAAGTGCAACTGGGCCCTGAACCACCTGGAATTTTTTCCGGTGGAGGTTCAGAAGGCGGATTACCATACGCTTCTGCGCATACCCGGTGTGGGAGTGAAATCCGCGAAAAGGATAGTCAGAGCCAGAAGGATGGGAAAGCTGGACTATGCCTCCCTGAAAAAATTTGGTGTGGTCTTAAAGCGGGCCATGTATTTTATCACCTGTGACGGCAGGATGATGATGCCGATCCGGCTGGAGCGAAAATTTATCCTTGCCAATCTCCTGGGACTGTACGAGAAACTTCCCGCCGACATTCGCGGCGGGCCGGCCTATCGCCAGCTGTCGGTCATGGATCTGTACGAGGGCGGGGTGTGAAAATGGATTCGGGGAGGGATCGTATGCGTTATATCTATCGCTGTGAGGACAGCGCGGAGGGGATTTTTTCTGCCGTGTACCGCGCCTACGAAGAGGGCCATGGACACGAGAACAATGAGATCCGTATCCGGAGACCGGGAGAGAATTGTGAATTGTTTACAGAGTATGTGGAGGTGGAGACGGATTATGAGCGGGCCCGGAAGGTGGCGGGGACGCTCGGCCGGGATATCTCTCCGCAGGCATACGATTTTGTGCTGGCGGCGTCCCTCTGTTATAAGCCGGAGAAGGCGGACGCCATATACCGGTTTATCATTGACGGCCTGCGCCTGGGCGGGAAAATCATGAATCATCTCACTCTTCCATGTATGCAGACGATGTTTGAACTGGAGCGCCAGCTGGCCAATGAGGCTCATTACTGGGTGGAATTTCTGCGCTTTGAGGAGATGGCAAACGATATGCTGTTTGCCCGGATCAATCCCAAAAGCGTAGTGCTGCCACGGATCGCCGGGCACTTTGCCGACCGGTTTTCCGGGGAGGAGTGGGTGATCGCCGATACGACTCACGGTACGGCCATGATACATAAAAAAGAGAAAGCACCGGTTTACGTGGCGATGGAGGGTGCGGATTTTGAGAAGCTGGAACTGGAGTATTCTGAGGAGGAGCGGGACATGCAGAGGCTGTGGAAGACATTCGTGGATGCCATCGCCGTCCGGGAGAGGGTAAATCCCGGTCTCCAGAGACAGATGCTGCCTCTGCGCTATCGTAAATATATGAATGAGTTTTCCTGAATCCATAAAAGGTTATTGTTTCTTTTTGGATGTTGGCATGATATAATGATGCCAGGGTCAAAAGGTCAGCATTGCCCGTGCTCGCACGAGGGCAATGTCTGACCTTGTTGACCCGCCAAACATGAGTAAGGAGCAATTTACGAAGTAAATTAGCGGATTACGAATGTTTGCCGTATTGCGAAAATTGCGAAGCAATGGAGCAATACGGGGGCATCAGCCAGGGTCAAAAGGTCAGCATTGCCCGTGCTTGCACGAGGGCAATGAAAAAAGAACGGAGGTATCATATGAGCGAGGCAAAGACATGGATCGAAGAGGGAAAAGCGGTATTGGGGATCGAGTTTGGCTCCACCAGGATCAAGGCGGTACTGATAGATGAAAAACATACGCCGATCGCATCCGGCAGCCATGAGTGGGAGAACCGGCTTCAGGATAATATCTGGACTTACAGCATTGACGATATCTGGACAGGGCTGCAGGACTGTTACCGGGATCTGGTCCGGGATGTGCGGGAGAAGTATGGCGCGGAGATCCGACAGCTGGGGGCCATCGGTTTCAGCGCCATGATGCACGGGTACATGGCGTTTGACGAGAGGGACGAGATACTGGTGCCCTTCCGCACCTGGCGCAATTCCATTACAGAGGAGGCGTCGGTGGAGCTGACGAAGCTTTTTGATTTCAATATCCCGCAGCGCTGGAGCGTGGCTCATCTGTATCAGGCTATCCTGAACGGGGAGGAGCATGTCAGGGATATTCGTTTCCAGACTACGCTGGCGGGGTATGTACACTGGAAACTGACGGGAGAGAAGGTCCTGGGTGTGGGGGATGCCTCCGGTATGTTCCCGATTGATATAGCCACAGGCCAGTTTAACCGGAGGATGGCAGAACAGTTTGACAGTAAGGTGGCAGATAAAAAGTATCCATGGAAAATTATGGACATCCTTCCGCGGGTGCTCTCCGCCGGTGAAGCGGCAGGGACTTTGACGGCGGCAGGGGCAGAACTGCTGGATCCCTCAGGCGTCTTACAGCCGGGATGTCCGCTGTGTCCTCCGGAGGGAGATGCGGGGACCGGCATGGTTGCCACAAACAGCGTAAAGAGACGCACGGGGAATGTTTCGGCGGGTACATCCGTGTTTTCCATGGTTGTGCTGGAGAAAGAGCTGAGCAGGGTGTATCCGGAACTGGATTTAGTCACCACCCCCTGCGGAGATCTGGTGGCCATGGTCCACTGCAATAACTGTACATCCGATCTGAACGCCTGGGTGAATATTTTTAAGGAGTTTGCTGAATCCTTTGGAATAGATGTGGATATGAATCATCTTTTCGGCACTCTCTACCGCAAAGCCATGGAGGGTGATGCGGACGGAGGAAATCTTCTGGCGTACAACTATATCTCGGGAGAAAATATCACCGGGATGGAGGAGGGCAGGCCTCTGTTTGTGCGCACGCCGAACAGCAGATTCAACCTGGCCAATTTTATGCGGGTCAATCTCTACACCTCCCTGGGGGCGTTGAAGCTGGGCATGGATATCCTCTTGAAGGAGGAGAAGGTTCAGGTGGATAAACTGCTGGGACATGGAGGCCTCTTTAAGACAAAGGGTGTGGGACAGCAGATCCTGGCTGACGCCATGGACACGCCGATCTCTGTGATGGAGACGGCCGGAGAAGGAGGAGCGTGGGGCATGGCGATCCTGGCGGCCTACCAGGTCTCCGGCCAGGAGGGAGAGAAACTGGAGGATTACCTGGAGGAAAAGGTGTTTGCCGGTCAGGAGGGGAGTCAGCTGTCGCCTGATCCGGAGGGCGTCAGAGGATTCGATGCCTTTATTCAGATCTACAGGGCAGGGCTTCCTATCGAGAGGGCTGCACTGGACACTATGAAATAATCGTTCACACTGCTTGGACGGACGGGAGAGAGATATGGGTATTATTGAGATATTTATTCTCGGAGTGGGACTTTCCATGGATGCCTTCGCGGTTTCCGTCGGCAAGGGTCTTTCAGTCCGAAAGCTGGAGAGAAAACACTTTCTCCTTGTCGCTCTGTATTTCGGCGGGTTCCAGGCCTTGATGCCTGTGATCGGATACTTTATGGGGATACATTTTCAGAAATACATTGAGGCGGTGGATCACTGGATTGCCTTTTTCCTGCTGGCCTTTATCGGAGTAAACATGATACGGGAGGCCCTGTTTGTCAAAGAGGAAAAGACAGATGCCTCCTTTGCCCCGAAAGAGATGTATTCCCTGGCGGTGGCCACCAGCATTGATGCCCTGGCAGTGGGGGTCATGTTTGCGTTTCTGGGAATCCATGTGCTTCCGGCAGCCGGTCTCATCGGGGTGACTACGGCGGTGCTGTCTGTCATAGGGCTTTGGATAGGGCATATATTCGGGATGAAATACAAAAAGAAAGCAGAGATCATTGGCGGGGTGGTTTTGATCATGATCGGAGTAAAAATATTGTTGGAGGATTTATTATGAGGACGGCATTGACGATCGCAGGCAGTGATCCCAGCGGGGGAGCCGGGATCCAGGCGGATATCAAGACCATGACGATGCACGGGGTCTATGCCATGAGTGTGATCACCGCGCTGACGGCGCAAAATACCATGGAAGTCAAAGGGATCATGGAGGTGTCCCCTGAGTTCCTTGATCTGCAGCTGGAGGCCGTCCTTTCGGATATTATGCCGGATGCCGTGAAGCTGGGGATGGTGTCATCGGTTCCGCTGATCGGGAAGATAGCGGAAAAACTGAGAAAATACGAGATAGAGACGGTGGTGCTGGATCCGGTGATGGTGTCCACCAGCGGTTCCCGGCTGCTCAGCGGGGATGCCATAGACACGCTGCGAGAGGAATTGCTGCCGCTGGCTGCCGTGATCACCCCCAACATACCGGAGACGGAGGTGCTGGCCGGTATGACGGTCCGCTCGACGAAGGATATGGAGACTGCCGCGGAGCGAATATATGACCGGCACAAATGCGCGGTTCTGTGCAAGGGCGGGCATGGCAGGGGCGAGGCCAACGACCTTTTGATGACGGAAAACGGCATGACCTGGTTTGAGGGAAGAAGGATCGACACAGAAAATACCCACGGGACGGGATGTACATTGTCCAGCGCCATCGCGGCCAATCTGGCGAAGGGCAGAACCCTGGAGGAGGCAGTGAGAGATGCGAAGGCGTACGTATCTGCCGCCCTGGAGGACGGTTTGGATCTTGGCCACGGCAGCGGGCCATTAAATCACGCGTTTTCTATAACAGCAGGAAAGGAGAGCATTTGAAGGGACATTTGGGAGGAATAACCACAGGAGGGATATAGTATGAGGAATGGTTTATTAAAGGGATGGGCGGCCGGGTTTTTACTGATTTTGGCCGCGCTGGGTATATCACTGGGGATATCCGGATCCGAGAGCCGGGCGGCGGGACTGCGAAAGCCGGTTTACCGGGAAACCTGGTATGAGAGCAGTCAGAAGAAATACAGTCAGAGCTTACAGCAGTATACATCGGACTGGGATGTGGCAGTGGCCGAACTCCGCGACGGGATGATTGACCGGCAGAACAGGATCCGGATCGCCTACCGCACAGCGGGAGTTTATGATAAAAATCTGCCGGGCTATATGTTTGAAGACGCCGTATCGGAAGAATACGCCCTGACTCCTGACAGCGGAGATTACCTGAAATGGAATTGGGACACCTGTGACACAGATATATATGCATACACAGATTTTACTTCCGGGGATATCTGCATGGAGATTACCTACGATATCAGCTATTACACCACCGGCACACAGGAGGAAGAGTTTCAGCAGCGCGCTGGGGAAGTGCTGGACGAATTGGGGCTGGAGGGAAAAAATGAATACGAGATCGTGGAGGGTATATACGATTACATAACAGCCAATGTAGAGTATGACAGGGAGCATGTATACGATGACGATTATCTGCTCCAGTACACGGCGTATGCGGCACTGCTTGACAGGACGGCAGTCTGTCAGGGCTATGCGAATCTGTTTTATTATCTCTGCAGGGAGTGCGGAGTGTCTGCCCGGCTGATCCCCGGGACGGGGGGCGGTGAGCCTCACGCGTGGAATATTGCCCGGATCAATGGAGTCTACTACAATGCAGACAGTACTTGGGATGCAGATCTGGGAAAAGGCCGTTATCTGTATTTTCTCCGGTCGGAGCAGAATTTCAGCCGCGATCATATCCGGGATGCAGAGTACAGGACGGAGGCGTTTTATGCCGCCTATCCCATGTCCGCCACGGACTGGACGGACCGGGACGAGCCGGGGGATATCCCCTGTCCCACCAGGATGCCGCAGGCGACGGATGCGGGGGCCGCTGCCACGCAGACACCGGATATCCCGGATGAGCCGGAGCCTTCCTGGCCGACGGCGGAGACAGAGACACCGCCTGAGCCCGCCGGAGATGAACCGTCGACCACCGGGGGGATGAGTAACACGCCGGATCCGGTGGCTCCCACATTGGTTTCCACGGAGATCCCCACAGCGGCTCCCGCGGCAGTCTTTACGGTGCTCCCTGCAGCGATTCCCACAGCGGCTTCCACCGCAGCACCGGTGGCTGCCACTTCCGCCGGGAAGAATGCGGAGGGCACTGGCGATGAGCCGGGAGGTTCAGCGCAGATCAGGAAGGGCACGATGACTTATCAGAGGCTTAAATCCGGGGAAGCGGAGCTGATCCGCGATTCCTCGAAAAAGACGTCGGTGACCATTCCCTCTACTGTGAAGGACGGCAGCGGTAAAAAGTACAAGGTGGTATCTGTTGGCAGGGAGGTTTACCGGAATAAGAAGAAACTGAAAAAAGTGACGGTGGGAAAAAATGTGCGATCCATAAAGAGCAGGGCATTTTACGGCTGCAAAAACCTGAAGACGGTGCGCATAAAGAGCGGGAAATTTACTGCCGGTTCCGGGGCTTTTAAGAAAACCGGCAGGACAGTTACCTATTATCTGCAGAAGAAATCGTTGAAGAATGTGATACGGAAGGTGAGCACGCCTCATAGCCGGTTCAAGATTAAAAAAGGTTGAAGAATTACGGGAAAGAAAGGAGTACAGAGAGATGTTGTCAGAGAGAATGGTGGAGCACGGAACAAACCGTTCCGTCATAAGGGAGTTATTTGAGTACGGGAGAAAGAGAAAGGAGGAGATCGGGGCGGACAAGGTTTTTGATTTCAGTATCGGAAATCCCAGCGTGCCGGCGCCGGCCTGTGTCAGGGAGGCGGCACTGGATCTCTTGCAGAACAGCGATGAGGTACTGCTGCACGGATACACTTCCGCCCAGGGAGACGCAGGGCTGCGGGAGAAAATTGCGGAATATGTCAATGGCCGGCACGGGACGACCCTGACGGCAGACAATTTCTATATCACCGTGGGGGCGGCGGCCTCCCTGTCTATCACTCTGAAAGCCCTGACGGAGGAGGGGGACGAGTTCATCACCTTCTCCCCTTTCTTTCCGGAGTACAGCGTGTTTGTGGAAAATGCCGGGGCAAAGCTGGTGGTGGTTGCCAGCGATCCGGAGGATTTCCAGATAGACTGTGATGCGTTCGAGGGAGCAATCACCCGGCACACCAAGGGGATTATCCTGAACTCGCCGAACAATCCGTCCGGGGTGGTCATTTCGGAGTCCTGTATAGAGAGAGTCTGCGGGATTCTGAGGGAAAAGGCGGGGGAATACGGGCATCCGATCTTCCTCATCTCTGATGAACCGTACAGGGAACTGGTTTACGACGGGGTCGAGGTGCCCTATCTCATGAACTACTATGATGATACGATCGTGTGTTATTCATACAGCAAATCCCTGTCTCTTCCGGGGGAGCGGATCGGCTATATCGCTGTGTCGGACAGGGCCGTGGACTGGCACAGGATCTACGCGGCGGTGTGCGGAGCCGGCCGCTCCCTGGGATATGTGTGTGCCCCCAGCCTGTTCCAGCAGGTGGTGGCCCGCTGCCAGGGGCAGACGTCGGATATCTCCGTGTACAAGAAAAACCGGGATCTGCTCTACCATGCGCTGACGAAATACGGATACCGCTGTATCAAGCCGGACGGGGCATTTTATCTCTTTGTGGAGGCTCTGGAGGAGGACTCCATGGCCTTTGCCGAGAGGGCCAAAGAATATGAACTTCTCCTTGTACCGGCGGACAGCTTCGGCACCCCCGGGTTTGTGAGGATTTCCTACTGTGTATCTACAAAACAGATCGAAAACGCCCTGCCCGCGTTCAGGAAACTGGCAGAGAGTTATCGCAGTCTGTGATATCATTACTCCTGGCGGTAGTAAAATACCGCCAGTTGTGTTCTGTCCCGGAGATCCAGTTTCTCCAGGATGATGCTGAGATAATTTCTGACGGTCCCCACGCTGAGACAGAGTTTTTCCGCGATTTCTTTATTGTTCAGGCCCTCCGCCACCTGCTCTATGATCTCCAGCTCTTTCTCGGTGATGTGGTATGCGTGGAAATCTTTTTTACAGGCGGGTTTTATCAGATCGGGAAGTTTTTCCGTGATCTGGTCTCCGAAGACGGTCTGACCCTGATAGACAGCCTGCAGTGCGGGAAGGATGCTCTCGAAATTCTGTTTCAATATATATCCTTTGGCCCCGATATGGAGGGCTTTCACGATATATTCATCGTCTGAAAATGTGGTAAGGAATAAAATCCTTGCCTCCGGATACCGGTTCAGGATTTGGGCCCCCGCATCCAAACCGGACAGACCCTGCATGTGGATATCCATGAGAAGAATGTCGGGTTTAAGGCTGTCGTACAGTGTCAGGGCCTCTTCGCCGCTTGCTCCTATTCCGACGATGGTGACCTGTTTTTCTGTCTCCAGTATGGTTTTCAGAGACAGGGATACCAGGGTGTCGTCGTCTATGATCACTACATTTATCATTCTTGGTTCCTCCTTCTTAGTCAGAGAATATTTTACCGGAGTTTCCTACCGCCATATGGAGATGTGGATGCCGAATCCCCGGTCTGTGGAAAAACGTATGGTGCCGCCCAGGGATTCTACCCGCTCCCGCATGTTGGACAGTCCGATGCCCGTATTGTCAATACGGGCATTGTGTCCGTTGTCCAGGATATGGAGCTGGTAAAAGGCGGGATGCTCCCGGAGGGATATCTCTGCCCTGGTGGCGTCGCTGTGACGCTGTATATTGTTTATTGCCTCCCCCACAATGGCGATAAAGGCATATTTGATCTCTTTCTCCACATGCCCTTCTATGTCGTAATCCAGGGTGATATCCGGAAAATCTGCCTTGTCCACCAGATCTCTCAGGGCCTGGGGGAGATCAATGGACTCATCGTGTAGATCGTGGACACTCTCGCGGATGTTTGTCATGGCGGTGTTCAGTGTGTCGTGGAGTTCAGAGATGGGTGCTTGCAGGGTTTCATCGTGGTTGACCACCTTCAGGGCGCCGGTCTGGAGAATAGATCGGGTCAGCAGATGACCCACGTTGTCATGGATCTCTCTGGCGATGCGGTTTCGCTCAGAGAGAGTGGCGATGTGGAGTTCAGAATCCTGCTTTTCCAGCAGCGCACGGTTTTTCTCTTTCAGGATCAGTGCTTTCTCTTTGCTGTCATCCTGCAGATGATGGATTTTTTTCTGCAGTTCATCCAGGGCCCGGGTGTACTCCGAGAGGAGGAGGGATGCGGCGGAGACAAAGAGCAAATATATTGTGAAGGACAGGGGGAGCAGGAGCAGCACCGGCACATACCCGATCACCGCCGGGAGGAGTGTGAGAATGCGGCCGGGGGTGCGCAGACGCACAAAGTCGTAGAGGAAAAGGGGCATATACACTCCCAGGGGAGGGTAGAGTATCCCTGCAATGGTTCCGAGAGCCAGCAGTACAGTCAGGACGTTCCTGTTGTTCAGAGCGGTGCACAGGCTGGCCGTTGACAGAGCCAGTGCAGATATGGCGATGACAGTGGCATTCACGCCGGAGGGCAGCAGGAAACAGGTGCATGAGATATAGATCAGAAATTTATTGATAAGATTTCGCACAGGTACCCCTCCTTTTTCATCGCATGGACAAGTCATATTTTAACATATTTCCGGGACGGGGACAAATGACATTTGTCATATCAGAAAATGATTTTGTTCACTGGCGAAGTGCGGCGGCGGCTGGTAAAATGAGGTTATTAAAAAGAAGGAGGGATAGGTATGGCGGCTGTGATTGAGGTAAAAAACCTGGTGAAGCGCTATAAGGAACTGGTGGCATTGGATCACTTTAATCTGACCATTGAGGAGGGGGAGATCTTCGGGCTGCTGGGGCCGAACGGCTCCGGGAAGACCACGACTATCAACTGTATCCTTTCGCTGTTGAAATATGACAAGGGAGAGATACGGGTGTTTGGCCGGAAGATGAAACCGGATTCCTATGACCTGAAAAGACAGATCGGTGTGGTTCTGCAGAATGTGGCAGTGTTCAACGAATTGACAGTGTATGAGAACATAGATTATTTCTGTGGCCTGTATATCCGGGACAAGGCCACGAGGCGGCAGTATGTGGAGGAGGCCATAGAGTATGTGGAGTTGGGAGAGTTCCGCAAATTTTATCCGAAAAAATTGTCGGGAGGACTTCTGCGCAGGCTGAATATCGCCTGCGGTATCGTCCACAAGCCCAAGCTGATATTTTTTGATGAGCCCACGGTGGCGGTGGATCCTCAGAGCCGTAACAAGATCCTGGAGGGGATCGTGAAGCTGAAGGAGGAGGGCGCCACCATCATATACACCTCCCACTACATGGAGGAAGTGGAGCAGATCTGTACAAGGATTGCCATTATGGACAAGGGGCAGGGCCTGGCTACCGGAACGAAAGAGGAATTGAAAAAAATGATAAAAAATACGGAGACCATCACGGTGGAAGTGATGGATCTGGGCGAGGATAATATAGCACTTTTGAGAGAGCTGGATCACGCCTATGCACTGGATTACGACGGGGTGTACCTGGTGATCCATTTCAGCGGCGGCAGCCACAATCTGCTGCGGGTCCTGGACACGTTCCGGGAGCGGGAGATTCCTTTTGGGAGGGTCTACACAGAGCGTCCCACGCTGAACGATGTATTTCTGGAGATCACCGGCAAGGAACTGAGAGACTAGGGGGAGGGATGGGATATGTTCGGACATTTATTTCACTATGGACTGAAAACGCTGTTGAGGACAAAGGAGCTGGTTTTCTGGACCTTTCTCTTTCCCATTGCCCTGGCTACTTTTATGTATTTTGCCTTCGGGAAGATTTTTGACACCACGGAAAAATTATCTGTCATACCGGTGGCTGTGGTGGAGGATGACGAGTCAGTCTATAAATACATGATAGATGCGGTTTCGGAACCGGGGGAGGACGCACTGCTGAAGGTGACCAAAGCGGACATGGAAGAGGCGGAAGATCTTCTCCGGAACGAGGATGTAGACGGTATTTTCTGTTTCGGTGAGGAGCCGTCTCTGAAGGTGAGGGGCAGCGGGATGAACGAGTCCATCCTGCAGATGGTGCTCACCCAGTTCATACAGTACAGGCAGGTGATGGAGGACGCGGTGGGGCGCGGGCCCTCCGCCACAGCGGCGGCAGCTGAGCAGTTGTACCGGCAGGTGGATTGTTTCGTGGAAAAACAGGAGACGGAGGGGAATCAGAACAATATAATCAATTATTTTTACGCCATATTTGCCATGACCTGCATCTTTGCCTCCTTCGCCGGCAGCGAGAAGATACAGAAACTCCAGGCGGACACCTCGGCACTGGGGCAGCGCAGAAGCGTAGCAAGTGTGCCGAAAATGCGAGGGATACTGGCGGAGTTTGCCGCCTGTGAGCTGGTGCAGTACATTCTGGCAGTCATCGTGTTTGTCTATCTGAAATATATTCTGGGGCTGGATCTGGGGGAGAAGACGGCGGCTATTCTGCTGCTTCTTCTGCTGGGCACAAGTTTCGGGATCATGTTTGGGATCCTGATCGGCTCCCTTCCGGGGATCGGGGAGGGCATGAAAACAGGTCTGGTCACCGGGATCAGCCTGGGACTGTGTACGCTGTCTGATCTGATGGTGAGCGGCATCAAGGACTCCGTGGAGCACATTATCCCGATCGTCAATGACATCAACCCGGCCGTCCTCATATCGGATTCCTTCTATGCCCTTAATATCTATGACAGCTATGACCGGTTTCTCGAGAACATGGTGAAACTGGGAGGGATCACAGTGGTGTTGGCTCTGGTCTGTTATTTTATCGTGAGGAGGAATCGTTATGCAAGTTTATAGAGTGTTTTTTCGGATATTGTATAAACACAAGGGACAGATTATCATGTATCTCTGTATATTTCTCGGTCTGGCCACGCTGATCTCCAGTATCAATGCAGAGGATGAGGACAGTGTGTTTGAGGCGTCGGAGTACTGTTTTACTGTATTTGATGAGGACGATTCCCAGATCAGCAGAGATCTCATCACCTACCTGGAACAGGATCACCAGCGTGTGGAGATCCCGGACGGCAAGGAGAGCATACAGGATGAACTCTACAACCGCAATACGAACTGCGTCATCCGTATTCCCGAAGGTTTCGGGGAATCGGTGGAGACTGGGGAGATGGAGAAGATGGAGATCACCACGATCCCCGGCAGTGTTTACCAGGGTACTTTTGAAAATCTGGTCAACAATTATCTGGTTCTGCTCAGAAGCTATATGGCAGCCGGATTTTCCCGGCAGGATGCGCTTGAAAAAACGGAGTCGGTCAGCCGGATGGAGGCGGAGGTGGAACTGGACGGTGCGGATACGGGGAATTATTCAAAGACATACTATTTTTTCCTGTATGCTCCATATATTTTTATCTCTGTCTGTGTGGTGGGAGTGGGGCCGATCCTCATCGTGTTCCACCGCAGGGATGTGAGGGACCGGCAGAACTGTGCCGCCTACTCCGGGCTGCGTATGCAGGTGGAACTGTTTGCCGGGATGGTGACGGCGGGGGCGGGATTGTGTGTCCTGTACTATATCCTGACCTTTCTGGGAGCGGGGCCTGTCACAGGTACGCGGGGACTGTTTTACTGCCTGAACATGGTATGCTTTGCCGTGGTGGCGCTGGGTCTCACTTTTCTGATGTGCCAGTTTGTCAAGGTCTCCAGTGTCCTGTCCATGATCGCCAATATCGTGGGTCTTGGATTCAGTTTTCTGAGTGGTATCTTCGTGCCCCTGGAACTTCTGGGCGAGGGGGTCATCCGTGTGGCTCATTTTCTCCCGTCCTACTGGTATGTGGTGGCCGCCGAGGAGATCGACCACTACCGGGCAGGGGATTCTCTGAATGTGGTGTGGCAGTGTATGGGTCTGGAACTTCTTTTCGCCCTGGCTTTCCTGTGTGTCGGGATAGCCTGCGCCAGAGCACGGGCGCAGAATTCGCAGTGAAAGGCATCTTGCCTAAAAAAAATATTTGTGATACTATAGCAGGGACTGTTGCATTGCAGGCAGTCCCTGTTAAACTGTCCATGCGATGCATTGCCGCATGGACAGTTTAGAATGATTGTGATAAAAAATGGTATGTGGAATGGAGCGTCAGAGATGAAAAGCAATTTGAAGAGAATGATTCATTACTATAAACCATATGCGGGGATATTCTGGGCGGATATGTTTTTTGCCCTGGTGGCGGCGTCCACCACGCTGGTGATCCCCATGCTGGTGCGATATATTACCATGGATGTGATCCGGCGGCCTATGGACGAGGCGTACCACACCATACTTCTCCTGGGGGGACTGATGGTTCTCATGGTGGCAGTGGAGTGCTTTTGCAAATATTTTATCACAAACTATGGCCATGTCATGGGGGCGAAGATGGAGTATGACATGAGAGCGGAGATATTTGAGCACTACCAGAAACTGTCCTTTTCATTCTACGACGACCAGAAAGTCGGACAGCTCATGTCCCGGATCACCTCGGATCTGTTTGATATCACGGAACTTCTGCACCACGGCCCGGAGAATCTTGTTCTGTCTGTGATCAAGATCCTGGGGGCGTTCCTGATACTCATCAACATCAGCCCGATTCTCACTCTGGCCGCCTTTGCGCTGATTCCGGTCATGTTTGTCTATGCCTATTATTTTAATAGAAAAATGAAGCGGGCATTTAAGAGAAACCGGGTGCAGATCGCGGAGATCAACGCCCAGGTGGAGGACAATCTGTCGGGCATCCGGGTGGTGAAATCCTTTGCCAACGAGGAGATGGAGCGGGAGAAATTCAAGGTGGGGAACGACGGTTTTCTGGATGCCAAGCGGGACAGCTATCGGTATATGGGCGGTTACCATGCCGGGCTGGGGGCTTTTACCACGCTGATCCAGATCGTGGTACTCATCGCAGGGGCCATTTTTATCACCAAGTCTGTGGTGGCCGTGGAGGATCTGATCACATTCCTCCTGTACATCGGCATCTTTACGGAGCCGGTGAAGACGCTGATTGACTTTACCGAGCAGTTCCAGAACGGGTACACCGGATTTGAGCGTTTCATGGAGATCATGAACATCCGGCCGGACATTGAGGACAGAGAGGGGGCAAAAGACATATCGGATGTGAAGGGAGACATTGAGTTTGACAACGTGACGTTCCGATACGAGGAAAATGCTGAGAAAGTGCTGAACCACGTGAATCTGTCGGTGCAGGCCGGTTCCTACATGGCGCTGGTGGGGAGCTCCGGCGCTGGGAAAAGCACGTTGTGCAGCCTGATTCCGAGGTTTTATGACGTGACTTCCGGCAGCATCCGCATCGACGGCCGGGATATCCGGGATATCACATTAAAAAGTCTGAGGGATCACATCGGTATCGTGCAGCAGGAGGTGTATCTGTTTGTGGGGACTATCTATGACAACATCCGCTACGGGAAACCGGATGCCACCAGGGAGGAAGTGGTTCAGGCGGCGAAGGACGCCAACGCCCACGAATTTATCCTCTCCCTGCCGCAGGGATACGAGACGGATATCGGACAGAGGGGAGTCAAGCTGTCCGGCGGGCAGAAACAGAGAATTTCCATCGCCAGGGTGTTTCTGAAAAATCCGCCCATCCTGATCTTTGACGAGGCCACCTCCTCTCTGGACAACGAGAGCGAGAGAGTGGTGCAGGAGTCACTGGAGAGCCTGGCGAAAAACCGGACAACCTTTGTCATTGCCCACCGGCTGTCCACCATACGCAACGCGGAGCAGATCCTGGTACTCACAGACCACGGGATCGAGGGCTGCGGTACGCACGATGAGCTGATGGAGAGGGAGGGAAGCTACAAAAAATTGTATGAAATGCAGTTTCAATAGCAATACTATTTCAAGGAGGACTTGCAAAGATGAGTTTCGATGATATGCTTTTTTATGCTCTCGCCCTGATCGGGGGACTGGCCCTGTTCCTGTACGGTATGCACGTTATGGGGGACGGGCTGTCCAAACTGTCCGGCGGCCGGCTGGAGCAGATTTTGGAACGGCTTACCAGCAATCCCATAAAGGCAGTGCTGCTGGGCGCCGGTGTGACGGCGGTGATCCAGTCTTCATCCGCCACTACGGTGACTGTGGTGGGGTTTGTCAATTCGGGAATTATGAAACTGGGACAGGCCATTGATATCATCATGGGCGCTAATATCGGTACCACAGTGACTTCCTGGCTTTTGAGTCTGACGGGGATCGAGAGTGATAATTTTGTGGTACAGCTCTTGAAACCCTCGTCCTTTTCACCTGTACTGGCTATTGTCGGTGTGATCCTTATTATGAGTGCCCGGACAGAGAGAAGGAAAGATGTCGGCGGGATATTGATCGGTTTCGCCGTGCTGATGTTTGGCATGGATCAAATGAGCGGAGCGGTAAAGCCGCTGGCGGATGTGCCGGAATTTACCAATATACTGTTGATGTTTTCCAATCCGATTTTGGGGATGCTCGCCGGAGCAATACTGACGGCGGTGATCCAGAGTTCTTCTGCCTCCGTGGGTATCCTGCAGGCTCTGTGCGCCACCGGCAGCCTCCACTATTCAGCGGCTCTGCCCATCATCATGGGACAGAATATCGGAACCTGTGTGACGGCGCTTCTCTCTGCTGTGGGAACGAATAAAAATGCCAAACGGGCGGCGCTGGTACATTTGTATTTCAATGTGATCGGGACGATCGTGTTTATGTCGGTATTCTATCTCATAAACGCGTTTGTACATTTTGATTTTCTGCAGGAGGCGGCGAGTCCTGCCGGTATTGCCGTTATTCATACCTGTTTTAATGTTTTGGCCACTGCTGTGCTCCTTCCCTTTGCCAAGGGGCTTGAGAAGCTGGCGATGCTTACCATCCGGGAAGAGGAAGGTGAGAAAAGGAGTGAGTTTGCCAAGCTGGATGACCGGTTCCTCGACTCTCCGGCTCTGGCTCTGGAGCAGTGCAAAAACTCTGCCGATGAGATGGCGGCCCTGGTTCTTGAAAATATCACCACAGCCCTGGAGGGGTGGACGGATTTCCAAAAGAAATCCTTTGACCGGGTGGAGAAGACAGAGGAGAAGATTGACCGTTATGAGGAGGAGCTGACGGCCTACCTCCAGAAGATCATCAACCATGGCCTGCCGGAGCGGGACAGCGATGAGCTGAATATGCTCCTGTACTGTATCAGGGATTTTGAGCGGATATCGGATCACGCCTGCAACATCATGGAATTGGTAAAGAAGGACAGCAGGAAAAAGGCGGAATGGCCCAAGAAGACCAGAGAAGAGATGATGGTCTATGCAAGGCAGGTGAAAAAGATCGTGGACGCCACAGTATCCTCCTTTATCTCGGAGGATATGACTGCAGCCGGGAAGATTGAAAATATGGAAGCCAAGATCGACAAGATAGATAAGCGGGTGAAAAAGCAGAATATGAAGCGTATGAGGAAAGAGAAATGTCAGCCGGAGGTGGGTATTTTTGTGTCGGAGCTGGCCATCAATTTTGAGAGGGTGGCTGACCACTGCGAGAATATCGCCATCAGCCTCATGGGAAACGGCGAGGAAGAGCTGTGAGCGCGCCCGGTATTTTTTCCCTTTGTTTGAAAAATTTCCCTTGATATTTCAGCAAAAAATAGTAATATATATATCATAAGGAGGGACCCGCGTCAGCGGGAGGATTCCTTATGATCTACGGCGCATCAGCGCCCACAATAAATATCATAAGGAGGGACCCGCGTCAGCGGGAGGATCCCTTATCATATCGTAAGGAGAGGAAGTATGTTCGGACAGTTAATTAGTATTTTAAAGAAAAACCCAAAGAAGATTGTGTTTACGGAAGGGTGTGACGCCCGTATCCTGGAGGCGTCCTCCCGGCTGCTGGCAAGCACGTTCCTTGCCCCGATCCTGCTCGGGAAGAGGGAGGAGATCGAGGTTGCGGCAGAGGAGTGTGGATTTAATATCCGGGGGGCGGAGATCATAGACCCCGAGGAGTATGAGGAGCTGGATGAGATGGCGGAATGCCTCTATGAGCTCCGGAAAAACAAGGGACTGACTCTGGAGAGGGCCAAGGAGGTTTGTCTGCAGAACAACTACTTCGGGACCATGTTGGTGAAGATGGGCAAGGCGGATGCTCTTCTGGGCGGAGCCACCTACTCCACCGCCGATACCGTGCGTCCCGCCCTGCAGATCATCAAGACAAAACCGGGGAAGAATCTGGTGGCGTCCTGCTTTATCCTGGTTCGCGAGTCTGCCACGGACGGAAATACGGTTCTGGCCATGGGGGACTGCGCCATCAATATCAATCCCACAGAGGATGAATTGGTGGAGATCGCACTGGACTGTGTGGAGTGTGCCAGAACGTTCGGAGTGGATCCGAAGCTTGGTTTCCTGAGCTATTCCACCTTTGGCTCCGGGGCCGGCGAGGTCGTGGACAAGATGAGAAATGCGGCGGAGAAGACGAAGAAAGCAGCGCCGGACATCCCGATTGTGGGGGAGGTTCAGTTTGATGCGGCTGTGTCGCCCCGTGTGGCCCGCACGAAGTGTCCGGACAACGAAGTGGCCGGTTCTGTCAACACCTTTATTTTCCCGGATATCAGTTCCGGAAATATCGGCTACAAGATTGCGCAGCACCTGGGCCGTTTTGAGGCCTACGGTCCCATCATGCTGGGCTTGAACGCTCCGATCAATGACCTGTCCAGGGGCTGCAATGCCTCCGAGGTGTACTCCATGGCCATTGTCACAGCGGCCCTGGCATAATCAATAGAGGAATCGGGCGCCAGGAAATTCCTGGCGCCTTTTAAGTTCAAAAATAATGAGGGAGGAAACGAGAATGAAAAAGATTTCAAAAATATGGAGAGTTCCGGTGTGCATTTTGTTGATTTTTGCCATGACGGCCTGTACATCCGGTGAGGGAGGCGGCAAAAATGAAACAGAATCTCCCGCCACCGGGACAGCGGCTGCCGGGGAGTCTGTATCCGGCGGGGCGTCGTCTGACCGGGTCAGTGACACAGAGGGCCCGGCGCTGAAAGATCTATATGGAAAATATTTTCTCATGGGGGCTGCCATCAACGGCTCGGATGCCGACACGGCGGCCATAAATCACGAGGGCATGGCGGCGGTGCTGAAAAAGCATTATAATTCCACCACTCTCAGCAATCTGATGAAACCGGTCTATCTTCTGGACGAGAAGAAAAATGGCAGCGCGGGGAAAAAGGATGCTGACACCACGGAAGTGTATCTGAATTTTGACTCCTGCAGGGAGAGCCTGGATTTCTGTAAGGAAAACGGAATCCGGATGAGGGGCCACACACTGGTGTGGCATAACCAGACCCCGGCCTGGTTTTTCAAGAAGGGCTACGATGAGAGCAAGGGATATGTGAGCAAAAAGGTGATGCAGAAGCGCATGGAGAATTACATCCAGGGTGTGCTGGATTACTGCCAGAAAAATTATCCGGGAGTGGTCTACTGCTGGGATGTGGTGAATGAGTGCGTGGATGATTCCGGCGGTACGGGAGAGGGCTGGCCCTGCCGTGAGACCTTCGACGGCGGTGACAACTTCTGGTATGCTACTATGGGGAAGGACTACGCCTACAAAGCCTTTGAGTTTGCCCGCAAGTATGCGGACAAGGATGTAAAGCTTTTCTACAACGACTACAACGTATTTCAGCCCGCCAAGAGGGACAGTATCTACAATTATGTGAGTGAATTGAAAGAGAAGGGCCTGATCGACGGGATCGGTCTCCAGCCCACGGTGGATCTGTACAACCCCATGGAATTGCGGGGGGACAGCGAGGACAGCTTTGAGACCTGTCTGAAAAAGTATGCGGAACTGGATCTGGACATCCAGGTGACGGAGCTGAGTTTTAAGATTGACGAGGACATGGATACCCGCGATGAGGATACGCTGAAGCTGCAGGCGGACCGCTATCAGGAGATGTTTGAACTCTTGAAGGAGATGGACAGCGATAACGGCGGCCCCTGCAGGATCACCAGTGTGACAGTGTTCGGTATCTGCGATGATTATCCCCTCTACGACGATATGGTGCAGTGCCTGTATCTGTGGGATAAGGAGTGCCAGCCCAAGGAGGCTTTCTTCCGCGTCCGCGACGTGGGGGAGAAAGGCTGATGATATTACAGTGATTCGTTGGGATAATACATGGTTTTTATCTTTCATGTAATATATACTGAGACGAAATATAAAACATGATTCGGCAGTGCCCGTGACGGAGCGGGGTGCACGGCCGATCCGGTCAGGAGGAGAGACATGGCAGAGATCAAGGTTTCAAAAGACAGGAAGATCAGCAGGATCGACGACAGGCTGTACGGCTCATTTCTTGAGCATCTGGGAAGAGCGGTCTACCAGGGGATCTATGAGCCGGGGCACGAAACGGCAGACGACATGGGTTTCCGGCAGGACGTAATGAAGATCATAAAGGATATGAGAGTGCCCCTTGTGCGCTATCCGGGAGGAAATTTTGTGTCCGGGTATCACTGGGAGGACGGCACCGGGGACAGGGCAAAACGGCCCAGGCGGATGGAGCTTGCCTGGAGTTCCATCGAGACCAACGAGGTGGGGATCGACGAGTTTCAGGAGTGGGCAAAGCGGGCGGATACGGAGATTATGATGGCGGTGAATCTGGGGACGAGGGGCCCTGAGGAGGCCGGGAACGTGGTGGAGTACTGCAACGCCGAGACGGATACATACTACGCCGATATGCGCCGCAGGAACGGTTTTGAAAAACCCTTTGGCATCCACACCTGGTGCCTGGGAAATGAGATGGATGGCCCGTGGCAGATCGGCCACAAGACGCCGATGGAATATGCCAGGACAGCCTGTGAGGCGGCCAAGATCATGAAGTGGACGGATCCGTCTATCGAAGTGGTGGCCTGCGGCAGCTCCCACATCAATATGGATACCTTTGGCGAATGGGAGGAGACGGTGCTCCGGGAGGCATACGACCACATTGACTATCTATCCCTTCACAATTATTACGGCAATCCGGACAACGATACAGAGGGATATTTGGGCTGTTCTCTGGATATGGACCGCTTTATCGAGACGGTGGTGGGGATCTGCGATAAGATCAAGAAGGAGAAGAAGAGTGACAAGGACATTCATCTCTCCTTTGACGAGTGGAATGTGTGGTTTCACTCCAATGAACAGGACAAAGAGATTCCCAAGTGGCAGGTGGCGCCGCCGCTTTTGGAGGATATCTACAATATGGAGGACGCCCTGGTAGTGGGATGTCTTCTGAACACCCTGATCAATCACTCGGACCGGGTGAAGATCGGCTGTCTGGCTCAGCTGGTGAACGTGATCGCGCCGATCATGACGGTGAAGGGCGGAAAGGTCTGGCTCCAGACCATCTATTATCCCTATATGTATGCCTGCCGCTACGGCCGGGGCGAGGCCATGAAGGCGGAGGTGTCCTGTGACAGCTACGCCGCCGGTGACAAGAAAGCGATACCTTACATAGACAGTTCGGCCGTGTGGAATGAGGAGAAGGGGGAACTGACCGTGTTTGCCGTCAACCGAAATCTGAGAGAGCCGGTGCCCGTGACCCTGGATCTTCAGGGCTTTGGCAGTCTTTCCCTGGCGGAACACAAGGTGTTGACAAACGATGACATGAAGGCGGTAAATTCGCCGGAGAATCCGGAAAATGTAGTGCCGAAAGAAGGCGCCGGTGTGGAGAACGGCAGGGTGGAGTTAGAACCCCATTCGTACAATATGCTGCGGTTCAGACTGGCGTAGGAAATCACCGATATTAAGAGGTGGACCACCGGCTTCCGCCGGGGCTTGTCAGAAAAATTTTTCCGTGTTATACTATACTAAATTAGTATGAAACAAGGAGAGATCGACATGATAAAGGATTATTTTCACAGGAACAGGCCCGTTTATTCTCTGGAGGTATTTCCCCCGAAGAAGGATACGGACATCTCTGTCATATATGATGCACTGGATGAGTTCAAGACGCTGCACCCCAGTTTCATCAGCGTGACTTACGGGGCGGGGGGAAATACGGCGGAGAATACTTTTGCCATTGCCTCTTACATACAGAATCAGTGTGGGATCGAGGCACTGACGCATCTCACCTGTGCGGCGATCCCAGACAAACTATTTTTGATGAATTTTCTCACCAACCTTCATCGCAACGGGATCCACAATATTCTGGCCCTGCGGGGGGACAAACCCCGATGGATGAGCGATGAGCAGTTTGCCGCCAGGTACTACGACCACGCCTCCGATCTGATCACGGATGTGAGGGAGAAGTCCGGGTTTGGCGTGGCAGCAGCCTGTTACCCGGAGGTGCATCAGGAGGCGGCCAGCCTTTCTGAGGATATCGCAAACCTAAAGATCAAGGTGGAGTCCGGGGTGGATTTCCTCATCACCCAGCTCTTTTATGACAATGAAACCTTTTTCCGATTCCTGGAGAAAGTGAGGGAGGCGGGTATCGGGGTTCCGGTGCTGGCGGGGATCATGCCTGTTACCACCATCGGGCAGGTGAAAAATATCGTGGGGCTGTCCGGTACCAAAATTCCCAGGAAACTGATGGAGATACTGGAGAAATACAGAGACGATCCGGCGGATTTGAAAAAAGCGGGCTTGGAGTATTCCAAGAGGCAGATGGAGGATTTACTGTCCCACGGAGTGGACGGGATCCATCTGTACTCCATGAACAAGGTAGAGACAGCCAGGGCGATTTATGAGTGAGAGCATGGATGACAGGAGCAGGGGGGTATCCACCGGGGAGGAAGAAGGCTTATATGAAATTAGAAAATATAGATAACGGACAGGATTTTGATCCCAAAATTATCGTGCCCAGGATTCGAGAAATGCTTCGTCCCTCCGGCATGTTTATGAAAATCTACATGAGTTATCTGAAGGAGGATCCCATCGCATCGGAGTCAACGAAGCTGGTAAGGCGACTCAATCCGCACTGGGGAGCGGCCTCTGCCTCCGTGAGGGATCTGACAACGCATTACTTTGATGATCCCCAGATGGACAGTTTCTTTGTTGATATTCCCTTTACCAGAGAGAAATGGCATGGGAGAATGAAAACCTGCCGCGGTGTCCTGGCTTCAATGGATGAGAAGACGTTTGCAGAGTTTGAGAGAGAGCACAGGCTAATGCTGGAGGATCTGCCGGAAGAGTTTGTGGTGAGGCATAAGGTTTTCCTGACATACTATTATCTGTAAGATGCCAAGGTCAAAAGGCCAACATTGCCCGTGCCTGCGTTGCAATGTTGACCTTATTTATCGGTTCCGGCCTCTGTCTTTTTCTATCTGCCGCAGCAGTGCTTATATTTTTTGCCGCTTCCGCAGGGGCAGGGATCGTTCCGGCCCACTTTGGGTGTCTCGTTGCGGACAGTGCGGGAGTTTTTTTGCTCTTTATATAGCTCTTTGCGGCGTTCCTCCGTCAGAAGGTCATCCCACTGTGGGAGTTTGTAGAGCCATTCCGCATCACAGCCCACCATGTTGTAATACAGTTTTTCCAGGTCTATGTCGATTTTTACCGGGGTGTTCTTTTCCATGGTATCGATTGGGTTTTCCTCTTTCAAACTGTCGTTGATCCCGTCGAGAAAGCCCACCATCATGGAGAGCGGTACCTCATATTTTTCAGCCAGTTCCTCCACGGTGCCCTCTACCACCTGTGAGGGGTCTGACAATAATTTTTCGTAGATTCCCTTTTCCAGTTCAAAATAATTCTGCCAGAGCTTTTCCCCCTCTTTTGAGTTTTGCATTTCCTCACTGTAGGCGTAATCACGCCACTCTTGTAATAAAGCCATGATTTCTTCCCTCCTCATGACATAGGATAGCATAGTCAGGGAAAAAATGCAAAGAATATCGGGCCTGAAAAAAATTTTTTAAAAAAATTTATAAATTTTGAATAAACGGCAAAAGAGTGGTAACAATATAGATAACAGCAGTACAGAGAAGAACCCCCTCTGCTCTGTACAGGCTGCTTATTCACCTATGAAAAGGTTGAATACTTATCCTCCCCTTTAGTACCCTGTTGCCGGCGGTTTCGCTGGTGGCGGGGTACTTTTTTGTGGCAGATCAGAAAATTCGCTGTACTCGCCTGAAAACAGAGAATTTCTTGTAGATATTTTTGATAAATCGTGGTAACATATTTATGAAGTCATAGAATAGATGCTGGAGTTAAAGCATCATTAAAACCGACGAACAGAGTGAAAGTGGGCTGTTATGAATTTATTTTTGAAGACAACGGGATCGGCATGAGCGAGGAATTTCAGAAGCGTCTGTTTGAACCGTTCTCCAGGGCTTCGGATTCGAGAGTCGCAGTGCAGCAGGGCACGGGTCTGGGGATGTCTATCACGCGGAATATTGTCAGCATGATGAACGGCGATATCGACGTGGAGTCGGAACCGGGCAAGGGGACAAAGTTCACGGTCACCATCTTCCTTTCTCTGCAGGATGTGAATGCCAGCAAACTGGACAGTGACCTGGTGGATCTGCCGGTACTTGTTGCAGACGACGATATCATCACCTGCGAGAGCTCCTGCGATATGCTGCACGAGCTGGGGATGTTAGGCGAATGGGTGCTCTCGGGTGAGGAGGCTGTAGAGCGTGTGATATCCCGCCACGAAAAGGATGACGACTATTTCGCCATCATCCTGGACTGGAAGATGCCGGGGGATGGATGGCGTGGCCACGACCAGAGCCATCCGGAAAGCGGTGGGGGAAGAGGTGCCCATCATCATCATTTCGGCATACGACTGGTCGGATATTGAGCTGGAGGCAAGGGCGGCGGGAGCCAATGCGTTTATCTCCAAGCCCATGTTTAAATCCAGGATGGTGCATACATTCAAATCCCTGTTTGACAAGGGTACCGACACCGATACACTGAACGGGTCTGTCAACAAGATCATGCAGCAGGACTTTACCGGAAGGCGGGTACTGCTGGTGGAGGATAACGACTTAAATGCGGAGATAGCCGGCGAGATCCTGGGGATGGCCAACATCACGGTGGAGTATGCAAAGGACGGACGTGAGGCATTAAATAAAATGGAGAAAGCTGCGGATGGATATTATGATATGGTATTCATGGATATCCAGATGCCGGTGATGAACGGATATGAGGCGACAAGGGCGATCCGGGCAATCGACAGGAATTATCTAAAGAAGGTTCCGATCATTGCCATGACAGCCAATGCCTTTGCAGAGGATGTGGAAGCGGCAAGGGATGTGGGAATGAACCAGCATATTGCGAAACCGATAGATTTTAACCGGCTCCTGGTGGTTCTGAATACATGGCTGGTATAAGATGTCTTATGTCAGAGGTCGAAGGGAAAGAGAGATGAAAATTGTGCTGCTGGACGCCCGGACCATAGGGAACGATGTGGATTACCGTTCTCTGGAGGCACTGGGCGGGTTTGTGAGATATGATACCTCTACGATAGAGGAGGCAAGAGAGCGGGTAAGGGATGCGGAGATCGTTGTCACCAACCGGGTTCCCATGGGGGAGGAGGTTCTGGGGGCGGCGGAGAGGGTGAAGTGTGTCTGTGTCACGGCCACAGGGACGGATATGTTTGATCTGCCCTATCTTACGCGGCGGGGTATCCGCTGGTACAATGTGGCGGATTACTCCACAGAGAGTGTGGCGCAGCACACTTTTGCCATGCTCTTCTACCTTCTGGAGCATCTGCGCGAGTACGATGACTTTGTGAGATCCGGACAATACCAGGCCGGAAACTGTGCCTACGAGGGGCGTACTTTCCGGGAACTGCGGGGGAGTACCTGGGGGATCGTCGGCCTGGGGGCCATAGGCCGCCGGGTGGCGGAACTGGCCCGGGCGTTTGGCTGCCGGGTGATCTACTGTTCCACATCGGGCAGGAACAACGACCCGGTATGGGAGAGGGTGGAGTTGTCCGCTCTGCTGGAGGAGTCGGATATCATTTCCGTCCACGCCGCGCTGAACGATGATACCAGGGATCTGATCGGATATGAAGAGTTTTCCCGGATGAAGAAATGCCCGGTGTTTCTCAATCTCGGACGGGGCGGCCTTATACGGGAGGAGGATATCGTGCCGGCACTGGAGGCCGGCTTTATTTCGGCGGTAGGGCTGGATATCCTGCGGGAGGAACCGATCCGGCCGGGACACCCGCTGCTGCAGTACGGTGAGAAAAACCGCGTGTATATCACGCCCCACATTGCCTGGGCCAGCACGGAGGCCAGGAACCGGGTGATCCGGATCGTCGCCGGGCAGATACGGGCGTTTATGGAGGAGACCGGAAAGACGAAAAGACAGGAGGGACCGTCAGGTGAAACTGGAAGTGAAGAACATTCATAAATCTTTCGGCGGGAAGGAAGTGCTGAAGGGGATTGATTTTTCCGTGGAAAGCGGCCGGGCTCTGGGACTGCTGGGGCGCAACGGCGCCGGGAAGACCACCACTATCCGCATTATCATGGATATATTCCGCGCGGACCGGGGGGAGGTACTCCTGGACGGGGAGAAGTTTGTGCCAGGGCGGCACAAACTGGGATATCTGCCGGAGGAGAGGGGGATGTACCCAAAGAAAAAGGTGCTGGAGCAGATGGTGTATTTTGCCAGACTCCGGGGACTGGACAGGAAGACTGCGGTGGAGAGCTGCAGAAAATGGCTGGAACGACTGAGAGTAAGCGGGTATGAGAAAAAGGAAATGAATACCCTGTCGAAGGGGAACCAGCAGAAGGTCCAGCTGGCGGCCACGCTGGTGGGGAACCCGGATATCCTGGTTCTGG
The DNA here is from genome assembly GCA_964484225.1 of uncultured Eubacterium sp. Classification (GTDB taxonomy): domain Bacteria; phylum Bacillota; class Clostridia; order Lachnospirales; family Lachnospiraceae; genus Eubacterium_F. Next base: position 29,641 of record CAZAEM010000029.1, read on the forward strand.
ACGAGCCTTTTTCCGGACTGGATCCGGTCAATGCCCAGATTTTGAAGGATGTGGTGAGAGAGAGGATCGCGGAGGGAAAGATCGTGATCTTTTCCAGTCATCAAATGAGCTATGTGGAAGAGTTTTGTGAGGACATCGTTATCCTCCGGGACGGCGAGGTGACACTGCAGGGTGAACTGGAGGAAATCCAGAAAGCCCGTGGCCGGGGGAAGAAGGTGCTGGCTGTGCGGGGGATGGAGCCGGAGAAGCTGACAGCGTACTGCCGGGAGCGGATGGCGGATCTTCTCTTCGTGGAGAGTGCAGGGAAAGAGGGCCTGGTAGTAGAGATCCGGGAGGGGGCGGACTCCTGGCAGTTGTTTGAACGGCTGCGGGAAGCCGGCCTGGAGATTGAGCGATACAGCTTCTATAAGCCCTCTCTCAGTGAGATCTTTGTGGAGTGCGCCGGGGATGAGCCGGATTCTTTCCCGGAACAGAAGGGGGGAGAGGCATAATGAAAAACCTGATACATGTGCTGAGATTTGAGCTGGGAAACTATTTTAAGAGTAAATCCTTTATCCTATCCACGGTGTTGATCTGTCTTCTGGCCATAGTGGGGCTCAGCCTGCCGGGTATCCTCGCCGGGACAGAGGATGAGGAGGAGCCGGGGGCGGTGACGGAGGAATCCTCTATCGCCCTTCTGGACAGTGAGAAATGGTTCACGGACGAGATGCTTAATCAGGCGGGGTACGGCAGGATACAGCGCTGTCAGGATGAGGAGACGGTCCGGAATATGGTGGAGGAGGAGAAAGCGGATGTGGGGATTGCTGTCCGCTCGGACACGGAATTTGATTACTATGTGTACAACAAGGACCTGGAGGATGAAACCGCCCGGATATTTTCCGAAATGCTGAGTGAGGCGGCAGGTATGCGCTACTGTGAAGAGCACGGAGTGGACTATGCCGAGCTGCAAAAGTACGACAGCGAGGCCATCCGGAGCCGGGAGTTTGTCCTGGGCAAGGATTCCACAACCAATTTCGCCTACAGCTATGTACTTGTCATCCTGGTATTCATGGTCATCATTATGTACGGTATGATGATCGCCAACAGTGTGGCCAATGAAAAGAGCAACCGTACAGTGGAGCTGCTGGTGACCAGCACGGATCCCAAAAGTCTTCTGTTCGGGAAAGTCCTGGCGGCCACGGTGGCGGTCTTATTCCAGATGTCGCTGATCTTTGCCAGTATTCTCGTGACATACCGGGTGAACCGGGAACATTTGTGGGATATCCTGGAAGGGATGCTGGATATACCGTGGCAGGTGCTGGTCTGCTTTTCCGTGTTCGGCCTGGGAGGATTCCTTGTCTATGCGTTCATGTACGGCGCCCTGGGGGCTCTGGTGTCAAAGATCGAGGATCTGAACAAAAGCGCCGGCACGGCCCAGATGCTGGTGATGGTGATCTATTTTCTGACTCTGTTTCAGATGCAGGAGCCGGACGGTATTGTGATAAAGACGCTCTCCTATCTGCCCGTCAGTTCCTACAGTGCCATGTTTATCCGCATGGCCATGGGAAATGTGGCCACATGGGAAATCGTTGTCTCGGCGGTGATCCTGTACGCCTCGGTGGTTGGCATGGGTATTCTGGCGGCGGCCATATTCCGCAATTCCACCCTGCGCTATGGCAATCCCATATCCATCACAAAGGCAATCAGAGAATTAAAAAACGGAAAATCATAACAGGGGAAATGGAAAGATGTTATACGACGGATTATTTTATCCGCATCTTTTTTCTGAGCTGGTTTGATATGCC
>CAZAEM010000030.1:0-30916 GCA_964484225.1 uncultured Eubacterium sp.
GCACAGAATGGGCGCCAGGTGCGCATGTGGGTGGAGGAGACTGTGAATAGTAACAACATGGGGATTTTTTTCTATTTTACCTCTTTACATTGTCAACGCTACGCTATAAAATAGAAATAAGCAGGACAATACACATACTTTTGAGGGGAGAGGGCTCCGATGCATCTATACGCTATTCGTTTTGCACAACATTTTAAATTTGGAACATATCGCACCGTATTTAATGACGGTGAAAATCCAGATAAAAAGATAGAGGATTTTGCATTTATTTTTTATCTCGCAAAATATAGAAAAAAATATTTATTATTTGACACTGGTTTTCGTGATGAGGGAACGGCTCTTTCCATGGGGGTTGACTTATTATCTGTGCAGAAAGAAGTGGTGCAGGTATTTGGGGAAATACCGGAGATCGACACCGTTGTTTTGACGCATCATCATTGGGATCATTTAGAAAATCTGGATTTGTATCCCCACGCCAGAATTATTATTTCTGCAGAGAGTTATAAGATGGCAAAACGGGAATGCGAAAGACCCTCCGTTTTGGAAATTTTGGAGCACGGAAAAACAGTTTTCGTAAAAGAGGACTTATGGATTGAAGATAAATTTCATATGCGGGTAGTTGGAGGACACAGTCCGGGTTCCTCGATCATCTGTTTTGAGGAGGGCGGCAGAGACTTTGTGCTGACCGGTGACGAGTGTTATTTGTGCGAAAATCTTTGGCACAAACACCCGGTGGGGATTTTCGTCAATACAGAGAACAACAAAAATTTTATCACAGAGGCGCATGAAAAGGGATGGATCCCGCTTCCCTGCCACGATGCAGGGATATTGGAGCGTTATGAGAGAGTGTCGGAGAATATTGTTAAAATTCTTTAATGTTACCCTGAAGCCATAAACTATTACACTGCACACAGAATATCAAAACATATGTAATTACCGTCCTGTCTGTTCTTATTATAAACCGCCAGCTGACAGTCATATCTGCAGGCAATTTCCCGGACATTTGACAGACCCAGACCACGATCACCGCCTTTCGTACTGTATCCTTCCTCAAAAAAACTATGGATTTCTTCATTTGAAATGTATTCTGAAGAATTTTCCACCGAAAAGCGCAAATTCTCTGACTGCCTGTCGATGACCACATACAGACTCTTTCTCTCGTATTCCTCCAGTTTCTCTATGGCATTATCCAAAAACACGCCCAGAACCTCCACTAATTTATGTATGGGAATTTTAACCCGAATATCCTCAGCCATGATGTCATAACAGGTATGGATTCCCTTCCTCTCCGCCTCCGTCAGCTTTGAGTACAGAAATCCCGCCAAAACCGGAATACCGCATAACAACAGTTTATTGAAACGATTTTCCACCATCACCGCGTCACAGTATTCTCTCTGCCTTGCCACCAGTTCTTCATAATCCTTCACAACTAAATGCTGACTGTAGATCGCATTGATATGGTTATCAAAATCATGCTGTCTCTTTCTCACTGAATCCAGCAGTGAAGTAAACGCGGGATCATATTTTTTACTGACACGGAGTTCTTCTTTTTTTGCTCTATTTTCCATCCTTGATTTCTGCCATTGAAATGTCAGCAGCCCTATGAGGACAGACCATACACCGCAAAAGATAAAATCCGTCAATCTCAGATGGGAAAAAAGTTTGTTTGTGATCACGACATACAGGGCTTCACAGAACAGAAAAAAGAATGAAAGAATAAACACCCAGTCCCTCTTATGTACGATTGCCGATAATTTGTATAACACGCCATTTCTTTGCAGGATCCGGATGACGCACAGCAACAGGGCATTCGTCAGTAAAATAATATATCTGTCCTCCACCATACCGTTCAGCGGCACGGCGATCATGGAAATCAGCAGCTGCAGCAAGGTGATAACCACAAGACAGATACATACATTCACAAAATTTCTTTTATTTTCCCGGCCGAATTTGAAGCCGGTATACAGAAAAAAGAGTATATAACCGATAAAAGTCAGCATTTTCCCATTGGGGATATGATTTGCAAGCAGCAGAACCGTCAGGCCCGTCACCATCAAAACCGAGTCCCAAACTGAAAACGTGTATTTTTTTCTGTATAATCCGTTAAGACACAGGATGATCGAAAGCAGCTCCAAAATCTCTATTATTGCATTGAGAATCTCTTTATCTAAAGGCAGCATAAAACTCAAACCCCTTACTTTCTTTCACTGAGGCCCTTAGCGTAGGCCAAAAGCCGCTGGCGGTCCGTTTTATCAAAACTCCTGTACATACACAACAGCTGTATTTCATTTCTGTTATTCAGATCTTCCGATGTATTCTCCTTAAAAAATTCCCCGATCGTTATGCCGAATCCATCACATATTTTAGAAAGAGTGCGAATGGAGGGTTCTGTATTACGTTCCGGAATCGTATACAGCGTACTGTAAGACACGTCACTGTTCTTTGCCAGCTGGTACAGGCTCCACTCTCTTTCTTCCAGTAATTCCTGAATGCGGTCCGCGATCACTATATCATACATACTGTTTCCTCCTACAAAAAATAATCATTTTTATTGTAAGACTTCAAGGCAGAAAACAATATTCCGATGTTGCACAATATAGTATATTGCATGATAGTATCCGACTGAAGCTTCACTTCATCTTCGACTTAAAGATCAGACTGGCGATATACCCCATGATCAGCGCCCCGGAGATCCCCACCGCCGCACTCTCCAGACCGCCGTAGAACGTGCCGATGAACCCCTGGCTGTCCACCGCCTCCTTCACTCCCTTGAACAGCAGGTGGCCAAATCCGATAAGGGGTACGGTGGCGCCCGCTTTCGCCCACTGGGCGACCGGCTCGTACAGCCGGAAAAAACTCAGAATGGCCCCTGCGCAGACCAGACCCACCATGATCCGGCCCGGCAGAAGTTTTGTGTTGTCCATGATGATCTGTACCAGGGCACAGATCCCTCCGCCGATTATAAACGACCACAGATAATCCATTATCTCTCACCTCCTGTTTTTTGATCTCCGCTCACCGCCTCCAGCATCACTGCATGGGCGATCCCCGGTATCGAGTTGCCCTCGTTAAAACTGACGGTGGACAGCAGCGCCCCTGTGGGCACAAACAGAACACGCTTCCACTGGTTCTTCCGCATCTTTTCAAGAATGTATCCGCAGAGGGTGATGGCACTGCAGCCACAACCGCTCCCTCCCGCATTGGTATCCTGCTCCTCGTTGTGATATATCTCCGTTCCACAGTCGAAGTGCTGTTTCTCAATGTCATATCCGTATCCCTGAAGCATGTCGATCAGTATTCTCTGTCCGATCACGCCCAGATCCCCGGTGACGATCCGATCATAATAGTCAGGCTGCACGCCCAGATCCTTGAAATTGCTCAGGATGGCATCGCAGGCCGCCGGAGCCATACATGCTCCCATATTCATACTGTCCTTGATCCCGTAATCGGTGATGATCCCGGTAGTGATACCCCTCACCTCCACGTAGCCGATCTCTTTTCTCTTCCATTTTGCCTCGGTGGAGGCGAGCACCACCGCACCGCTTCCCGTCACCGTCCAGGTGGAGGAGTAGGGGCGCTGGCTTCCATAGGCCAGAGGATAGCGGAACTGTTTTTCCGCACTGGCAAAGTGGCTGGAGGTCAGGGCCACCACGTAGTCCGCATAGCCGCCGTCCACCAGCATGGATCCTATGGCAAGGGATTCCCCCATGGTGGAGCAGGCTCCGTACACGCCAAACATGGGGATGTTGAAATTCATAATCCCGAAGGATGTGGCGATCAATTGCCCGAGAAGGTCACCCGCCACCAGATACCGCACTTCCTTTGGCTCCAGCCCCGCTTTTCTCAGCGCCACTTTGGTGGCAAGCTGCTGCATCCGGCTCTCTGCCTCCTCCCAGGTCTGGGCGCCAAAGAGAGGATCCGTCTCCACCATATCAAAATACTGGCCGAAGACTCCGTTGCCCTCCTTTTCGCCCGCTACAGACCCGGCTCCGATGATCACCGGGGGCCGGGAAAACAAAACACTTCGCTTGCCTACTGCCTTTTTCGCATTCATAATTCCACCTCTCCTTATCCTACCAGGATATCCCTATAAGTTTCATCACCCAATAAATCACGCCCAAAATCCAGCTGCAAAACACTCCGTACAGGATCACCGGGCCTGCTATGGTAAATATCTTGCAGCCGATGCCGAACACCTGCCCCTCCTCCTTGAATTCTATGGCAGGCGCCGCCACGGAATTGGCGAAGCCGGTGATGGGTACGATGGTCCCCGCCCCGGCAAAATTCGCCAGCTTCTGGTACAGGTTCAGACCGGTGAAAAGCACGCTGAGAAAGATCAGAGACAGAGTTGTATACAGGGACGCTGTCTCCTTACCCATACCGATCCGCATATAGCAGTCGGTGAGAGCCTGTCCCAGAATACAGATCAGCCCTCCGATCACATAGGCTTTGCACAGGTTCCAGAACCAGCTCTTTTTTGGCGTGTTCTCCTTCACATATGCATTGTATTTCTCTTCTCTTATTTCCGGCGATCTCTCCCGGAGAACTTCCTTGATATCGGTTTTGCTATCCTTCATTTTCCACTCTTCCTTTCTACCAGAACGCCTGAAATAAAGTACCTGTCAGTTTTCCCGCGGCCACTGCCACCACCAGGATGGGAAATCCCTCCCTGATCTGCAGCCGGCTGGTGAGGATGGGAAATACCCGAAGCACCTCCGCCAGCGCCATGGCCAGGCATCCCACAAACACACCGGAGAACAGGCCGTAAACACAGACAAACACCGGGGACAACGACAGGGGGATCCCGTATAACAGCCAGATATTTCCCAGCATCCCGCCCCAGAATATCATACACTCGTACAGATACAGATATTTTGCCGTTCCCGTTCTGGCTGCCAGGCGGGGGACGATCCCCAGCATCGTAATGAAGGCGAACACCCCGGCAGCCACAGTAAACCCACTGCACAGTCCTATGAAACACAGAACCATCTGCCTAATCAACATCAATCGTCTTTCCCTCCCTGGACGCCGTTTTTATGATCGTCTTATTGACCTGCTCCTCATAATTGTTCATCTCCACCTGGATCGGAGTGGGATCATTTTTGATCTTGCGTCTTCTGAAATGATTGTAAAATACCAGGATCCCGATGGGCAGTCCCAGAGCATAGGCCAGCTCCAGGATGGAGCCGCCTGTCTTTTCCGTCCCCATCACCAGTTCGTACACCTTGTCAAACACCTCGCTGACACTCACATCCTCGTTGAAGGTCATGATGGTGAACGCCGCCCCGAAGAACACCACCAGGGCCACCAGCAGCGTCTTGATATATTCCACCGCCTTCCCTTTCTCCCTGTCGTCCGGGTGTTCGTAATCAATGATGAAATCCTGTTCTCCCAGATTTTCAATGGCGAGATTGGGAAATATCCTGTGGATCCCCTGGTATACCTTTTCTATGGTAAAGATACTCTTCTGCCCCGCCTCTTTGGGCAGGGTATAGAACGTCTCTCCCTCCAGAGTCTGCACAATATTTTTGTTGGTACAGTACAGTACGGCGATGTCCTTGAATTTCAGTTCCCGTTTCTGTACCGGTATATTCTGTTCTATCTTTATATATAATATTTCTTCCATTCCTTGTACTCCTTTACCAGTGTCCCCTGACCCTTGCCGGGTTTTTCGGGGATCGCGCTACTCTGATAGCGGTATAGAAGAATGCCGCCTACCGCCAGCAGAATGATGGCGGCTGTCACGATACCTGCCTTTTTCATAAACACACTTCCTTTCCCCATTACCATTTCCATTTTCCACAAAAATATTCGACAATCGATCAAGGTAGTGGAAAAAACCCGACTGTTGTGGTATCATAACATGAGATATCAGTTTACGGAGGGATCAAAATGAATTTACATAAAAAGAAATCACAGAGAAAAAAACATAGAAGAGAACTGGCTTCCCTTCTGTTTATCGTATTCTTTCTGACCGCAATGTTCGCCTTTTCCCAGCCAAAAGCCATCGTGGCGGAGACGGACCGGGCAGAGGAGACTCAGAAACCGACGCAGCCATCTCCGCCGGCGGCATCTCCAAAGCCAACCGGTACGAACACACCGGATACCCCTAAACCGGCCGACACACACACAGCGGTCATCACGCAGCAGCCCACGGAAACTCCAAAAATCACAAAAACTTCCAAGCCGGTCAGCACCCCCAAAACCTCCGACACCCAGGTCTGCCGGATCCACCGCTCCACCGCCGGGATCAAAAAAGTCCAGGCCTCCATCACATATAACGGAAAAAAAATACCGCTGAAAAACACTCCCCTGATACAGTACAAGGGAGTGATCATGGCCCCCATAAGTACCGTATTTGTAACAAACGGCCCCAAAGCGGACTATGAATTTAACAAAACCACAAAACACGTGCGCATCGTCAGACAAAACAAACTTGTCACTTTTTATTTGAACAAAACCACCCTGTATCACAGCGGGCAGAAAATGACACTCCCCGCCCCCGCAGTGAATGCCGTCTACATCAGCACCCAAAAGACAGAGAAAATGGTGCCCTTCCTTGAATTGTGCCGAGCTCTCGACATCTCCTGCCAGTGGAACGCGTCAAAACAGACCTATGTGCTGAAAGGGAAACAGATCAGGTTTTCCGGAAAAAAGACATACACCCAATACGCCTACTCCCGAAAAGCCTTCGCAAAAAAAGAGTACCGGGCGGTGGGGAGAGTCTCCTACAGCAAATACCTCCGTCTGGTCACCCCCTCAAAGGATACCACCGCGAATTTCAAGTTCCTCCGCATTGACAGGTATCGCCCGGTGAATGAAAAACTGTTCCGGCAGTACTATCAGTATCTCATAGAAGATTATTGCCGGGAGATAAAGATCTCCACCAAAAAGAGCAGCCTCTACAACAAGTCGGACATTTTCCTGAAGGCCGCCAGACAGTATGATCTGGATCCCGTCTATCTTGTGAGCCAGACATTCTTAGAATCCGCCTACGGCACCAGCGAACTGGCCTCGGGCAATGTGATCAAGAAGATCGCCTACCGGAATTTCAGCCGGAAGGGAAATGGCAAATTCCGGACAAAAAAGCTGAAAACCCGCACCAAGGTGTACAATCTCTACGGGATCAAGGCCTACGATGCCGACCCCTTCGTGGGGGGAACATCCTACGCCTACTATCACGGATGGACCAGTGTCGAGCGGGCCATATACGGAGCCGCAAAATACCTGGATACCAACTATATCAGGGGAGATTTCCGGCAGAACACCATTTTCAAAATGCGGTTCACCTTCCGCAAAAGCATCTGGCACCAGTACGCCACATCACCGGAATACGCAGAGAATATCGGATCCCGCAACTATCTGATGAGCGACTGTTACTCCAAAAAAGCCACCTTTCTCTATGATTTCCCCAAATATCGATAGGGAGAAACTCAGCTGGTCTTCGCCCGCATCTCCATGAGGATCCTCTTCTCCGTGCGGCTGACCTGGACCTGACTCATATGCAGGATCTCTGCCACCTGGGTCTGGGTCTTGTCCTGGAAATACCGCAGTTCGATGAGTTCCCGCTCTTTCTCCTCCAGCTCCAGCAGAAGCTGTTCCAACAGCATATGGTTGACCACAGTCTCACTCTCGTCCCGCTCATCCGGGATCCTCTCCAGCAGGGAAATCTCACTTCCCTCTTTCTGGTAAATGGTCTTGTGCAGCGATTCCACCTCGTTCCCCGCTTCCAGCGCCATGACGATATCCCCCTTTTCCAGCGCCGTCGCCGCACTCAGTTCCTCCAGGGTCGCCTCCCGTCCAAGATCCGCCGCCAGGCGTTCCGCAGCCTTTTTTACTTTCCATCCGTTTTCCCGGAGCGAGCGGCTGACTTTCACCATGCCGTCATCTCTGAGAAAACGCTTGATCTCACCCGTGATCAACGGAACCGCGTAGGTGGAAAACTTCACATCGTAATCCAGATTGAAATTATCCACAGCCTTGATCAGACCGATAGCACCGATCTGCGCCAGATCCTCCAGCTCGCACCCCCGGCCGGCAAAGCGTCTGACAATACTGTACACCAGGGGCATATTATCCTTTATCACCTGTTCCCTCGCCAGCTTATCCCCCGCCCGTGCCCGTTTGATCTGCTCAATGTTTTCCATCGTCGGGCGCCTCCATCATTTTCAACGCACTGTATATCCTTTTTCGCATCCGGACAGTGGTCCCTTTCCCCTCCTCCGAGATCACCCGGAGCTCGTCCATAAATGCCTCCATGAAGGCAAACCCCATGCCGGAGCGCTCCATCTCGGGCTTGGTGGTGTACAGAGGTTCCATGGCTTTCTGGATATCCGGTATGCCGACTCCCCGGTCGCTGACCTCGATCCACACGGTATCCTCCTCGATCCTGCTATGTATCGTTATGGTTCCCTCCTGCCCGTCATACCCGTGGATCACGGCATTGGTCACCGCCTCCGACACGGCCGTCTTCACATCCGACATCTCCTCCAGGGTGGGATCCAGCCTGGCGATAAAAGCCGCTATCACTGTCCTGGCCAGCCTCTCATTCTCCGAACTGCTGTCAAATGTAAATGTGATCTCATTCCTTCTCATCATGCTTCCCCTGTCCTTTCCTCGTATTTGGGTATGATCCGGTACACCCCTGACATGGCAAATATCCGGTCTACCCCTGCTCCGATCCCGGTGACATAGGTCTGTCCTCCCAGAAAGTGCATCTTCCGATACCTTCCCATCACCATGCCGATACCGGAACTGTCCATAAACGTCATTCCCGTAAAGTCAAATATCAGAGTTTTTAAATTTCCTTTCTCGATCTGTGTATCCACCATGCGGCTGACCTGCGCCGCCATATGGTGATCCAGTTCCTCACTGATGCACAGCGTCAGTGTAGACCCCTTTCTCTCCAGAGAAAACTGTTCCATTTTCCATCCCCTCCAAACCTGATTTTTACAGATAAAAAGACCTGCAGAAAAGGTATTTCTACCATTTATCCACAGGTCTCTCGATTTCTTTTCTATCGTTGTTACGGGCTCGCCGTCTCATCCGCATCTTCTCCGCTCTCCCCGGCGGTCTCACCCATTTCAGAGAGATAGGTCTCCGCCTGGTCAGCAAAAGAAGATGTATCATCCACCGCTATCGCTTTTTCGTACCATGACTTTGCCTTTTTCTCCTTGTTCAACCGCTGATAACAGCGGCCCATCCAGAGCATCGCCTCCTGGTTGTCCTCATCCAGGGCCAGCACCTGCTGGAATATCTTCATGGCATCCTCATAGGATGTATTCATCGTCCGATAACCGGTCTGCACCAGCTGAGCGATCTCCGCATCCGTCACACTGCTGATAGTCGTATACAGCTTCTTGGCATCATCCGTGGCAAAATCCGACTTCTTGCAGTCTGCCACGGCTGCTGCCGCCGAGATCTTGTCGTCCTCCATGTAATAATACTTCAGCCCCGTCAGCAGCTTCTCGTAGGCTGTCACCTTTTTCAAGGCAGAGGAATCATTGTTTTTTATCTTCTTTTCCAGTTTGTCCACCTCGTCGGACAATTCCTCTTTCTCCTTTTCCAGAGACGAAATCTGGGAAGACTGCACGGACAGCTGCTCATTGGTCTCGGAAATCTGCGTGCCGTCTCCTCCCCCCTTCATCAGAGTGGGGCGGATCAGGAAAAAACACACGGCAATGCCGATGATCACACCTATGATCACCTGTATCACCGGCATCAAGGACTTCTTCTCCTCCTGGTATGTCCCCACCGGCGTCACATTCTGCAGCGGATCCTTTTTCGGTGTCTTCTTTGCCGGCGGGTTGTTCCTGGCGGCCACCGCCGCGCGATCCCCCACCTCCTGCATATAGCGCAGGGTAGTAGTATTATTGAAATCAATCCGGCGTGCCCTTTGGAGGCATTTAGCCGCCTTCTGATATTCCTTGTCGTTGATATACAACAATGCCAGCAATTGCTGCGCCCTCACAAAGTGGGGATTCAGACTGACAACTTTTTTCAGCTGTATGATAGCCAGATCCTCGTTGCCCGCCTGGGCCGAGGAGAGCGCCGAATTGTATTTTTTGATCGTCTGGTTGGTGGCATCCAGCGCCGTCTGATTTTTCTGGATAGTATCAATATAATAGTCAGCGGCATTCTCCTCCGACTGCAGGTATTTGCTCAACACCCACTCGCTCAGAGCGGCAACCGTCTCACCCATCTCATAATATATCAAGCCAAGAAGATTTCTCGCATTTGTATTACACTTATCAAACTGCAGACTTTTTTTCAGGATCACAACTGCTCCTGACAAATCCCTTACCTGTGCCTTCTCTAACCCCATGTTGTAATAACTGTTGGAGATTCGCCTTACATAGTGGACAACTGACAGATCCTGTCCGCAGAAATTGCATCTCACCGCGCTATTGCTAACGTTGGCATCACATCTTGGACATCGCATCGTCTCGAATTCCTCCATTCGTCTATCACAAGGTTCCTTTTGCGTCCTGTATCAATTCCCTCACTATATCCGTCACATCCGTCAGATTGTTGTTGTATACTACATCCTCTACCTTTTCCACATCCATACTGGGCTGAAATTTTTCCAATTCCTCTTCGAAATTCAACATATCCCATACCTCCGTCTCATTCTCTTCTCTTACAAAAACCCTCCAAATACAATAATACCCAGTTTCCCGTGAAAATGCAAGTAAGAAATATCGAAGGGATTCGACAAATGGTTACGATTCACAGTCAAAACATATTTCTGAAGAAATCTGCTATCTTTTCAAAGAGCGAGGCAAAAAAGGCACTGATCTTCTCCCACACACTCTGGGCGGCATCCACATCGATATCCAGTTCTTTCAATTTGTCGTAAATTCCCTGGGCCTGCTCCTGCAGCGTATCCAGATCCAGATTCAGATCACTGATCTTCTGCATCAGCTCCGCCAGCTCCCGCTTGTTTTCCTCTGTGAGATTGACGTTCAACTCCTCCGATGCGGAATCTATAGCCCCCATGATCTCCTCCTCAGAGGACAGGTCATCGCTGACCACCATGTCCTTCACCAGAGCTACGACCTCTGTGGCGTCCTCCTTCCCGACGGTTTCCGCAATATCTCCCGTAACCACCAGCTCGTTGGTGGCAGCATCCGCTTTATCCTGGTCCACCTCCTCGCCGGTCATGACAGCGTAGGCCTTCATCGCCCCCACCAGGGCTGCTGTCCCGGAAATCTCAAAGGGCGCCGCCACCGTCACCTCCGCGTCACTGATGCCCGCAGTGACGAAAGCGTTGGTATACATCTCCTCAGTGCAGAAAGTAATGTTGTAAGTCTCCACCTGCAAACCGCCCTCGCCGGATTCCTCCACCTTCACAGAAGAAAGCGCCTTCGTCCCGATCACACTCTTGTCCAGGTAGCTGTCCAGATATTCATGCTCATCCTGATTGGTCACTTCGATGGTCTCATAATCCGCCAGCTCCTCCTCCGTCACAGCCAGCAAATCCATCACTTTCTGTCTCTGGCTGCTATTCAGATCCGCCCCGAAAGCAATGTACGGCTTCACCTGTACCGAGTCCGCCCTCACCGTTGCCACAGGCAGAATACATAAAACCAGCGCCATCACAATGGCTGCTGTGGAAATTTTCGTTCGTCTCACAGTCTCACCCTCTCTCCGGAATATTGGCATCACAGTTTTCGGATCCTGTCCAGTGCTTTCTTCGTGTTCTCCGCTGTGCCAAATGCGGTCAGGCGGAAATACCCCTCCCCGCTGGGTCCGAATCCTGACCCCGGTGTGCCCACCACATTGGCCTTCTCCAGCAGCAGGTCAAAGAAATCCCAGGACTTCATGCCCTTCGGCGTCTTGAGCCAGATATAGGGGGCATTCACGCCGCCGAACACCGTGTAGCCCATTTCGCTCAAAGTCTCACGGATCTGTCTGGCATTATTCATGTAGTAGGCGATCTGCTCTCTCGTCTGTCTCTTTCCCTCTTCGCTGTACACCGCCTCACCGGCCCGCTGGATGATATAGGGGGCTCCGTTGAACTTGGTGCCGTGGCGTCTCGCCCAGAGGCTGTGCAACGACACATCTCCTGATTTCAGTTCCTTTGATATCACCGTAAATCCAAGCCTCGTCCCGGTAAAGCCCGCATTCTTGGAAAAGCTCCGCATCTCGATGGCGCAGGTTTTGGCTCCGTCACACTCAAAAATACTGTGGGGCACGTCAGGCTCTGAAATGTACGCCTCGTAGGCCGCATCATAAATGATCACCGCCTTCTTTTCGTTGGCGTAATCCACCCATTTCTGCAGCTGTTCCTTTTTTAAGGTTGTCCCGGTGGGATTGTTGGGACAGCAGATATAGATGATGTCCGGCGTCCTCTCCGGAATCTCTGGCACAAAATCATTCTCCGCCGTACACGGCATATAGATCACGTTGGACCAGCACTCCTTTTCTTTCAGGTAATCCCCCGTCTTCCCCGACATGGCATTGCTGTCCACATACACGGGATATACCGGGTCCGTCACGGCAATCGTGTTGTCTACGGCAAAAATATCCACGATATTGCCGCTGTCGCTCTTGGCCCCGTCGCTGATAAACACCTCCGACTCTGCGATATCCACTCCTCTGGCCCGGTAGTCGTTCTCCACAATGGCCTTCCTCAGAAACTCATAACCCAGATCCGGGGCATATCCCCGAAATGTCTCCGCTTTCGCCATCTCGTCCACAGCGCCATGCAGCGCACTGATCACCGCCGGCGCCAGCGGCTGAGTCACATCCCCGATCCCCAGACTGATCACTTCCCGGTCCGGATGGGCTTCCCTGTAAGCGGCCGTCTTTTTCCCGATGGTGGAAAAAAGATAACTTCCCGGTAATTTCAAATAGTTATCGTTAATCTTGAACATAAAACACTTGCCTCCCTGTAAATTTGTAATGTCAGAACCAAAAGCAAACTCGAGTAAGAAAATAGTCCATGTGACAAGACATCACATGGACATATTGTAACAAGTCCTGATAATGTATATTAGTATCACAGATCAACTGCACCGGTGGAACCGCTCTTCAAGCCTTCATTGATCACATAGTAGGCTTTGCCGTCTTCCGGTTTTACATACAGTTTCACTTTTTTGATGGCAGTAGCTTTCTTGCCCTCTGCTTCCCAAGCCTTGACAACCATCTTCATCATATCAGACTCCGAGTACTCACTGCCCGCAAACTGAACAACTACCTCTGTCTTCGCACTCTCCATAATCTTCTTCACGGAGGGCTTTCTTGTAGTTTTCTTGCCGGCTGCCGTTGTGGATTTGCTTCCTGCCGGTCTGCCAGGTCTCTTCGCCGTCTCTTTAACCACGGTGGGCTCTGTCTTCTTCTCTTCTGGCTTTGTCACAGCCTTTGCTGCCGGCTTCTCTTCCTTCTTTGTCACCGGACTCGTGGTTGAAGCCGCTATATTACTGTTCATTTTCAATGTCTGCTGGGTCGCTTCCTTTGCTGTGCTCTTTGCTGTCGTTGCTTTACTTGTTTTTGTAGCCATAAAAATAGCCCTCCATTAAAAAAACATTATCTTTTTATAATTCCTATAGAAGATAATACATCATTTATCAAAATTTTACAATCATAAATTTAACAAAATTTTTTCCTGTTTACAAAAATATTCTCAACACTTTTACCAAAAAGCCTTTACTTTTTCCGGGTAATCCCTTAAAATGGAATAATAAAATAAACATTTGGATACAATAGCAAATGGAAAGAAAGGACGGTTTGAACTATGAAAAAAATTTTCAAATTTCTCCTCGGCCTCACGGCCGTCGCCGCAGCAACAGGAGGAGTTTTATATTTCCTGAAAAATGTTTTGATGAAAGACTATCTGGATGACTATGATGATGACGACTTTGACAACGATCTCTACGACGAGGACGACGAGGATCGGGACTACGTCACATTGAAAAACGACGAAACGGAATCCGACGATGGCGATGCCGCAGAGGAAAAAACGACAGAAACTGTCGACCCGGATACGGACGAGACGGATAAAGATACTCTGGAACCGGATGATTTAGTAAACGCCTGACGACAGGCAACGGTGTGAAACCGGGCAGGGGGCAGATCATAATTTTATCTGCCCCCTGCCCGTATCATATGTACGGTTTCGCATACTCCGGCATCCTATGATTCGAGACAACGATCAATACTCTTTGCTCAACAGAAAATCTGCCACATGCATTGTCTTAATACCTTCATGATTACCACCTGCAAATTCATCTGTTCGAAGCACATATTTGGGATAATTATCATGAATAGAAAGCAGCCTTTCATACTCTCGTTTTTCTGTTTCTTCCAAATCAATCTGCCGCGTCACCTGTACATATATTTTTTCATTCTGACGTGATGCAACAAAATCAATCTCGTGCACTCCTGTCTTCCCAATACATACCTGATAACCTCTTCGACACAATTCAAGATATACCACATTTTCCAGACTTGCTGCCACAGTATCCGAATTGTATCCCAATACACTGTATCTTAATGAAGTGTCCGCCAGATAAAACTTTTCCTGCGTTTTCAAAATTTCCCTTCCCCGCAAATCGTATCTGGAGCAGCGATGCAGCAAATAAGCCTTTTCCAGTTTCTCCAGATAACTGTATACCGTTTCATTATCCAGCGCTCTTTTTTCTGACTTTAAAAAATCCGATATGCTCTTTGCGGAAAATGTATTCCCAACATTGTGAAACGTATACTTCACGACCCGCTCCAGCTGATCTACTTTTCGAATCTTATTGCGTTTCACTATGTCAGAAAAAATTGTGGAATTATAAATATCTCTTACGATGGTATAAACCTCATCACTGCTGTACTCCCGTAAATGTGTTGCCGGAAAACCTCCCAGCTTAATATACTGCGCAAGTTCTGCTTTTATATTATCAACGGACGTATACTGACTCTTAAACATCAAATATTCCTCAAAGGACAATGTATAAATCTGAAACGCCACATATCTTCCTGTCAGATACGTGGATATCTCCGAGGACATCATACGGGAATTGGAACCGGTCACATATAAATCCACATCAAAATCAGACGACAATGAATTGACCACTCTTTCCCAGCCTTCAATGTCCTGTACTTCGTCCAGAAAAAAATAGGTTCTCTTTCCCGGACAGAGTTTGGATTTCAACTCCTCATACATCTGCTTTGCGGTCATATCTTCATATTCCATGGAATCAAAACGATAACTGACTATCTGCTCTTTTGCAATTCCCCGTTCGGTATGCAGCTTCTCCATGATCATTTTCAGAATCGTTGATTTACCGCATCGACGGATACCGGTAAGTATTTTTACAAACGATGTATCCGTATACGACATGATCTTATTGATATACAGTGGCCGCTCTATCATGAATACCACCTCCTGATACAAGAAGTATACCGCAAAACTTTTATTTTAACAACTATTTTACGGTTTACGGGAGACTTTCCACTTCCCTGCCCCCTTCCTGTAACGATAAGACACCACCGTGGTCTTCGCTCTGTCCCAGGTGTAAGTTCCTCTCTTCCTTTTCAGGTTCTCTACCTTCTGTGTTTCCTTGTATTTGTAGGGGATGTGATGCTTTCTGGCTGCCTTGATGGAAGCGGCGTCGGCAACAGTGTACAATATCATTTGTATGTCTTTCACCCCGCTATCGAACGCACTACTTTCCAGTCAAGGATCGTTGTTCCCTCTTTGTAATTGAGATGTCCTTCGTGTCCCCGGATCTCCACCGTTTCCCGTATTGTATCCTCGGAATCTACCCCCAGTTTTACACCCAAAGTCATCTGCTGGTAAAACACATATCCCGCATAAAATAGTATTCATCCTCTGTCTCACCCTCCTTCACAAACCATTGCACCAAATCCCCCCAGCCGGCCTCCGCCGTCACGACCACGGACAGGTACAGTGCCTCCCGGTAGACGTCCGGCAGTCCGAGGACTTCCTCCAGGACGATCTGCAGCGTTTCCCTTTCCTCGGAGACCGCTTCCGGAGTTCGGGAATCCGGCACATCGGGAATCTCCACGTCCAGTTCCATCCTCTGACCCCGCCTCTTTTTCAGCATGGTCAACGCAACATTCTTACTTATAATAACCACATAATTTTTTGTTTGGGGACAAAAAGTATCAGAAATTTTTGAAATATTTTTAAAAACGCGGAAGAAAGCCTCCTGCAAAGCCTCTTCCGCATCACAGGCGATCCCCTATCTCGACAGCCTCCGTGTCATGCTGAACAGATGCTCGTCGATATCCTTGGTCATATTCAGGGCATCGTCGATGTCAAAGTCACAGAACTGCCCGTCCTTGTAGGCCACGACGCGGTTCGTCTTGCCTGCGATCAACAGATCCACCGCCAGGGCTCCCATAGCCGAAGCGTACACCCGGTCACGGCAGGTGGGATTTCCGCCACGCTGGATGTGTCCGATGACCGTGGCCCTGGTCTCAATGCCGGTGCCCTCCTCGATCCTCTCAGCCAGCCCGTAGGAATCGCCGATCCCCTCCGCATTGACAATGATATGATGCTTTTTCCCGATCCGCCTCTTTGAAATGATCTTGTCGATGATCTTCTTCTCGTCGTTGTCGTATCTCTCCGGGATGAGCACATACTCGGAGCCGTTGGAGATACCGCACCAGAGGGCGATATGACCGGCCGTGCGGCCCATAACCTCGATGATACTGCAGCGCTCGTGGGACGCCGATGTGTCCCGCACCTTGTCGATGGCCTCCATGGCCGTGTTGCAGGCCGTGTCAAAGCCGATGGTGTACTCGGTGCAGGCGATATCCAGATCGATGGTCCCCGGCACTCCGATGGTGCTGATGCCGTTCTCTGACAGCTTCTGGGCACCGCGAAAGGAACCGTCGCCTCCGATGACCACGATGCCGTCGATCCCCCGCTCACGACAGATGTCCGCCGCCTTTTTCTGCCCCTCCGGCGTGCGCATCTCCGCGCAGCGGGAGGTGAAAAGAATGGTGCCGCCCCGCTGTACGATATCCGTAACGCTCATTTTGTTCATATCTATAATATCTTCTTCCAGGAGACCGGCATACCCGCGGCGGATTCCCTTCACCCGCAGTCCGCTGGCGATCCCGGCACGCACTACCGCGCGGATCGCCGCATTCATGCCCGGGGCGTCCCCGCCGCTTGTCAATACACCGATTGTCTTAACTTCCTTTGCCATAATCTTCCTCCCTGTATTCTTGCTGTTTATATTTCCGGATGCATTTATCCCACTTTTCTTAGTGTACTATGCCTAAAAAGATTTTTCAATACTCTTTTCCACTACTTTTACATTTTCCTGACCGAACTGCTCATACAGCTTCTCCAGCAGCTCCGGGCATACATGGGTGCATCGGCTGTTGGGTAGCTGCTTTTTGGCCCGAAGCTGCGACAGGTAGATCTGAACCACATCCCTGCCATCATAGGAGGCCAGTGTCTGGAATAACTGCGGCTCCTTCTCCGTGTACTCCTCCTTTGTCCGGCACTGGATCCACAGCTCTCTGTCCATCTCATCAAAGGGCAGGATCCGGGAACAGATCATCTTCGCCGGCTTGTCCTCCTCCACGGTGGCCCGGCCCAGGACGAACACCTTCCTGTCCTCCTCCAGCACTGACCGGTTTTTCTCATAATCTTTGGGGAACACGATGACCTCCACCGTGCCGTACAGATCCTCTACCGTGATAAATGCCATGAGATTGTTGGTCCGGGTGGTTTTCACCACCTTGCCGGTGATCATGCCGCCGATGACGACCCTCTCCTGGTCCCGCACCCGGGGCAGTTCCTCCCCGTCCCGGGGAACAAAATCCAGCGTAGTTCTCGTGATATTTTTCTCCAGCAGCCCTGTGTACTCCTCCAGGGGATGGCCGCTGATATACACAGACAGCACTTCCTTCTCAAAGGCCAGGATCGTCTCCTTGTCATATTCCCCCACATCCGGCATCGGGACGTCCAGCTCCTCCTTCTGCCCCGGTTCGGCAAAATCAAACAGGGACATCTGGCCGGTCATGGTATGTTTCCTCTCCTGGGTCACACCGTCCATCACCGACACATAAATACTCATCTTCTGCTTCCTCGTGCCGGGCAGACTGTCGAGGGCGCCGGATTTGATGAAACTTTCTACCGTCCGTTTGTTCACTGTCTTTGTGGACAGCCTCAGGCAGAAATCCTTGAGGGATCTGTAGGGGCCGCCGGCCTTTCTCTCCTCCACCACCTCATCGATGACCGGTTTGCCCACACCTTTGATGGCCGCCAGCCCGTAGCGGATATTTTTCCCATGGGGTGTGAAACGGTAATCCCCCTCGTTGATGTCCGGCGGCAGGATATCAATGCCCATCTGACGGCAGTTCAGGATATACTCTGTGATCTTGCCTGTGTGCTCCACGTAGGAGGTCATCAATGCCGCCATAAATTCCACCGGATAATGACATTTTAAATAGGCCGTCTGATAGGACACCACCGCATAGGCGGCCGCATGGGATTTGTTGAAGGCGTACCTGGCGAAATCGGTCATCTCATCAAATATCTTTCTCGCCACCGCTTCCGGGATCCCCCGCCTGATGCAGCCCTCCACACCCTCTTCCTCGTTTCCGTAGATAAAATTGTTCTTTTCCTGCTCCATCACGGAGGCCTTTTTCTTGGACATGGCGCGGCGCACCAGATCGCTGCGCCCATAGCTGTAGCCCGCCAGATCCCGCACGATCTGCATCACCTGCTCCTGGTAAACGATACAGCCGTAGGTGGGGGCCAGGATGGGCTCCAGCTCCGGGCAGTCATACTGGATATTTCCCTGGGAATTTTTGCCCGCTATGTATTTGGGGATGAAATCCATGGGCCCCGGCCGGTAAAGGGATATCCCCGCAATGATATCCTCCAGACACCTGGGTTTCAGCTCCTTCATGAAATTTTTCATCCCCGCGCTCTCCAGCTGGAACACGCCCTCGGTCCTGCCGGCGGAGATCATATCGTAAACCGCCTTGTCCCCGTAGTCGATATCGTGCAGATCGAATGCAGAGCCCACCGCATCTGCTATCACCGTCAGGGTCCGCAGCCCCAAAAAATCCATTTTCAGCAGTCCCAGCTCCTCCAGAGTCACCATGGTATACTCTGTGGTGATACTGCCGTCGGCCGCCCGGGACAGCGGTACAAACTCGTCCACCGGCTTCGGGCTGATCACGATGCCAGCCGCATGGATGGAGGTATGTCTGGGCAGCCCCTCCAACCGCATGGACATGTCCAGAAGCCTCCCTGTCTGCTCATCGCTCTCGTACATCTGCCGCAGCTCCGGGTTCATTTTAAGCGCCTTTTCGATGGTGATACCCAGTTCCATGGGAACGGCCTTGGCCACAGAATCCACATAGGCGTAGGGCATATCCAGCACCCGTCCCACATCCCGTATCACCATGCGGGCGGACATGGTTCCAAAGGTAACGATCTGTGCCACGTGCTTCCTCCCGTATTTCTCCGTCACGTAATCAATGACCTCCTGCCGTCTCTCGTAGCAGAAATCCACGTCGATATCCGGCATGGTGACACGCTCCGGATTGAGAAAACGCTCGAAGAGCAGATTGTACCGTATGGGATCAATGATGTCCGTGATATTCAGCGAGTAGGCCACCAGAGACCCCGCCGCCGAACCGCGCCCCGGCCCCACCGGTATCCCGTGATCCTTGGCGTACTTGATGAAATCCCAGACAATGAGGAAATAGTCCACAAACCCCATATCAATGATGGTCTGCAGTTCGTACTCCAGGCGCTCCCGCAGCCCCTCCGCCTCATCGCCGTACCGCGCCACCAGTCCTTTCTGACAGAGTTCCCGGAGATAGGACTCCGAGGTGTACCCTGACGGCACGTCAAAACGGGGCAGCTTGTAGTTCCCGAACTCAATCTCCACATGACAGCGCTCTGCGATCCTGTGCGTATTCTCCAGCGCCTCTCTGGCATAGGGAAACAGCTCAGCCATCTCCTCCGGGGATTTCAGATAAAACTGCCCTCCCTCGTAGCGCATCCGGTTCTCATCGGACACCTTCTTTCCGGTCTGGATACAGAGCAGGATGTCGTGGGCCTCCACATCCGTGTCATAGATATAGTGCACATCGTTGGTAGCCACCAGATCGATCCCCAGCTCCTGATGCATCCTCAGCAGCCCCTGATTCACCGTCTGCTGTTCGGGGATCCCGTGATCCTGCAATTCCAGGAAAAAATTCCCCTCCCCGAAGATCTCCTGCAGTTTCAGTGCCTCCTCCTTGGCCTCCTCGTACAGCCCCCTGCGCAGGAGGGAGGGCACCGCCCCCGCCAGGCAGGCACTCAGCGCAATGATGCCGGCATGGTACTCCCTCAGCACCTCATAGTCCACTCTGGGCTTGTAGTAGAAGCCCTCCGTGAACCCGCAGGACACAATCTTCATCAGATTGGCATACCCCCGGTCATTCTCCGCCAGAAGGACAAGGTGGTGATACCGCTCCTCGTTTTCTTTTCCCGCCTCCCTGTCGAACCGGGAGCCGGGGGCCACATAGATCTCACAGCCGATCACCGGATTGATCCCCAGTTTTTTCGCCGTCCGGTAGAAATCAATGACTCCGTACATCACTCCGTGGTCGGTGATGGCCAGGCTGTCCATCCCCAACTCCTTCGCCCGGTTCAGGAGTTCACCGATCTTGCTGGAGCCGTCCAGCAGGCTGTATTCCGTATGTACATGCAGGTGTGTAAATTCCATCTCTGGTCCTCCTCCCCGGGAAGCCTTCCTACCCGTAAGAAAGGAACTGTCTATGCCAGGCGGTATAGACAGTTCCCGTAATTTTGCTATGTCATTATTTTCCCGTCAGATAATTTTCAATATTCTCCATCGCCATCACTTCATCTTCCCCGTCTATGGCGATCTCCAATTCCTGTCCGGGAACCAGGCCAAGAGTCATCATCCCCATGATACTCTTTGCGTTCACTGTCTTGTTGTCCTGACGGATATTGACGGAACTCTTGAACTGACTTGCCACCTGAACCAACATGGCAATGGGTCTTCCGCTGTCCTGTTCCATGCTGACATCGATACTCTTTTTAATCATTTTCTTCCTCCATGTGCGCCTTGACGCAAATTTTCTGCGACCTCACTCAATTTCCGCAACCGGTGGTTCACCCCTGACTTTCCGATTGGCGGATCTAACATCTCCCCCAACTCCTTCAGAGACATTTCCGGATGCTCCAGCCGAAGCCGTGCGATCTCTGCCAGATTCTCTGAAAGATTCCCAAAACCAACTGTATTGTGTATATACTCTATATCTGCCTTCTGTCTGGATGCCGCGGATACCGTCTTGCGTATATTTGCTGTCTCACAGTTCACCTGGCGATTGATTGAATTACGCATTTCCTTCAATATCCGCACATTCTCGAACTGCAGCAATGCTTTGTGGGCTCCGATGATGTTGAGGAAATCCACGATGGCGGATCCCTCTTTCATGTACACAATATAATTTCTCTTGCGTTCTACAATTTTTGCCTCGAGTTCAAAAGAACTCATAATCTCCTGTATATATGCAGCACGGCTCTGACTCCCTGCCGCCAGTTCTAAATGATACCGGCTGTGAGGGTCCGTCACGGATCCCGCAGACAAAAACAGTCCCCGCAAAAATGCCCGTTTACAGCACTGCTTCTCCCACAGCGCTCTGGAAACGAGCTCTGGATCCCCCTCGCTCCGGAAACATTTCATCACCTCCTGCACACCGCTGTCAGACAGGATATACAGAAAATACTGGTGCCCTCCTCTCAAAGATATCTCCGGTACCAAATGAAATGCTTTCTTAAATAAAATAAAGCATTTTTTCGCAACTGTCAAGTTCTCCGTGGAAAACCGTATGATTTTTTTTCCATTTTTCCCCAGTACCAACTGCCCGCAGACCATGAAAAGCGCCGCCAGTTCCGCTTTCTGACAGTGTTTCGCCTTCCCTGTCTGTCCCTGCAGTTCTTCTCTCACATCACTCGCGAATGACATTATTTTCCATCCATTCCTTTTGTTCCTGTTCACAGTTTTACATCTCTGTATTTTTTCTGGCAGCCATGCTCCGCAGACGATCCTTCTCTATATCCCTATGTTCTTTCTTGCATCCGTATTCCGTATCGGCAAATTCTTTGTAAATGGCATTTGTCAGGGTGACCGACCGATGCTTGCCCCCGGTGCATCCGATGGCGATCACCAGCTGGGTCTTGCCCTCCACGATGTAATTGGGGATGAGGAACTGCAGCATGTCCTTCATTTTCGCCAGAAACTCCGAAGCCTTTTCCGACTCCATCACATAGTCATAGACCTCCCTGTCGTTCCCCGTCAGCGGCTTTAATTCGTCCACATAGAAGGGGTTGGGGAGAAATCTCACATCAAAGACCAGATCCGCATCCGTGGGAATCCCGTACTTGAATCCGAAAGAGACAAAGGTGAGATAGAAGTTGCAGTAGTCCTCCTCCTCCACAAAAATCCGGTCGATCTCCTGCTTCAGATCCCGGATCAGAAGCTTGGTCGTGTCAATAATATAATCCGCCTTTTTCTTCAGATCCACCAGGAGAGCCCTCTCATCCTCGATGGCTCTGTCCATGCGTCCTCCGTCCGCCAGGGGATGCATACGCCTCGTCTCCTTGTACCGTTTCACGATCACGGGAGTGGAGGCTTCCAAAAACAGGGTCTCCAGCGAGTATCCTCTGTCCTTCATCTGCTCCAGCAGATCCGCCGCCTCCCGCAGCCCTTTCTGGCCGCCCCGGATGTCCAGACCCAAGGCCACCCTCTCGATCTGCTCACTGGAGTCCACCGTCAGCTGCATAAAAGTGGGAACCAACGACACCGGCAGGTTATCCACACAAAAATATCCGTCATCTTCCAGAATGCGCATCACCGAGCTGCGCCCGGCGCCGCTCATCCCGGTCACTATCACAAATCTCATCGTCCATCCTCACTCTCCTGTCCTGCCTGTTTTCAGGCCGGGAACTCCCCGACCAGACGCACCTCCGGCTCCAGTTCCACACCGGACTGTTCCCTGACCTTTGCCCTCACGTCCTCAATAACCCTTATCACATCCGCCGCCGTGGCATGTCCCCGGTTGATCACAAATCCGCAATGCTTTTCCGACACCTGGGCGTCACCCACCCGATATCCCCGCATCCCGGCCTCCTGGATCAGTTTTCCGGCAAAATAACCCTCCGGCCGCTTGAAGGTGCTGCCGGCGCTGGGATACTCCAAGGGCTGTTTGTCCCTCCGCCGCCGGTTCAGTTCTTTCATCCTGGCCAGGATCTCCTCCCTGTCTCCCCTCTCAAAGGAAAATGTCCCGGAGATCACGATGTAATCTTTCCTCTGGATCACGCTGGTGCGGTACCCCAATTCCAGCTCATCCCGCTGCAGCTCCAGGATCCCGCCATCTCCCGTCAACACCCGGGCCGACCTTATGCAGTCCCGGATCTCTCCTCCGTATGCACCGGCATTCATGGTGATCGCGCCCCCCAGTGTCCCCGGGATCCCCCCGGCGAACTCGAATCCCGTCCACCCGGCATCCGCCAGCACTGACGCCATCCGGCTCAGGGCAATCCCTGCCCCGGCCGTCACCGTACCCTCATCCGATATATCCATCCGCCCCAGGGCACTGCCGATCTCTATCACCACTCCGTCATACCCTTCGTCGCTGAACAGGACATTGCTGCCCTTACCCAATATAAAAAAGGGAAGACCCCTCTCTTTTGCAAATTTTCTGGCCGTCTCCACTTCCCCCGGAGCCTCCGGGATCAGATAATAGCGGGCCCGGCCGCCGATACGAAACGTAGTATGTCCATCCAGTTTTTCATTCTCTAACTGCTTCATGTTCTGACTTACCTCTCGAATCTTTGATGGCGGTACATCGGAGTGTGCCGCAGTCTGCGATACATCGAAGATGTACCGCAGGCGATACATCGAAGATGTACCGCATATCACATAACCATTCGGACTGCGCCGTATATCCCGGCGTCATTTCCCAGCTTTGCCAGATGGAACTGTTTGTTCTGCAGGGCAAACATGGCATTTTCGTTATAATATTTTTCCACAACTTCCAGAATAATATTACCCGCTTTCGAAACGCCGCCTCCGATGACAAAGGCTTCCGGGTCGATGACGTTGGCCACGTTGCTGAGCGCCATCCCCAGATATCTCCCGAAGGTATCCACCACTTTCAGGCAGTAGGCGTCCTTCGCCTTTGCCCCGTCAAAAATTGTCTTTGCCGTGATCTCCTCCACTCCGTCCAGGCAGGAATCCCCGGGCAGCCCCCTCTTTGCCAGATTCACGATCCCAGTGGCGGAGGCGTACTGCTCCAGACATCCCCTGTGCCCGCATCCGCAGACCTCCGTCTCGTCCATGTTCACCTTGATATGACCGATCTCGCCGCCGGCGCCGGTACTGCCCGTCAGAATCTTCCCCTGCTGGATGATCCCGCCGCCCACGCCGGTTCCCAGTGTCACCATGACGATGCTGTCATATCCCACGCCGCCGCCCTTCCACATCTCTCCCAGAGCAGCGATATTGGCGTCGTTTCCCACTTTCACATTGCCCACGCCGGTGAGACCGGCCAGTTCGTTTTTCGCGGAAAAGACGTCCCATCCCAGATTGGCACACTTCAGCACCACGCCGTCATCCGTCACCGGTCCCGGGATACCCACGCCGATCCCTTTGATATGACATTTCTGTTTCTCCCGCACCTGCTCAATACTCTCTACGATATCCGAAAGGATATGGCTTCCCTTCTCTTCCAGCCGGGTAGGGATCTCCCACTTTTCCTTCAATGTCCCTGTATCGGTAAACAGTCCCAGCTTGATCGTAGTCCCCCCCACGTCTACACCAAAATAATATGTTGCCATAGTTACCTCCATGCTGATAAATGTTACAATTCACCGTCCTCTTCTGTGATAATTTCTCAAACCAGATAGACTGGGAATCGCAACTTACGAATTCGACAGATTGCTGGTCACCCGGTTGTACAGCTCTCTGGCCGCATTGTATCCCATCTTCTTCTGACGGTAGTTTACTGCCGCCGACTCACAGATGATGGCCACATTTCTCCCCGGGCGGATCGGTATCGAATGACACACCACCTTCGTCCCCAGGTACTCTATATAATCCTCCTCCAGTCCCATGCGGTCGTACTCCTGCTCCTTGTTCCACTCCTCCAGCCGGATCACGAGATTGATGGACTGCGTATCTTTCACAGACTCCACGCCGAACAATGTCTTGGCGTCAATGATACCGATTCCCCGGAGTTCAATAAAGTGCCTTGTGATGTCCGGCGCGGAACCAACCAGAGTCTCATCACTGACTTTCTTGATCTCCACCACATCATCCGATACCAGCCGGTGTCCGCGGTGGATCAGCTCCAGCGCCACCTCGCTCTTGCCGATACCGCTCTCGCCGGTGATCAACACTCCCTCCCCGTAGATATCCACCAGCACACCGTGGATACTGATCCTGGGCGCCAGTTCCACCTTCAGCCATCGCATGACCTCCGCCGAAAAAGAAGAGGTGGAACCCTTCGAACTAAAGATGGGCACACCGTATTCCTTTGAGAGTTCCAGCATCGGCTCGGGAACCGACAACCCTCTGCAGAAGACGATCCCCGGCACTTTGTAGGACATGATCTTCCCCATCATCTCACAGCTCTTTTCAATCCCCTGCTTCTCCATATAGGTTTTCTCTACCTGCCCGATGATCTGGATCCTGTGGTAATCAAAATAGTCAAAAAACCCCGCCAGCTGCAGCGCCGGCCGATTGATATCCGCCTGGGTGATCTCAATCTTCTCTATATCTACATCCGGCGTGAGATTTTCCACGTTCATTTTTTCGATAAATTTCTGTAGTGAGACCGTATACATGATTGCCCTCCTCTCCATATGCCAGTCCTTTTTTCCTTGTCTCATCATATCACATCCGCGTATTTTTAGCAATCCTCGAAAAGTATTTGACAAAAGAATACATTTGGTACATTATATAAGATAACCATTTATCAGGGAGGAAAATGATTATGAGCGAAGAGTGTACACACGATTGTTCGACCTGCAGCAGCAACTGCGCCGACAGAGACCCCCAGAGTTTTCTGGAGGCACCGCACCAGGGAAGCCGGATCGGCAAGGTGATCGGTGTAGTCAGCGGCAAGGGCGGTGTGGGGAAATCCATGGTCACACAGCTTCTGGCAGTGGAATTATCCCGCCGGGGCTATCAGTGCGGCATCCTGGACGCTGACATCACCGGCCCGTCCATTCCCAAGGCTTTCGGACTGAAGGAACAGGCTACGGGTAACGAGACCACTATCTTCCCGGTGAAGACGGAAAAATACGGCATTGAGGTCATATCCATGAATCTTCTCCTGCCCAACGACACCGACCCGGTGGTCTGGCGCGGCCCGGTCATCGGCGGAGCCGTCAAACAGTTCTGGACAGATGTGCTGTGGGATGTGGACTATCTTCTGGTAGACATGCCGCCGGGAACCGGTGATGTGGCTCTCACCGTCTTTCAGAGCATCCCGGTAGACGGCATCGTGGTTGTGACGAGCCCCCAGGATCTGGTGGCCATGATCGTAGGCAAGGCTATGAAGATGGCCGAAATGATGAATATACCTGTACTGGGGCTTGTGGAGAACATGAGTTACGTCCAATGCCCGGACTGTGGAAAAAAACTCTCCGTGTTTGGCGAGAGCCGAATCGACGAAATCGCAAAGCAATACAACGTACCTGTACTGGCCCGGCTCCCCATCGACCCGGCCCTGTCCGCTTTCTGCGACAACGGCTCCATAGAAAACTGCGAGAGCAAATATCTCTCCGATGTGACGACAAAGATCATGGCCTGATGCGGGCCATGGGACTGAAAAAATATACCGCAAGAGGAGTAATGCCATGGAAAAAATATGCTATATCTTCGGTGCCGGGGAACACAGCCCCTGCGATGTTCAACTAAACCCGCAGGATTATGTCATCGCCGCCGACGGCGGCTTTGACTACCTGACGGAAATCGGCCTGCGGGCCGACGCTGTTCTGGGAGATTTCGATTCCGTGACCACCAGTGAACTGCCGTCCGACAGCATCCGGTATCCCCGGGAGAAGGATGAGACGGACATGATGCTGGCCATCCGCCTGGGACTGGAAAGAGGATATCGGGAATTCTCCATCTACGGAGGGCTGGGGGGACGTCTGGATCACACCCTGGCCAACATACAGCTCCTCATCTACCTGTCCCATAACGAGGCAGCGGGCACACTTCACGGAGAGAACTGCTCCCTGCGGGTCATCACCGACAGCTCCGTGACTTTCGGGAAAAACTTTCCCGCGAATATTCCGGAAAATATCTGCTCCATCTTTTCCCTCAGCGATATCAGTGTGGGCGTATCTGTCCAGGGCCTGAAATATGAGCTGGAGAGCGCCAACCTCACCAACGGGATCCCTGTGGGGATCAGCAATGAATTTCTCGGAAAAAAGGCTGTCGTCAGCGTCATCAAAGGCACCCTCGCCGTCATGTGGGGAAATCCCTGACGGAAAGCGAAGGTATCTATGAGATGTACGGCGATGTCCTGATGAAAGTATAAGGAAGTGTTCTGTGCCTGCGGGCGAGCCAAACATCCCGCGATCGCGCGGGGATAAAGAGAGGTGCCGCGCCGAACGGTTTTCACCGTCCGGTGCGGCACCTCTTATATATCTCGGATTCCCTCAATATAACGGATTAACTGCCATAAACCAACCGGCTCCCGGCAGGGATGCCGGTCAGTTCATAACATTATTTGATTTTGCTGTAACACCCAAATCAATCTGGTTAATTGTTATCATTCTGTTTTTTCTGTTGTCTTAGGCACAAACTCAATCTTTGTGATTTCACATACCCCATCGAACTCACCTTCTTCACTCGCGCCAGTATCAATTGTGATCTTGGGACTCGCAGCAGAAGACGCATACGATATATTGACTGTCACTTCCTTTGCTGTTACATTGCCTTCGCTCAGAGTAACCGAATCCTGATCTACATTATAGGTAATACCACCAACTAACAGCCTCGGAACACATTTCGTGCCTGTGGTGTTATTCGTGTAGGAATATGTCACGACAACCTGCTCAAAATCTGACAGACTTGCACTTCCCAGCAAATCCGTTAACGGCACATCTGACAATGCTTTATACTTACCCGTAATGGTTGTGTTTGGCTCATACGTATATTTATCAGGCAATGAACCCGAAAGTGCATCCTCATTATTCACCTTAACAGATTTAATCTCAAATGATCCCTTGAATCCAGCTTCACTGTTTTTGAATGTAATGGTAAAGTCATCATTGGACGAAATAATTGTTCCGATTTGTGCACTTGTGAGAGTCAGAGAGACACTTTGCCCCTTCAGACCATATTCGCTTTTCACTCCACATGAATAGTCCACATAATAAGCCCAATTATTGTCTTCCTGACCTTCCTCGTCCAAAACAGCAAGGCTGATATCTATTGATTGCTTTGATTGCTCCTCATCCAATTTTGACTTATCAATTGTCACCGTAGCCAGTGTACTCCATTGACTCATTCCGGTATCTTCCGAAGTGTCTTTCTTCGCTGTAGCAGGAAGAGCTGTCCCCTCAATGATCAAAGAGGTGGCTGCCGCCGGGGGGATCTCCGTTGCCGGGGCTTCTGTCCCTGGAGCTTCTGTCGCTGGAGCTTCTGTCGCTGGAGCTTCTGTGGGGGCCACCTCCCCCTCAGCACTTACCGTGAACTCCTGCTCAGCTGTCGCTTTTTCGCCATCTGCTGTTGCCACCTCTACTGCTACGGTTGCAGAGCCTGTAGCTACCGCTGTAACGTCAACCATTGCTGCCCCACCGGTCACTGTAACAGCACTTGCTGTTACGGCAGCTCCCGATACAGAAACTGCGCCGGAAACGATATCCACTACTGCTCCACCGGATGTGGCTGTAACCTTGATGGTTCTGGTCTCGCCGACAACCATGGCTGCTGAACCGGATGCGATTGTTGCCTTGGCAACCAGACCAGCCGGTGTCTCTGTAGCAGGTGCGTCCGTTGCCGGGGCCTCTGTTGCAGGTGCGTCTGTTGCCGGGGCTTCTGTTACAGGTGCGTCCGTTGCCGGGGCCTCTGTTGCAGGTGCGTCCGTTGCCGGGGCGTCCGTTGCCGGGGCGTCCGTTGCCGGGGCCTCTGTTGCAGGTGCTTCCGTTGCCGGGGCGTCCGTTGCCGGGGCCTCTGTTGCAGGTGCTTCTGTTGCCGGGGCCTCTGTTGCAGGTGCTTCTGTTGCCGGAGCTGCTGTTGTCGCTACCGGAGCATTAGTCTTGCTACCGCCATTATTGGTCTGCACCGGTGCGTTTGTTGTCTTCGGAGCACTTGATGCAGCTGCTGTCTTGGCCGGAGTTGTCGTCTTCTTAGCAGAAGCCTTCTTTACCGTTACCTTCAGTTTCAGCTTTGTCGCTTTCTTCTTGCCCTTAATTTTCACCTTAGCTGTTACTGTAGCCTTTCCCTTTTTCACACCCTTAACGGTTACATATGTCTTTTTCTTTTTGGTCAGCTTAACAATTTTTTTACCCTTCTTGTTTACAGACCAGGTAACCTTCTTGATCTTTTTGGTGTTTTTAATTTTCACTTTCTTCGATTTCTTGACTGTGACAGTGATTTTCTTCTTCGCAAGCTTCGGCTTCTTCGCCTTGGCATCGGACACACTGGCCGGTGCCGCAGTGACTACCAGACCTGCCGCAAGCAGAAGAGAAAGTGTCTTTGTTGCTATACCACGTTTCATTTTCTTCCTCCTTATTTTCACTTCCATACACATTCACGTTTCCATACACACTATATATAAACTTCCATACACGTGAACACTACACTATTGATATTAAGTAAAAACAGCTAATCCGTTATATTGAGGAAATTCAAATGAAATCTTTCTCTTTTTTATCACTGTCTCTATCACTATATTCCGTTGTCTGTCACACATCCCTCCTTTTCATCTTTTCTTACTGCAATAACATATCATGTATCATTTGATTTGTCAATAACAATTTTTCCCATCACTATTGTTATCGGCAAAACCGGATTTGGAATTTAGAGCCCGTCCACCTATAGAAATCGCATGATGCCAGGGTGAAAAGCCAATATTACTCCGATTTACACAAAAGCAATGGGACTACTATATTCTTTCACCTGTACATCCTCTCAGCAAACTCTTCCACGCTGGAGGCATGAGCTGCCATCCGGATCCAATTCCGCAGACACGACTCGTCTCTCTGCTCCTGCACCCGCTTCATTACTTCTTCCGACACTCGCCCCAGTGGGGTCAACAGATCCAGGATCGTATCTCGCCAGGCCCCGGTGCGTCCTTCCTGTTCGCCTTTCAAACGTCCCTCTTTTTCTCCTTGCATCCAGCCCTCTCGCCTCACTTCATCAAAAATCTCACACATCTCGCCCACTCCTTTCTCCTGATATTTCAAGAAATTCACTCTCGCCACCAGTTTAGGAAAATGCCTGCTCTCATTTTCCGGTATGGTCTCCAGAAAATATTTCTGCAGTTTCCTCACCGCCGGATCCGTGTCTCCGGTTGCGGATAAAATTTGACTCAACCTTTTACATCCTCTCAGCAAACTCTTCCACGCTAGAAACATGAGCTGCCATCCGGATCCAATTCCGCAGACACGACTCGTCGCTCTGCTCCTGCACCCGTTTCATTACTTCTTCCGACACTCGCCCCAGTGGGGTCAACAGATCCAGGATCGTATCTCGCCAGGCCCCGGTGCGTCCTTCCTGTTCGCCTTTCAAACGTCCCTCCTGTTCGCCCTCTCGCCTCACTTCATCAAAAATCTCACACATCTCGCCCACTCCTTTCTCCTGATATTTCAAGAAATTCACTCTCGCCACCAGTTTAGGAAAATGTCTGCTCTCATTTTCCGGTATGGTCTCCAGAAAATATTTCTGCA
>CAZAEM010000031.1:0-30259 GCA_964484225.1 uncultured Eubacterium sp.
AGAGTGCATCATAGTGATATTTATGGGGGATTGTACAGCGGGCATGGCTCTTATGGCATCCGTTGCAGACATAGGGTGCCCGGTCAAGTCTGTTGCAGCGTTCCCTCACGAAATCTCTGCAGTGCTGGTTGCATGACGGGCAAGAAGTACATTTGATGTCGCAAAGAATGAGCTCCCCACAGACATTTTTCTTTTGACAGTGGAAACGGTGGATGCAGAAGTTTTTAGCATTCAGGAAGAGTCCGCGTCCCGGATAGAAGTCGGATAAGCGGTGAGCCCGTATCTCTTTGGATATCGTGCTTGGATCTTTGCAAAGGTAACGTGCAATCTCCTTGAAAGAGGTGCCGGCATTCAATGCACGCTCAATGTAAAGTCTATCTGAGGCGGTAAGGTGCTTATGGTTTCCTGGAATATATTTACTCATGATGTCTCCTTCCACTGCTGTCAGGAACAAAGACATTATACAACATATGCAGAAGTAAATGCTACCTGTGCATAGGTAACTTCTATCGAAGAAAGGAAGAGTAGAATTTACTTTTGCAATTTAGGATCACACGGATTTATGGAAATGGATGTTGAATAATCGCCCGGAAGATGGTATAATTTGACTTGCATCCCTCGCCGGGCGGCATCCTGCATCAAAGATGCAGGATAGTCTATGATGCAAGTCAGGAGCATATCACACCCCGTAGGGGTGTGATATGCTCCGGCGAGGAGCGAAGCGACGTAATTTGCATATTATCATAAGAATTTAGATGGTTGTTCACAGATCAGGACAATCCATACATGATCCGGCCGGGCCAAAGAGAATGGAGGAAGAAATGCAGCACTTAGAACCGATCCATGAAACTTCTTATCTATCTGTGCCAAACTCTCCCCTGTACCGCAAGATCATGCGGTTTTTTTACCGTGAATATGAGAAAATGCATTTCCAATTATATAAAGAGGATGTCTTTGAGTTTATCAGGAATGAGCCGGAGTACGCGGATTACACCATAGAGAAATTGAACCTGGATCTGGACGCGCTGGTGGCGTGGAAGAATCTGACTCCGATCCAGGATCCCGGCAGGGTATATACGATTGCGGATTATAAGAATAAGCAGTACCGGTATACGATGTCAGAGTATGCCGTGGAGATTGAGCGGCTGACGATCCGTCTGGAAAATTTGTTTATGGAATCCGGGAATCTGTCAACAAATTATTTTGTGCGCCTGAAGGCGAGTTTGAATGAGGCGGAGAAGATGGCAGAGGCCGGGTTGAGGGAGATAAATGAGTGGTGGAATCTGCTTCAGGAGGATTTTAAACGCTTAAATCAAAACTATCAGGATTACCTGAGAGAATTTTATTCAGGGAAATCGGAACATCTGTTGAAGTCTGTCGAGTTTGTCATGCATAAGGACAAATTTATCCAATATTTAAGTGATTTTGTGCGGGAACTGCAGCACCATTCGAAGGAGATCGAGATTGCCTTACACCGCGTGATCCCTGTTGTTGAGACAAAGCTATTAGAGAAAGTAGTGAAGAGCGAGCTGGATATCCCCCGGACTGTTCTCGAGCAAAACGGGAATCTGGAACCGAGTATCCGTGAAAATGTGTGGGGCAAGTGGAAGTCTCTGAAAAACTGGTTTTTGGAGACACCGGGGCACGAATGTGAATGCCAGAAAGTGCTAAAGATCACCAACGATACGATCCGGGGCATTATACAGAATGCGGCGCTGATCGTTCAGATGCAGAACTGGGGGATCAGCCGAAAGGATGATTACCGGAAATTCCTGAAAATGTTTTTGTCCTGTGAGGATTTGGGAGAGGCACATAAACTTGCTGCTCACGTATTCGGGATTCAAAATATCCATCATTTCAAAACCATCGAGGGGAGAGATTCGGATTCCATCAATCAGAGCGTATACGACGAAGAGGCGATGGAGTATGTCATTAAGCCGCATACAAGAAGCTACCGGGAGAAGAAAGACCGTCGGGGGTTTGTCGATAAGACGCTGGAAAAATGGCAGCAGAGGCATGATTATCTCTACCAGGTACAGCGGGAGAGAGAACTGGTTTTGCATTACATCCGGAATCATAAAATTATTTTTTCAGAAATAGAAGAAGTGATAACGGAATACACGAAAAATGTCTTTTTACAGTGGATCGCACAGGCAAACATGAATTCACAGAAGAGAGGAAGGACGGAGTATGGACAGGAATATCAGTTGAAACGGGCAGATGGCACCTGTGTATTGCACTGTGAGGATGGGGAACTGACGATGCCGGCTTACATCATGGAATTTAAGCAATAGAAAATAAAACGAAATGGGGATTCATATGAACCAGATGACTACGCTGCTGGAACAATTTTGGGTTTGCAAAGATTCGGACAAGGAAAAATATTATCAGGTAAAAAGGGAGATTCCGCAGTTTCAGAAATTTATCCGTGAACAGCTGGGGTGGAAACTGATCCATACGGAGCATTTAATAAAATTGGAAAAGGTGCCGGCCCATGCAGAAAGCTTTATGGGAATCCAGGAATTTTCGGAGCCCAGGGATTACTGTATCTTATGTACCGTATTGATGTTTCTGGAGGACAGGGCAGAGCAGGAGCAGTTTTTGCTGTCAGAATTGATACAGTTCATAGAAACCTGCCTGAAACAGTATATGGAGGTTGACTGGACCTCCTTCACACAGCGCAAATCGCTGGTCCGTGTACTGCAATACATGGAGAAACTGGAAATGCTCCGGGTGTATGACGGAAGCAGCGAGGGCTTCGGAGCGGAACAAAATCAGGAGGTTTTATACGAGAATACAGGCTATTCCCGTTATTTTGCGACGAGTTTTCCGATGGATATCTCTGATTTTTCTTCCTGGCAGGACTTTGAGCGGACAGGCTTTGAAGAGCTTTCGGAGGATCGGGGTGCCGTCCGGATCAACCGCGTATACCGCCAGCTCGTCACCTGCCCGGCCTATATATGGGAAAATAACAATGATCCCGACGCTCTCTATCTGAAAAACCAGAGACAGTGGATCACGAGATATATGCAGGAAAATCTGGGTGGAAGACTGGACATACACAGAAATGCAGCGTTCTTTATGCTGGAGACGGAGGACCGCTACGGGCGTGTTCATCCAAGGGATGCCATGCTTCCCGAGGTTGTACTGCTGATCTGTGCGGATATCCGGAACCGGGTGGAAAATGGTGTGTTGGAAAGGCAGGAAAATGAAAGTATTTTTATCGGCGCTTCGGATTTTGAAAAGCTTGTGTGGGACTGCCGGGAGACATGGAGGGAAGCCTGGAGCAAGGAGTATCGGGAGATGGAGAAACGCAAATTGGTAGAAAATGTACGGAAATATATGATAGATTGGATGATGTTGAGGCGTCAGGGCAGCGGATATGAGATACTTCCGGCAGCCGGCAAGTTGTCCGCCGTATACCCCAGGGATTATAAATAAAGGAGAATGTGAGACAGATGCGTTGGAAAATGAACCGAATCGGTTTTGTGAATTTTTGGCTTTATGATGAGGAGACCTTTGGCTTTGAGGATGGAAAACTATTGCTTCGCGGGCAGAATGGCTCCGGGAAATCCATAACGACACAGAGCTTTATTCCCTTTATTTTAGATGGGGACCGCACGCCCAGCAGGCTGGATCCGTTTGGCTCCAGTGACAGGAGGATGGAGTATTATTTTCTGGGTGAAGAGGGGAAGGATGAGGCGACAGGATATCTATTTTTGGAGTTTACAAAGGACACAAAAGAAGATACAAAAGAATTCAGGACCATTGGGATCGGACAGCGGGCGAGACGCGGGAAACCCATGGATTTCTGGGGCTTTGTCATTTTGGATGGACGGAGGATCGGGCGTGAAATAAACTTATATAAAACGGTGGGAAGCACGAAAATCCCCCTGGCGAAAAACGAGGTAAAAAAGCTTCTGGGGGAGGAAAATCCTTTTACGGACGTACCGGGAGAATATAAAGCCCTGGTGAATAAATATCTGTTTGGGTTTTCTAAGATGGAGCAGTATGAGCAGTTTATCAAGCTGCTTGTGAAGGTTCGGGCGCCGAAGCTGTCCAAGGAATTCAAACCCACAAAAGTATATGAGATACTGAACGAATCGCTGCAGACGCTCACTGATGAGGATCTTCGTGCCATGGTGGACGCCATGGAGAAAATGGATGGGATCCAGGAAAGTCTGGAAGAGCTGAAGCGTGCCTTTTCGGATGTCAGGATAATCCGAAATGAGTATATGCGGTACAACCAGTATATGCTGGCGAAAAAGGGACAGGCATATCTGAAAAAGAAGGAAGAGGCGGAAGCGGCCCAGGCACAATCGGAAGCCAGGGAACAGGAGAAACAGCAGATGATGACGGAGAGAAAGGACATAATCCTCCGTCAGGAGGAAAAGGAAAACCGGACCCGGGTGCTGGAGACAGAGCTTACCAGTCTGTATGATACCGATATGGAAGAAGCGGACCGGAAACTGGGACAGGCACAGGAGGAACTGGAGGAAATTCACCGGCAGCTCTCCAAATGGGATCAGAAGATCCAGGAGCAGAAGGAGGAGATCCGGGTCAGGGAATCCAAAGTAAAATCCTGTGAGGAGATGCTGGAATTACAGCGGTATGACCTGCAAAACCGGAAAACGGAACTGGAGGAGACACAGGAAATCCTGCAATGGGCCGGACATCCGGAAGTGATCCGGCGGATGGGACTGGAGAGGATGGATGACGCCGGGGAGATCGGGCGGAAACTGGCGGACTACAAAAAAGAGATCGCTGACGCCAAAGTATCTGTCGAAGAATATGGACTGGTTCAGGGTGAGTATGATAAACTCGCCCTGCAGATGGAGGAATACAAGAGAGAAAAAAATGCGAGAGAACAGGAAATGGAGAATGCCGAGAGGGAGCTTGCGGATGAGCAGGACCGGTTGATCCAGGAGTATTATAAACAGGCGGGCATACAAAGGCAGTGGTGTCTGGAAAAAGATCTCTTGATGGAGATCGAACAGATTCTCAAAAATTATGGCTCCTTGTCAGACGGGGAGCGGATCAAAGAATTGTTAAATCAGGACTTTGAAAAAAAGAGACGGGAACTGACGGAGTGTATCCGGGAGACAGAAAAGAGACGGGACGAGCAGAATCAGCAGGTGGCCGAGACGGAGGAGGAACTTGAGAGGGTACGCAGCATACAGGAACTGGAGCCGCCACGGGATGCACAGACGGAGCAGTCCAGGGAGGCAATGGCCGAGGCGGGAATTGCCGCCATTCCATTTTTCAAAGCGGTGGAATTTGCAGAGTATCTGGGTGAGCAGGAGTGTGCGAGGCTGGAGGCACAGCTGGGGAAGATGGGAATTTTGGATGCTCTGGTGGTGTCGGAGGAGGACTTAAAAAAGATCAGGACGGATTTTCCGGAGTTTATGGATACGGTTTTATATGTGGAGAAGAGGGGAGACTCTTCCTTTCATGCACTGACCGTCAATGAGGATTTGGATGAGGGACTGCGGGAAGCAGTGGATCTGCTGTTGAGTAATATGTATGAATCGGAGCAGGAAAACGGCGGAATCTATCTTTGCGCGGACGGATCTTTCCGTCAGGGGATCCTGGCAGGAAAGGCAGATAAGGCGGGAGAGGCAGAATATGTGGGGAGACTTGCCAGAAAACGGAGAAGGGAGCGGCTGCTCCTGGTGCTGGAGGAGCGGAAGAGGGAGCTTCTGGAGGAACTGCAGGAGATACAGAAGGAATTATCAGACCGGACAGACGCGCTGGAACAGCTTGACGCAGAATATGAAGATTTACCCGATTTTGTAACCATCCATGCCATACTGGAAAAGGCCCGCATTTGTCTATGGAATCTGGAGCAGGCAGAAGAAAAATGTCAAAGACAGGAGCTTGTGGTGGAGGAATGTAATACCCGCAGGAACCGGAGTTATCAGAAGATGCTTCAGAGCTGTAAGACATTGCCATACGGCAGGACCGTTTCTGAATACCGGGAGGCATGGGATGCCGCCGAAGAGTATCAGCGGATCTGGCAGGAGGTTCGGGAGATTTTGCTTCGGACAGAACGGTATCTGTCGGATACCGCTATGGAAAAGGAGAGGATGGAACAGGCTGAAATACAGTTGGATGATGCCTTTGTAGAGAAGAGACATTACCAGACAGAGAGCCGTAAAAAACAGATTTTGATCGAAAAATACCAGGATTATCTGAACCGTCCGGAGATAAAAGAGCAGGCAATGCGAATCGCGAAGTTAAAGGAAGAAAAAACGGAGCTGTCAAAGGAGATCCGAAAGATACAGGACAGACGGATCATCATTGATGAGCGGCTTCGCAGCATACAGGAAGGGGAAGAGGCCAGGCAGAAAAATCTGCGGGAGAAAATCGGCGAGGAGACCAGACTGCGAAGCTATTTTGAAGAGGAGCTGGCACTGGAGCTTGTTTTTGAGAGAGACTCCCGTTCGTTGGAAGAACTGGCAGGAGAGGCATGTCATTGCCTGCGTGACAGCGACAGGGGAAAAGAGTCGGGAGAATTGTTCAACGCATTGTTCCAGGTGTACCAGAAGCATAACAGCAGCCTGATCCCCTATGGAACCACATTGGAAAACTGTTTTGACAGCGGTGAAAGTGATATGGCATCAGAGGGGAATATGGCATCAGAGAGCGAAATGCCGTCGGAAAGTGTTCTGCAGGCGCTGCGGAGCCGGGTCAGGATTGTCTCTGTGTGGAACGGCAGGAAGGTGTACCTGGAGGAGTTTTTCCGGATATTAAAGGGCTCGATCGAGGAAACAGAATTGCTGATCCAGCAAAAGGACAGGGAATTATTTGAAGATATCTTATCTCAGACAATTAGCAGACAGCTGACGGATCGGATTGCGGAGAGCCGTAAATGGGTTAAGGATATGTCCGCCCTGATGAGGAATATGGATACCTCCATGGGTCTTACCTTTTCGCTGACCTGGAAACCGAAGGCGGCGGAAAACGATACGGAGCTGGACACGTTGGAGTTAGAGCAGATCCTTTTGCGGGACAAGGAGCTTATGACGGTGGAGGATATCTCCCATGTGGCGTCGCATTTCCGCAGTAAGATACAGACAGAAAAAAACAAGCAGGAAGAGAGCGGCGGGATGGTGAATTATATGGAGATGGTGCGGGAAATCCTGGATTACCGCAAATGGTTCGAGTTCCGCATGTCATACAGGAAAGGGGAGGAACCGGCAAAACCGCTTACTAACTCAGCCTTTAACCGGTTCAGCGGCGGGGAAAAGGCAATGGCCATGTATGTTCCCCTTTTTGCGGCTGTCAATGCCCAGTACCAAAAGGCAGAGCGGAAGGATTTCCCCAGGATCATTGCATTGGATGAGGCCTTCGCCGGGGTGGATGATAAGAATATCAGCAGTATGTTTGAGCTGGTCCATATTCTGGATTTTGATTATATTATGAATTCCCAGGCGCTTTGGGGATGTTATGAACAGGTTCCGGGACTCCGGATTGCCGAATTGCTCCGCCCGCTTAATTCACAGGTTGTAACCGTTATTCGCTATACATGGAATGGACACGAGAGGATATTGGATGAGCAGTAAGAGAGAATGTGCAGAATATTTCAAAAGGCAAAGGGGCTTTGACCGGTGTTTTCCGGCCATGCGCAAGAAATGGGAAACGTATGGAAGAGTTTCCGGACGGATCGTTCTCGCTGATGCAACAGAGGAGGAAAAGAGGGCGATCGGCGGAATCCTGGGTCAGGTATTTTATGATGATGAGATTCGTTTTACCATGAAGGAATTTCAGGAGGCGCTGCAAAAAACGCGTTTTTCTTCTGTTACATTACGCGGGCTGCTGGAAGAATATTTTGGAGAGAAGCTCTATACCAATCAGGAAAGAAAAATAGCAAAACAAAGGGAAAAAGAGCATTTTTTCCAAAAACTTCAGGATGTATTTTTACAGGCGGGCGAAGAACAGCAGGTGCCGGACTGGTTTCGGTGCATGTCAGAATCCCATGAGTACGGTTATGCGCTGTTGCTGTCCGAGTTCAAAAAGGCTCCGCACTCCGCGGAAGTACTCGCGAAAAATGCGGGAGCGGCCCTGGGGGAGATCATTCGGAGCCGGGAAGAAGTTCCGTTGGCGGTATTTGCTGCAAAGTGTACGAAAAATCCCCACTATTTTGACCGCGGGACAGCGGCAGGTACATTATTGGTTCATGGAATATGCTTTCTCGAAAAATGTCCGTTTCCGAAGAATGCGTATGAATGGCGGGCGATGTTGTTAAAAGAAGGAATCGCTCCGGATATGATATCCAATATGGTTACCGGATACGGGATCCATCTTCAGACCGGAGAGGGTCTTCATCCTGCCTATGAGGCATTCTGCCAGATGCGGCAGCCCGGTGTCATCACAATGGAGAACCTAAAGGGGATAGAGGGCGCGTACTCCGGGAATGGGGTTGTCTATGTTGTGGAAAATGAGATGGTGTTTAGCTATCTTTTGGAGACGGCAAAGAATATACAGGCGGGAGTTCTTTGTACATCCGGTCAGCTGCGGGCGGCAGCCCAGGAGGTCATTGAACTGCTCATCCAAAGGGATACAAAAATTTACTATAGCGGCGACATGGATCCGGACGGTCTGCTCATCGCAGATAAGCTGTGGAAAAGATATCCCGATCACATTGAGCTATGGCGGATGTCGGTGGCTGACTATGGCAACAGTATATCCGGGGAGAAAATAACCAAACAGCAGTTGAGTAAGCTGGAACTGATCGAAAACCCGATATTGCAGCAGACCGCTGTTAAAATGAAGGAACTGGAGAGAGCATCTTATCAGGAAAATTTGAAGGATGCTCTGGCAAGTGATATCAGGGGGGATGGAAACGATGCGAAGCGTTGAGGGGATCAGAGGTTTGATTTTATAGAAATGTATTGAAAGGTAACTTTTTTTGAATTATACTTGAATTAGAATTTAGTAATAAAAATAAGTTTGATAGAGGATTTAAAATGGCAAATTTGATTATAATATGTGGTCCTCAGGCAGTAGGTAAAATGACTGTTGCGGAAAGATTGAGAGATAAATTGAAGTATAATATGATGATGAATCATGACAGTATAGAGATGTCTGATAAGATATTTGGATTTGGGACACCGGCTCAAAAAGAGTTTAGTGCTTTTTTTAGGAGAAAGGTCTTTGAACTTGCAGTAAAGCATAACGTCGATTTAATATTTACCTATGTCTGTGCTTTTGAAATGCCGGAAGAACGAGAATATCTAACAAAATTGGCAGATTTATTTATGACGAATGGAGGGGGATTCTATTTTGTTGAATTGAGTGCAAGCCTTGAAATGAGACTTGAGAGAAATCAAACCCCGTATAGAATGGAACGAAAGCCTTCAAAAAGAGATATAGCATGGAGCGAAGCGAATTTGCTAAAGGATGCGGAAAGACACAGACTCAATTCATATGATGATGAGTTCTGGTTTGAAAATCACATAAAAATAGATAACACAAACCTCCGCCCGGATGAGGTTGCAGATAGAGTTATAGAAGAGTTTAGGCTTGTTGCAAATGAGAGGGAGGAGAAAGAGTACCGTTTTGGTGTGTAAATTTCATGCTTGTGAAGAGATGGAAACGATGCGAGGTGTCGCGTCTGCAGGAGGAGGTTCATGATGGATATTTGGGAAAAATTGTATGAAGAGGCTAAGAAAAAACTTAATCCGAGAATTATTTCGCCATTTATTGAGGCAGGCGGCGTCGCAGCTGCTGTCTTGACGGATAAAGGAAATATTTACACAGGAGTATGTATTGATACGTCATGCACTTTGGGAATGTGTGCAGAGCGAAATGCCATAGCGAATATGATTACAAACGGAGAAAATAAAATTGTAAAACTTGTCTGTGTTATGGAAGATGGCAGTGTGGGCTCTCCCTGCGGAGCGTGCAGGGAATATCTTATGCAGTTGGATAAAGAGAGTCCCGTGATGGAAATATTAGTGGATTACAAAGAGAAAAAAACGATTACTTTGAGTGAACTTATACCCGACTGGTGGGGGAGAGGACAGATGAATGAGGAT
Source organism: uncultured Eubacterium sp. (assembly GCA_964484225.1). Lineage (GTDB taxonomy): Bacteria > Bacillota > Clostridia > Lachnospirales > Lachnospiraceae > Eubacterium_F. Next base: position 10,041 of record CAZAEM010000031.1, read on the forward strand.
TGCCACGTATAATATTTGGAATACGGATGCAGGGACCCCTGAGCGGATAGGGTCTATTTTGAATCAGATTGAGTTGGTGGATGCAGATATGCTGTGTCTGCAAGAAGTCAGAGATGAAAATTTTTATGAATATCTTTTACAGGAGAGTAACTATCCATTTTCCTGCTTTTTTAATCATGTGGATGAAAAAGAGGGACTGGCCGTCTTTAGCAAATATCCGATCATGGAAAGTAAATACATACCTAAATCAATTATAACAACCATTGATTTTGATGGATATTTGATCTCACTGGCAAATGTCCATTTGAGCTGGGATAGCGCATTGAAAAAGGAAAAAGAAATTGTCGATGTGGTACAGGGCATGAACTTGTTAAAGGCGGATTACTCGTTTATGGCAGGAGATTTTAACTGTTCACCGGATTCCAGTATTCATCGCTTTTTGCTGGGACAACAGTCTTTGTCAGATCATGAGGCAAACCCGTATTGGTATGATCTGGCAGAGGCGTACGGGGAGATAAAAGGTAAATTACCGGACGTAACGGTTGATTTCAGGAATAATCCCCGTTGGAAGGGAGAAAACACAATAGAGGTTAGCCAAAGATTTGACCGTGTTTTGCTGAGGAATCCATACCCAAAAAGTTTTCCGCGACTGGTTTGCTGTGATACTTTTGGAAAAGAGAAAGATACTTATATGAAATGTACTCCAAGCGATCACTGGGGAGTATATTGTGATTTGCTTTTTTCGTAAAGAGGGGTGCGATATTGAAGGTTATCGTTTTTGATCTGGGTGGCACACTGATGCAGTACGCGGGAATGCCATATTCATGGGTTGAGTTTTACCGGCAGGGTCTGGATTCCATTGTAAATAAATATGGTTGTAAAATTTCACAGGGAGATATGGAAAAATCCCTTCAAAGGTTAAGAGAATTCAATCCGAGAATCAGCGGCAGAGAGGTGGAATATTCTGCAGAATTTATTTTCTCAGAAGTATTGGCACATTGGCGTTTAAATATCCCTATTCGAAGCTGTATAGAGGTTTTTTGGAGCGGTTTGGAGTTGAGAGCAGAAATATATCCGGACACCATTGAGGTGTTGCAGAAACTGCGGGGAAAAGGCTATGTTATCGCTGCGCTTACAGACTTGCCGAGTGCCATGCCGGATGAGATTTTCAGAAGGGATATTTCAGAATTGTCAGAGTATTTTGATTACTATGTGTCGTCTTACGTGGCAGGTTACAGAAAGCCTTGTTGTAAAGGATTACAGATGATTTCGGAAAAGTTTTCCACACCGATGGAAGAGTTGATTTTCGTTGGAGATGAGGAGAATCCAATGAATGAAATGATCCGGATCAAGAATGCACGCATTCACAATCTGAAGGGCATTGATGTCAGCATACCAAAGAAAAAGCTAACCGTGATCACCGGGGTATCCGGAAGCGGCAAATCCAGCCTTGCCTTTGACACGCTGTATGAGGAGGGGAGAAGACGCTACCTTATGTTTTCGGGGACGGAGTTTATGATCGACAGTGCCCCATCTTTTGACAGTATCACGGGACTTGCACCTACGGTTGCCGTGGAACAGCGAACAATCCGCCAGTCAAACCCGAGAAGTACAGTGGGAACGCGTGTGAAGATCAGTGCGATGCTTTCTGCCCTGTTTGCGAATTACGGGACAAGGGATCCGGTTTATGATGACGGTATTCCGCTTGATATATCCATGTTCCAGAGGAATGGGGTATCATGATGTCATTGGTTTTTGTATGGAGAGGCTTGTGTCCGTGGCACAACAAAGGATTTAATTGATCTTTTCGCAAAAACCCATTGACATTATATTACCCCTCATGTATACTCAAAAAGAAAAAACGGTTTACATAAGTAGTGATCGGAGGAACATAGATATGAATCAAAATGTGTCGGAGCTTGCCACAGAAATCATCCAGGGGAGAAGACTGGGGCGGGGGGATGATCTGTCTGTACTGCTGGAGGCAGATCTTGCGGAGTTGACGGGGAATGCGGATCGGATTCGGGACAAGCTGTGTGGAGCCCATGTGGATCTGTGCTCTATCATCAACGGACGCAGCGGCCGCTGTAGTGAGGATTGCAAATTTTGCGCCCAGTCGGGGCATCACTGTACGGGGATCCGGGAGTATCCGTTTCTGGATGTGGAAGCGATCGTGGAGGATGCGAAAAAGCATGAAAGACAAGGGGTTCGATGGTATTCTATCGTCACGGCGGGGCGGGATCTGGGCGGAGATTTTGAAAAGGCGGTGCAGGCCTATCATGCGGTTCACGAAGCCTGTCCGAATCTGCAGCTCTGTGCCTCCCACGGTCTCCTGAAGCCGGAGGAGTTTGCCGGGCTGAAGGCCGCCGGGGTGACGCGCTACCACGCCAATATAGAGACATCGCGGAGATTTTTTTCCCATATATGTACCACCCACAGCTACGATGATAAGATAAAGGAGATCTGCCTGGCCAGAGAGGCAGGGCTGCAGGTGTGTTCCGGAGGGATCATCGGCATGGGAGAGACCTGGGCAGACCGGCTGGATATGGCGATTTCCCTGGCAGAGCTGGGGGTGGATTCCATCCCCGTCAATGTGCTGTCCCCGATCCCCGGAACTCCCTTCGAGGACAGAGAGGCGGTGTCCGGGGAGGATATTCTGAGAACAGTGGCGGCCTTTCGGTTTATCAATCCGGAGGCCTACGTGCGGATGGCGGCGGGACGGTTCCGGTTTGATGACGGGGGCCGGTGTCTGTTTCGGTCCGGTGTGAATGCCACCATCACGGGGGACATGCTGACCACTGTGGGGAACACGGTTCAGGAGGATATGGCCATGTTTCGTGAGTTGGGATTGTCGGTTTAGCTTGACTATATTATATTAAAAACAGGGAGGATGTATTATGCAGATGCAAAATGCGGTATCTACAGAGAAAGGGAAAATATTCACTACAGTTGGCATGGTTTATATTGCGTTGTTTACGGCGATAACCTGTATTCTGGCGCCATTGTCCGTGCCGGTGGGGCCGGTTCCCATATCGCTGACGAATCTGGTGATTTATTTCAGTGCGTATATTCTTGGATGGAAGAGAGGGCCGATTTCCTATATTCTGTATCTGCTGATCGGGATGGTGGGACTTCCGGTGTTTTCCGGTTTTACCGGCGGAGTTTCGAAGCTGGCGGGGCCCACGGGAGGATACCTGATCGGTTTTATCTTTATGGCTCTGATCTGCGGGGTGGCGGCTGGCTGGTGTTCGGGGAGACGAGTTCCCTTTGTGCTGGCTATGGTGGCTGGCACGATCATTGCCTATCTGTTTGGCACAGTCTGGTTTTGTTTCTCAACGGGCAGTACGGCTATGGCGGCCCTGGGGGTTTGTGTGTTTCCCTTTATCCCCGGGGATGTGTTGAAAATGGCAGCGGCAGCGGTCTTTGGGCCCATGGTGAAACGGCAGTTGAAAACTCAGTAGGCATTTTTGTTGACGAAACCCTTAAATATCGTCAAAAACAGGATGCGGATATCCAGTCCGATGGTCCAGTTCTCGATGTAATACAGGTCGCAGTCGATCCGCATCCGGATGGATGTGTCGCCCCGGTAGCCGTTGACCTGTGCCCAGCCGGTGATACCCGGGCGCACCTGGTGTTTGATCATGTAGCGGGGGATCTCTTCCTTGAATTTTTCCACGAAAAAGGGTCTCTCCGGCCGGGGGCCCACCAGACTCATATCCCCCATCAGTACGTTAAAGAACTGCGGCAGCTCGTCCAGACTGGTTTTCCGGATGAACTTTCCGATGGGTGTGACCCTGGGGTCGTTCTGGGTGGTCCAGGCCATTTTTTCCTTGGAGGAGTCCTGTACTTCCATAGAGCGGAACTTGTACATCATAAAGGGTTTATTGTGCAGCCCCACCCGCTCCTGTTTGAAGATGAGGGGGCCCGGTGAGGTGGCCTTGATGATGATGGCGATGATCAGCATCGGTATGGAGAACAGGATGATCAGCAGCAGGGATCCTATGATGTCGATGGCTCTCTTGAAAAACCGGTTGAAGGAGGAGGAGAGAGGGAGTGTCCGGACATGGATCACCGGGAGCCCGTCCAGATCCTCTGTGAAGGGGCGGGTGGGGATGATGTTGTTGTAGTCCGGTATGAATTTGGTGTGTACGCCGGATTTCTCGGTGACGGACACGATGCCCTCCAGGGCGTCATAGTGGTTGATGCCCAGGGTGATGGTGATCTCGTCGTAATCGTTTTCTTCCAGCATTTTCTCCAGCTCTTCAATGCGCCCTATGACGTGGATATCCCGGTAGGAGTGGCCGGGTTTTTTGTGGTTGTCCAGGATGCCGTGGATGGAGTATCCCCACTCCGGGTGAGCCAGAAGCCGGTCGATATAGCTCTCCGCCGCACGGCTGTACCCGATCAGAAGGATGTGTTTCTGATTCAGACCCTTCCGGCGGATTTTTCGCAGGATCGTGGTAGTGTAAAAACGGAAAAATACCTCCAGCGTAAAATTCAGCGACACAAAGATGATGATGAACAGACGGGCATAGTTGCCGTTCTTTTTGATAAAGAACAGGGCGGCCACACAGTACAGGATCCCGGCGATGTTTGCCTTGAACATATTGAAAATCTCGGATTTGCGGCTTTTTACTCTCTTGGGGTCGTACAGATGAAAAAAATAGTAGGATCCGATATAACAGGGAATCAGCATAAAGAGGATCAGCATGTATTCTTTCAGAGTACCGTATAATCCCAGAGGTTCATTAATGATCCCCAGAAGGATGAGGATACTGTGTTCCTCGTCAAAGCGGAGATAGTAGGCAAGCACAAAAGAGCATACGATGATCATTGTGTCTATCAATATTCGAAAAAGATTCAGAAGTTTTTGATTTTCCTTGATCAAAACACAACCGTCCTTTCTGTAGTTGTTCTAAGTTGATTTTGGGAACTGTCAATTTATCACTTGAAAAGCTTTGACATTTCCTTAGTGTTCCTTAAGTTACCATGTGTCATTCACGGGTACAAATCATTACAAGTATATACCATTTTCTGACAATACACAATAAATTTTTTCTTCACATTCTTTACACAATTACTTATTATAATTAGCATAACTACTAAGAAGAAAGGATGTGCTTTCATGGATGAAAACAATAGCAGCAACAATATAAATCAGGAAGAACCCGGAACGGGGTTTGTTCTGCAGGGGGATCCGACGCCCCGGGAAGTTGAACCGGGTACGGCGGAGCAGGTTGAGAGGGAGCCGGCAGAAGAACCGGTTCGGGCCGATGAGTCCCAGGCGGAGCCGTACACAGAGCCAATCCATGTCAGTGAGTCCCAGGCAGAGCCCGGCGCGGAGCCGGTCCGGCAGGAACAGCAGACGGCTTATCGCCAGCCGGGGCCCATGCCGGCGGACAACACGTACCGGTTTCAGAATACCACGCCGGTGAGAGAGAAGAAGCCCAGAGAAAAAAGTGATTTCAAGGCTTCAAAGTATGTTCTGGGGGGTGCCCTGTTCGGTGTGGTGGCGGCTGTCTGCTTTTTTTGCCTCAATGCGCTGTTTAATGTGTTCTCCGGCGGCGGAGATGAGCAGATCCGGCAGACGGAGCCGATACAGAACCAGGTTTCCATCGCCAGTGTGTCCGGGGGGACGATCACTGCCACTTCGGATGTGTCCGGCATTGTGGACCGGGTGATGCCGTCCATTGTGGCGATCACGGAAAAGAGTACAAAGACATCCTACTTTGGCCAGTCGTATCCGACGGAGGGGGCAGGCTCCGGATTTATAGTAAAGCAGGATGATAAAGAGCTGCTCATCGTGACAAACAACCATGTGGTGGCGGATGCGGATGAGATCACGGTCCAGTTCAACGACGGTGAGTCGGCGGAGGCAGAGGTGAAGGGTACCAGCAAGTCCAATGATCTGGCGGTGATCACAGTGTCGCTGGAGGATTTGAAGGATTCTACCAAGAAGAGTATTCGGGTGGCGACTCTCGGGAGTTCGGATGATGCAAAAGTGGGGCAGATGGTGATCGCCATCGGGAATGCGCTGGGATACGGGCAGTCTGTCACGGTGGGATATCTGAGTGCCAAAAACAGGGAGGTTTCCTCGTCAGACAGCAGCACGGGACAGTCCTCCACGCAGATCCTCATGCAGACAGATGCGGCGATCAATCCCGGGAACAGCGGCGGTGCCCTGATCGATGTCAACGGCAATGTGATCGGGATCAATTCCTCAAAATATTTCTCCTATGGCAACACCAATGTGGAGGGGATGGGATACGCTATACCCATGAGTGACGCGGTCAGCGTGATCAATGATCTGATGGATCGTGAAGTCCTCAAAGATGAGGAAAAAGGCTACCTGGGTATCACCGGCCGGCCCATCGGCAGCAGTGTAAACGAGGCCTACGGCATACCCGAGGGCGTCTATGTGGTAGCCGTGTCCGACACCGGCGCCGCATACAAAGCGGGTATCAAAGAGGGCGATGTGATCACGAAGATCAACAACACCACAGTCAAGACCATCGAGGAAGTCCAGGAGATTGTGAACAATACAAAGGTAGGTACCAAGATCCAGGTAGTGCTGCAGCGCAGCGACGACGGTGAGTACAAGGAGCAAACCGTGGAGGTGACGCTGAAGAGCAAGGACACCCTGGACGGCCTGGAGGACAGCTCGGACTCGTCAGAACAGCAGGACAACAGTCAGCAGGATAATCCCGGCGAGGACGAATCCCAGGTAGTTCCCTGGGGAGGCAGCATATATTAAAGATACCAGGGTCAAAAGCCTGACGACACGGCATGCTTGCATGCCGGTGGAGAAAAGGCTGATTGACCCGCCCAAATATGAGCACGAAGTGGTGTTTATACACCACGAAAGTGCGAATATTGGGCAGATTGTGGAAGCTGCGAAGCAGCGAAACAATCTGGTATCAGTTTTGGCTCCAGCATCATAAAAGGATACCAGGGTCAAAAGCCTGACGACACGGCATGCTTGCATGCCGGTGCAGATGGAGGATAGAATGAGCGAAGATAGAACAAATACCGGGGAGGATACGAAATCGAATGGCAGGGACGGCTATGAGAGAGTCTGCTATCTCTGCCACCGTCCGGAGAGCAAGGTGGCAAAACTGATCACGATCCCCAATAATATCAATATCTGCTCGGACTGTATGCAAAAGACGTTTGATCAGATCGGGATGCAGGGGATGCCGAATTTTCCGGGGATGGAATTTATGAACCTGGCAGGCATGGGGGCGGAGACGCCCAGTGAGTTTCAGAAACGCCATGCTGTAAAGGAAAAAAAGAAAGAGAAAAAGACGGCACCGGCTCTGGATATCCGGCGGCTTCCGGTGCCCCATGTCATCAAAGGGAATCTGGACGAGTATGTCATGGGCCAGGAACACGCCAAGAAGGTTCTCTCTGTGGGGGTTTATAACCACTACAAAAGGATTCTGGCGGAGGAATCAGAGGAGGATGACGTTGAGATCGAGAAATCCAACATGCTGATGCTGGGCCCTACGGGCAGCGGCAAGACTTTTATGGTGCGGACACTGGCCAGGCTTCTGCAGGTTCCCCTGGCTATCACGGACGCCACGGCGCTGACGGAGGCGGGATATATCGGCGATGATGTGGAGAGTGTGATCTCCAAACTCCTGGCAAATGCGGATAACGATGTGGAGCTGGCAGAGCGGGGGATCGTGTATATCGATGAGATTGACAAGATAGCGAAGAAACAGAATGTCAACAGCCGGGACGTCAGCGGGGAATCAGTGCAGCAGGCCCTCCTCAAACTTTTGGAGGGAGCGGATATCGAGGTGCCGGTGGGCGCCACCAACAAAAATGCCATGGTTCCCATGACCACGGTGAATACCAGCCACATCCTGTTCATATGCGGAGGGGCCTTCCCGGGGCTGGAGGATATCATAAAGAAGCGGCTGACGAAACAGGGTACGATGGGTTTCGGTTCCGAACTGCGGGACAAATACGACGATGACAAGGATATCTTTGCCCGGGTGGAGACGGAAGACATCCGCGAATACGGTCTGATCCCGGAGTTTATCGGACGGCTTCCCATTGTGTTTTTCCTGGAGGCGATGGACGAGGATCTGCTGGTGCGGGTTCTCACAGAACCCAAAAATGCCATTGTCAAGCAGTACCGCAAGCTCCTGCGCATGGACGAGGTGGATCTGGAATTCGAGGAGGAGGCTCTTCGGGCTCTGGCCAGGCGGGCAGTGGAAAAACAGACGGGGGCCAGAGCGCTCCGCTCTATCATCGAGGAAGTGATGATGGATATCATGTACGAGATCCCCAAGGATGAAATGATCGGGAGAGTGGTGATCACAAAAGACTACATTGAGGGAAAGGGAGTGCCGGCCATCCAGATGAGGGGCTGACTCTGAGCGGGGATTTTTATGAACCATGATTATGACGTACAGGATGAGAGATATCACGTGGTGGAAGAGGCGATCTGCGAGGCGTTTCTTTTGATCCTCAGGGAAAAGGAGCTGGATAAGATCACTGTGACGGATATCATAAAGAGAGCCGGGATCGTGCGCAGTACCTTTTACAATCACTACGAAAATATGCCGGCTCTCGTAGACGATATGGAAGACAGGACCATGCAGGATATATTTTCCATCATGGAGTCCTTTCATCCGAAAAGCGATAGAGAACTGTGCAGATCTTATTTTCTGACAATCTGTGAGTACACCCTGACGAATCCTTTTCTGGCCGGTCTGCTGCGGAGCCCCAGGGAAGATAACTTTTTCGAGAAAGCTATAACCATGTTCCACCACTATGTCTCCCAGGTGGTGCAGGACCGGACGATGTCCGACCGCAGCGGGGTGGAGTATTCCTATACCATTGCCTGCACTATCGGCAGTACCATCGGCGTACTCCACAAGTGGACCGTGGAGGATTTTCAGGTTTCCGCCGAGGTGATCGCCGATATACTGACGCAGGTTTTTATGAAAGGGATGCTCCCCTACATTCTTTGACGGGAGATCCTGTTTTCAAACCGGCTCGTCGATGAGAGCCTCCTGTCTCTTGATCTTCTTTGTGGAACTTCTCAGAAATGGATTTTTTCTCACAACCAGTGCCGTGATCTGACGGTAGGTGGGCTGGTTTCTGTTATAGTCATCCAAAAAGGCCTGCAGTCCGGCCCGTATGGTTTCCCCGTCCATTTTTTTTGCGGAGACCACGTCCTGATCCGGGTAGATTCTGGCGGTGAGTCCGTTGTCCTCCCCGGTCACGATCACCTCTCCCACCAGAGGGCTTAGGGACAGTTTGTTTTCAATCTCCTCAGGGGAGATATTTTCCCCGTTGGAGAGGATGATCAGATTTTTTACGCGCCCGTTAATGAACAGGAATCCGTCGTCGTCCAGGTATCCCTTATCCCCCGTGTGGAGCCAGCCGTCTTTCAGTGTGGCGGCGGTTTCCTCCGGCATTCGGTAGTACCCCTTCATGACGCTGCTCCCCTTGACCAGGATCTCCCCGTCCTCAAAGGCGATGCGGACGTTCCGGAGAGGTCTCCCGATGGAGCCCGCCTTGTGATCCATTGGTGTGTTGGAACTGATGACGGGGGAGCACTCGGACATGCCGTAGCCCTCATAGATGTCTACGCCGTACTCTGCAAATTCTTCTATATAAAACGGATCCAGGTGGGCGCCGCCGGTGAAAATGATTTTTAGGTTTCCGCCAAACACCTGATCCGCCAGGATCTTTTTGGGGATTGACGGGTCGGCGCTGGCGAGTTTTTTGTAGATCGTCTCGATCATCAGGGGAACCATAAGTATTATATCCGGCCTGAACACGCTCATGTTTTTTACCATGTGCAGGAGGGAATCGTTGATGCACACCGTAGCGCCCAGGGAGAAGCCCTTGAGCCAGTCCATGACCAGGCAGTAGGCGTGGTGGATGGGGAGGACGCTGAGCAGCACACTGCCGGGAGCTGTGGTGTAGTCAACAGAGATGACGTTGGCGGCCAGATTCTCCTGCGTCAGCATCACGCCCTTGCTTTTTCCGGTGGTTCCGGAGGTAAAGATGATGGTGGCCACGCTGTCCGGTTCCGGCCGGCGGCTGTCCTCATCCTCCTTTGGAGCCCCGGCTTTCAGGTCTGTCAGGGAGGTCACTCTCTCGTCGGAGGAGACTGCCTCATCCTGCAGAAACCATATTTTCTCCAGCCGGGGACATTCGGTCAGGATTGTCTCCAGGAGAGACCGGTTTCGGGGACTCAGGAACAGGCCTTCGGCGTCGGAGCGGTTTATCAGGTCAATGAGATCTTCCCCGGGGAGACCGGCGTCCAGGGGAACGGCGACGGTATCTCCCGTGATGATCCCCAGATAGCTTTCGATCCACTCCACGGAGCCGGGACCGATCAGGGCGATGTGTTTTCCCTGAAAACCTGCGGCTGCCAGTCCCCGCCGTACTGTGGCGGCGTTCTCCATCAGTTCACGGTAACTCCGCTCAAGGATTTCCTTTTTCCTCAGCCATTTTACGGCGGTGATCTCCGCGAATTTTTTTTCACTTTCTTCCATTATATCTCGGATAAGTACGCTCATTTCTGCCCCTCCTCCTTCTGTAGCCGTTCCAGCAGCTCCAGAGCTTCTGCGATGGTGCGGACCTGCACCGCGTCCTCCTCCTCCAGCTCCACATCAAAAGTGTCCTCCAGTTCACCCAGAAAGGCCATGAAGTCCAGGGAACTGAGACCCAGATCCTCCCGGAACCTCATCTCGCCTGTCATTTCCTCCGGGGAGACTTTGCAGTACTGGGCTATGATCGTCTTAAATTGCATTTCCTGTGTCATTTTTTTACCTCCATCATATAAGATTTAAACCTGTTCCATGATGTCCCCGATGCTCATATCCGGCTCGGTGATTCCCTTAAAAAGGATGCGCATCATGTAGTAGTATAAGAGTTCCATGTCATGTTCCCGCAAGTGTGCCGTCTGGTAGTGGTAGGAGAAATTCATGCCGCCGTACTCCGTGTGGGACACGGTCAGGTACATTTTTTTTGTGGCTGCACCGTTGGCAAACCATTTGGCGTGCTGGGGGATGCTGACCAGATGAGGGTTGTCAAATTTCACCGGCATGGGCTGGTATGTGAGGTAACAACTCTCGTAGGCGGTGTTTTCCGGTGTGTGGTAACGCCGCCGCATTTCCTCCTCGATCAGTGCGGGATCGTAATTGCTGTGCATGTAAATCCGGTTCTGTACGTTCTGGATCTCATAGGCGGCGTTCAGAAATTCCGTCTCCGGGGTGATCACTGTCCGGCAGGGGAACATGATCGTACGGCTGCCGCCGGATGTCCACTCATCGTGTGTGGAGCGTCGGGAGATGAAATTCTGGATGGTGATATCCTCCTGGCCGTCATTTACCTTGGACAGATACGTCCGGATCCCCAGCAGCAGGAGATTCGTCATGGATAGCTGATGGTTCATACAGAATTTTATCAGGTTTTTTGTGGGCTCCGGTTCCAGTTGATAATCCTTCACCTTTACAAAAAGATTTTCCATCTCGATATCGGCCGCCCGCAGATCGTCTCTGCCGTGCCGCTCCCTGGCCGCGCGGAGAACAGAGGGGCCCCGGACGTCAGAGTACAGCGGCTCCCCCAGTGCGTCCAGCTGCTCGTCCCAGAATTTTTTGTCCCTGGCAAAGCGCTTTTCGTTGCCGGCCTTTTTCAGATCCTTCTGCAGTACCTCCTCGAAATCTGCCAGCTTCTCTGGGTACGGGGAGCCGAAGCGGTAATGTGTATAGAGCTGCATCAGGTCGTTGATCATCACCACCAGGCCGCAGGAATCGATGAGGCGGTGATCCATGTGGACAAAAAAGCCGTTATACCCTTCCGGAAGTTTCACCATGGACAGATCACACAGGGGAATGTCATTCCCGTCAAACGTCTCATAGGCCCACTGCTGCATCTGCTGGTCCGCTTCGGCCAGACTCATGCCGGTGAGATCTCTGAGAGGTATGTCGCCGAGTTTCCTGTCCGTGATATACTGTTTTGTCTCCCCGTGATCGTCCGGCCCGGCAAAGCGGAGTCTCATGCATCCGTAGCGTTCATATTCCAGCTGGATACATTTTTTCAGGAGACCGAAATCCAGAGGGGTTTTCAGCGCGGCTACCACGCTGACGCCAGCCACCTGCTGTGTTTTGTAATTCCGGATCCAGTTGTCATGCAGCTTTTGTGCTGCCGTTAAGGGATAATATTTTTTCATGGATGCTCCTCCTGTGTTTCCTTTCTTTGAAACCTAGCATATTTTGTTTTTGATTACTACCCCCTCGATGATTTAATGGACACATCCGTCCAAATTGACCGAGACATATCGAACACATTTCGGGGATCTGTATAATATTCCTTGTAATTATTCCCGTAAAAAAGAAAAAAAACTCGGACATGCCGAGTTTTACAGGATTTGTTTAATCGTATTTTTTGAAAAACTCCATCAGTTTCCGGCGGTAAAGGTCCGGGGCTTCATAGACGCTGCAGATATGCCTGGCGCCGGGGATGATCACCAGTTCCTTTGGCGCCCGGCATATGGAATAGTTATATCGGGAGTTTTTGGGATCCACGTAGGTATCCTTGGAACCGTGGAAGAACAAAACCGGCCGGCGGTTTGTCCGCAGGGCCTTTGCGGTGTCGGCCTGGCTCATGCTAAAGCCTGCCAGGACGGTACAGAACAGATCCAGCCGGAAAAGCAGCAGCTCGATCCAGTTCAGATGGAACCAGTTTTTGGCCATGTCCTGAACCTGGCCTCTCATGGACCGGAAACCGCAGTCGGCGATCAGTCCCCGCACATCCCGGGGCAGCTTTTGACCGCCTGCCATGAGTATAGTGGAGGCCCCCATGGATTCCCCGTAGAGGTAGATGGGGAGTTTTTTTCGGTTTCTTTTCGCCAGATAAAAGCACCATCTCTGCACGTCGTACTGCTCCATGGCTCCGAAGGTGATATATCCGCCCTCGCTCTCACCGCAGCATCTCTGGTCGATAAACAGCAGATTGCAGTGATTTTCGTGGAGAAATCTGGCGGTATAGGCGAAGTCCCCGAAAGCGGAGGCCTTGTATCCGTGGCTCAGCAGGACGCATCGTTCCGGGTTTTCGGCGGGCAGATACAGGGCATGGAGTATCAGGCCGTCCACGCTGCGTATATAGCAGTCGCGCATCTGCTGCCGCCGGCACCAGGCCTTGCCCTCCTCGTACTCCCGCTCGAACTTGTTTCTGGGGTGATTGATCTTCATATGGGAGAGCCGGAACCATTCCTTTTTGATCAGTCTCCTGTTTTTTTTGCAGCGGACCATCAGCCCGAAGAAAGGCCAGGCTGCCGCCATAAATGCGCCCAGAGCCAGAGTGGCGATGCTGGATATCTTGATCGTCTTGTTTTTCATACACAGTTGCTCCTATATTTGATGTTTGACCCCAACATTTTAACATAAAGCCATATGTCTTTTCAATGATTTTTGACAGTGCACATAAATTTTCCGGATGCGTATAATATAAGAAAAAACAGAGGATTATGTATGACCTGTAGAGAGGCGGCCTACTCAGAGCAGGCCCTGGATTACATTGTGAGCAATTATCCCAGTGATGAGGTGGTGAAAGGATATTTCCAGCCGGATTGCTATCTGAGGGTGGATGAGGGACGGGCGATCATCTATCTGGAGAGCCCTGTCATCAACAGCAAAGAGATTGAGCGGCTTGGCTTTGCCAGCATACCGAATGTTTATGGACTGATGAGTGAACTGGCCCTGGAGAACAGCGGAGTATTGCGGATCCGCAGACAGCCGAATCTGGATCTGTACGGGCAGGGAGTGCTGGTGGGGATTGTGGATACCGGGATTGATTTTACCCACCAGGCGTTTATCCAGGAGGACGGGACTACGAGGATATTGTCCCTGTGGGATCAGTCGATCATGGAGGGGGACGGTACAGAAGAATTTCCCTTTGGCCAGGTGTATACCAGAGAGGATATCAATCAGGCTCTGCAGCTTGAGGATCCCCGTTCGGTGATCCCCTCCCGGGACGATGTGGGTCATGGCACATTCCTCGCCGGTGTGGCAGCCGGCAGGGAGAACCGGCAGCAGGAGTTTTCCGGAGTGGCGCCGCTGGCGGAGCTGGTGGTGGTGAAGTGCAAGCAGGCCAAGAACAGTTACCGGGAGTATTACGGCATTCCGGAAAATGTGCCTGCCTATCAGGAGAACGATATCCTGATGGGGCTTTCCTATATCATTCAGGTGGCCCGCAGAGAGCGGAAGTCGGTGGCGATCTGCCTCGGAATGGGAACAAATATGGGGAGTCACGACGGGGAGACAAAGCTGGCGCTTTTTCTCAATCAGTACGCAGCGCTCCGGGGAATTTCAATTTCCTGCAGCATCGGAAATGAGGGAAATGCCAGACATCACCACCATATTGTGCAGCAGGAGGATGAGGTGGGCATCGTAGTGGAGGGGATGCTGGATGGCTTTATGTCCCAGCTGTGGTGGCGGACTCCCGGGACTCTGTCCCTGGATGTCGTCTCTCCCAGCGGGGAGGTGGCCGGTGATATACAGGCAATACCCGGCGACCGGTATCGCAAGCAGTTTCTACTGGAGAATACAACTCTGGAAATCTTTTTCGGACTCGCCCAGTTGGAGACCAGATCTCAGGTGGTGGTGTTCCGGTTTCTCGCGCCAAAGACCGGCATATGGAAGATCCGTCTGAGATCTACCCATCCCAATCCGGATTTTCATATGTGGCTTCCCATTCGGCAGTTTCTGCCCCGGGACGTGTATTTCCAGAAACCTGACCCGGAAACCACCCTCTGTAACCCCAGCTGTTCTGAAAATGTTGTGACGGTGGCGGCTTACAATGTGCGGGATGAGGCCCTGTACTTCGAGGGGAGCCGCGGTTTTACGCCCTCCGGCCGGATAAAACCGGATGTGACGGCGCCGGGGGTGGAGGTGACGGGCACATTTCCCCGGGGGAGATACGGAACCATGACCGGTACCAGTGTGGCGGCGGCTTTTGTCACGGGGATCAATGCGCTCTTTATGCAGCAGTATTTAGAGGCAGGGACGGGTTTCTATACCAAGGAATTGCTGATCCGGGGAGCTGTGGGACGAGGGGATCCGGTGCCCAATCAGGAGTGGGGATACGGGACGGTGGACGCCTACCGGAGTTTGCTGGGCTAGTGAAATAGATTCTTGACAAGAGAAACGGAATGGGGTACTGTGGATGTAAACGATCATGGAGGACAGACGGATGAGACAGTGGGAAAAAAATATCAGAGAGGTGCTGCCCTATGTACCCGGGGAGCAGCCGAGGGAAAAGGATCTGATCAAGTTGAACACCAATGAAAATCCATACCCCCCGTCGCCGAAGGTGTACGAGGCCCATCAAAGTGCCCGGGTGGACCGGTGGGCTCTGTACCCGGAACTGGGGGCGGCTTCCCTGGTGGAAGCTCTGGCGGAATACCACGGGGTCCGGCCCGGCCAAGTCTTTGTGGGGGTGGGTTCGGACGATGTGCTCTCCCTGGCTTTTCTGACTTTTTTTAATTCGGAGAAACCTGTCCTGTTCCCGGATATCACCTACTCCTTTTATTCCGTGTGGGCCAATGTTTATCGGATTCCCTTTCAGTGTCCGCCGCTGGACGGGGACTTTCGCATCTGTGTGGAGGACTACCGGAGGGAGAACGGCGGCGTCGTCATCGCCAACCCCAACGCCCCCACGTCTTTAGGAATGACAGGGGATGAGGTGGAGTCTGTCATAAAGGACAATCAGGATGTGGTGGTCATCGTGGATGAGGCCTATGTGGATTTCGGCGGTGAGACGGTCCTGCCCCTGGTGGATACATACGAGAATCTGCTTGTGGTGCGCACGTATTCGAAATCCCGCTCTCTGGCCGGTATGCGCATCGGGTACGCCATCGGCAGCGAGAGACTGATCCGGGCGATGAATGATGTGAAGGAGTCCATCAATTCCTATACCATGAATACCGAATCTATCCGGGTGGGTATCGCGGCGCTGGAGGACGAGGAGTATTTCCGGGAGAAAATCCGGCAGATTCTGGCTGTCAGGGAGAAAACCAGGAAAGATCTGGAGGCTAGGGAATTTCTGGTGATGGATTCTCAGACCAATTTTCTCTTTGCCAGACACCGGTCCATATCCGGGCAGGAGATATTTGACAGACTGCGGGAGAGAAAGATCCTGGTTCGCCATTTTGACGGTGAGCGCATCCGGGAGTATCTGCGGATCACGGTGGGGACAGAGGAGCAGATGAGAAAACTGGTGGAGACGCTGGACGAGTTGTTTTTTCCGGACAAACAGGGGAATGTGTGAGATGAAGAGAGATAGAGATATAGAGAGGTTACTCAGAGAAGTGCAGTCGGGCAAGGTTTCCCCGGAGGAGGCCTTGCTTTTTCTGCGGGAAAAGCCGTACAGAGATATCGGCGTGGCGAAGCTGGACACCCACAGAGGGCTGCGGCAGGGAATGGCGGAAGTGGTCTACGGGGCGGGAAAGACGAAGGAACAGCTGGTTGAGATCGTCGGGGCCATGGGAGAACAGGGCGAACCGGTGATCCTGATCACCCGCATGAAGCAGGAGGCGGCATCCTATCTGGCCCGGTTTGTGGAGTTTCACTATGACGCCCTGTCCGGTATCGGGATCGTGGGAGAGATGCCGGAGAAGACGGGCCTTGGGAAGATCCTGGTGGCCACCGGGGGGACCAGCGATATGCCGGTGGCGGAGGAGGCGGCGCTGACGGCGGAGGTTCTGGAAAATGAGGTGGTGAGGCTCTACGATGTGGGGGTGGCGGGGCTGCACCGGCTCCTGGATCATCTGGACGAGATCATGAGTGCCAGCGTGATCATCGCCATCGCCGGGATGGAGGGGGCCCTGGCCAGCGTTTTGGGCGGTCTGGCGGCCTGCCCGGTGATCGCCGTGCCTACCAGTGTGGGCTACGGGGCAAATTTCGGCGGCCTGTCCGCTCTCTTATCCATGCTGAACTCCTGCGCGAACGGGGTCAGCGTGGTGAATATCGACAACGGGTTTGGGGCGGCCTGTCAGGCCAGCATGATCAATCATATGATGCCAGGGTCAAAAGGTCAACATTGCTCGTGCTTGCACGAAAGCAATGCTTGACCTTATTGACCCGCCAAACATGAGTAAGGAGCAATTTACGCAGTAAATTAGCGGATTACGAATGTTTGCTGTATTGCGAAAATTGCGTAGCAATGGAGCAATACGGTGGCATCAGTTGGGGGGATAATCCCAACATCATTAAATGAAGGGGGCAGGGAAATGAGAACATTATATCTGGACTGCAGCATGGGGGCGGCCGGTGATATGCTGATGGCGGCCCTGTTTGCGTTGCTGCCGGAGCCGGCGGACAGGGAGGCTTTTGTCCGTGAGATGAATCACATGGGTATACCCGGCGTGACTGTGGAGATGGAAGAGGATGAGAAATGCGGTGTAAAGGGAATCCATGCCTCTGTGAAAATCCACGGGAGGAAAGAAGGGGACAGCGGGTCTCACGGCCACGGCCATCATCATGCCGACCTGAAGGAAATTGAGGATATCATACAGGGGCTGGCGGTCTCCGGGACGGTGAAGGGACAGGTGTCTGAAGTTTACCGCTCCATCGCCGGGGCGGAGAGCGAGGTGCATGGACGGGAGGCGTCCGAAGTACATTTCCACGAGGTGGGGATGATGGACGCGCTGGCGGATATCACCGGGACGGCTCTTCTGATAGAGAAACTAAAGGTGGATCAGGTTCTGGTTTCGCCGGTGAACGTGGGGTTCGGCCAGGTGCGCTGCGCCCACGGCATTCTGCCGGTGCCTGCGCCGGCCACGGCCATTCTCCTGCGGGACATCCCCTGCTATGCCGGTTCTTTTGAGGGGGAGCTGTGTACCCCGACCGGGGCGGCGCTGCTCCGGTATTACGGGCAGGAGTTCACTTCTATGCCTGAGATGAGGATCCGGGCGGTCGGGTATGGCACAGGGAAGAGAGATCTGGCGGCCGCCAATGTGGTGCGGGCGATGCTGGGGGATACGGCGGAGAGGGGCGGTCAGATCCTGGAACTCTGCTGCAACCTGGATGATATGACAGGAGAGGAGATCGGATATGCCATGGAGAGACTGTGGGAGCAGGGGGCGCTGGAGGTGTTCACGGTTCCTGTGGGCATGAAGAAATCAAGGCCTGGCGTTCTCCTCTCGGTGTTCTGCCCTGTGGAGGAGAAGGAAAAGTTTGCCGCGCTGCTTTTCCGCCATACGTCCACCATCGGTCTGCGGGCGCGGATGTGGGACCGGATGGTACTGCGCCGCCGTGAGTATGTGAGACAGACGAGTCTGGGAGAGATCCGGGTAAAGGAGTCCTCGGGATACGGTGTGAAACGGTGGAAACCGGAGTACGAGGACCTGAGGAAACTGGCGGCTTTGCAGGACATGTCCATCTCTGAAGTGCGGGATATTGTGTCCGGAGAGATTGAGATTGAGAATGAGGGATGAGAGAAGATGGTGAATGAGAGGTTGGCCCGGGAAAAAATGAAACTGCTGCAGAATATTTTGCGGGGATACCGCTCGGTTCTGGTGGCTTTCTCCGGGGGTGTGGATTCCACATTCCTCCTGAAGACAGCCAGCGATGTCCTGGGGGATTCGGTGACGGCGGTCATCGCGGATCTCGTCTCGCTCCCGGAACGGGAGAGAGACGAGGCGGAGGCGTTCTGTGCCGGGGAGGGTATCCAATATTTTGTCCTTCCGGTGAATGTCCTGGGCATACCCGAGTTTGCATCAAATCAAAAGGACAGATGCTATCACTGTAAGAGGGCGGTCTTCCAGAGGATCCTCCGGGCCGCCGGAGAGAGGAATGTGCCGGTGGTGGCGGAGGGCTCCAATCTGGATGACGAGGGAGATTACCGGCCGGGGATGCGGGCGGTGAAGGAGCTGGGGATTGTCAGTCCCCTCCGGGAGTGCGGGCTGACCAAGGAGGAGATACGATATCTTTCGCGGGAAATGGGTCTGTCTACCTGGAATAAGCCCTCTCTCGCCTGCCTTGCCTCCCGCTTTCCCTATGGGGAGGGGATCACCCGGGAGAAGCTGGCGATGGTGGAGTCGGCGGAGAGGCTTCTGACGGAGTTGGGGGTCGGTCAGGTACGGGTGCGGATGCACGGCAGAATGGCCAGGATTGAACTGGAACCGGAGGATTTCCCCAAAGTCGTGGCAGAACCCGGGAGGCAGAAGGTCGTCGGGCAGCTACGGGAATTGGGTTTTACCTATGTCTCTCTGGATCTGACAGGGTATCGCACCGGGAGTTTGAATGAGGAGCAGAAATGAAAGAGATGAAATTGAAAATTCTTAGCACATCCGAATTAATATGATTGACAATGTATACTTATTGTAGTAATATAGAAGAAAAAAGAAAGAGGGTTGTATTATGGCGACTACAACACCAACTCAGATTAGAATAGAGGAAGGTACAAAAAAACAAGCGGTGGAACTTTTAGAAGGGCTGGGATTAAATTTATCTGATGCTGTAAATATGTTTTTACGACAGGTAATCTTGCAAAATGGTATACCATTTGAAGTGAAATATCCTGACTTTAAACCAGAAGTAGTGGAAGCTATGGAGGAGGCAAAACGAATTAGCAGAGACCCAAACACGAAACGGTACAGCAGTTTTTCTGAAGCATTGGAGGATATGGATGTATGAAATATGAATTAGTCTTGACCGGAAAATTTAAAAAAGGTTTGAAGGTGGCTAAAAAACGTGGATTGGATATCTTCTTATTGGATTCTATTGTAGATAAATTGCTTCAAGGAATACCTCTTGATGAAAAGTATAAGGATCATCCATTAAAAGGAAATTGGGATGGATTCAGAGAGTGCCACATTCAACCAGACTGGTTGCTGATATATCTCATAGAAGACGATATATTGACACTAACATTGGTGGAAACTGGTACACATTCAGATTTATATAAAAAGTAAGAAAGAGATGAAAATTCTTATTGACAACCTCAAAGTTATATAATATAATAATTTTTGCGTTGTTTCGGGGCACAAAATATGGTTTTCCAAAGACCAGAGACGGGGTGTGGCTCAGCTTGGCTAGAGCGCTTGGTTTGGGACCAAGAGGCCGCAGGTTCGAATCCTGTCACCCCGATTGAATGGACAATAATGATTATTTTGCATATGAGTAGTACCCTGTGCGGGTGTAGTTCAATGGTAGAACACTAGCCTTCCAAGCTAGATACGTGGGTTC
>CAZAEM010000032.1:0-27680 GCA_964484225.1 uncultured Eubacterium sp.
GAACCCGTGTTACCGCCGTGAAAGGGCGATGTCTTAACCGCTTGACCAAGGGGCCTGACCGCAATAGCGTCAACATCTGATATATTATCATATTTAATAGGAAAATGCAAGAGTTTTTGTTCCGCGAACAAAAACAGAAGCCCCGATAAATACATCCTATCGAGGCCCCCGTCATTCGCCGAACAGATCAAAGAGTGATCAGCGTTGCATTGGCGTTGTCCGCCATTGCTCTCATTGTGTAATTGTTTGGCCCTACAATGACAGCCAGCTTATTGCACTCGGAAATTCCGTAGGTCGAGGAATATCCCGCCTTCTTCGAGTTAAATACCACTGATTTCAGGTTCTTTGCCCTGTTGATCCCGTTGTAATCAAGACAGCGGAAATTGCTGCCGAAGTACAGCTTTGTTATTTTCGATGCCTTGCGGAAGGCATCCGTTTCGACCTTCCTCACCGAATTGGGGACGGTAAAGGAGGCGCCCGGTTTTTTCGCCGGATACTGCAGGAGCTTCGTCATCGGACCGTTGTACAGCACTCCGTCCGACACACTGTATCTGCTCCCTCTGCCCCCCGTGAAGGAGACCAGAGAATCACAGCCGTAAAAAGCGCCGGATCCCAGCTTTGTCAGACGGCTGGGAATATGGATGGTACGAACCTTGCTCTCCGCAAATGCGTCAGCCCCGATGGTCTGCACGGAATCAGGCAGCACCACTGTCGACAGCTTGTAATTGTTGCGGAAGGCGGAACCGCCGATCGTCCTGGTCTGCCCCGTGATCGACACCCTTCTCAGAGAAAGCATATCGGAAAATGCGTTACTTCCGATGGAGCCGGAAGAAACCGTCACATTCTGTAAATACCGATTGCCGGAGAAGGCATGGGAGCGGATCGTCTGGAGACTTCCCGGTGTGCGGAAAGAGCGGCTGCGCTTACCCAGAGGATACTGTATCAATTTGGATCTGCCCTTGTTGTAGAGAACCCCCGACTGGCTGCTGTAGTTACTATTGCCCGAGGACACATTGATGGCCTGCAGGCTGGTACAGTTATTAAATGCGCCGGGATTGATCCCTTTGACACTGGCCGGTATGGAGATCCGTTTCAGTTTCTCACAGTTGGCAAAGACACGGTTTCCGATAAAAGCCACCTTGGATCTCAGATCCAGACTGCGGATATCCGTATCCCGAAAAGCGGCATTGCCGATAAACTGCATATTTGCATTCAGCTTCACCGATTTCAGACCGCTGCCGGCAAAAGCCCAGTCTCCCACGGCATAGATGCGGGAATTCATCCGCACGCTTTTCATTTTCTTACAACCGTAGAAAGCGTACTTCTTGATGATGGAGACGCCGGATGGCACCGCCATTTTTTTCAGAGATGAACAGCCGTAAAACGTATAGGCAGGAACATTCTTTATCTTCGCCGGCAGATAGGTTTTCTTCAGCGAGCTGCAGTTGTAAAACACACCGTCGCTCAGCTTCGTCTTACCGTTTTTGAATGTCACCGTCTGAAGATCCTCGCAGCTCTCAAAAGCATATGTCCCAACCCTGTCCACACTCTTTGGGATCGTGCAGGATTTCAGGGCATAATCTTTGTAGAATGCCTGTTCCCCGATCTTGGACAGGCTGCTTCCGAGCTTTACGCTGCTGAGCTTGTAGCACTTGGCAAAAGCTTTCCTCTCTATATTTTTCAGGGAATTTGGAAGAACCACCTTCCGCAATACAATACAGTTTGAAAAAGCTTCCCTCTCGATGTCCTGCAGTTTCCTGTTGAACTGCACAGACGCGAGTTTCGAACAATTCGCAAAGGCCTTGCTGCCAATCCTCGTCAGTTTTGCGGGAAGTTTTATGCTCTTCAGTTTCTTCATCTTGCCAAACGCATCGTTGCCGATGGAACTCACCGTATCCGGGAGTACGACCTCGCTGGCCTCCAGTCCATAGAATGCGTTGCCGGCTATCCCGGTCACGGGAAAACCGCCCAGTTTGTCCGGCACCTTTATCGCGGAAACCGATTTTTGCACACAACCTGTGACAATCGCTTTCTTGCTGCTTACCCGGTAATTAAAACCTCCTTCCTCATACGCCTTTGATGTCGTGGGCATGATGAACACGGCCATAAACATCATCAACAGGGTAATAATACCAATCTTCTTTTTCATTTCTTCCTCCTTTCGTTTTTTTCATTCCTGTGAACTTCCACCAAGACGGTATAACATATTTTTAACTATTTGTATAGTCTTATTTTGTATTTTACTGACGTACCGCAAATCCCTGTGACAGATCAGATCTGCAAAAAGGGCAGCCGCAGGATGCCCTCAAATTGAAATCCAAAACATACCATATGTAAGTATTACGGATGATTCTCCGCAAAAAACTCCACTGCATTTTTAGAGTGTTTCAGACACCTCAAAAGCTTCGGGGAGAATGTTCCGCACTTCCCTTCCATGATCATATCGTACGCTGTCTCTTTATCAAAGGGCTTTTTATAGCACCGCTCACTCACCAGTGCGTCGTATACGTCTGCGATGGAGACAAGCCGGGCTGAGAGGGGGATGTCTTCCCCTTGCAGATGGTCCGGGTAACCCTTGCCATCGTCCCGTTCATGGTGATGGCGGCAGATCTCATAGGAGGTCTGGAGAAGCTCCTTGTCCGGCACATCTGCCAAAAGGTCCAGCATCTCACATCCCTTCGTGGTATGGGTCATCATAATCTCCCGCTCCTCATCGGTCAGCCGTCCCGGTTTCAGCAAAATATTGTCCGGGATCGCAATCTTCCCGATGTCGTGAGTCACAGAAGCCCGGGCTATCACATTGATCTTATGCTTGGTAAGACCCTCCTCCGGATAAAGCTGCATATATGTCTGTGCAATAATTCTGGTAAGCCCCTTCACCCGCTTGATATGCGTGCCGGACTCCAGATCCCGGAACTCCACCACGTTGCTGATTGCCTCCAGGAGGTTATCGTTGTAAGTATCCAACTGATGCTGCTGTCTGCTCAGCTGTTCATTCTGGTTCTGAATTATCTTCTCCATATCCGATGCGCTCTGGCGGAGACCGATAATGTTGTTCACACTTCGCCTCACAACCTCTGCCACGTAGGGTTTCGAAATCACGCTGGCCGCACCGAGGGCATACGCAGACAGTTCTGTCTGCGTATCTGCCTGGGATGAGACCAACACCACAGGAATCCTGTCTGTGATTTTTTCCGCATTCAGCACCTGCAGCACCTGGTATCCATTCAGCACCGGCATGATCAAATCCAGGAGGATCACAACGATATCCTCGAGATTCCTGCCTATTTCCAGAATAGCCTCCCGGCCATCTGCCACCGCGATCACATCGTACTCATCCTCGAAAATCTGTCGGAGCAGCTCTCTGCTCAGTTCATCATCGTCTACAACCAATATTTTCTTTTTCATGAATATATCATCCTATATATATTGCATTAATATTTTCCGAACTCTCCATTCAGCGAGATGATCTGCTCATTGTCGCTCTGGCTGTCCATCATTCCCATATTGTCATCTTCCATCGGCTCCTCTGACACCCCGCCATTCTTCTTACCCATGGTAAGTTTGTAGTAAGACATCAGATTTCTCAGGTTTGCTGCCTGGTTTGACAATTCCTCACTGGCTGCTGCACACTGCTCGCTGGTAGCCGAGTTTGTCTGCACTACCTGGGACACCTGGCCGATGGCCTGATCTACCTGGGATACCGCCGTAGCCTGATCGTTGGAAGAAGTTGCAATACCGGCGATCAGAGTCGCACCTTTGTCGATGGCTTCTGCGATCTCGTCCAGCGCTTTGGCGGTAGTCTCAGCAAGCTGTGTACCATTGTTTACTTTATGAATGCTGTCTTCGATGATCTCTGCGGTCTCACCTGCTGCCGATGCACTCTTTGCCGCCAGGTTCCTGACTTCCTCAGCCACTACGGCAAATCCCTTGCCGTGTACACCAGCGCGGGCTGCCTCCACGGCAGCATTCAGTGCCAGGATATTGGTCTGGAAGGAGATGTCATCTATCACTTTTATAATCTTGGATATTGTCTCAGAGGACTCATTGATATCGCCCATGGCGGCGATCATGCCCTTCATATGCTCATTTCCGGCGATTGCCATATCCCTGACCTTGATCATCAACTCATCTGCCTGGTTAGCCTGTGCCGCATTTTCCTTGGTGTGTTCAGCAATCTCGTTAACAGAGGCAGTCACCTCCTGCAGGGCACTGGCCTGCTCCGTAGCTCCCTGTGCCAAAGCCTGACTGGCTGTAGCCACCTGATCTGAGCCAACCGTCACCTGGACAGTTGATTCTTTCACATTGCTGAGGTTTCTGTCGGAATCGCCAACCAGCTTTTTCAGCGCTTTCCCAAGAAGGTCTTTTTCACTTCTCGGTTCTACATGAACTGTCATGTCACCCTCTGCCATCTTCTCAGCAACCAGGGCCTGATCACGAATGGTCCCCGCCATCATCTGGAAGTCATCCATCAGTTCGCCCAGGTCATCGTTGCTTACCTTCTTCAGTTCAATATCTACATCGCCGTCAGCCAACTGCCTGGATGCTGCACCCAACCTCTTTATCGGCACTGTTATCCCGTTCACAATCCTGATGCACAGAATCAGTGTGGCAATCACAACCGCGATACAAACTATCGCAATGACCAGCGTCATGGTGGTCACCAGGGTTTCCACTTCCTGCCCCTGGATATCCGCATCTTCATCCATCAGGGAAACCAGTTCTGTCTGCAGTTCTTCCGCCTCCACGGCTAACTGTACATTATCTCCCTTAAGCTCTGCCTCAGCGGCTCTCAGGTTATCATTGTCGATGTATTCTATGATCTGATCCAGTGTGGAAAAATATGCGGTGAGCTTATCTTTGCACTCATTGTATTTTGCCACCGCATCGTCTTCATAGCGGCCCAGCATCTGTTCAAACTTTTCCATGTTATCCAGTGCTTCCTGGCGCTGTGTTTCAATCTGCTCCACTTCCTCTGCCTGCTTGGAATTTTCTGAAGGCTCAGTATACAAAAGAACCGCATTCCGCAGGTGCACTTTCAAGTTGTTCACGGAGGTAAACACCTCTGACAGATCGTACATACCCATACCGTATTCGTCGTATCGATTTGAACGCTCGGTATCCACCACGCTCATAGCTACCAGACCTGTTATGGATATTACCACCAGTGCCACCAGCTGGATTATACTGAGCAAAAGGAGTTTGCTCCTCACTCTCATGCCCTTTTTCGTCTCATTTTTCATGATAGATTTCCTCCATTTCTATTCCGCATCACTCTGCAGTTGTTCAATTGTATCTATGTCGTCGTCTCCGATCAGTTTCTCGGGGTCGAGAAGAAGTTTCACACTCTCTCCTGTTCTCGCCAGACCATAAACATATTTGTTGGGTTCGCTGTCCCGTCCCCCGATTTTGGGCGGCGGAACGATGTCATCTTCCATGATTGTATCTACCTCAGCTATTTTTTCTACAATCAGTCCGATCATGGTGGATTTGACATCAATAACAATGATACAGGTTCGATCTGTGTACTCCACAGGTTCCATCTTAAATCTGGCTCGGACATCAATAACAGGAATGATTTTTCCGCGAAGATTAACCAGTCCCTTAATATAGTCCTTCACTTCCGGAACTGCAGTGATCGCCTGGAGCACGATAATCTCATTTACATAGCTGATGCTTATCCCAAAATACTCCCGGCCAGTCTGGAAGATCATAAACCTCCCCTTTTGCGTGTCCTCCCCTTCCAGTTCTTCCGCTTCCTCTGTGTCTGCCTTCTTTTCCATCTGGTCCTCTGACATTCCTTATCTCCTTTCCTCGCCTTCTATCAATCCCGCTACATCCAAAATCAAGGCGATGCTCCCGTCTCCCAGCTGTGTACAGCCAGAAAGTCCTCTGACTTTCTTTATATAGGAGGGAATCGGTTTTACCACGATTTCCTGCTCCTGGAGCAGGTTGTCGATTAGAATACACGCCTGCCTTCCCTCATGGTCCAGAACAACAACAATACCATCCTCCACTTTTTCCTCGGCGCCGGTCAGCTTGTACTTCTGGCCCAATCGGATGAAGGGGTAATACTCTCCGCGGAGCACTACGTACTCCTCCCCGCCAGGCTCCGATACAATGGAGTCTTCCTTCAGCCGGATAAACTCTTTCACAGAAGCCGTCTCCAGAACGAAAGATGATTCGCCGACCTGAACCACAATACCATTTATAATCGCCAGCGTCAGAGGTATAACCAACGTCATCTCTGAGCCCTGCCCCTCCTCGCTGTTGATCTCCAGACGGCCGCCTATGGCCTGAATATCTTTCATCACCACATCCATGCCAACACCCCGCCCGGAGTACTCTGTCACTTCCTCTTTTGTAGAAAAGCCGGGCAGAGTGATAAAACGATAAATCTCGTTCGCGTTAAAGTCCGTGATCTCCCGATCCCCGATCAGGCCGTTCTCCTTTGCTTTCGCATACAGTTTCTCCGCATCCAGCCCCCGGCCGTCATCCATCACACTGATATATACTTTCCCGCTCTCATTCTTGGCCTCCAGCGTGATCTTGCCCTTCTCCGGTTTGCCTACATTCACGCGGGCCTCCGGGCTTTCCTCTATGCCGTGATCGATGGAGTTCCTCACAAGATGCATCAGCGGGTCAGAGATGTGTTCGATGATATTCTTATCCACCTCCGTATTCTCCCCGATCACTTCCAATTCAATATCTTTTCCCAGTTTCCGTGACACGTCAAACACGATACGCCGCATTTTCTGGAATGTATTGGTCAGCGGCATCATCCGCATGGACATGATGGCGTCCTGCAGCTCCGTGGTTATCTTCGCCAGCTGGGTGGACGCCTTGCCGAAGTTCGGCAGATCCAGTCCTTTGAGATCCGGATTCTGCAGCACCACCGCCTCTGCGATGACGATCTCACCGATCAGATCCATCAGCGTATCCATCTTCTCCACACTGACACTGATGATACTCTGTTTCTTCGGCTGGTTTTTCGCCAGAGTCTTACCTTTCCCTGTCTCCTTGGTCTTGACCACATAGTCACCGGGCGTCACGGTCTCCGGTTCTTTCTCCTTCTCTTCCCCCTTCCCGGATTCCTCCGGTACGGGCTCGGTTCCCGGGGCCATCTCTGCCAGTCCCCGTCCAAACTGCTCTGCAGTGATCTCGTCAATATCAATAGTCTCCGCCTCCACACTGTCGATCAGCTCCCGGATCTCCTCCGGTTCGCTTCTGGTCTGCAGCAGCATGTAAAAACCTTCAGCCAGGATCACATCTGCACTGGCCTCATTGGTGATGATGTCCTCCGGCGTGTACAGCAGATCCTCTGCCACGTTGCGCAGCTCATAGGTGGCTGTATAGGCACGGAGGTTACTCATTTGTGTATCATTGCGATAGTGGATCACAATCCGGTAAAATCTGCTTTCTTCACCGGCCACCGGGGCAATGTAATACTGGTTCGAGGCAACATTCTTGTTCTGCCCCCCCTCAACAGACTCCCCTGTATTCTGAGGCTCACCCTTCAAGCCTGCCAGAAAACGATCCAGATCCTGCAGGATTTCCTCCTCACTGCCATCCGGCTTACTCCCCTCCTGAATCTTTTCCATCTCTGCATTGATAAAATCGGAGACAGCCAGAACCCTATCCACCAGTTCCAAATGAGGGACGTTATCCGGATGAGATTCCCGCAGAAAGAAGAATACATCCTCCAGCTTGTGGGCAAGCTTTGTGATGTTGTCATACATCATAATCGCCGAGGAACCCTTGATCGTGTGCATAATCCGGAATATCTCATTGATGTCCGCCTCATCGAAGCAGTCGGCATCCTGTTTCTCCAGGATGATCTCCTCCAACTGTTCCAGAAGCTGTCCGTTCTCATACAGGTATGTATCCAGCATTCCATCTAAATTAAATTCTTCAGCCATATCCTTTCCCTTCCTCGCAAATTGCAAGTCTGCCAGCCTAGATCAGTCCCAACTTGTCCAGAACCTGGTCAAACCTCTCTGTGTCAATGGGTTTGCCACAGTATGCCTCACATTCCAGTTCAAACGCCTTCCTGACATTTCGCTCCTCGTTCAGAGCCGTAGTCATAATGATCTTAGTACGGTCTGCCCTCCTTACTCCTCTCTCTGCCTCGATATCCCGAATTGCCTTCAATACCTGATAACCATCGAGTACCGGCATCATGATGTCCAGGCAGACAAGATCATAGGGATCACCCTCCTCCAGGGCCATCATAAAAGCATTGACAGCCTCCTCACCGTCCACCATCACATCACATTCCCCATACTGTGATAAATATTTGTCCATGAACTTGCGGCTGGCATAATCATCCTCTGCCAAGAGTATTTTCATCGTCACTTCCCCCTTCTCAACCTCCATGCGGCACTCTCAACCCGCATTCTCTGGTTTTCTGTAAATGGACGGCTGTACATATCGAAAATGAACTTTATTCTTGTCCAGAGATTCTGTCGTACCAATAAACAGATAGCCGCCCGGTTCCATATATTCATATATTTTATCTATCAACGGATATTTCACATCATCAGGGAAATATATCATCACATTTCGCAGAAATACCACGTGAAACCTTCTCTTAAACGGAAAGGAATCCATCAGGTTGAACCTTCTGAAAATCACCTGCTGGCGCAGCTCATCCCTGGCCTTGTACTCCTCGTCTCCCACAGCAGAAAAAAATCTTCTTTTCCACTTGGCGGGCAGAGGATCAATCTCCTCCCGAAGATACACCCCTCTCACAGCATGTTCCAACACCTTCGTGGAAATGTCTGTGGCGAGGACCTGCGTATCCCAGGCACCGTGCTCAAGACCAAAATAATCCATCAAAAGCATCGCTATGGTATAGGGCTCTTCCCCTGTGGATGATGCCGCAGACCAAATCCTCAGGTCTTTTCGCTGCGCTTCTCTGGTTTTCAGATATGGCAAAACAACCTTCTGCATAAAATCAAAATGAACAGATTCCCTCATAAAATATGTATGATTCGTCGTCAGGACATTGATCAGGTTCCTGGCCTCAGTGCCATGTTCATCTTCCTCCACCTTCGCCATAAACTCCCCAAAGCTGTCATACCCATTACGCAAAAAATGTGTCTCCAGTCTCCCGTTCACCAAAACTCTCTTCTGGCTCAAGTTGATTCCGTAATGGTCACGCACATATACTACAACCTTCTTAAATTCACTGTCCGTAATCAATCATGTCACCTGTTTCACTAATTTATAATTTGTTAACATCGTTAATTATTATAATACTTTAAATTTTATCTGTCAATCATGATTTCCATGGTCATGCACAGCAGCGAATTTTGCAAATGCAGCGTGGAGGGGCTGTAAACAGTAACCACAGCCGCCTGTGAAAAACGCCTCCTCGCCACCGTCCGAAAGCCGATTCTCAGGGTGTGTGCAGCTGCTTCTGGATTTTGTTAAAAACCTCCACGATCCGGGCATCGTAATATGTCCCGCCCCTCTCGTTGATGATGTTTACACTCTCCTCCACTGTGCGTTTTTCTCCGCCATCTCCACGTCTCACCAGATTATCAAAATCGTTTGCAATCGATGTAATCCTGGCTGCCAAAGGGATCTCATCTCCCCCGACAGCGGGATATCCATTCCCATCCCAGCGGGCATGGTGATAGCGGACAATCGGTATCGCCATATCCAGATATCGGCCGCTGCCGTTAGCCTTGCAGATGTCTTCCAGTATTTTTGCCCCCTCCTCTGTATGTGCTTTGATGGCGGCCTCCCTTCTCTCCTGCGGAGAGCGGTACGCACAAGAGAGTGTCTCCTCCGACACTACGATGCTTCCTATGCCATGAACCTTTGAAGCCGTCTGGATTGTACCGACAAATTCATCCGTCACACCCTGTTCATATTTTGGCGTGAGCTGTACACTCTGCGCCAGGAGATAGCAGTTGTAACCCACGTTCTCAATGTGGCTCTCCATGTCCGGATTCCGCCTTGCAATCACCCTGGCCAAAGTCAGAAGGACATTCTCCCGCTCTCTCTCCAGCCGTATCTTATGGTCGGTGACCATCTTGTGCATCATCCGATTATAGTTTTCCATCTCCTGCTGTATATAAACGCCGCTCAGCTGATTATTCACCCTCATAATCACCTCAATAGGTTCAAAGGGCTTGCGAATAAAATCCACCACCCCCGCCTCAAAGGCCATCTCCTTGTCCTCGCTGGAGTCTGCCACCGTGATAAACAAAAACGGTATATCCCTGGTCAGAGGGTTACTCTTAAGCATTTTGCAAAACTCCAGGCCATTCATCCCCGGCATGGCATAGTCTGACAGGATAAGCTGGGGCATAGTGTGATCCATGATATCCAGCGCCTCCTGTACGCTCTGGGCACAGAGAACCTCATAGCCCTGTTCCTCCAAAATCGTTTTCAATATAGATACATTAACCTCAATGTCATCTACTACAAGTATTTTTAACGGGTCTCCCCGTCTCCGTTCCACGTCCATATTCAGTCCCCTTTTCATCCTGTCCCCAGCTTCCCTTTCAGTTTTTCATATGCGGCCATGCTCTTTTCATAGTTTTCCTTCCGGATTGCCATCTGCAGCTGCAGAATCGGTTTTTTCATATCTTCTGTCCCATTTATCTGGGTCAGCACCTTGATCGACTCAGCCAGGGTCTCTGCCTTCTCCCATGAGCCCAGTTCTATGGAGAGAACTAATTTTTCCATTCTTTTATCCAGCTCTTCCTTATCATCCGCTACGCCAAATTCTCCAAAATCTCCATCCGCCGCCCGATTTTGATTCTCGGTGATATGATTCCATCTCTGAAATGTCTCATTCAACTCCGGATTCTCGCTCACATTCTGACTGGTGTGGATTTTGATGTTGAAGGAAAAACAGCTCCCCCCTCCTCTCTCGCTGTCTACACGGATTGTACCATTCATCATCTCCACCAGCTGTTTGGCGATGGACAGGCCAAGTCCTGTCCCACCGAAGCGCCTTGTGATGGAGGCATCGGCCTGTTTAAAACTCTCAAAAAGCATATCCCTCTTTTCTTTCGGAACACCGATACCCGTATCCTTCACCATAAAAAAGAGCTCGATCTCATCATTCAACTGCATCGTCCTGCTCACATCCACGCTGATCTGTCCCACTGGAGTGAACTTGACAGCGTTGGAGAGAAGATTATTTAAGATCTGTCCGATCCGCAGCTCATCCCCCACAACAAGCTGTGGGATATGTTCGTCCATATACACACTAAGCCGCAGCTCTTTTTTTTGAATTTCTGCCATGTGGGTGGACAGCACCCTGTCCATCATCTTATAAAAGTCGAATTCCCTCTCATCCAGAGAGAATTTTCCTGCCCTCATCTTAGAAAAATCCAGAATATTGTCAATGATGGCTGACATGTTGTCACAACAGTACAGGATGATCTCCAGCGTCTTTCTCTGTGATTCATCCTCCACCACGTTGAGAAGTGTGGAGACATGCCCCCGGATCCCATTCACCGGCGTTCTCAGCTCATGGGTTACATTGGCGGTAAACTCATTCCTCTCCCGCCGATTCTCCTCCTCTTCCTTTTTCAGTTTGCGAATCCGCACATCCATATTGTTGCGCCAGGTGACATCCTCCGCCAACAGGCAATCCTGCCCGCTCTTCAACTGGAAAAAGTGCATGGTGACAGGAAAACAGGAGCTGTTTTTCCGATAAATGACTGTCTCCTTCTTCTCAGTCAGTTTATCCCTGTCGTAGGGAGCAAAGGTCCCATCACCGTTCTGAAATTCCTGCCAGAACAGGCCCGTCACATTTGTCCCCTCCAGTTCCTCTCGAGTATAATTCAGTTTTTCTCTGGCAGATCGGTTGCCATACCGGATCTCCCCCGTCGGTCCGAAGATGAATACCATCTCATCCATCTCCTCCAGCACCTCAGCACCCATCCAGTCCCTCTCCATAGCATTCCCTTCTCCTTGTCCATCTTCTCTTTACAGATAAGAGGCAACCTTTCAGTTACCTCTCACCCGTCGTTCTATCACATTATTTTCAATATTTCCCAAGATCTCCGTCCAGCGAGATGATCCTCTCATTATCGCTCGGGCTGCCCTGGTCCGACGCCATTCCGCTGTCGGCCATCAAGCCGTCTGCGGTACCCCCGCCATTCTCATCTATGGAAAGCTTGTAATACGACATGAGATTTCTCAGGTTGGCTGCCTGATTTGACAGCTCCTCACTGGCCGCCGCACACTGTTCACTGGTGGCAGAATTGTTCTGTACCACCTGGGATACCTGACCGATGGCCTGATCCACCTGAGATACCGCCGTGGCCTGGTCGTTGGAAGATGCTGCGATCCCGGCGATCAGAGTTGCACCCTTGTCGATGGCTTCTGCGATCTCGTCCAACGCCTTGGCAGTGGTCTCTGCCAGCTGCGTGCCGTTGTTTACCTTATGGATACTGTCTTCAATAATTTCCGCCGTCTCACCGGCTGCCGATGCGCTCTTTGCCGCCAGGTTTCTGACCTCCTCAGCCACCACAGCAAACCCTTTGCCGTGGACACCGGCCCGGGCCGCCTCCACAGCAGCATTCAGGGCCAAAATATTGGTCTGGAAGGAGATATCATCTATTACCTTTATGATCTTGGATATTGTCTCAGAGGATTCATTGATATCGCCCATGGCGGCAATCATACCCTTCATATGCTCATTTCCGGCGATCGCCATATCCTTCACCTCGTGCATCAGCTCATCCGCCTGGTTAGCCTGGGCGGCATTATCCTTCGTGCGCTCCGCAATCTCGTTGACAGAGGCGGTTACCTCCTGTAAAGCACTGGCCTGCTCCGTGGCTCCCTGCGCCAAAGCCTGGCTGGCCGTAGCCACCTGGTCTGAGCCAACCGTCACCTGCACCGTGGATTCCTTTACATTGCTCAGGTTCCTGTCAGAGTCTTTCACAAGCTTTTTCAGTGCTCTGCCCAGTACATCCTTGTCACTCCTCGGCTGCGTCTCCACAGTCATGTCGCCCTCCGACACCTTGCTGGCAACCTCTGCCTGTGTGCGGATCGTTGCCGCCATCTCCTCAAAGTCATCCATCAGCTCACCCAGGTCGTCATTGTGCATCTTTTTCAGTGTGATATCCACATCACCCTCAGCCAGCTTCCTGGAGGCAGCACCCAGACGGCGGATCGGTACCGTGATGCCCTTCACGATTCTTAAGCAGACCAGGAGGCTGCTCACGATGATGATCAGGGCGAAGCAAATAATCAGGAATGTCATGGCAGTAACTGTGTTTGTCACCTGGTCACCCTGGATATCTGCATCCTCCGTCATCATGCTCACCAGTTCCTTTTGAAGATCCTCTGCCTCCAGGGCCACAGCCACGCCAGATCCCTTTAGTTCTTTCACGGCAGCGTCCACATCATCATCTCTCAGCTCATCCAATATCGTTGACACGACATCAAAATATTCATTCAGTTTTTCTTTGGTCTCATTATATTTGGCGATCACGTCGTCCTCATAATCCATGTAAACCTCGAACTCTTCCATTGCCTGTTTGGCCAGCTCTTCTGTTTCCTCAACAGACGTAATCTCATCTGCCTGTTTTTCCGCCTCCGAGGGGGCAGTGTACAGGCAGGACGCATTTCTCAAGTGAACCTTCATACTGTTTACCTGCGTGAATACCTCTGACAATTCGTACTGGCCCATTCCAAACTCGTTGTAACGGTCTGAGCGTTCCGTGTTTACCACATTCATGGCTATCAAACCGACAACAGAAATAACTATCAGGGCCACCGCCTGGGTAATGCTCAGCAAAAGCAGCTTGCTTCTCACTCTCATACTCTTTTTTGTCTCGTTTTTCATAATACAAATTTCTCCTTTTCTATTCTGCATCGCTCTGTGACTGTCCCAGCGCCTGCATTTCCTTTAAATCGATAAGTTTCTCGGGATCCAGCAGCATCTTCACGGTGTCCCCTGTCTTTGCCAGGCCATAGATGTACTCATTTTCTTCTCTGTTTTTACCTCCAAAGGAGGGTGCCGGGACAATATCCTCATCCGAAATATTGTTAACCTCGGCAATCTTTTCTACGATCAACCCTACGAACACAGACTCCACATCCAACACAATAACACAGGTTCGATCTGTGTACTCCAAAGGCTCCATCCCAAACCTCGTCCGCATATCAATAACCGGGATGACCTTCCCGCGCAGATTGATCATTCCTTTTATGTAATCCCTCGACTCTGGTATGGCTGTGATCGGCTGCATCACCACGATCTCATTTACATAGCGGATACTAATACCGAAATACTCCTTCCCGACCTGAAAAACCATAAACCTTCCCTTCTGAGTATTCTCCTCTGTGTAAATGTCTTTTCCCTCGGCCATTCGCTATCTCCTTTCCCCGCCTTCTATCAGCCCCGCCACATCCAGGATCAGAGCGATACTGCCATCTCCCAGCTGTGTGCAGCTGGAAATCCCATCGACTTTTCCGATATAAGGCGGAATCGGTTTGACAACGATTTCCTGCTCCTGCAAAAGCCTGTCGATCAGGATACAGGCCTGCCTGTCCTCGTGGCTCAGGACAACAATGATACCGTCCTCCACTTTCTTTACTGCACCGGGCAATGCGTATTTCTCACCCAGGCGTATGAATGGATAATACTCTCCACGGAGCACCACATACTCCTCCCCGCCCGGCTCCATCACAACAGAGTCCTCTTTCAGCCGGATAAACTCCCTCACCGAGGCGGTCTCCAGGACAAAAGAAGCCTCACCAACTTTAACAACAATACCATTGATGATCGCAAGTGTCAGCGGAATAACCAGTGTCATCTCCGTGCCCTGTCCCGCCTCGCTGGTGATCTCCAGATGTCCTCCAATCTTCTGTACATCTTTCATCACCACATCCATGCCCACTCCCCTCCCGGAGTACTCTGTCACTTCTTCTTTTGTGGAGAAGCCAGGCAATGTGATGAATCGATAGATCTCGCTCTCTGTGTACTCTGTGATATCGCGGTCCCCGACCAGGCCGTTCTCTTTCGCCTTTTCGTACAGTTTCTCTGCATCCAGCCCCCGGCCATCATCCATTACGCTGATATACACTTTGCCACTCTCGTTCCTGGCCTCCAGGGTGATCTTTCCCTTCTCCGGTTTCCCTACATTGCGGCGAGCCTCCGAATCTTCCTCGATACCATGGTCGATGGAGTTCCTCACCAGATGCATCAACGGATCGGAGATGTGTTCAATGATATTTTTGTCCACCTCCGTGTTTTCCCCAATCACCTCCAACTCGATGTCCTTGCCGAGTTTCCGCGAAACGTCGAACACAATACGCCGCATTTTCTGGAATGTGTTAGTCAGCGGCATCATCCGCATGGACATGATAGCCTCCTGAAGTTCCGTGGTGATCTTTGCCAACTGTGTGGACGCCTTGCTGAAATTGGGCAGTTCCAACCCCTTCAGATCCGGATTCTGCAGCACAACCGCCTCTGCAATGACGATCTCCCCGATCAGATCCATCAGCGTATCCATCTTCTTCACGCTGACACTGATGATGCTCTGCTTTTTCGGCTGGTTCTTCGCCAGAGTCCTGCCTTTACCCGTCTCCTTGGTTTTGACTACGTAATCCCCGGGCGTCACCACCTCCGGTTCTTTTTCCTTTGTCTCATCAGGTTTCCCCTCCGTCGGCTCGGTCCCCGTCGGAGCCATCTCAGCCAACCCCCGGCCAAACTGCTCCGCCGTGATCTCCTCAATGTCAATTGTCTCCGCCTCCACACTGTCGATCAGGTCCCGAATCTCCTCCGGGTCGCTCTTCGCCTGTAACAGCATATAGAAGCCTTCCGCCAGAATCACATCTGCGCTGGATTCGTTTGTGATGATGTCCTCCGGCGTATACAGAAGATCCTCCGCAATGTTTCGCAGTTCGTATGTTGCATTATATGCGCGCAGGTTGCTCATCTGCGTGTCATTGCGATAGTGGATCACGATTCGGTAGAATCGGCTGTCCTCACCAGCCACCGGGGCAATATAATACTGGCTCTCCTCTTCACTTCTTTTCTTTTGGGGGAATTCCTCCCCCTCTGCCCGGATCTCCCCTTTCAATTTGCCGAGGAAAACATCCAACTCCTGTAAAAGCTCTTCCTCACTGCCATCGGGCTGCCCGCCCTCCTGGATCTTCTCCATCTCCCCGTTAATAAAATCTGACACCGCCAGAACATTGTCCACCAGCTCCATGTGGGGGACATTGTCGGGATGAGACTCCCGCAGATAGAAAAACACATCCTCCAGTTTGTGAGCCAGCTTTGTGATATTGTCGTACATCATGATCGCCGAGGAGCCTTTTATCGTGTGCATGATCCGGAATATCTCGTTGATATCTGATTCATCAAAACAGTCAGCATCCTGCTTCTCAAGGACGATCTCCTCCAGCTGCTCCAGAAGCTGTCCGTTTTCGTACAGGTATGTATCCAGCATTCCATCTAAATTGAATTCTTCTGCCATATCTTTTTCCTTCCTCGTGTATTACTGGTCTGCCATTCTAAATCAATCCCAATTTCTCTAAAACCTGGTCAAACCGTTCTACGTCAATGGGCTTGCCGGAATATGCCTCACACTCTAGTTCAAACGCCTTTTTGACGTTGCGCTCCTCATTCAGAGCCGTGGTCATAATGATCTTGACGCGGTCCGCCTTCTTGATTCCCCTCTCGGCCTCCATATTGCGGATGGCCTTCAGCACCTGATATCCGTCGAGTACCGGCATCATCACATCCAGACAGATCAAGTCATAGGGATTGCCATCCTCCATCGCTATCATATACGCGTTGACCGCCTCCTCACCGTCCACTGTCACATCACATTCCCCATACTGGGACAAATATTTTTCCATGAACTTGCGGCTTGCAAAATCATCTTCAGCTAATAATGTTCTCATCGCTACACCTCCTCTCACCTTCGCCTGTCAGTACGATCCAGTGAAGAATACTTTTTTTATCTGGATTTCAGTAAACTGTACACCTTGGGAGCAACTGCTGAAAGGCTGACCTGATACTGCACAGCCCCTATATCGTAAGCCACCTTTGGCATACCGTACACCACACAACTCGCTTCATCCTCGCCCACGGTGAGCGCGCCGGCCCGCCGCATGGCAAGAAGTCCCTGGGCTCCGTCACCGCCCATTCCCGTGAGAATGACACCTATGGCTTTCTTT
Organism: uncultured Eubacterium sp.; assembly: GCA_964484225.1. Classification (GTDB taxonomy): domain Bacteria; phylum Bacillota; class Clostridia; order Lachnospirales; family Lachnospiraceae; genus Eubacterium_F. The sequence continues at coordinate 17,170 of CAZAEM010000032.1, forward strand.
CCCACGATCCTCGCCACGGAGTGGAACAGGACATCCACAGAGGGACAATGCCCGTTCACCTTCTGCTCTCCCCGGCATTCCACCTGATAATTATCCCCCACCTTGACCACCCGCATCTGCCGGTCTCCGGGGGCGATGAGCACCTGTCCGGGCAGGATGACGTCCCCGGTCTTGGCCTCCTTCACAGCCACCTCACACTGGTTATTCAGTCTCTCTGCATACATTTTAGTAAATCCCGGCGGCATATGCTGAACGATCACCACCCCGGGAATATCCCTCCTGAAATGTTTGACCACTTCAAAGATAGCCTCTGTGCCGCCGGTAGAGGCCCCGATCGCCACGACACATCCCTTCGCCGCCGGATTCGCCATCCGGCCGGAGCCCTGTATCTCTACCCGCTTCATACCACCTACTTTTGCGGTGGAAGCAATCTTTACCTTGGTCACCAGTTCCTGTTTCAGAAAAGCCCCCAGACTCACCCGGTCGAGATTGGCCGGTTTATTGACAAAATCAACCGCCCCCGCCTCCAGCGCGTCAAACACCTTGCTGCTCATGGAGCTGATGACCACTACCGGCAGGGGGTACTGCGGCATCAGCTTCCGCAGAAATTCTATTCCATTCATCCGGGGCATCTCGATGTCCAGGGTCATCACGTCCGGTTTGTACTCTATGATCGCATCCCTGGCCTCAAAGGGATCCTTCGCCTGGGCCACCACATGAATATTCGGATCCGACTCCAGACTCTGTACCAGAAGGTTCCGGAACAAAAGAGAGTCATCTACCACAATCACTCGTATCGGTTTCATATCATCACCTTTTCTATGTATATATATGATAAATCTGCACATCGGCAAAAATATCCTCAAAGCAATAAGCAATGCGCTTTTTCTATTATAATATCTTTATGCCTTTATGTCAACCTGAATACGTCGATGACGGGACAGTCGCCCCATAGCAATACCGGCATAAACACGGGATTGTATGAGGCGACTGCTCTGAGGATTTTATGTTTGGCGGGTCAATATTTTATTATCATCACATTCCACAGCAATTCATACAGCTGTCTGTATTTCCCGCCGGAGGAGTAACGTCCGGAGACGATATACAGCCAGGCAGCCAGGATTGCCGCCAGCACAAGGAAACTGTTCAAAAAATTCCCCCAGTGCATATAGGTGAGCCCTCCCTGCTGCCGGTTCAGAAAGAGCAGCGAGAACATGCCGGCCAGCGCGAAAACACCCAGCGCCGAGATATTTTCTCTTCTCCGCCTCTCCCTCTCCTCACTGTCAATCCTCTCTTTCACTCCGTCCATGACCAGCCCCAGTTTATTGTATGTGTCAATCTCCAGATGATACAAAATCTTTTCCATGCATTTTATATCCTCTGCATATCTTTCCATGCTTCTATCATCTCTCTTCACATTTTTGCGCGAGCAGAAAAAAATGACACAGATCAGCACAAAGGTTATCACGTTTATGCCGGCCTGCACCACCAGGCTCCGTGTCAGTATTTGATTGGTGAACAGGGTGAGAACTGCCATCAACAACAGTACCTGTATGAAGTACATTCGGCGTTTATCTCTCCTGTCTGTCTTTTTTTGTTTTTCATACTCCGAAATCAACAATTCGCTCATATGTGTCCTCTCCTTTGTAAAACATCCGTCGGGGGCAAAATACCTTTTTTTAGTCCCAACATCCTATTGATCAGCTGCAAATATAGGGAAATAATCGTCTATACAACCTACCCGTTCCTTCCTTGACATGAATTATCATTTCCTATATCATATGCTCAATCTAACATTAAAAAAGGGGCATTACAACATTATGCAAAAAGAAACACTCGAAAAAATTTCCGAAAAATTATCGGTCAATAGAGAAAATTATATGGAATCCCTCCGTCACAATCTGGACATGTGCCTGTCAAAAACACGGCTGACGATCAAAAGCCTCGCCGAGCGGGCCGATATTCCTTTCTCCACATTGAACAATATTCTTTACAGCAACCTGTCCGACTGCAAGGTCTCAACCGCCGTCCGTCTGGCCAGGGCACTGCATATCTCGGTGGATGAACTGATCGGCTGCGGCACCCTGACAGACCGGGAGCGGGGCGTCCTGAAAAATATCCGGGGTCTGCCGGAGCACTCCCGCTACCTGGTGGAATGGTTTATACAGCACCAGACGAAATTACAGAACAGCAGGCACAGAAAACCCGGCAAGACCATCCCTGTCATGAACCTCAAAAAGGATGCCGCCGGCAATCTCTGTCTGACAAATGATTTTGACAAACTGGATATCTCCCATGTGTCAGGCATCATCCGGCATCAGATCTATCTCGGTATCAGGCTGGGATGCAGCAGGTACATGCCTCACTACAGCCCCTACGATATTCTTCTGATCGCCAACGACCGTCCTCCGCTGACCCACGAGAACAGTGTGCTTATTTTCGACGAAAAATTGTTTATCACCATAAGGCGGATCCCCGGGGAGGACACCCGTCAGACCCCAAAATACTACAGCATCCGCGACGGCAAGTTCCGGGTCAGTGAAAATAACGTGGACGAGATCCTTGGATACGTAGCCGGAATATACCAGGATGGCGACGGCAGCCAAACTTGACTTATCCAACCCAACTATTTATAATGAAGAAAAATCAGCAAGAAAAATAAAAAAATGCGGAGGTATCTTATGGCAACAGAAATTCCATACAAAATTTATTTAAAAGAGAAGGAACTGCCACAACAGTGGTACAATGTTCGGGCCGACATGAAAAACAAACCGGCTCCCCTCTTGAACCCCGGCACACGAAACCCCATCACCCTGGAGGAACTGAAGCCCATTTTCTGTGAGGAGCTGGCCAGACAGGAACTGGATGACACCACTGTTTACGTGGATATCCCTGAGGAAATACGGAACTTCTACCGGATGTACCGCCCCTCTCCCCTGGTGAGGGCCTACTGCCTGGAGAAGGCTCTGGACACACCGGCACATATCTATTATAAATTTGAGGGAAACAACACTTCCGGAAGCCACAAACTCAATTCCGCCATTGCCCAGGCATACTATGCCAAAAAAGAGGGGCTCAGGGGCGTCACCACAGAGACCGGAGCCGGCCAGTGGGGCACGGCGCTGTCCATGGCCTGTTCTTATTTCGACCTGGACTGCCAGGTGTATATGGTCAAGGTTTCCTATGAACAGAAGCCTTTCCGCCGGGAGGTGATGAGGACCTACGGGGCCACTGTGACTCCCTCGCCCTCCATGGACACTGAGGTGGGGAGGAAGATCAATGCCGAGTTCCCGGGCACGACCGGCAGTCTCGGATGTGCCATCTCGGAGGCTGTGGAGGCGGCTACGACCAGGAATGGTTACCGGTATGTGCTGGGTTCCGTGCTCTCCCAGGTACTCCTCCATCAGTCCGTCATCGGTCTGGAGACCCAGGCGGCTTTGAAAAAATACGATGTGAAACCGGACATGATCATCGGCTGTGCCGGCGGCGGCTCCAACCTGGGCGGACTGATCTCCCCCTTCGTGGGCGAGATGCTCCGGGGCGAAGCCGACTATGAGATCATCGCCGTAGAGCCGGCCTCCTGTCCCAGTCTGACCAGAGGAACCTATGCCTATGATTTCTGTGACACCGGAAAAGTGTGTCCGCTGGCCAAGATGTATACTCTGGGAAGCGGTTTCATCCCCTCGGCCAACCACGCCGGCGGCCTCCGCTACCACGGCATGAGTTCCGTCATATCCCAGCTCTACGAAGACGGTTATCTCACCGCGCGGAGCGTGGAGCAGACGGAGGTATTCAAGGCGGCCACACAGTTCGCCCGGATCGAGGGCATCCTTCCCGCACCGGAGAGCAGCCACGCCATACGGGTTGCCATCGACGAGGCAGAAAAGTGCAAAGAAACCGGCGAGGCAAAGAACATCGTCTTCGGTCTCACCGGCACCGGTTACTTTGATATGGTGGCATATGAGAAATTCAACAATGGCGAGATGACGGATCTCATCCCCACTGATGAGGACATCGCCGCAAGCATCGCCAAACTGCCACAGTGATCATTTGAATCGGACGGGGGCTGCCGCACTTTAGTGCGGCAGCCCCTTCTTTCCATTAGTTTCCATCACAATTCACTTTTATAATTCGCTGATCTGGGCAAATTTCCCCTTCAGGTCCTCCGCTACCTGACTGACCAAATTGGCAGAAGCTGCAATCTCCTCAGAGCTGGCAGCCAGATTGCTGATTCTGTCGTTGACCTCATCCACTGTCTGTATCAACTTCGTTGATTCCTGGGTCAGCTGGGAGATGGCCACCACGATCTCTTCCTTGTTCCTGTCACTGTCGTTGGCGGTATCCTTGCTGCTCTCACTCAGATTCTTTATCTCCGATGCCACCACGGCAAATCCACGGCCCGCTGCGCCAGCCCTCGCTGCCTCAATGGACGCATTCAGTGACAGGAGATTCGTCTGCTGTGCCACCGATGCTATGTTTGTATTGTTATCCCCCAGTTGAACAAGCAGAGTGTTAATCTGTTCGAACATCTCTTTCATCTGCGTGCAGAAATTCACCACTTCCTCCATGGCAACACTGATATTGCTGCTCTCCGTGGCGTTGCTGGTGTTGCCCGCAACCATATCAGAGATGGAGTCGTTCAGCGTGACGAATTCTTCGTTCGCCTCACCTACCATCTGATTAATCTTCTCATTCTTCTGGGAAATGTCCCTGTTTTTCTCTTCTATTTCCGCTGTGATCTCAGATATACGATCCTTTTCTTCCTCCACCATATCCTTCATGTAGTGGACACAGCTGTTTTTGTTGTTGCAGCGGTTAAATATGGCAGTAGCCATATCCCTGCAGGTGTCATAGCCACAGGCACTGCAGTTGATCTTGCGCTTTTCCTCTGTATCCTTCTTCATATCCATGAAGATTTCATCCAACTGCTGTTCACTGGGCAGGACAGTTTCATTGCCCGCTGACTTGTCCGTATACCTGCGGATAAAGTCGTTGATATCCAGTTTGGCAAACTGCTTGTTCAGATTTTTCAGACGTTTCTCCGGTGTGGATCCCCTCGCCCAGGTCCCCCTCCGGGATTTGCTCCGCTCCTTGATCTTCTGCAATTCGTAGAGCGTGTCGTCAGACAATGTCTTGGCCGGCTCCACTCCGGTGCCATAGATGCAGCCCTGGCCGCAGTTCAGGGCATCCACCATAAAGGGCAGGGGCTTACCGCCGGCTACTCTTTTCCGGTAGTCTTCCAGAAAATGATAGGCGTGCTTCTCCCCCTCAATCTGCCGGATGAACACATCCTCCCCACAGAACCAGTACACATTTTCCTTCAGCCCGCCAGGCATGGGATAGATGGACCCCAGGCCGTACTCAATCTCATTTTCCGCCGGTTCAGCCTTGATATTATTTTTTCTCACATAATCCATAAGATGGTCAAATGTCACATTATAGCTGATATATCCATATGTATTGGGATCATTGATCTCCGATTTTTTTGCAATACACGGACTGATAAAAGCCAGTTTGTCCGACAGGTGCAGATACTTCTTCGCATATACAGCTGCGCACATCACAGGGCTATGCACCGGCACCAGCCGTGGAATCAGCTCCGGTATATAATGTTCAATATAATTGACGATTGCAGGGCAGGGCTGCGAAATGCCCCCCGTAAAATTATGCTCTGTGATGTACTTGATATACCCCCAGGTGGTGATATCTGCGCCAAAGCTTACACTGATAATACGGTTTGCCCCCAGTTTCTTCAGTCCTCCCAGCACCTGCTCGTACTCCCCCGGGTAGTTAGCAGCAAAGGCCGGTGCCCATAGTACTGATATCTTCTCGCCCCTCTTGAGTGCTTCAAAAAACTCTTCGGTGTCATCCCGGAACACTCTCGCTTCATGTTCACAGGCATCAAAGCAGGCCCCACAGGCAACGCATTTGCTGCCATCCACCTCAATCCTCTGCTTTCCATCCAGCTCCACCGCCCTGTTCGCCGTCATGACTGGGCAGGAAGAGATACACTTGTTACACCCCACACACTTTACATTCGTAGAAACCAATCCAGGCTCCACAGTACTCTTTGCCGTTCCCATAACTCATCCTCCTTATATTGCCTTTACACGGGCAACCTTACATTGATACTAACATTCTTTTACATTTTTCGCAACATATTTTCTGGAGTATTTCATCCTTATTGTTACTATTCACGTTTTTTCGCCGTCTTTGCCCTGCTGCACTGGAAAATCTGAACCGCCAGAGGCGCCAGACGGCACTCAATGGAGTTCGCCCGACCGTCCCATTTTATCTTCTTCGACTGTTTCAGCCTCGGGTTCACAAAACCTGAGCCGCCGAAATTCAGGGAATCACTGTTGAATATTTCCTTAAATTTGCCCGCAAATGGCACACCCACCCGGAATTTCTCATAGGATACCGGTGTGAAGTTGCAGAGGACCAGAAGTATCTCCTCCCTGGTCTTGCGCAGAAACGCCACCTCGCTCTTCTCCGCATCCAGCACACTGATCCACTCAAACCCGGCCGTCCTGGTATCCTCCCGGTACATGGCCGGATGGGAGCGGTAAAATTCATTGAGGCAGCTGACATAGTGGCGCAGGTTTTCGTTGGGCGACACGGTTCCATCCACCGGCTTTAGGAGATCCCAGTCCAGTTCCCTGTCCTCGCTCCACTCCCTCTCCTGTCCGAATTCCTGTCCCATGAACAGAAGTTTTTTCCCGGGGTGCGCCGCCATATATCCGTAGGACAAGCGCAGGCTGGCCATCTTATCCTCCGGCGTCCCCGGCATTTTCTGATACATGGAGCCCTTCATGTGGACCACTTCATCGTGGCTGATCACCAGCACAAAATCCTCGGAGTACTGATACATCATGCTGAATGTCAAAAGATTGTGCCGCCCTTTCCGAAACAGCGGGTCCGTCCTCATATATTCCAGAAAATCATTCATCCAGCCCATGTTCCATTTCAGATCAAACCCCAGGCCATCCGGCTCCGGCCCCGTCACCATAGGCCACGCCGTGGACTCCTCCGCGATGGTCAGCGCTCCATCCTTTCTGGCGTGGATCTGCCGGTTCAGGGTCTGCAGAAAAGAAACCGCCTCCAGATTCTCATGCCCCCCGTACATATTTGGCACCCACTGGCCCTCCTCTTTGCCATAGTCCAGATACAGCATGGATGCCACCGCATCCATCCGCAGACCGTCCGCGTGATATTTATCCAGCCAGAAAAGCGCATTGGCCACCAGAAAATTCACCACCTGGGGCCTTCCGTAATTGTAGATCAGAGTCCCCCAGTGGGGATGTTCCCCTTGCCTCGGATCCATGTGCTCGTAGAGACAGGTGCCGTCAAACCGGGCCAGACCATGCTCGTCCCTGGGAAAATGGGCCGGAACCCAGTCCAGGATCACTCCGATTCCGTGCTGATGCATATAGTCCACAAAATACATGAAATCATCCGGCGTTCCGTAGCGGGCGGTGGCCGCATAATATCCCGTCACCTGATACCCCCAGGACTCATCCAGGGGATACTCCATCACCGGCATCAGCTCCACATGCGTATAGCCCATCTCTGTGCAGTACCGGCACAGCATCTCCGCTATCTCCCGGTAGTTGTAAAACAGATCCGGCGTATCCTCCCCCTCCCTGATCTCAGGCTTGCGGAAACTCCCCAGCGAAACTTCATAGATCAACATGGGTTCCTTTTTATATTTCCACTTTCTTCTGGCGGACATCCAACTGCCGTCCTGCCATTCGTAACGGTTGATATCCCACACAATACTGGCATTGCTGGGACGTTTTTCCGCGTAATTCCCGTAGGGATCCGCCTTCATGACCCTCTGCCCCACACTGTTCCAGATCTCATATTTGTAAATCTGACCCTCTGTGACGCCGGGGATAAACAGCTCGTAGATCCCCGCATCCTCCAGCTTCCGCATGGGATGCGTCCTGTTGTCCCAGTCGTTGAAATCCCCCACCACGCTCACCGACCTGGCATTGGGCGCCCACAGGGCAAAATAAGTCCCGCTGACCCCGTCCACCGTCATGGGATGGGCTCCCAGTTTCTCATAGACCGTATAGTGCATACCGTTGTTAAACCGGTTCATGTCCAGACCATCAATGGGGGAAGGGACAGCATAGGGATCCGGAATCTCTCTCTGCTCCTTTCCCGTCTTCACCAGAAGATGATAGGCGGGAATTTTTCTTGCCGGGACAAACACGGCATAGTAGCCCCTGTCCATCTCTTTCATTTTATATTTTCTGCCGGTATCCTTCACAAGAACCGTCACATTGTCCGCTTTCGGGCAATAAGCCGTCACCAGGGCGTGAGACCGGTCCGCCATCCGGACACCCAAAACCTTGTCCGGCTCTCCGCACTCTGCGTACTCCAGCCCCTCTATCTCCGGCCACTGCATGTAATCTTCCAGTTTTAACGCCATCGCATTATACCTCCTTTATGTCCGTCACTCCTGATACCACTCCAAAATCTCCTCGCCGTTCTCGGCATAGCGGGGTTCCTGCTTAGGCATATATTTCTTCATTATGTGCTCCATGGGAAATGTATAGAGAAATCCCGCCAGCCCCGGAGACAGGATAGCTACTATGATAAAAATGGAGGTAAAGCCAAAGATCAGCCCCAGAAATCCCAACGCAAAAATCAGCATCAGCAACAGCGTGTGCAGGAAATGCCGGAAAGCACAAAACAGACTGAAGCGCAATATCCCCAGAACATTCATATCGAACCGTGAGAGCAGGGGAAACACATAGCAGCCCACACAGGCCACGATAAAGAGCATCGTGATATAGGCCCCCGAAAGATATCCACCCACTCCCTCCGCCTGGTAGGTCACAAGAAAGTTCCACACCAGGATAATGTCTACCACCAGGTACAGAACCCCCAGTATCGTGGCGCGCTTGAAATTTTGCTTGAAACAGCTCCAAAATTCCCTCCACACATAACTGCGGTTATGTCGCAGCACCTTGGCACTGACATAATAAAGGGATGTGGTAGCCGCCCCGAAGGTGACTACCGGCACACAGAACACAAGGTAGATCAGGGACAGAAAACCCATGTCAAAAATCTTGCTCATTACCCTCATAACAACATTATCTGAGTTAAAAAAACGTTCCATCAGGCACCTCCTGTCATATCTGGTGGATAAACAGTCCACTGCGGAGCTTTGGCTCGAACCATGTGGACTTGGGCGGCATCAGCAGATCCTGGTCCGCCACGTCAAACAACTCGGTGATGGATGTGGGATACAGGGAAAAGGAAACCTTCATATCTCCGTCCGCCCTCTTCTCCAGCTCTTTGAGACCCCGGATCCCTCCCACAAAGTCAATCCTGTGATCCGTCCGGGGATCGCCGATCCCCAGCACCGGCCCCAGCAGGTAATCCTGCAGCACCGACACGTCCAGGCTGCCTACGGCGTCTTTTCCCTCATAGAGCTCCGGTTTCGCCCTCAGCCGATACCACTGCCTGTCCAGGTACATCCCAAAAATCCCCTTCTCATCCGGCTTCACCGGACCATCACTTTTCTCCAGGGAAAAATTTTCGGTTATCTTCTCCAGAAATTCCTTCTCCGACAGGCCGTTCAGGTCCCGCACCGTCCGGTTGTAATCCATGATCATCAGCTGATCATGGGGAAACAGCACAGAGAGAAAGAAGTTGTACTCCTCACTGCCATCCCAGCCCGGATTCTCCCGTCTCCGCTTCAGCCCCACTTTCACAGCGGACGCCGCCCGGTGATGCCCGTCGGCAATATAAATTTTTTGGATCCCCTCAAAGCTCATCCGGATCTTCTCCACATCCTCCCTCCCGCTGATTTTCCAAACTCTGTGTCCTATGCCGTCCACTGCCGTAAAGTCATAGAGCGGCGTTTTTTTCTTCGCCCTGTCCACAACCTCGTCGATGGCCTTTTCCGACCGGTAAGTTAAAAAAATGGGCCCGGTCTGGGCACTGCAGGTATCCACATGGGTGATGCGGTCCTGCTCCTTGTCCTCCCTTGTATTTTCATGCTTTTTTATCACATTATTTAAATAGTCATCCACGGAGGCACAGGCCACAAGCCCCGTCTGGGACCGCCCGTCCATGGTCAGTTCATAGACATAATACCCCTGTTCGCTGTCCTTCAGATGGATCCCCTCCGCCATGTCTTTCTCCAGGAGTTCCTTTGCCCTCCGGTACACCTCCGGTGCATAGGTGTCCACCGAATCATCAAAGGATGTCTCAGCCCGGTCTATCTTTAAAAAGGAAAGCGGTTCTCTCTCCACCTCCGCCCGGGCTTCCTGCCTGTTGTAAACGTCATATGGTAATGCCGCCACCCTGTCCGCCACCGAAGCGGCCGGGCGCACACAGCAAAATGGTCGAATCACTGCCATAGTATGTCCTCCTGAGTTTCTTTATTAAGTCACATTACGTCGCTTCGCTCCTGACTTGCATCCCTGATGCAAGTCACATTACGTCGCTTCGCTCCTCGCCGGAGAGGCATCATACCCCTGCGGGGCATGATA